>NZ_JBGSQX010000083.1:0-15208 GCF_041737845.1 Desulfococcus sp.
CGGAGGAGGCGCCGGAGCGGGCCAGCCGCCCCTTTTCCGAAGACCGGCGGGGGTTCGTGATCTCCGAAGGTGCCGGGGCCGTCATCCTCGCCACCCGGGCGTTCGCCGGCGCCCACGGCCTGGACCGGCGCATCGAAGTGGCGGGATGGTCCATGACCTCGGACGCCCATCATTTTGTCGCCCCCCGCCTGGAGACGGTCCGGCGGTGCATGGCCGAGGCTATCGAAGACGCGGGCATCCTCCCGGCCGACATCGATGCGGTCAATGCCCACGCCGCATCCACCAAGGTCGGTGACCGGGTGGAATACGACGCCCTCAGGGCCGTGTTCGGGGAGCGTCTGCCGCCGGTGTCCGCCAACAAATCCCAGATCGGCCACGCCATGGGCGCCGCAAGTGCCATCGAGGCCATCCTCGCCATGGAGGGGATAAAACGGTCGGTCCTGCTGCCCACCCTGAACCACACCCCGGAGCCGGGCATGGCCCTGGACTGCGTCTCCGACGGCGCGCGCCGCCATGAACAGGAGTTCGTGCTCAAAAACGCCTTTGGCTTCGGGGGGTGCAACGCATGTATCGTGTTGAAAAGGACGGCCTAACATGAGAGCCCCCCAGAACCGGCGCGTCTTTGTGATCGGCTACGGCGCGGCCACCCCCCTGGGAAAGACCTTCGACCTCACCTGGCAGGGAGCCGCAGAAGGCCGGGCCGGGTTCCGGCGGGTGACGAAATGCCGGGTCGATTCCCTGAGCAGCGTGGTCGGCGAAATCCCGGAATGGGACCCCCTGGATCTCGATTTCGTGGACCGGCGGGAGGCCTACAACTGGAACGCGGACTTCGTCCTGCTGACCATGGCCGTGTGCCGGGAGGCCCTGGACCGCTCGGGCCTGGTGATCGACCGGGAAACCGGCCCGAGAACGGCCTGCCTCGTGGGCTCGGCCCTGAACGGCGCCGACGCCTTCCGGATCGCCATGGACAACCTGCTGAACAAGGGGCCGTTCAAGGTGAGCCCCTACCTTCTTCCCAACCTCTGCGCCAACCTGCCCGCGGGCAAGGCCGGCATGCTCATGGGCTTCACCGGCCCCATCTTCTCCCCCCAGGGGGCCTGCGCCTCGGGCAACCACGCCATCGGCATCGGGGCCCGGATGATCCGGGACGGCGACTGTGATTTTGTCCTGGCCGGGGGCGTCGATACCTGCATCATGCCGGAGATCATCCACGGATTCGCCAACATGAACGCCACGATCAAGATCGTGGAGGGCGACCGGGCCTTTGCCGACCCCACCCAGGCCTCCCGGCCCTTCAGCATCGACCGCAGGGGCATGGTGCTCGCAGAGGGCGGGGCCGTCCTGGTCCTGGCGGCGGAGGAGATGCTCTCCCGATACGGCCTCACCCCGAAAGCCGAGGTCCTGGGGGTGGGATGGACCTCGGACGCCCATCATTTCACCCTCCCCAACCCCGACACCATTGTCCGGGCCATCCGCCAGGCCATCGCGGATGCCGGGGTCAGGCCCGCCGACATCCGGTACGTCAGCGCCCACGGCACCTCCACCCCCAAGGGCGACCGGACCGAGATCGCGTGCCTGCGGACCGTGTTCGGCCCGGCCCTTGAAAAGATACCGGTATCGTCCAACAAATCCCAGATCGGCCACACCCTGGGGGCTTCGGCCGCCATCGAGGCGGCCCTGGGCATCGAAGGCATGTGCCGGGGGCTGATCCTGCCCACGGTGAATCACCTCCCGGACCCGGACCTGGCCGATGTGGATGTGGTGCCCAACCAGGTCCGGCGGCAGTCCTACGACCTTTTCCTGTCCAATGCCTTCGGATTCGGGGGAACCAACTGCTGCATCGTGTTCCGGGGCGTGTGAGGGGGATGCGGCGATGAAACCCAGGCCCTTCGTCCCGGAACCCCTGGCGGCCGACCCCCGGTATGTAAGGGACCGCACCCAGGGGCTGGTCTGGCACCAGTGCCCCTACCGCACCCTCTATGCGGACACGGACCGGTCCGGGGTGGTCTATCACGCCAATTACCTGCGCTATTTCGAGGTGGGAAGGACCACCCTGATGCGGGATGCCGCCTACCCCTACCGGGAGATCGAGGAGAGCGGTTTCGTGTACCCCATCATTCAGGTGGGCGTCGACTATTTCAGCTCCCTGCGCTACGACGACCTGATGGTGGTCCACACCCGGCCCGGAAACCTGGAGCGGGTGAAGCTCTGCTTCGACTACCTCATCACCCACGGCGACACCGGGGAGATCGTCTGCCGGGGGTTCACCCGCCACTGCGCCACCAACCGCGCCGGCATTCCGGTGGGCGTGGACGCCAGAACGCTTTCCCTGTGGGATCGTTTCCCGGCGTAATCCGGGCAGGCCGCCTGCCCCTGGACATCGAGGTATTCCCGTGCCTGCGGGACCACCGGTTTGGGGGAACGGCGGTCTTCCCGGCGGCGGAGGCGATGCAGGTCCTGGCCGCGGCGGTCCGGGAGACAGCACCCCGAACCGATGTCCTGACGATCCGCGACGCCCGGTTCGACAAATTTCTGGACATCCCGGCGGATACCCCGAGACTAGCGGCATTTTCCGACATCGAACCCCTCTCCGGGGGCCGGGTGAAGGCCGCCCTGGTCACCCGGCACCGGGCATCCAGAACAGGGATCACCCGGGAAAAGCTGCACGTCTTCATGGTGTTCGGCGGCAGCACCCCCGCGGATGAAACCGAGGCCGTCCAGCTTGCCGATCTTCCCGGGAACGGGGTTGATATTCCCGCCCGTGCCCTCTATGCCGACATGGTCCCCTTTGGCCCGGCCTATCACAACATCCAGGACCGGGTCCGGTTGTGGCCCACAAGGGCCGAGGCAACGGTCCTGGCGGCACGGCACCCCACCCCGGCCGGCCCCCTGGGCTCGCCCTTTCCCCTGGATGCGGCCTTCCACGCGGCCTGCGCCTGGGGCCAGCGCTACGCCCGTGTGGTGGCCTTTCCCGTGGGCCTGGACTGCCGGCGCATCCTGAGGCCCACCCGGACCGGAGAATCCTACCGGGCCGTGGTCGCGCCCCGAAGGACCGCGCCGGACCTCCTGGTCTTCGATTTGGCTCTTTACGGCCTGGACGGGGCCCTTTACGAAACGGCCCTGGGGGTCCGGATGCGGGATGTGAGCGCCGGACGGATGAAGCCGCCCCCTTGGGTCCTGGCATGACAACACCGATATCCGGAAGAGGAGGCGTGATGAAGATGAACAAGAAGCAGATTCGTTGCCTGGCGGCCGGGCTGATGCTGGCCCTGGGAGCCGGGTTCTGGGGATGCGCCCTCCTGGGCGGAAACGATCCCCTCAAAACCCTTTCCTACGTCCGGGACGACAACCGCCCCGCGACCAGCCTGATCGTTTTTCTGAAGGGACGGTCGGGAAACCACGAAAGCTTTGCCGAGGAGGGCTTCGTGGCCGATGTATGGGACCGGGGGCTGCTTTTTGACATGATGGCGCCCGACGCCCACATCGGATACTATTTCGCGGAAACCCTGGTGCCCCGGCTCAAGGCCGACGTGATCGATCCGGCCCGGGCCCGGGGGGTTGAGCGCATCTGGCTCGTGGGGGTCTCCATGGGCGGCCTGGGCAGCCTGATGTACCTGCGGACCCATCCCGGGGACCTGGCCGGGGTGTGCCTCATCGCGCCCTTTCTGGGCTATCAGAAGATTGTGAAGGAGGTCTCGGACGCGGGCGGGGTCCGCAAATGGAACCCCGGGACCTACGATCCCGACGACGACTGGGAGCGGATGTTCTGGGACTGGCTCAAGACCTATGCCGGCAGCCCCGGTTCCTGGCCCCCGGTGTATCTGGGCTATGGCGGGGAGGACGACTTTACCCTCGCCCAGGGCATGCTCTCCGACATTCTGCCCCGGGACCGGGTCTTCGTGATCGACGGCGGGCACGACCCGGCCACCATGAAGGCCCTCTGGGGCCGCTTTCTCGACGCGGGCGGCCTGGGCACTCCCGCGCGGTGAGGCCCGCTTCCCTCAATCGGTGATTCCCCGGTTCTCGTCCGTGAAGAGCCCGAGGAGCACATTTTTTTCATATTTCCCGGAGGACGACACCGGAATCCGGTCCACGATCCGCATCCTGCGGGGCAGGGCATGGGGCTCGATCCGTTCCAGGGCGGCCCTTCTCAGCCCTTCGGGGTCGATCTCCCCCTGGATCACGGCATACAGCTCGTTTTCCCGGCCGGACTCCCCGGCGACGGCCAGGACCACGGCCTCCTCCACCCCGATGATCCCCTTGAGGGCGTCGCGCACCACCTCCAGGTCCACCCGGTTTCCCCCCACCTTGACCACGCCGTCGGCCCGGCCGAGCAGCATGAAGCGGTCCGGGCCGGCGGCAGCGGCCCGGTCCCCGGTCGTGAAAAAACCGTCCGGGGCGGTCTCGATCTCCGGCGAGATGAACGGGGAGCGCACGCAGAGCCTTTCTTCCGCGATCCTCCAGTCCACGATGTCAAAGGCCCGCAAGGCCGCGTCGCCGTCTGCCGGGCGCCGGTCGGCGATACCGCCGGTTTCGGTGGAGCCATAGATCTCCGTGACCCCGACGCCGGTTTCCCTTTTGAAATGCAGGCCGTCGGACGGGTCCAGCCTCCCGGCCGAGGAAAGGGCCAGGCGGAGGGACGCTCCGGGGATCCGGGTGCCGTTCAACACCCGGTAATGGACCGGGACGCTCACGAACACCGTGGGTACGTGGCGGACCAGGGCCCCGCGGATCTCTTCCGGGAAGGTGCAGGTCCCGGCCACGACGGCCGACGACGCCACCAGGGGGATCAGGACGGTATAGAGAAACCCGTAGATATGGAGCGGGGAGACGGTGGCCAGAATCCGGTCTTCCGGGCCGAAGCCGTAACGCTCGGCGTGGAAGAGAGCCTCGGCGAAGAGATTGCGCGGGGTTTTGGACCAGATTCCGGGCGCACCGGTGGAACCGCCGGTAAAGAATTTCAGGAACGGGGCATCCGGGCCGATGGCCGGCCGAAGCCCCCGGCGGGGGGCCTGCGCCGCCCCGGGGATCAGGGGAACGACGCCCGCAGGCAGGTCCCGGGGCCGGTCCGTGACGGCCACGGAGACATCCAGGCGCAAGCACGCCTCGGCCGCGGCCCGGGCGGAATCGGCCTGGGGCAGGACCAGGGTGAATCCTGCTGCAAGGGCTGCCAGCAGGGAGGCCGCCGCCACGGCCCGGTCTTCGGTGCACAGGCAGACGGCCCGGCATCCGGAGGGAAGATCCCGGCATATCGCCTCCGCAAGCCCGTAGAGATCCCCATAGGAAACCCGATCCTGGATGAAATCGAGTTCCGGGTGCGGGGGGCCTGTGAGCACCCGGGCGATGCTTTCGGACATCGTCATCCGGTGCGGCCCGCGGGGGGCTATCTGAGAATCGGTCATCTCACGCGGTTCCTGTGGGGGTCAGGTCCGCTTTTCGGCCGGCTCGAAGCTTTTTTTGGCCGACAGAAACGCGGGCAGGTGTTTGAGCGCGTAGGCGATGCTCCGGCGGTGCTCCCAGATCCGCCCGCGGAATCTCTTTCGCCAGGCCGGATCGGAGTAGAACCGCTTCACATGGGTGTTGTAGAGCTGGTCCAGGGTTTCCTTCGAGTCGATGCCGTTGGGGACAAAGACGAAGTTGAGGCAGTTCATCTGCCGCCAATCCGGGTCGAAGGCGCCTTCCTGGTGGATGGTGGGCCAGACCGGGGCCCCCGGAAAGGGCGTGAACTTGGACATGTTCATGTCGTCCAGGCCCAGGGACAGAACAAAATCGCTGGTCCTGCGGATGGAGGCAGCCGTCTCGCCCGGCAGGCCCATCATGAAGAGCCCCTTGACCCGGAGCCCGGCGGCCTGGATGCGCCGCACGGTATCCCGGGCGTCCTCGACATCCACGCCGGGCTTGTGGGTCCTCATGAGGTCATGGTCGCCGGTTTCGATGCCCACGGAGAGCTGAAGCGCACCGGCGTCCCGGAGCATCCGGAGCAGATCGTCGTCGGCATGGCCCACCCGGACGGCGCAGTTGAACCGCACCCCCAGGGGCTTTTGGGTCAGCAGGTCGCAAAGACGTGCGATGCGGTCCCGGCGGGCCGTGAACAGGTCGTCGTAGACGGTGATGTGGCGCACGCCGAAGCGGTCACGCAGGTATTGCATGTGGTCGTAGACATACCCGGCCGAATTCCAGCGATACCCCCGTTTGAACACCGACCGGTCGCAGTAGGAGCACTGGTAGGGGCAGCCCCGGCTGGTGGTCATGGTGGCCCCGGGCGTGTCGATGTAGCTGAACAGGGGAAGATTGTACCCACGGGGGAACCCCGCCAGCTTTTCGTAGGCCGGAAAGGGCAGGCTGTCCATGTCCGGGATGGCCTCCCGGGGCGGATTCACGACGACCCCGCCCCCGTCGCGCCAGATCAGCCCGGTGATCTTTTCCGGGGGCTGGCCCGCCGCCAGTTCCGCCAGGGTCAGCTCCCCTTCCCCCATGCACAGGAAGTCGATGTCGGGGAACTGTTCCAGCAATGCGGCCCCCAGGGCCGAGACATGGACCCCGCCGAAGACGATCCGGGTGCGGGGGCTTGCGGCCCGGATGCGCACGGCCAGGTCATATCCGTCTAAAAAACCGGAGGTGGTGGCGGAAACCCCCACCAGGTCCGGCGCCATCTCCAGGATGCGCGCCGCATTGGCTCCCGCGCCGGGAACGGCCCGGGGTCCCAGGCAATCCTGGACGAAAACCTCGTGGCCCTCCCGTGCCAGGTAGGCCGCGATGGAGAGCAGCCCCAACGGTGCCATGCGGTTGGCCGTCGCCGATATGTCTTTTTTGCCGGGCATCCAGTTGGATCCGGCCGGATGAACCAGTATGATGCGCATGGGATATCCTTCGCGCCCCCGGGTGTCAGGGTCCGGAGGCATTTTTCCGGGGAACGACCGGGGAATCGCTTCGAGGCGGGGCCGCCGGATCGTCCCCCAGCCATCTCTCCATGGCCATCCGGGTGGCCCATTTCATGAAGACCCGGGCATGCCCGGCGCCGGCAAAATACACGCCCACCATGAACACGAGGTGGGACAATCCATAGACCAGGGGACCGCCGATGGTGATGATCAGGGGATTTTTCCAATAGACCGACACCATGCCCAGAGCCCCGACGGCCGGCCACCCGATGAGATAGCTCAGCCCGATGATCCAGAGCCCTGAAATGACCCGCGGGGTGGGGCGCTCCCGGAATGCGCCGAGGTCCGCCCGCTCCGCCACGGCGCTTTGGACATACCGGGTATGGGCCAGTTTCCGTAAAATGGATTGAATCATCGATACCGCCGCATGGGCAATGACGCCAAGGCAGAGACCATGAATAAGGGTTGAACTTTCGTTGTAAACACGATAACCAAAAGGTGATCATACAATCAAGGCAGGGCAGAAAGAAAGCGGTTTTTGCCTCTGAATGTCAAGCGTTGACGGGAATACCTTGCCGAACCGGGAATGAAGCGAACAATGTCGGGCTGGGCCTGTTTTGACAGGGTTTACTGCATTTCGCTGGAAGAGCGGCCGGACCGCCGGGCCGAGGCCCGCGCGCAGCTCGCGGCCGTGGGGCTCCTTCCCCGGGTCGAATTCGTGATCGCCAATAAGCATCCCGTCGATCCGGAACAGGGGGTCTACGAGTCCCACATGCGCTGCATCGGGAAAGCCCTGGCCGCCGGAGCCCGATGTTTTCTCGTTCTGGAGGACGATATTGTATTCGACGGGTTCGATGAGGGGCGATTGAAAGACGCCATGGAATTTCTCTCCACCCTCCCGGCATGGCACATGCTGTTTCTGGGGTGCATGGTGCAGGGAAGCCGGCGGACCCGGTGCCCATCGGTGATGAAAATCCGATACCGCAGCCTGACCCACGCCTGCGTCCTCAACCGCAGCTTTGCCGAAACCCTGGCCCGGATCCCCTGGCGGAACGTCCCCTACGATGACCTGCTCCGGGACCTCTCGGACGAGCACACCTATGCCCTCTATCCGGCCGTTGCCTTTCAGAGCAATTCCCCTTCGGACAACGACCGGTATCTTCCCCTGGACCGGTTCCGGCGGATATTCGGAGGGCTTCGACGGCTCCAGAAGCTGGATGAATTCTATCACCGCCGCCGCCGCCTGATCGTTTTGGCCCACGCGGCGGCCCTTTGCGGATTTGCCGCCTGGTGGATTTCATGAAAGGCATTCGGCTGCCGCTGCTCCTCCTGACGGGCCTTGCCATCGCAGCCCTGTTCTTTGCCGGATTCCGCCTGGCCGAGATCGATACCGACATCACCCGCTACCTGCCCCGGAAAGACCCGGTCCTGGCGGACGCCGGCTACATCTTCACCCACCATCCCATCCAGGACCAGATGGTCATCGATGTGGCCCTTGACGCGGATGACCCCGACCTCCTCGTCCACTACGGCGAGCAGGTGGAGGAGGCCCTGAACCGGAGCGGGCTGTTCACCCAGGTGGGCATGAAAGACATGCAGGGCCTGATTCCGGACCTGGTTTCCCATGTCCTGGACCACCTGCCGGTGCTGTTTTCCGAACGGGACCTGGAGAGGGAGATCCAACCCCGCCTGACCCCCGAAGCGGTCCGGGAGCGCCTCGAAGCGGTCCGTCGCTCCCTGCTGGGTCTGGAGGGGATCGGCCAGGCCGACATGATCGCCAGGGACCCCCTGGGATTCAAGGACCCGGTCATGGCCCGGATCGCCCTGCTGGCCCCGACCCTGGCGGTCCGCATCCACAAGGGAAAACTCCTTTCCGCGGACGGCAGGCATCTGCTCGTTCCGGCCCATCCCGTCGCCTCGGGAACGGATACGGCCTTTGCCCGGCGGCTCACCGCGCTGACAGACGAGATATCCCGAAACCTGGAGAGTGCCGCGGCCCGGGACGGCCACCGCCTCACCCTCACGCCCGTGGGGGCCTTCCGGGCCGCGCTGGACAATGAAATGATCGCCCGGCGGGACGTGAACCAGGCCTTTCTCCTGGCCGCCCTGGGCATCGCCCTGCTCCTGGTCTTCGCCTTTCCCCGGCCCTGGCTGGGGCTTATGGCCTTTCTGCCGGCCCTGGCCGGGACCGGCGCCGCCTTCGTGGTCTGCGCCCTGGTCTACCCCCGGCTCTCCATCATGGCCCTGGGGTTTGGCGGGGCCATCATCTCCATCACCGTGGATCACGGCATCGCCTACCTGCTCTTCCTGGACCGCCCCCGGGAGACCCGGGGCAGGGAGGCCTCCCTTGAAATCCGGGCCGTGGGCCTGCTGGCGACCCTCACCACCATGGGGGCATTCAGCGTCCTCTGTTTTTCCGGCTTTCCCATTCTGGCCCAGCTCGGGCTGTTCACGGCCCTGGGCATCGGGTTCTCCTTCCTCTTCGTGCACACGGTCTTTCCCCGGATCTTCCCGAAAATGCCCCCGGCCCGGCCCCGGCATCTTCCCCTCCAGTCCCTCACCGCCGGGCTGACATCCTTCGGCTGGAAAGGGGCCTTGGCCTGCCTGGGATTTTTCATCCTCATGGCCTTTTTTGCGAGGCCGGTCTTCAACGTGTCGCTTGCCGCCATGAACACGGTCAGCGCCGAAACCGAAAAGGCCGATGCGCTGGTGGGAAACATCTGGGGAGCCCAGGTGTTCACCAAAATCTATTTGATGACCGAAGGCAAGAGCCTGACGGCGCTTCAGGACCAGTGGGACGGCCTTCTTGCCCGGGTGGAAGCGGACCGGGACGCGGGAAGGCTGGGTTCAGGATTCGTGCCGTCCATGATCTTCCCCGGAGCCGCCCGGCGGGAAAAGAACCTTGCCGCCTGGCGGGCCTTCTGGACCCCCGAACGCGTCGGGATGCTGCGCGCCGAGCTGGCCGCGGCCGGCCCTCAACTGGGGTTTTCCGAAGACGCCTTCGCGCCGTTCATCAACACCCTGACCACGCCCCCGCACGGTAAAGAAGACCCGGGCATCCCGGAAAAATTCCACGAGATGATGTCCATCCGAAAAAATGCCGGAAAAACGGGGTGGATGCAATTTTCGAGCTTCACCCCGGGCCCTTCCCATGATCCCCAGGGGTTTTACGATACCTACCGGCCCCGGGGCCGGATTTTCGATGCGGCGCTCTTTTCCCAGCGGCTGGGGGGGCTTCTCTTTTCGGCCTTCACCCGGATGCTGGTGATCATCGGCTTGAGCACGGCGGTGCTTCTATTTATCTTCTTCTGGGACCTCCGGCTGACGATCGCGGCCCTGCTTCCCGTGGTCTTCGCCCTGGTCGCCACCCTGGGCACCATGAAGCTGGTCGGCCACAGCCTGGACATTCCGGCCCTGATGCTCTCCATCATCATTTTCGGCATGGGCATCGACTATTCCCTTTACCTGGTCCGGGCGAGGCAGCGGTACATCGACGCGGCCCATCCCGGCATGGGGCTGATCCGGGTGACGGTCTTCATGGCCGGCCTATCCACCCTGATCGGTTTCGGGGTGCTCTATTTTTCCGAGCATTCCCTCTTGAAAAGCGCGGGGATGACCACCTTCCTGGGCATCGGCTATTCCCTGATCGGCGCGTTTTTCATCCTTCCGCCGCTCCTGGAGCGCATTTTTTCCACGGGGGTCAGAAGCGAGACAGCCGGAAAGCCCCTGACGGAACGGATCCTGGCGCGGTACCGGAACAGGGAAGCCTATCCGCGGTTTTTCGCCCGATTCAAGCTCAAGCTGGACGCCATGTTCGCGGAGCTGCCCCGGCTTATCGAGACCCCCCGGGCGCCGCTGACGGTGATCGATATCGGGTGCGGGTACGGGGTGCCGGCGGCCTGGATTCTGGAATCCTTTCCCGGGGCCAGGGTTTACGGCATCGACCCTGACCCCGAGCGGGTTCGGGTGGCGGCCCTGGCCTGGGGCGATCGGGGCGAGGCCCGAATCGGGCATGCGCCGGAACTCCCGGACCTGCCGGCCCGGGCCGACGCGGCCCTCCTGCTGGACATCATCCATTTTCTCGACGACGATGCCCTGAACGCCACCCTGGAGGGACTGGCCCTTCGCCTCCGAACCGGCGGACGAATGATCGTCCGGGCCGTCATCCCGCCCGTCAACGGCGACTATTCCCGGATGTGGCGGTTCGAGGCCTTCAAGCTCCGGATCGCCGGCCTGCATCCCTGCTACCGCCCCCTCGACCCGCTCCTTGAAATGATCGCCGGCCAGGGGTTCCGGGTGGATTTTTCAGGGCCGTCCGGGGGAAACCGGGAATCGGTGTGGATCGTGGCGACCTGTGTGGATCCCGCCTCCCTTTCGCCGGAGGACGGTGATGTCCGCGGACCGGATCGGGGATGAGCCTGCCGCGGCCCCCCTCCCCCGGCGAGAAAACCGGAATCGCGGCGATTCTCGCAGCTCTTGTTCTCACACTCGTCGACATCCGCCTTGCCGCCGTTCCCCTTGCGGGCTTCCTGGTCCTTTGCCTGGCGGCCCCCTTTGCCCACCGCCGGGGCTTTTTCCTGCCCGTCATCAGCCGCGGGCGGTCCGGAAAGCGGGCCGTGGCCCTGACCTTCGACGACGGGCCCGACCCCCTCACCACGCCCGCCCTCCTTCGCCTCCTCGCCCGGCACCGGGTCCCGTCCACCTTTTTTGTCATCGGAAAAAAAGCGGAAATGCATCCGGAACTGATCCGGGCCATCCTTGCCGACGGCCACCTGGTGGGAAACCACACCTACCGCCATGACACCCTGGTGATGCTCAAATCCACGGCCACCCTGGCCCGAGAAATCGAGGCGGGCCAGGCGGCCCTGGCGCCCTTCGGCGTCGTCCCCCTGGCCTTCCGGCCGCCCGTGGGGATCACCAACCCCAGGCTGGGGAAGGTGCTTTCGGCTTCTGGAATGTACGTCGTGAACTTCACCCGCCGTGCCGGTGACGGCGGGAATCGGTGGATACGGCATCTGGCCCGGAGAATCCTGTCCCGGGTCCGGCCCGATGACATCCTCATGCTCCACGATGTCCGGCCCGGCAACCCGGACCGCTGCCTTCTCTGGCTGGGCGAGGTGGACCGGCTGCTGTGGGGGCTCAAGCAACGGCAGATCCGCATCCTCCCCCTGCCGGAGCTGATCGGGAAACCGGTCATGGGCCGGCGTGCGGCAGCGGATTAAGCACAGGGCGAATGGTTACGCCGTCAGCTTGGCGGCGATGGCGGCCGCATGCTTGCCCTGGAACCGGGCGGCATCCAGCTCGTTTTGGCTGGGCATTCTCTCTCCCGACCCGCCTGCGATGGTCGAGGCCCCGTAGGGGGAACCGCCTGTGATCTCGTCAATGCGCATCTGCCCCTGGAACGTGTAGGGAAGCCCCACGATCACGAAGCCCTGGTGCAGCAGCGTGATGTGAAACGACAGGATGGTCGACTCCTGCCCCCCATGCTGGGTGGCGCTGCTCGTGAAGACGCTGCCGACCTTGCCCACCAGGGCGCCCGTGGCCCAGAGCTGGCCTGTTGCGTCCAGAAACTGGCGCATTTGCCCGCACATGTTGCCGAACCGCGTCGGCGTCCCGAAGATGACGGCGTCCGCTGCAGCCAGTTCTTCGACGGTGCAGACCGGCACATGAGCCATGGCCTGCTGGGCCGCCGCGGCCCCCATTTTTTCGATCACCCCTTCGGGAAGGGTTTCGGGCACCCGCCGCAATACGGCCTCCGCCCCGGCGATTTCCCGAACGCCTTCTGCAACGGCCTCCGCCATTTTGTGGATATGCCCGTAGGTGGAATAATAGACAATCAATACCTTCATGATGGAATCCTCCTTCCCTGAAAAGGATGTTGAAAACAGAAATAAAAGACGCCGAACGCCTATGTGATCTAAAAAACGAAAAATAATCCATGATAGCTTGATGTAAAGATATCATGCTCCCTTCCCCGGAACCCCCCGGAGATGGGGCATGCGGAAAAGACCCTTCTGGCGACAGTTCCCGTGGATCGCATCACGGCATGCCCCCTTCCTGGACGATGGTTTTTATCGCCCATGTATTTTTTCTTTGACATCCGCGAAATAAATATATTACATAAGTTATAAATGATGCGGCGCCTCCTGTTCATCTGATAGGAACCCCTCTCTTTCTGGACACATCGCGCATCGCACCCGGGTCCGCGGATCTGCGGTCCGGTCATTGTGGTTTGGTGCCGGGATGCTTTTGACCCATGCCGGATCGGATCCCCCGCGGAGGGCATCGTCCAATAACGCAGCTTCCGGCAAGAATTTCAAGGGAATCAAACAACAGGTGAGATTTTGGCAAACATACTGATTATTGACGACGACAAAGTGCTGGTTGATCTGATGATAAAAATCCTCAGCTACGAGAATCACAACATCAAGACGGCCCTGAAACTGACGGATGGCGTCGAGCTGGCCCGGTCCGGCGAATTCGATGTCGTTTTTCTCGATGTCTGCATGCCCGACGGCAACGGCATCGACAAGATCACCGCGATACGGCAGACACCCTCCCGCCCGGAAGTGGTCGTCATCACCGCGTCGGCCAATATCGACGGCGCGGAAACCGCCATCACCAACGGGGCATATGACTACATCGAAAAGCCGGCCTCGGTCCGGGAGCTGATTGCGTCCCTCGAACAAATCCTGCAGTACCGCAAGGAAACACGCGCCTCCAGCCAGCCCCAGGGCATCAATCGGGACCGGATCATCGGCCGGAGCGCCAGGATCACCGGCTGCATCAACCTCATGAAAAAGTCGGCCAGCAGCGGGGCCAACACCCTGATCATCGGGGAGACGGGCACCGGAAAAGAGCTGTTTGCCCGGGGCATTCATGAGAACAGCCCGTTTGCGGAAAACAGCTTCGTGGTCGTGGACTGCGCCTCCCTGCCGGAGAACCTGGTGGAAAGCATGCTGTTCGGGCACGTGAAGGGGGCCTTCACGGGAGCGGAGCGCAACCAGGAGGGCCTGGTCGCCCAGGCGGATCAGGGGACCCTTTTCCTGGACGAGGTCGGAGAACTTCCCCTTGAGATCCAGAAAAAATTCCTGCGGGTTTTAGAAGATCACACGGTCAGACGGGTGGGGTGCAGCAAAACGGTGAAAAGCCGGTTCAAACTCATTGCCGCAACCCACAGGAACCTGGAGGAAATGGTCCGGGAGGGGAATTTTCGCTCCGACCTCCTCTTCCGGCTCCAGTCGCTCACCATCACTGTTCCGCCGCTGCGTGACCGGCTGGAAGACCTCCCGGAACTGATCGCGCATACCGTCACCCAGCTCTGTAAAGACTGCGGCATGGAAACCAAGAAGATTTCCGAGGATTTTTATGACGCCCTCTACACCTATGAGTGGCCCGGCAATGTTCGGGAACTCGTCAACGTGATCAATGGGGCCATCGCCATCGCCGGCCCGGTGAACACGCTTTACCCCCAGCACCTGCCGGTGCAGATGCGCATCAAGGTGATCCGGAACACCGTCCGCCAGAGCGACCCCGCCGCCGATCCCGACGAGGCGGTCGAGAACCTCCCCCCCCTCAAGACGTTCCGCGAAATGAACGACAAACGGTATCTGGAGCAGCTCATCGGGATTACGGCGGGAGATGTGGGGCGGGCATCCCGGATATCCGGGCTTTCCAAATCACGGCTGTATGAATTGCTTTCCAAGCACGGCATCGGCGCCTGAGGAGGCGGACGCGCGCCCTCCGCCCCCTCGCTGCGCCCCCCCAAGGGTTGCCGGCGCCGGCCGGATCAGCACGCCCGGAGGTGAAAAATCCCGTCGCCGAAGGTCCGGGTCCTGATCTGGTCCTTGCCGCTGCGCTTCGCCGTGTAAAGCATTTCATCGGCCCGGCAGATCAGCTCGTTCACCGATTTGGCATCCTCTGGAAAGACCGCGACGCCGGCGCTCATGGTTACCGGCCTCACCCTTGAGATCATGCTGTTCGAATAGGGGTGCTTCCGAATCATGTCGAGGACCCGCTCCCCGGCCTTGAGCGCGTCATCGCGGTCCGTGTACGGCATGATGACGGCAAACTCCTCCCCCCCGTAGCGGACCGCCATATCGACCTCCCGGACGGACAGGCGGATGACCTGGGAGATCTCCCGCAGCAGCATGTCGCCGTCAAGATGGCCGAGCCTGTCGTTGTAGAGCTTGAAGTCATCGATGTCCATCATGGTCAGGGCAATGGTGTATTTCTGGCGGACGGCGCGCTTGATTTCCAGTTCGAGGGAATTGATGAAATAGGCGCGGTTGTAAAGCCCGGTCAGATCGTCCATGATGGCGGAGCTG
>NZ_JBGSQX010000119.1:0-18630 GCF_041737845.1 Desulfococcus sp.
AGTCATAGCCGCCAAAGGCGCTGCGGTCGGCGCTCCTGCCGGCGCTTTGTTTGACCGACTGCTGCCGACTGCCCTGCTGCGCGCGGGCGGTGTCCCGCTGCTGGGGACGCTGTTTCTGCTGAAGGTTTTGCCGGTCCGCGGATTTCGCATCCCGCTGCGCACGGTCGCGGGTCTGCGCCCCGCCGTCCCGTTGCACGCTGTCGCGGGCCCTTGCCCCGCTGTCCCTTGCCAGGTCCTGGCGTCCGGTTTCAGCCCGTCCCCGGAAAGCCTCGCGGGACTTGGCGTTCTTCGACTCGCCTCGGTTGAACTTGTTCGCGGTGTTCTGGTCGCGGTAGGCCACGCCCTTGCGGTGGGAGGGGTTGTGGTTCCACTCGCCGCGGCCGCCGCCGCCCCGGGCAATGTCTCGGCTGTATCGATCGCGGTTGATGTTGCGGTTGATGTTGGTGTTGCGGTTGATATCGACATCGACGTTTCCGCCCCGCCAGTTGCACCCGCCCCAGGCATAGCCCCAGGCCGCCCCGACGGCGACGCCGACGCCGAAGGAGAAGAGGGCCGCGCCGGCCGCGTATCCCGGCGGGTAATAGGCGTAGGGCGGGTATGACGGGTACCACCACGATCCGTAGACCACTGTGGGGTTATAAGCGGGGACGTAGACGACCTGGGGGCTTGCGGACTCGATGACGATGGTCTGGGTCTCTTTCTGAACGATCACCTTCTGCTGCTCGGTGGTTTCGAGATTCCCCTGGGCCTGGGCCTTCTGCCGCAGGCTCTGGACCGTGTTCATGACGTCCTGCTGCTGGGCGAGGAATGCGTCCCCCAGCTTCTGGGTCCATTCCAGCTCCTGGCTCATCATGGCCAGCACATCGGGGAAGTTGACGAGGGACTTGACGCTGGGGTCCCAGTTCTTGCCTTCCAGGGCCGTCGTCAGGGCATCTCCCTTGAGCCCTGCGTTCTGCTTGGTCCACCGGTCGGCCTCGACCACCTCGAGGGGATAGGTGGAGGCCATGAAGATCTGGGCCAGGAGCGAATCCGGGTAGAGGGCGATGGGGGCAAGGACCTGGTCCAACTCCTCCTGCCTCAGGGGGGTAGCCCCGCCCTCGGTCTGGGCAAAGAGCCCCGGGGGAAACATCATCAGGCATGCCAGTGACAGGGCGATCGTTTGGATCAGCTTGGCACGTATCTTCATGGGCGTCCTCTCTTTCAGCGATGGATACCGTGAACCCGCGGAATACCGCGACGGTTTGAGGGTGCGTAGCATGGAAATCGGAATTTTTGCGGAAGTGTGAATGAACAGATCATAATTCCGGACGCATCCTTTTGCAATGGAAAAAGCTCATAATTGCGGGCCGCCGGCGGAGGTATCGAAAGGGGCTCGGTTCGGCCCCTGGACGGGGTGTCAAGGGCCACTCAACGAGCCGTGGGGGATGGGATATTGAAAATCTGAGGGCCATAGGTACAAGTACCTATATGAAAATAGGCAGATATACGGATTGAAATAAAAAATAATATAGCCTATAAGAAAAATTATATTTTGCCTGTGCCGCGGGCAACAGGTGTTGAAAAGGGCAAACCCGCCGAAAGGCGGGGACGCAAAGCTTCCGGTCCAAAAAACGACCAAGCTCACAGGGCAATAGAGCTCAGCGGAATTCCAGACTGGTGCAGAGATTTGCTCATTATCTCGTGCCGTCTATTGTTTCTACAATTCAATTCCCATTTCACCAAGAAACCTTGAAGGCTTTTTCGACCACCCGAATACTCGCGCGGAGAAGGTCATTGTCAGGCTTTCTTGGGCACGGGTGATGGCCACAAAGCAGTTCCGGCGTTCCTCCTGCATTTCAAGGGAATTGCCGCCTTTCTTGACAGCGGCCCAACTGGGTAGCTGATCCTCCACCAGACCCATGAGATAGACGTGTCCGAATTCCATCCCTTTTGAGGCGTGGATGGTGAAGCAGGGAACCGCTTCTGGCGGTTTTGGCGGTGTTTTGGATGTGAGGTCGAGTTCATGAAGCAACTGATGCAGGCTCACATCCTCCCCTTCGAATTTTTTGGTTATTTCAGCCAAAAGTATTTTCCAGACTTCGCGTTCCTCCTCGAATTCGTTGAAGGCGTTTTCATCCGGGCGCGATGATTGCTGACAGGCTTCCGCCCATTTCAGGAGTTTGTCCGCGAAGTCTCGGTAATTCAGCGAGTTCAAAAGCGGATTCATGCCGGTTTCGAGCAGCAGCCGCGTTTCTTCTTCCAGAGCGTCGCGGCGTTTCACCTCGTCAAGCCAGGAACGCAGCAAGTCCTTGCCGTCGGCGGATGCGCGGGAAAGCACTGGGGCCAGCTCGATGCTAATGCCTTCGAGTTCGTAAAACGCCTTGGAAAGCCGCGCGAGCGATTGCTTGTCTTCCGTTGCGTTCACCAGGCGAAGGATAGCGTGCAGCATCCTAAAGGGTGAGCTTTTGAATTCATCTTTGCGTGCGGCGTAATAGACTGGAACCCCGGCCGCTTCAAGTTTTCGTCCGGCCAGGTCCAGGAGCTTTTTCGTCCTGGCGAGAACGGAGCAGTCTTTCCGCTCTTCAGGATTCCTTTGCGATATGTCTTGCGCGATCCACCCGGCTTCCTCATCCACGGTGCTGAAATGGAACACTCGCACGACATCGCCGCTTTCACCCTGTTTGACCGCTTTCAACGGTTTTTTTCCGGCAGAACGGTTCAGGTTCTTTTCAATCAGGGCGTTGGCCAGTTCGATGACCAGCGGCGGGCATCGGTAGTTTTCCGGAAGCTGCAACTCGGAGACGCCGAAATCGTCCCGTAACGCCTGAATCCGTTTGGGACTCGCGCCGTTCCACTGGTAGATGATCTGATCGTCATCGGCCACGACAAAGAGCGTGGTTGGGTCTGGCTGGGCGATAAGCGAAAGAATCCGATATTGGGTGTGGTTGGTGTCCTGGAATTCATCGAGAAGAATATGCTTGTAAACCTTGCGGATATGCTTCACCAGGAAGGGGTATTGGGTAAGAAGGACGAGCGACTCCGCGATCAGGCTTGGGAAATCGAGGGCGTTTGTTTTGCGCAGCGCTTCCCGGTAGGCGGCGTAGACACGGGCCAGTGGAATGGCGTTCTCCACGTTCGCTTGCTTGAGCAGAACTTCCGCCCGATCCGCAGGAACGCATTGTTCGAGAAGCCGGGTGACCGCCGGGAGGAGCTGGGCGGCCTTGAAATGGCCGGGCAGGGAATACGCTAAATCCTTTCGGATTCTCCCGAGAACATCGTCCAGCAGGGCTTCCCGGTCGGCGTCGTTCGAGAGAATCTGGAAATCGGGGCGGAAGCTGAGATGGTTGCCATGCTGCTGGAGAAGCTCGGCGGCGTAGGAATGAAAGGTGGTAAGCCGAACCCGGCCAAGCTCACCGGGAGCCAGTTCCTCGACCCTTCCGCGCATCTCGGCGGCGGCCTTGTTGGTGAAAGTCAGCGCCAGAATCCGGAAATGCTGCCCGGCGGATTGTTCCAGAATCCGGGCGATACGGCAGGTCAGGACCCGTGTCTTGCCTGAACCGGGACCGGCCAGAACGAGAAGCGGCCCCTTGTCCCACAGCACCGCCTCACGCTGGTTTTCGTTCAGTGATGATAAATCGATCATGTTTTTCAACCTCCGGCCAGTTGAACAACACGGGCAATAATGTCCCGGATTGTCTGTGGGATGGAATTCGCTCCCCGTTGCCGAACCTCTGTCGCCAAGGCTTGGGCGAAGGCCGGTTTGCCGCCAGCTTGTTTGATTGCCGATTTGATCAGAGCCTTGGTTTTCTCCACATCACTATAGGCCTGATTGTTTGTTTGCGGAGGGATAATGGCCATAACATCTCCCACAAGTGTTTGGACGGCATCATCATTATAACCGACCAGCTTAACTGCCTTCTCGATCAGCGTTTTGGCTTTGTTTACGCTATTGGCTGTCTGAGTAGTAATCTGATTTAGGGTTTGAGGATCAACAATGCTCAACATGAAATCAGAGTATCCGTTATGCCAGAACTCATGCTCGATATCAGTATGGGCCAATGCCCGGGCACGGTCCGCGAGGCTTTCGCCTGTCCCAAGATGGTTGTTTGCTCGGTTCACATAATCGTTTCCGGCATGATCTCCGTCCGCCATCAAAAACCACTGAATGCCCAGCGCCTTGGCGAATTTTATAAGCGGTTCGCCCTTGTCGATGACTTGGCTTATT
The DNA here is from genome assembly GCF_041737845.1 of Desulfococcus sp. Classification (GTDB taxonomy): domain Bacteria; phylum Desulfobacterota; class Desulfobacteria; order Desulfobacterales; family Desulfococcaceae; genus Desulfococcus. Next base: position 4,205 of record NZ_JBGSQX010000119.1, read on the forward strand.
TCAAGTACGGAGAAGCTGACTTGATCCTGCGAGTGCCCCATCAATTCAAAAAGCAACGGCATGAGGTGGAAATCCGATTCGCCTTCCACTAACAGCCAGCAGCGGGAAAACAGATAATGGCCCCTGGCGAGACGTATGCTGTAGTCAATGGTCTGTAGCTCCCGATCCGAAAAGACGTCGCTTTTGACCTGGCCGACTTTTGTTTCCCCATTGCGCTTATATAAACGGCGCAGCGCCGTGACAGGAACCCGCGAGACCAGATCGCCGGAATGGCTTGTCACGAGAATCTGCCCGGTCATTTTTTCCAGAAACGAGCCAAGGGAGCGGATCGCAGAGGGGTGAAGGTGCGCCTCGGGTTCTTCCAGCGCCAGGATGGGGGTGGATTCCGGGGCGTAGGCTTCGGCCAGGTTGGTGGCGGTGAAGGCCTGGAAGAGCATGAGCACGGCGAGGCTCTGAGTCCCTTCGCCATGACGGTGCAGGGGAAGTTTCGCGCCGTAAGCCGATTTCAGATGCACCTGGATTTTACCGACCATGTCGAAGACTCGGGTCGGGATCGCTTCCAGCGCAACGGGATCGGCGGAATCCAGCGGGACGAGCCGCCCGGCGTCGGCGATCTTTTTCGTGACTTCGGTCAGCCCGGCATTCGCGCCGATGACCGATGTGTTGACCTCCCGGAGCATTTCCTCGATCTTTTCCCGCTGCTCGTCGGGAAGCTGGATGGATTTCAGGAAACCGCTCCAGAACTGGCCGCGCTGCCCGAATTCCTGGGACGCGTCGCGCAGCGCCGAAAGGAAAAAGAGTGGCACAAACCGGGAAATCAGATTGAGCGGAGTCGCGTTCTTGAGATTCAACTCCACGCCGCTATTATTCAGAAAGGCCCATTTGGTTTCAAACGATCCTGCACCTTGATTATATGCACCTTCTCCACGTAACCAGATGTGATAAAGACCGTTTACATCCAGTTGACTATCAGGCTCCATCTGCTGAATAACCTCTTCGGGCCATTCGTCCTGTTGCTCCTCGGCGAAATGCAAGGTGATCGAAATCGAATTGGCCGTTTGTGGCGTGGCGGCCGAGTCCTTCAGATGAAAGTCGTATTCCGTGAATTGACCGCCGCGCCGGACGCCGAAACCGCGCGTCAGAACCAGCCGGATAGCCTCCAGCACGGTTGACTTGCCGGTATTGTTCTCGCCGATAAGCACCGTCAAACCGCCAAGCGGCAGATGCAGTGAACGGATGCCGCGAAAGTTTTCTATTTTGATATCGGTCAGTTTCATGAGTTCGTTTTTCCTGTCATTTTGATACTGTATGCGGAATATTGATCATCATCAGTTTTCAGCATCTTTGAATTCAGTAATGATTTCCAGCGTTGATATGCCGAAAAAATGACGGGCGTTATGGGTCACGAGCGGCACACCATGCCGGACGGTACATGCCGCTATCCATGCATCATTGGGATCAATCGGCTTGCCATTACGTTTCCGCTCCGCGACAAGCCGACCGTAGCATCTGGCAATTTCATGGTCATAGGGTATTACGACGAAATTCCTCATGGTCGTTTCAAGTGCCTGACGTTTCTTTGCACCCCAGTTGGCATTCTCCGCGCCATAATACAACTCGCCTACCGTGATGAATGAAATGGCGAGCAGACGACCTTGGAGATGCGGCGTATAGACTTCGGCCAACGGCACGCCTTTCATCAGATAGGAAACGATGCAGGTGTCGAGAACAATTTTGGCGTCGTTCATGCCAAGCCTCCCTTGGCCATATGCGAATGCCGCAATTCGTCTATCGCTTCCTCGAACCCGTCATCGATTTCGCCCGGCCAAGTGCCCATGAGAGACCGTACATCGGTCAAAGGTTTGACATTCTGCGCCTGCGCCAGTTCCTCCAATGACGGCGATTCCCAGAAACTGCGGGATATCGGCGTCCCCTGCGGCAACAACTCGGTGGCTTCGTTTTCCTTGTCCTCCAAACGTTCTATGTCATGAATCTTGATGCTCGCGATTTTGCCGGTGACCGAGTCTTCCCTGGCCTCGCCCACGATGCGAACAAACTGCAGGATGTCCTCCAGCACCTCGTCCTTCTGCGCCTCGTCGAAAAGGCAGAGCACCGGCTCCCCGGCGGCGGGATGCACCCGGCAGCGGGTGCCGTGCTCCTTGAAGTCCGCCATGAGAAGCCGCCCCTCAATGGTGCGAATATTGGTCTGCGGCCCCTTGATACGTTCCTGAATCCGTGTGAAACCCTCCGGCGTGAAGTGTGTCGCGAGCGGTTGCTCCCGGTGGTTCAGCGTGAAGGCGATCTCTTTGACGCCCTGGCTGAAGAGAACTCCGGCGTCGCGCCAAGCCAGCAGCACCCCGACGTCGCAGCCGGGCGGCAGAGTATCGCCGGTCTTTTGCACATGATCCAGCCCGGCGAGAGCTTTTTCCAGGATTTCCTGGCCGAAATCCATCCCCGGCAGAGCCGTCTGGCCTCTCCGTCGATCGAATCCAAGCACCGCCGCGGGACTTCCCGAGGTGAGCAGCACCAAGTCAAATGCCAGTTCGTCCTTGATGTTGCCCGGCTGCCGCCCGCGCCGAACGCTTTCGGCCTCGCCCAGCAGCACCCGGCCCGTGCGCTGAAGCGCCTTGTTCATGTTGGTGAGAAAGCGCAGGAGGTGGGAAACCGGGATTTTTCCCGGCCCGACCGCCTCGCCGTCGAAACGTATTTTCAATAAGGGTTCCTGGTTGTTCATGGCCGTTCCTCCGATTTCTGAAGCAAGTACGAAATCACTGATGACGATAAGCCGACAATCAAGTGCGCCTCTGCCCGGCTGAGAATCCGCTCTTCACGACCGTGCCGCGCGTTTTCTGAGGCGTAGCCCCAAGCCTTTTTTACCGCTTCGTCAAGCGGTTTGGGCAACGGATTCTTTACCCCGGTGACAATTTCACCCAGCGTAGCCTTCGATTGGCCTGTCACGGTCCGAGATACGCATTCAAGCGCCGCCATGGCGTGATGAACCGCACCGGATAAATCGGGTTGCGGGCGGCGGGACAAATCATTTAGCGCTTCGGAGATTTCACTTTGCGCGGTCGGCATGTCCGCCTTGTTCAGTTCGCTTTTTGCCTCCTCTACAATCTTTTCATAATCATCTTCGCCGCGAGCTTGGATGCGGCTTTCAATCATTTTCCATCCGATTCCCATCTCTCTGAAACAATCGTTGAGTTCACATTCGAAAATATCTTTTCCCGGATGGAATGCCCTGCCCAGATATTGCGCCAAGGCTTCCGCGATGTCATAGACTCGAAACCATTCGCAATCATAGACAAGTTGCTGAACTTCATTCCAAATGTTTGGATATTCGGCCCAATTGGAAGGGTCGGGGCGCTCATGTAAAACCCCGCAGACAATATCGCGCAGTTTTGACGGCGATAGATTGCATGAAATTTTTGCGGTATTCAGAAGGGCGGCGCGGAATCTTTCCGGTGCATCGTGCCAAATCTTAATCGCTGGAATGTCCGGCCCAAATCCATGTCTTTTGGAAAAAGGGTGACGAATGTCATCATTAAAATTCATGGTTACAATTCTCCTCGGAAGGCCTGGGCCAGCAGGGCGGGCATGAGGGCTTCGAGAGAGGCCGCCGTTTGCTGGTGGATGGTTCTGGCGCGCTGGATTCGCCGGATCAGCTCGCCGAACTCCCGTTGCCGGTCGATTGGCGGAAGCGGAACTTCGATGGCTTCCAGTTTCTTGATGCCAAGGGTCTTGTTGCGGCCCGCCGCGCCGGGCGAGGCCGCGCGGATGTCTGCCAGACCTTTCTGGGAGAGAAACCACCAGCAGAGAAATTGTGCGGTGGCGCGTTCCGGGTCGGGCACGCAGGAAATAAAGCGGTGCGAGCCGAAACGGCCTTTGTTCTCAGGCTTGACAACCGCAATGGCTCCTTCCCACGAGAAGACATTGGAAAAGAGCAGGTCGCCGGGCATGATTTGGAATATCCGCTTGTTGCCCAGTTCGGAACCCTTGATGGGATCTTTGTGGAATGTGCCTTTACCGAAGGAACGGATGCCCAGTTCGGGATACCAGACGGCCGGGTCGATTGCCACCGGACGGCGGACAACCGGCGCGGCCTCGGCCATGGGAGCGCGGGGCGGGTCCTTGGCGAGCTCCTCGACCCGGCAGAGCAGCAGCGCGGTTTGCTCTTCCTCGATCTGCCCGGCCAGCCTTTTCGCTTCCTCCGCACGGGCGGCGACCTTGTCCAGTTTGGCCACAATCTGGCGTTGTTCGGGTAATGGGGGGAGCGGCACTCGGAATCCCAAAAGCTCCGCCTCCTTCAGGCGCTTTCTATTCGTGACCCCTTTGCTCGGTGCCGCGCACATCTCTTCAAACCAAGAGGTCTTCGTGATGTACTCAAAATAATAGGGTTCGACTTGGGCAAGGTTGAAATCAAATGTCGGAAAATCACCCGTGATAACGGCTCCGTCCAGTTCATCAGGGACCACACCCATGGCACCATGCCGGGCGTCGATACGCGAATAAATGAAGCGACCTGCCCTGGCTATGAATTGGTTTTTCGTCTTTATCGCCTTCCCAAGCACCGATTGCCGGAGACGGACTCCACGGCCGTGCATTGACACCGTAATTTGATTGTAAAGCCCGTCATCCCAAATCTCAACGGCTTCGCGGGCGGGTATCAGGAAGTCTCCAATCGGCATTTCCTGCCAGCTCGCCTTCATTCCTCATCCTCCCATCCGTTTCCCTTGGGCGCGAGAAGCTCCTGAATCTCCTCCATGATTTCGAGAATACGCTGTTCCTTGCCGGCGATGTCGGCGGCGATGGCCGCCGGGCTGCGGTGCTCCACGGCGGCTTTGGCGTTGGGGTTGGCGGCGGAGAGGTCGTAGTTGCGCTCGACGATTTCCTCCACCGGCACGAGCCAGGACCGCTCCGAGCCGGCGCGGGACCTGGCCTTCTCCAAGCAGTCGGGCAGGTCGTTTTCCGGCATGGGCCGCTGGGTCTTGGTCAGGGAAAAGCCCACGGCCTGGGCGTCGTAGTACCAGATTTCCTTGGTTCCGACCGGGTTGCCCGCCTGGTCCAGCTCGCGGTTGAAGAACAGCAGGTTGGTCTTCGGTCCGGTGCCGGTGGCCACGGCGTTGGCGAAGACCCCGGCGGGCAGACTGACAATGGCCCAGAGGTTGAACTGTTCGAGCAACTCCTTCTTGGTCTGCACGTAAGAATTTTCGGTGGCCTTGAAGAGCACGCCCTCGTCTATGACCATGCCCACCCGGCCGCCGCGCCGCACCTTTTTCATGATGTGTTGCAAAAAGGTGATGGAGGTGGCCTTGGACGGGTACGGAAAGTTGGCGGTGACGCTCCCGTGCTCGGTTCCGCCGAAGGGCGGATTGGTGAGGATCACGTCGAAACGGTTCTTTTCGGTGAACTTGCGCACGTCGTCGCCCAGGGTGTTGCGCCGGGTGAGGTTCGAGGAAAAGACGCCGTGCAGGATCATGTTCATGCAGCCCATCAGGTACGGCAGGGCCTTTTTCTCTTGGCCGTAAAAGGTCGCCTCCTGAAGCCGCTTGTCGTCCCTGGGCAGGATGCGGTCGCCTAAGGCGGTCCGCATGTGGTGGTGGGCCTCGACCAGGAAGCCCGCCGAGCCCATGGCCGGATCGTAAACCGTCTCGCCCAGTTTCGGGTTCACTAGTTGGACAATGAACTCGATGACCGGCCGGGGGGTGTAGAATTCGCCGCCGAACCCGCCCTCGCGGCCGAGCTTGGCGAGCAGGGATTCGTAAAGGTGGGACAGGGTATGCACGTCCTCGGCGGTGTCGAATTGTACTTCCTGAATGGCGTCGATGGCGTCGCGCAGGATGGCACCGTCCTTCAGCATCTTGGATGGCGCGTCGGCGAACACGCCCCGGATGACCGAGCGGGCGCTGTTGCCTTTGAGGTCACGTAGGTAGGGAAAAAGATCGTCGCTCAGAAAGGCGATGAGGTCCCGGCCGGTAAGCCGCCGATTGGGATCAGTCCAGGCCGACCACTGGTATTTGGCGGCGAGCACCGGCTGGTATTCCCGGCCCTCGTACTCGGCCTCGGCCCGCTGTTTTTCCTCCAGCTCCTCGAAACACTTGAGGAACAGGAGCCAGGAGATTTGTTCGACGTAATCGAGCAGGCTGTTGGTGTTGTCGTCCTGCCGGAGAATCTTGCAGGCCTTCCAGAACTGGGTGTTGAGGGTTTCGCGTGACATTTATGCGGCTTCTTCCATGTAGATGAGAGTTGTCAGTTTGTCGATGGCGGCGCGCAGCTCGGGCATGCCGCCGAAGGCCAGCGCCACCCGGCGCACGTCGCTGTTGAAGGGGCTGAGGCCGAAAATGGCCGGGTTGTCGGCCTCCTCGATGCCGGCGAAACGGTATTTCTCCATCAGACCGAGGAGCACGGCGCGGGCCTCCTCGTCAAAGGATTCGAAAAATTCCTTGTGCAGGTTGAACAGGGCGTTGGCCCGCTCCTCGCAACTGTGCAGGTTCGCGCCAAAGGCGACATGGGCCAGCAGGTCGTAGGAGTCGGCGTCGGGCTGCTGGAGGATCTCGCGGAGAATGTCGAGGTGAACCATCCTTTCTCCCAGCGTTTCCAGAAGACCGGAGCGACGCTGTTTGCTCATCCAGGCGGTTTGCAGCTCGACCATGGAATGACAGGCGGCGAAAATCTCCTCCCGTACCTTTTTCAGGTAATCCTCCGGGGTGACGAGGTTGCCGTCGGCGTCGCGCTCCTCGTAAGCTTCATCCACCATTTGCACGTTCAGCCCGGTAATTTTGATCTTGGCTTTGGGCGTCTCCTTTTTCAGCTTGAGGCCGATGTCCAGCGTGACCGCCGCTGCCGGATCGGTGGTGAGCGTCATCTGGGCGCGGTTGTGGTCTGTCGCGGTAACGACCAGAACAACCTTGCCCTTGCCGATGCCGGAAAAGGAAAACTGGCCGTCCGGCCCGGTGAGCTGGTCGAGCACCTCGTTCGGTCCGGTCTGAAGGCAGACATGGGCGGCGTGAATGGGCTTGCCATCCTTTTCGCTCATCACCCGGCCGCCGACCACGCTGGTGAAGGGCGCTGCCGTGCCAGCTCCGCCCTCGGGCGTTTCGCCGGGTTTGTCCCAATCGTCGAAGAGGCGGGAGGAGTTGGTGTAGTCGATGACCCGGAACCAGAACTTGTCGGTGTCGGCGCAGAGCCGCGAGCCGCGCCCGACGATCTGCTTGAAGGTGACCACCGAGGAAAGCTGCTTCATGAATACAACATTGCGGACGCTGGGCGCGTCCACCCCGGTGGAGAGCAGATCGACGGTGGTGGCGATAACGGGTACCTGCTTTTCCGTATCCTGGAAGCGTTCGAGCAGTGCCTTGCCGGTCGTGCCTTCCTCGGAGACGATGCGCACGGCGTATTCCGGCACGTTCAGGTCTGCGTTGAGCCGGTTCAGTTCTTCCGTGACTTGCAAGGCGTGATCCATGTTGACGCAGAAGACCATGGTCTTTTCCATGCGGCCGAAACGGCGCATGAGCTTGTCCATGTGGGCGCAGAGCTTCTTCACGTGGTCGGGCATGGTGATCTTACGTTCGAAGTCCGGCATGTCGTAGCGGTCCTGCGGGTCGGCTTCCGCTGGAACTTCTAACATGGCGCCCTGGGCGGTCACTTCTTCTATGACCAGGCCGTCCTTGGTGAAGTTGGTGACGGAGCGGTGCACCTTGTAGGTGGCGAGAAAGCCATCGTCAATGCCCTGGCCCAGGGAATAGGTGAAGACCGGATCGCCAAAATATTTGTAGGTGTCGATATTCTCGGTGCGCTTGGGCGTGGCGGTCATGCCGAGCTGCACGGCGCAGTAGAAATGCTTGAGGATGGCGTTCCAGGTGCCGAAACCGGAGCGGTGGCACTCGTCGATGACTATGAGGTCGAAGAAATCCCTTGGGTATTGGTGAAACAGGCGCTTACCGTCCGTGCCGGAAAACATGGCCTGGTAAATGCTGAAATAGATGGAGCGGTTTTTCGGGGCCTTGCCCTCGGCGATGATGTCGCGCTCGTTCTCGAAAGGCTCGAAGGTGTTATAGGCCTGGTCGCGCAGAACATTGCGATCGGCGAGAAAGAGAACGCGCGGGTGGCGGTCCTGGCCGGTTGCATTCCACTTGGATTGGAAAAGTTTCCAGACGGTCTGAAAGGCAATGACCGTCTTGCCGGTGCCGGTGGCCAGGTTGATGAGCACGTGCTTGTGGCCGTTCAGAATCGCCTCGATGGTTCGGTTGATGGCGACTTCCTGATAGTAGCGGGGCGTCTTGCCGCCCTTGGCGCAATACGGCGCGAGCAGCGGATTGGCTGGCCGGGCGGCGTCAATGGCCTTGAAATCACACAGCCTCCGCCAGAGGTCATCAGGTGTTGGATAGGCGTCAAGGCTTCCCTGGGTGTTGGTGGTGAAATCCCATTCCTCGATGCCATGGCCGTTGGTGGAATAGGCAAAGAAAAGGCCGAGTATCCGGGCGTAATCCTTAGCCTGCTGGAGACCCGCGCCGGGTTCAAGGTCTTCGGCCTTGGCCTCGACCACGGCAATGGGAAAGGATTCCTCGTAGCGTAGGAGGTAGTCGGCCTTTTTTCCTTTCTGGCGCTTGTGTCCGTCGCCTACCAGGAGAATCTGGCCGTCGGTGAAATAATGCTGTTCGGTCATCCGCCAGACCGGGTTATCCCATCCTGATTTTTGCAGCGCGGGGGTAACAAGTACACGGCAAGTATCTGCTTCGTTCATAAGAATGGCGTTCTTTTTTGTGAAACGAATAAAAATGCAAGGTTTGATCTTAACCTTCAGCAAAATCAGTTTGCTATGAGTTATCTTTTTGCCTACAATCAGAATCGAACCTTATACCTTTTTAGTTTAGTTATGCAAATCGATTTTGAAATCAATATTCCCATTTGCAGTGTGCTTATTTTTCTCAGCAAGGCTATTTAAATTTTTAAGCTAATTTTTTATCCAGCTCCTATTGATGGCTTTCTTTAGACCGGAAATCAAAATGAAAAATATGATAAAGAATTAGGGACTGTATGAAGTGAGTGGATAAGGTAAGGAGAGTATTGTTTAGGTTGTTAGCCGCTGACTATCTACCTATTTTTCCTTTAAATAAATGGATGGTTTGCAGTAACATTCCGAATCAAAAAGGATGAAGGCTATGATGCCCACCCTGTTCATATCCCACGGCCCGCCTGCCGTCGCCCTGATGGAAAACAGCACGGCGGCCTTCCTGAGATCCCTGAGCGAACATTTGCCCTGGCCCGAGGCGATCGTCTGCGCATCCGCCCATTGGGAGGCGTGGCGGCCCATGGTGACGTCCGCTGCCGCGCCCGCCACCATTTATGATTTCGGCGGGCCGTCGCAGTTGTTCCAGCTCCGGTACCCCGCGCCGGGGTCGCCGGATCTCGCGGGCGAAATCCTGGCCCTGCTCGCCAAAAACGGCATCGAGGGCGCGGCGGACCCGGACCGGGGGCTGGACCACGGCGCCTGGATCCCGCTCATGATGGCCTTTCCCGAGGCCGATATCCCCGTGATCCAGGTCTCGATCCAGACGGAAAGGGACGCGGCATGGCACTGCCGTTTCGGCGAGGCGATGGCGCCGCTTCGGGAGAAGGGGGTGCTGGTTATGGGCTCCGGCGGGGCCGTCCACAACCTGGAGGAGATCGGCGGATATGCCTTGGACGCGCCGCCGCCGGACTATGTTTTACGGTTCGACGAATGGCTGGCAGGCGCCGCGGCCGGCGGGGAGGTCGACGTCCTCCTGGACTACAGGAATCACGCCCCCGAGCCCGATCGGTGCCATCCCTGGCCGGCCGAGCATTTCCTGCCTTTTTTCGTCGCAATGGGCGCGGGCCGGGGTGTCCGGGCCCGCTGCATCCACCAAGGGTTCATGTACGGCACCCTCTCCATGGCGGCCTACATCTGGGAATAGGGGGACCGGGCAGAGGATCTCCCTGGAAAGCAGCCAAACCGTTGACCGGCGGCCGGCATCGACACCGAAGCTGCGAAGCCTGCGGGGCTGTTACGACTCCCCCTCCCGAATATCGATCGGCGTCAGGTCCATGTCCGCAGGCGGGACGGCCCGGGGGATCGTCATATTCTCGAAAAACAGCTCGATCTCCCGCTCGCGGCGCGTCTTGAGGCCGGGGAACTCCCTGCCGCCCGCTTTGACCCAGCGGCGCAGTTGGAAGGGCACCTCTCCGAAAGCCTTCCGGTTGACGACCTTGCGCAGGGTGGAACTCCGGAAGTTGCCGCCGCCCACGTTGTAGACAAAATCGCACAGGGCTGCGTACTGGCCGTCGGTCAGTTCGACATCCACCGCCGTCAGCACCACCGTCTCCGCCGTTTCCATGTCATCCCGCAGAAGATCGGCCCCTTCGGGCTCGGTCACGCCGTCGAGAAAGTGACTGGGCTCGCTGCCGTCGCAGGGTGCGAGCTTCACCAGGTGGCCGTAGGCGATGGTGCAGTATCGAGCGGCGTCATTGTAAAGATGGTTTCTAAAGCCTTCCGAATCCTTGGTGAGCTTCAGGCCCTTCTCGTAGATGCCGCGAAGCTCGACGCCGGGGGGCAAGACCGCCCGCTCCTCCTCCAGAAATATCCCGGCGGTGATCTTGTCCACCGAGAGGTAAACGGGGCTTCCGATGTTGCGACACGCCCAGATCAGGGCAACGGCCGCGGCAATCACACTCAAGGTTATATAAGGCAGACGTTTCATGGTGCGGATCCTCCTGATGTTGGGGTTGGATGATCGCGTGACGAATTTTCATGCCGTTTCTATCCGCGTCGATGACGCGACAGGCAAACAAGGCGGGAGCAATATGAAATGAATATAATTTTGCGGCGGGCGGTTGTCTACAGCGAAAGAGTGATCATATTTCTGGGTATTCAATATGAGATCATAGGCGTTTCGTGTGGCCTCTTGTTGGACAATTCGTCTCTTATATTAAATCAACAACATGCTTCATAAATCGCGGCCCGGCCCGTCTCCATCCGACGCTCCTTTCTCAAGCGCTTTTCAGGCTTCAACCGGGTTCGCGGCGGCAGTTCGATTCCAACTGATTTCTGAAAAACCATTCAACCGTCTCGAATATCCAACCGCGTCAGGCCCGTCTGATCTTCGTGTTCCCTGACGCTCGCGCCAAAGAGGCCGGTATGATCGAAGGTGTGGACGAAAAGCTGGTGGAATGGGTCGGGGGCCTCCTGGGCGACGTCGAGATCTCGCTGGGCGCGCCGGAGGAGAAGAGCGCAGACGCCGTCGGAATCTACCTGATGGACATCCTTCCCTCGTCGCCGGCCCACGTCACCCGCAGGGCACCGCTTCAGGTGATGCTGCGCTACCTCTTCACCGCCTGGGCCGAAAAGCCCCGCGATGCCCATAATATGCTGAGTACGCTGCTCTTCGCGGCCATGGAACATCCCGAATACGAGGTGGACCTGGAAGAGGTGCCTGCCCAGGTCTGGCGCGCCTTCGGCGTCCGGCCCCGGCCGTCGTTCAAGATCCGCCTCCCGCTCCGGGTCGAGCGGACGGACCGGACGGCCCACAGGGTCGGCGGCCCCATCGAGCTTCGCCGGGCGCCGCTTTCCGGGATGCAGGGGGTTGTGACGGGGCCGGGGGGGATTCCCATCGCCAATGCGCAGGTGGCGCTTCCGGCCTGCAGGCTTGCCGTGGTCACGGATTCGCGGGGCCGGTTCGCCTTCGATGCGGTGCCCGCGCTCTCTTCGGCCATGCAGGTGCGCGTGCTCGCCCGGGGCCGGGAAATGGTGAGGCCCGTCGAACAGAAAGAGATGAATGCAGGAGAGTTGATGATCCATTTTGATCCATTTGAGCCATAGGAGGTGGTCATGCCGACCTATATGACACCCGGCATCTACATCGAGGAGATTTCCACAGGTGCCAAGCCGATCATGCCCGTGGGCACCAGCACCGCAGCCTTCATCGGGGAGGCGCCCGATGCCGATGCCTACCTGAACGAACCCGTCGCCGTCAACAACCCGTCGGAGTTTGTCCGGAAATTCATTCGGGAGGACAGCCCCGGCACCGACCTGGCCAGGGCCGTGTTCGGATTTTTCGCCAACGGCGGGTCGCGATGCTACGTCCTGAATGTCGGCAAGGGCAATCCCATCGCAGGGGACGCGCGGCGGCGGGAAGGCATCGCGGCGCTCGAAACTGTCGATGAAGCCAAGATCATCGCGGCGCCCGGATTCTCGGATCCCCTTTCCTACGAGGCCCTCATCTCCCATTGCGAAAAGATGGGGGACCGCTTCGCCATCCTCGACGCCCCGGCGGAGGTCGACGACATCGACCGCCTGAAAAAGGTCGGGACGCCCGAAACCGGCGCGGGCGGCGGCGCGCCCGGGGGCCGTCCGGGATTGCGGGCCCGCGAAACCCATTGCGCGGCCTATTATTTCCCGTGGATCTATGCACCCGACCCCTTCGACCCCAAAAAGATCGTCCGGACCCCGCCCTCCGGCCATGTCGCGGGCATTTACGCCCGAACCGACGCAAGGCGCGGGGTTCATAAGGCCCCGGCCAACGAGCCGGTGCGCGGCGCCCTGGACCTCAGCTACAAGGTCACCCGGGAGGAGCAGGGCGAACTCAACCGGGCCGGGGTCAACTGCATCCGCTTCTTTCCCGATGCGGGCATCCGCGTCTGGGGGGCCCGGACCCTGGCCGGCGAGTCGAGCGAGTGGCGCTACATCAACGTCCGGCGCCTGTTCAACATGATCGAGGAGTCCATCGGCGCCGGCACGCGGTGGGTGGTCTTCGAACCCAATGACCCGCGGACCTGGAAAACCATCGAGAGGGACGTTCGGGCGTTCCTGACCATCGTGTGGCGGGACGGCGCGCTGAAGGGGGACACGCCCGAGAAGGCCTTTTTCGTGAAATGCGACGGGGAGACCAATCCCACTGAGATCATTGACGCCGGGAGGCTGGTCACGGAGATCGGCATCGCCCCGGTCAAGCCGGCGGAGTTCATCATCTTCCGCATCGGCCAGTGGATTGGCGGCCCCGAAACCGAGGCGGAGGGGGCCGGAGGCGCCAAAACCGAAGGTGAAGGAGGCTGATCATGCCAGAACTGGAGATATACCGGTCCTATAATTTCGTGTTGGATATCCAGAACGTGACGGTGGGGTACTTTACCGAGGTGAGCGGGCTGAGCGTCTCGGTCGAGGCCATCTCCTACCGGGAAGGCGGCGGAGCGGCGGCGGTGCGGAAACTGCCGGGGAGGGTAGAATACGGCGACGTGACCCTCAAATGGGGGATGAGCGAGTCCACGGAGCTGTGGACCTGGCTGATGAACGTGGCCGCCGGAAACGTCGAGCGGAAGGAGGTCTCCATCATCCTGCTCAAGCCCGACGGGCAGCAGGAGAACACCCGGTGGAACCTCCACCAGACCTGGCCCAGGGCATGGCGCGGCGCCCGGCTGGACGCCCTCGGGCACGAGGTCGCCTATGAGGCCCTGACCCTGGTTCATGAAGGGATCGAGCGGGCATGACGGGGGATCGTTTCAGAAAACTGCTGCTGGGCGCGGCCCTTGCCGCGGAACGCCGGCTGCGCAGGGTGATCCTGCGGCTCTCCGAAACGGCTCCCGCACAGGCCCCGGAGGCCGGAAACGGTCTCGCCGAACCCCCTGCACCGGAGCCGTCACGGGCCAAAGGCCAGGGCGGGCCGCCGAAGCACTGGCTCGACCGGGTCCGGAAGCACGCCCCCGAGCTGCTTCAGCCCGCGGCCCCGAGGTATTTTTCCCATGATCATGATTCGGTGGGGCCGATGGACGCTCCAATGTCGCCGGAAGGGTCTATCCGTGGGATACCGGCGCCGCCCGTGCAGGGGGCGAATAGGGTTGTGCGGGGAGGGGACCGAAAAGATCGCGAGTCGTCGTCGCCGGGAGGGTATTTCGGCGCCCCCCCAAGAAGCAGGCCAGTGATCGAAGGAGGGGCCGGGCAGAGCCCACCGACTGCAACCCCGGAGACATCTTGGCGGAGACATCCGGACGACGAAGCCTCTGAAGGCGAATCCTCCGGGAAGGGAATCCGGGGGAGGGGATCCCAAGCCGAGGCCGAAGCAGGGATGCAACCCTTGGCCATGCGCCCGTTCCCCGGGCGGGTTCCATCGACGGGGGAGGCCGGTCCGTCAGCCGGAAAAAACCGCGGCATGGCCCGCGGCCCGGAGGCGGTGCCGGGCCGGGAAGCGGCGTCCGTTTCGAGAAGACAGCCCAGGGTCGACGGGGAGTCCACGGCGGATGAGACGGGTGCTTCGGATTCAGTCCGGTCGAGGGAGAGCGCGAACGTCGCCGGGATCGCATCCGCGCAGCAGCCGACCGGCGGCGGACACGCGGAGCGGGCGACGGGGAACATCGACTTACCGGCGGTTTCGCCAAACCGGCGGGATTCCGGCAGCGGCGATGCCGTGGACGATGCC
>NZ_JBGSQX010000138.1:0-31578 GCF_041737845.1 Desulfococcus sp.
GGAGGAGGAGGCGCCCGCCGCACCGGAGGCCCCGGCGACTCCCGCCCGCGACGACCGGGACATCTTCGCCTTTCCCCGGGGCGCCCGGGCCGGCACCTGCCTCCACGAAATATTCGAACACCTCGATTTCCTGCAGACCCGCACGGAGGCTATCACGCCGCTCATCCGGGGCGCGCTTCGAAAGCACCGTTTTGACGACCGATGGGCCCCCGCCGTCGCGGGGATGGTGGGGCGGGTGGTGAGGCTCGCCCTCGATCCCGAGGACAGAGAAGGGGGGTCCGGGACCCTCGGGGGGAATGGCGGGGAGGATGGGATCCTGACCCTGTCGGCGGTCCCGGCGGCCCGGCGCATCAACGAGATGGGCTTTTATTTCCCCCTGAAAACGCTGTCGGGCCGAAGCCTCGGAAGCGTCTTTGCCGGGCACGGCATCACCGGGCCGTCGGGGGATTTCCCCGAGCGGATCGGGCGGCTGGAATTGTCGCGGACAGGGGGCATGATGAAAGGGTTCATCGACCTGGTGTTCGCCCACGGCGGGCGGTACTACATCGTGGACTGGAAGTCGAACCACCTGGGGGATCGGCCGGAGGACTACGGCCAGGCGGCCCTGGACACGGTCATGGCCGACAGCTTCTACATTCTGCAGTACCACCTGTACGCCCTGGCCCTTCACCGCTACCTGAAGCACCGCCTCCCCGGATATGATTACGACGCCCATTTCGGGGGCGTGCGCTATCTTTTTCTGAGGGGCATCGACCCGGAAAAGGACCCGTCATTCGGCATGTTCAAAGACCGCCCCCGGGCCGCAGTCATCCGATCCCTGGAAGCCCTCCTGGTCGATACCCCCGCCGATGAAGGCTGATCCCTCTTCTTCAGCCTTCAGCCTGTATCTCGATCCCCACCGCCGATAGCTCCGCTTCGATCCGGCCGGCCCAGTCCCGGTTGGCCCGGGGGTTGGCCGGGCTGGGGTGGGTGATCCCGGCGACGGCCACTTCCGCCCCTGCAAGAGCCTCCCGGGCCCGAGCCTCGGCGAACACGCCAACGCCGACCACCCACCGGGGCCTGAAATACCGGACCGTGGCGCGCAGGGCCGCGTCGCAGGCCGCAAAAAGCGGGGCCTGCTCGGCTTTTTTGAGCTTATCGGGCGTCCGGTTTCCCCCCGCCGCATCCAGGAACATGAGCGGACAGTAGTTGATGACGAAAAAGCGCGAAAAAAAGACGGCGGGGTCGCCGAACCGCGCCCTTGCCCATCCCCAGAGCCTCCGGCCGCTGGCCTCGCTTTTGGGGCACGCGAATCCGTCGACCGGTTTTTTGGGATGGACGGCGGGGGGCGCGGCGACCGGGGCCTCGATCCCCATCCAGCCCGCCACGGCTGCGACCTCGCCAAAGGGGACGCCGGTCTGGGCCATTCCCCAGGGGCCGGGGTTCATGCCCAGGAGGAGGATCTCCTTGGGCGGACGGCCGAACCTTCGGGCATACCGGCGAAACCCTTCACCGGCGTATTCAAGCGGATTGTAGACGTAGGCCACCGGCGGGCCGAACCGGAGGGGGGCGACGGCGTGGACCAGGGCTTCGATCGTCTCTTCGATGGGCGTGACGGGGGCGGGCATCCGGCGGGGGAGCGGACGCTACTTGAGCGCCCGGTAATCGCTGTCCGCGTTGTAGACGGCGGCTATGGGGTTGTGGCCGAGAAGGCGGTCCTTGACCGCGAGCACGGTTACCGGGGCCGTCATGCCTGAAGCGTGAGCGCCGGCGCTTCGTCCAGGCACGCTTCACTCCGGCGGAAGGAGACGCTCTTTTCCAGTTTGCGGACAGGCGATGCATGGCTTTCCTCCTGCCGCGACAGGAGG
This sequence comes from Desulfococcus sp., assembly GCF_041737845.1. Classification (GTDB taxonomy): domain Bacteria; phylum Desulfobacterota; class Desulfobacteria; order Desulfobacterales; family Desulfococcaceae; genus Desulfococcus. The sequence continues at coordinate 1,848 of NZ_JBGSQX010000138.1, forward strand.
TAATCGATGACGTCTCCGGCGCTGTATTCCCGCTTCAGACGGCCTGCGATCGACTTCACCGTCGAGAAATCCTCTCCGGCGGTGAGAATCGGGATCTCCCGGCCGGTTTCGCGCACCTGCCCCAGGCCGATGGAGGCCAGAAGCCCGTTGCACAGGCACATTTTCCCGATGGTGTCGGCCTCGGCGCCCCCTTTTTTAAGAAAATTCTCCACCGGCTCACCGGGGCATCGATAAACGATTTCAGAATTTTCATCGCAGACAAACTGCTGCAGGAGGCCGAGGTCGCAGACGCGGTGCCTGGACTTGCAGCCCTGGACGCTCGTCAGGTCGTTGTTCAGGTCGATCAGCTTGAACGGATACCCGGTGGGCGACGCCTCAAAATCGGTCAGGGTCTCGATACGGTCCGCAAGGATTCTGTCGATGACGGCCTTCCGGATCTCAGGCATGAGAGCCGATTCCGTGCAATAAGCAAAGACCGTCCCGACCTGAATCCCGTTCGCCCCCGCGCCCAGAGCCTCTTTCAGTTTCCCCGGGGAGGCATATCCGCCGGCCAGCCAGAACGGTTTTCCCAGTTCCTTGATCCGGTCGATGTTCGGAGCGTCCTTCAGGCCGAATTGCGGCGCCGTATCGCCGTCCGATTTGGGTGCCCTGCGCGGCGGCGCATTGTGTCCGCCCGCGGTGTGGTTTTCCACGATAAATCCGTTGACCTCCCCGGAGGCCTTCCGGACCATGGTCTTGGCAACGATATCCGAGGAGACGATGGCCAGGAATCGGGGGCGCTTCAGCGGAAAAACCGTCCCCTCGCAGAATGCCCCGGGATTGAACGATTGAATGAATGGGATGTGGTCGGGATTGTTTTCCACATGAAGCTTGAGCTCCACCGGCCGCCACTGGGAAAGCCCGTCGAGTATCCCCGGGATGGACAGGGGGATGCCGGCACCCATCAGGACCACATCGACGCCGGCGATCATCGCCCCGAACAGGGAAGGCAGCGTCGGGAGTTGAACCTTCTCGAGGTAATTGATGCCGACCACCCCGTCATGGCCCTCCTTTGCCAGGAAGACCTCGATAAAATTAGCCACAATCATGACTTCCATGAGGGATTGCTTCATATGCAGCGTCGGCCGGGGCGTCAGCTTGAAGGGCTTCTCGGGCGATTTGCCGTTCGGGATAAAAAAAGCGTCCAATACCCGCCGCGCCATATCCGGCCAAGGGAAATGGGAGATCGCCCGCCGGATGTCTCCACTGGGATCACCCAACTGGAGACGCCTTACGATCACCTGATCGAGAGCGACGCCGGACACGACGCCCATCTGCCCCAGCTTCGCAACCGCTTTGGCCAGTCGCCAGTCCGATACCCCGATCCCCATGCCGCCCTGGATAATTTCAGGAAGTTTTGAATCATTCCTCATGGTATGTGCATCGCCTTTGAATGTATGTTTGAAACCCGTTCCTCACGACATGGACCGCATCATGCCGTCGCAGGGAACCAGGCGAATCAGTACCGCTCAAGATGGTGATGGACGTTGCGCAGTCTGCATGACGAACCCCGTATTCACGCCGCTCGGGCTCGTGCGGCAGACCGCGCCACGGCACCGCTGCCTGAGACCCTTTTGCGCACCCTGAAAATTCTGCTGGATGAATTATGGCAAAGTCGGAGGGCGCCGTAAAGACAGGTCTTCTTCATCCGTCACCCCTGACATAGATATTTTCATTTTTTTCAGATGGATATCTGCTTCTGTAAAAGAATTGTATCCGGAAAGATCATCCTTGATTTACTGATCTTTCCGGATAGTTCTTTCCGTTTCTTCCTCGACACTTTACATTGAATCAAGAATAGTTACATTATAAACAAAAATGTGGCCGGTGTTTCCTGGAGCAACCCATAACAAGGAGCTGTGAACATGGAGATCAAAAAAATCCTCTGGCCCACCGATTTTTCAAAAAGCGCGGAGAAGGCGCTTCCCCACGTCAAATCCCTGACCCAGAAATACGACGCCGAGATTCACGTCCTGTACGTCATCGAAGACACTGCCCACCACGAGCCCTGGTATGGCGTTTTTGAAAAGGACCATGTGGAAAAACTGATCGAGCGGGCCAAGAAATCCGCCAACGAGCGACTGGAGCAGATCTGCAGCAAATACCTGGAGGGGTGCCCCATGTACATCCGGCACATCGCCATGGGAGACCCCGCCAGAACCATCCTGGATTTCATTACCAACGAATCCGTGGACATGGTGGTCATGGCGACCCGGGGCAGCAAGGGGGATTTTCCCTTCGGCAGCGTCACTGAAAAGGTCGTCAAAAACTCTCCCGTGCCTGTTGTCAGCATCCCCACCGTGGAAGACGAGGCGTAGGCGTCCGGTCCGCCTGCCTGCTTTTTTTATTGGCAATCCCCGGTGGAGGGTCTAATACTGTCCGGAAGCGTCGGCGAACGGATCCCACGGGAGAATCAAACGAAAAAATCTCTAAAATTTCAGGGGAAACAGACACATGGAAAACCAGTATATCCAATTCAACACACAGATCTGGGGCTACGATTTCACCTGCAAGCACTGCGGAAAGGTCGGCTCCGTAGAAGGTGAGGCGCCCGTGAACGCCCGGATCGTCATGGTTCAAAGAGGATGGGAGTTCATCGAGAACGGCGGGGAGTTCACCCCGATCTGTGAGATATGCGGCAAATGAGGCATGCCGCCCGTGCAGGACGGCCTGCCGATCTCCCCTGACCCCCGGTTCTCCGGCCCGGATGCAGCCCCGTCCAGGGGCATGAACCCGCTATAGACTGCCCTCGCTTCCCCGAAACAGCGACACCCTGCCCGGCCCCCGTATCGGCGGGCCGGGCGCCCCATGACCGGATCCCCTGTTTCGCCCAAGACGGATGGTTTTACCCCCTCATCAAACCCCTATTCACCTCTCTTTGCACAGCAGTCCAGGATGGCTTATTTTCTACCTCATAAAGCACTATGCACGATGCCAGTCCAACCCCATCCAATTTAATGGAGGCAGCCATGACGACAGAAAAGACCCACATCCCGGCAAAGGATATTCACGGCAACGATTATTACTGCCCCGTGCCCGGAGGCCCGGAGCTTTCCGAACCGGCCGCTCCGGATCTCGCGGACTGTGTCGAAAAAGATGTCACGGAACGATATTCAGGCAATATTGACATTGCGAAATGACGGCGATCCACGGCCGCAAAAAAATACTTGAGCAATGCCCGGCGGGGCATTGAGGAGACTGCTTATGAACGACCATCTGAAAGAGACCCTGACAAAGATCGGCGAAGATTTTCAAACGGACATCGCCCTGGGATCGCGGTTCTACCTCGAGGTAGACATCGGGGAAAAGGCGGAGCGGCTGGGATTTTCGGACGTTGTTGAACAGTACGGGAAAACCTACGTCATCGTTCCCATCAAGCATCCCCGGGCCGGGATGAAGGTCCGCATCGACGGCAGGACCTTCGTCAACTACGCCCAGTTCGATTCGGGGATCGTGGTACCCGGCTACATTGCCAAGGAAGCGAACCTGCCTTACCGAACCTTTATTCCCAACGACAGCATGATCAGAAACTTCACGTGAACGCGGCGGCCCCCCAGCCGGGGCCGGTTTTCCGAAGCAGGGGCGGCCGGCGGAAAGAACATCGTTTCCCCCGCCCCACCTCATTCTCCCTGAAGGCACATGACCCTGCGGGCGCGATGGCGGTTCCGGGCCCCTGCCCGGACCCGCCCGCCTTGGAATGCCAGAGGGATCAAACCTTGTCCTTGCCCGGAATATCTGCTAAACCTCCTTCCCATCATGGATGCAACCCTGCGACAAACACTCTACGCGAGCGGCCTCTTCACCTGGCTGGACATTCACTTCGCCGCTTTCATCTCGAGAATCGCCTGGGGCGCGCCGCCGGAGGTTTCCGTGGCGGCGGCCCTGGTCAGCCGGAACCGGCGGATGGGGCACCTCTGCCTCGACCTGGTGTCGGCCGCCGGAGAAATCCCCTCGCAGGAGTTTGCGGCCGCGGGCATCTCCCTTCCGCCGGCCCGGGCATGGGCCGACACCCTCACGGCCAGCAGCGTTGTCGGCCGGCCGGGGGAAGTCGCCCCCCTCGTTCTGGACGACGGCCTGAGGCTCTATCTCCACCGCTACTGGGAATATCAGACATCCATCGTGGAAGAGATCCGGAAGCGCTCGGAGACCGCCTTGGACGACATCGACACGGACCGGCTCGCGGAGGGGATGGCCCGCCTCTTCCCCGGGCCGCCGGCCGGGGAGTCCGCGGCAGCGGATGATACCGACTGGCAGAAGGTCGCTGCATTCGCCGCGGTCTCCAGACGATTTTCGGTCATCTCCGGAGGCCCCGGCACGGGAAAGACGGCAACAGTGGCAAAAATCCTGGCGCTTCTGCTGGAGCAGGCCGGCGGAGCCCCCCTCAGGATCGCCCTGGCGGCGCCCACGGGTAAGGCGGCCGCACGGCTCAGGGAGGCCATCGTACGCGGCAGGTCGCATCTGGACAGCCCCCTGCGGGAGCTCATCCCCGATGAGGTCACGACCCTTCACCGCCTCTTGGGCAGCCTGCCGGACTCGCCCTTTTTCCGCCACACCGCAGAGCATCCTCTGCCCGTGGACCTGGTGGTCGTCGACGAGGCCTCCATGGTGGATGTCGCCCTCATGGCCAAGCTGATCCAGGCCGTTCCCCCGAAGGCGCGCCTGATCCTCCTGGGGGACCGGGACCAACTGGCGTCGGTGGAGGCCGGTGCCGTTCTGGGCGACATCTGCGACACGGGCACGGTCCATCAGTTTTCGGGCGCTTTCTGCCGGGCACTGGGCGATATCACGGGGGAGGCCCTGGCCTGTCCGGGTACAGAGAACAGCGCTCCCGGGCTTTCAGACAGCATCGTGCTGCTTCGGAAGAGCTACCGGTTCGGCGAAAATAGCGGCATTGCGAGGGCCAGCCGGGAGATCAACGCCGGAAACGGGAAAAGCACCCTTGCGGTCCTCGAATCCGACGCCTGCCCGGATGTCCGGTGGCGGGCGCTTCCCCGGTCGGAGGGGATGGCCCGGGCCATCCGGGATGCGGTCATTGGAGGGTATGGCCCCTATCTGGCATGCCGGGACGATCCCCCGGCCGCATTTCAGGCCTTCGACCGGTTCCGCATCCTGGCCGCGCTCCGTCAGGGGCCTTTCGGCGTCGCCCGTCTGAACGAAATCGCCGAGGATGTTCTCCGGGGGGAAGGCCTCATCCAGCCCAAGGGGACATGGTATCCGGGCCGCCCGGTCATGGTCACCCGGAACGACTACCCCCTCCGGCTCTTCAACGGCGACGTGGGGATCACCCTCCAGGATCCCCGGGGAAAACTCCGCGTCTGCTTTCCCGACGCCCGGGAGGGCGTCCGGTCTTTTTCCCCGCTCCGCCTGCCGGAGCATGAAACGGTCTACGCCATGACCGTCCATAAAAGCCAGGGGTCGGAATTCGGGCACGTGGCCCTGATCCTCCCGGATCAGGAATCGCCCGTCATGACCCGGGAGCTTCTCTACACCGGCATCACCCGGGCCGTCCGAAGCGTGGAGGTCTGGGGCGTGGCCTCCCTGCTGGTCAAGGCTGCGGGGCGCCCCATTGAGCGGAGGTCCGGACTTCGGGATGCGCTTTGGGGGACCCGCCGGGCCTGAAGAAAGGAGACAGGCGGTCATTTTTTCTGTTTACAAACCCCCCGGGGATCTTTAATATCCATGGTTTCGTAAAATGTCCGCAAGGCGCGGCCTGAACCCAGTCAACCACCATCATCCGTCACCCATCTTCATCATGATCAGCATCGAAAATATTTCCAAAAGCTTCGGGGGGCAGACCCTGTTCGAGAAGGCGGGCGTCAAGCTCAACCCGCGGGAGCGGGTCGGACTCGTCGGCCGCAACGGCCACGGCAAGACCACCCTTTTCCGCCTCATCCTGGGCGAGGAGGCCCCGGACGAGGGCGAGATCGTCATCCCCAAAAACTACCGGATCGGATATGTAGAGCAACATATCCGGTTCACGGAAGAGACGGTCCTCCAGGAGGGCATGCGGGGCCTTCCCGAATCGGAGAGCGACCACCACTGGAAGGTGGAAAAAGTCCTTTCTGGCCTGGGGTTTTCGGATGCGGATATGCACCGGAACCCCAATGAATTCTCCGGGGGGTACCAGGTGCGGCTCAATCTGGCCAAGGTCCTGGTCTCGGACCCGGACCTGCTCCTCCTGGATGAACCGACCAACTATCTCGACATCACCTCCATCCGCTGGATCGAGCGCTTTCTTCAGGCCTGGCCCCGGGAACTCCTCCTCATCACCCACAACCGCGGGTTCATGGACAAGGTGATCACCCACACCATCGCCATCCACCGGAAGAAGTTCCGAAAGATCACCGGAGACACCGGCCAGCTCTACGCCCAGATCGCCCAGGACGAGGAGGTGTACGAAAAAACGAGGATTAACGACGAACGCCGTCAGAAAGAGATCGAGCTCTTCATCTCCCGGTTCCGGGCCAAGGCACGCCTCGCCAACATGGTCCAGTCCCGGATCAAGACCCTCGATAAGATGGAAAAACGGAACAAGCTGGAGGAGATCAAGACCCTGGAGTTCTCGTTCCGAAGCAAGCCTTTCCGCGGCAAGCAGGTGATGACCGTCGAGAATCTCACCTTTGCCTACCCGGGCTGCCCGCCCTTGATCCGCGACCTCAGTTTTCAGGCAACGCCCGGAGACCGGATCTGCATCGTGGGGAAAAACGGCAAGGGAAAGACCACCCTGATCAAGCTACTCGGGGGGATGATGGCCCCGGACGCCGGGCAGATCCTCTACAACCCCAACATCACCCGGGGGTTTTTTGAACAGACCAACGTACAGAGTCTGGTGGACAGCCGGACGGTGCTTGAGGAGATCCTTTACGCGGACGAGGGCATCGACCAGCAGAGATCCCGAAACATCTGCGGCGCCATGATGTTCGAGGGCGACGACGCCCTGAAAAAGGTGGAGGTCCTCTCCGGCGGGGAAAAAAGCCGGGTCATGCTCGGAAAGCTGCTGGCCGCCCCCGTCAACCTTCTCCTGCTGGATGAACCCACCAACCACCTGGACATGGAGTCCTGCGACTCCCTCCTGGCGGCCCTGGACAATTTCGACGGCGTCGTGATCATGGTCACCCACAACGAGATGTTCCTCCATACCCTGGCCCGGCGCCTCATCGTCTTTCAGGATGATGCCGTCACCCTGTTCGAGGGCAGCTACGCCCGGTTCCTGGAAAAGGGCGGCTGGCGCGAGGAATCCGCCGGGGGGGCGCTCAAGGCCGCCGACAGGACGGCGGATCCCGCTCCGGACGCCCCCTCGAACACCCCCCAGAGCAGGCTCAATGGTGCGTTGGAAAAGGCTGCCGGCCCCAAGCTGGGAAAGAAGGATCTGCGCCGGCTTCGCTCGGAGATCCTGAAGGAGCGGGCGAAAATTGTAAAGCCCATTGAAAAGAAGATCGCCGGCGCAGAGAACGCCATCGACGGCCATGAAAAGGCGATGGAGACCCTGCACCGCGAGATGCAGGAGGCTTCCGAAATGGGCGACGGCACAAAAATCGTGGCCGTTTCCCAGGCCATCCATGCGGCCGAAACCGCCATCGAGGGCCATTTCAAGGATCTGGAAGCGCTGACCGCCCTCCTGGAGAAAGAATCGGCCCGCTTTGATCAAAGACTGGTCCAGATCGATGAGGGCTGCGAGGCATAATTTTTCAGCAATGATTTTACAGGGGCCGGGGAAGTCTGCTATACGATTTCTCATTCACGGCACCCGAGACCGCAATTTAGGTTTTAGATCACAGATCCTACAGAGACCGTCCTGATATTATCCGGCGTCCTTGAACCCTGAGACCTGAAACCCTTCGATACAAAAGGATATGACCTATGGCGATCAAGAAGGAACTGCTCGAAATTCTGGCCTGCCCGAAATGCAAGGGGGACATTCGCCTCAACGATGCCGGGGACGGGCTGATCTGCGATCACTGCAAGCTCCTTTACGAGATCAAGGATGACATCCCCATCATGCTCATCGATGAGGCCAGGCCCGTCGTCGGCTGAACACGGCCTGCCATGAGCACTCCCCGTCCCCCGGCCCCGGCGAAGCTGGTCGTCGGTCTTGTCATGAAGGAGCGGTCTCTGATCCGCCCCCTGACGGAGATCCTCGTTTCCCGTTTCGGCCCCCTGGACATGGTCAGCGCCTGGATGCGCTTCGATTTCACGAGCTATTACGCGGCCGAGATGGGCAGCCCCCTGTTCCGGCGCATGCTGACCTTCAAGGAGCTGATCGCCCAGGACCGGCTGCCCGAGATCAAGACCGCCACAAACGGCATCGAAACCGGTTTCGCCGAAGCCGGCCGGCGGCGGGTCAACATCGATCCCGGCTATCTGCTCCTCGAACGGTTTGTTCTGGCCAGTGGGAAGAATTTCACCCACCGGATCTACATCGGCCAGGGCATTTACGCGGACCTGACGCTCCTCTTCACCCGGGGAGGATTTGAGACGCTGCCATGGACCTACCCCGATTATGCGGACCCCGGGATGACCGCTCATCTCCACCAGATCCGCCGGCGCTACACCCTTGATTTGAAAGCAACGGAACCATGATCAAAAGCATGACCGCATTTTCGCGGGCTGAAACCTCGGCGGGCGCCCTTGCCGTCGCCGTCGAACTCCGCTCCTACAACAGCCGGAACCTCGATATCCTCTTCAAGCTGCCCCAGGCCTATTTTTCCCTGGAGGAGAGGGCCAAGAACTTGATTTCACAGGAACTTGTCAGGGGGCGAATCGAGGCGAAAATACAGATCAAGGAGAGTTCGGAGGAGGCCTGCGCATTCGAGGTCGACGAGACAACGGCCAGGGCCTATTTTCGGGCACTGGTCCGCCTGATCGAGCGCCTCCATCTCAAGACGGACATCTCCCTCGAACACCTGATCCACGTCCCGGGCCTCATCAAGCCTGCGGAGACCGAAAAGGACATGGAGGCATGCTGGGCGGTGCTGGCCCCCTGCCTCAGCCAGGCCCTTTCGGAGTTGGATGCCATGCGGCGCCGGGAAGGGGATTTCCTGGCCGGGGATGTCGAGGCGCGTCTTTCCGAAATTGAAGGGGTCCTGGGGGAAATCCGGCGGGACGCAGAGGGCCTGCTGCCGGTCTATCGGGACCGACTGAAGGATCGCATTGAAGCCCTGACCCAGGGCATGGTGGAGATCGATCCCGCCCGGATCGCCCAGGAAGCGGCGTTTCTGGCGGACCGGAGCGACATTTCCGAAGAGCTTGTCCGGGCCGAAAGCCATCTCCGGCAGTTTCGGGCCGTGATGGCCGGGGAAGAGCCCGGTGGCCGGAAGCTCAACTTTCTCCTTCAGGAATTCAACAGAGAATTCAATACGATCGGATCAAAAACCGGAAGCGCGGACGTATCCCACCGTGTGGTCTGGCTGAAATCCGAGCTTGAAAAAATTCGGGAACAGGTCCAGAATGTGGAATAAATGGCGCATTTATTGAAAAAACCGAACATGAACGCGGGAGGCATGATGGAGCAGACCCTGTTGAACATTGGATTCGGCGGCACCGTGGTGGCGGACCGGGTGGTCGCCATCGTTTCGCCCAACTCGGCTCCCATGAAGCGCCTCAAGGACGAGGCCAAGGAAGACCGGCGTCTGGTGGACGCCACCCACGGCCGCCGGACCCGCTCCATCATCATCATGGACAGCAACCACATCGTCCTCTCGGCCATCCAGGCGGAAACCATCTCCCAAAGGTATGAAGCCGCCATCCGGGAATCCAAAGCCAAATCGTGACGGCATGCCGTCATCCGCAAAGCCCATCGGCAGACCGCATCCGAAAGAAAGCCGCACCGTGACCTCTTCTACCATGGAAACAACCGACCAGCGGAATGGAAGGCTCTACATCGTCTCGGGGCCGTCCGGCGCCGGAAAGACCACCCTGTGCCGGACCGTTCTCGAACATTTTGGCGACATGGGCTACTCCATCTCCCACACGACGCGCGCCCCTCGGGGTAAAGAGAAGGACGGCGTCGACTATTTCTTCATCCCCAAGGCGGATTTTCTCCGCGGCATCTCGGAGGGGCGCTGGGCCGAATGGGCCGAGGTCCACAACAATTTCTACGGCACCGCCAGGGACCTGCTGGAAAAACGCCTTGCCCGGGGCCGGGACGTTCTTCTCGATATCGACGTCCAGGGCATGGACCAGATCGTCCGGAACTACCCCGAAAGCGTCACCATCTTCATCATGCCGCCGTCCCTCGAAGCCCTGCGGACGCGGATGGACGAAAGGGGCACCGATACCCCGGTGGTCATCGAGAAACGGCTCAGGAACGCCGTGCTGGAGATCGCCGCAAAAGACCGCTACCAGCATGTCATTGTCAACGACCAGCTGCCCGAGGCCGTCCGTCGGGTGATCGACATCATTGCGGCCCGCCGGGGCAACCCGCCACCCGACCCGTCAGCGTGAGCGGCCCATGAAAACGGAAATCCTTTTCGGCATCCACCCCGTCATGGAGGGGCTCCGCGCCGGCCGGCGCGCCTTCAAGGCGCTCTACCTTGCCCAAAACCGCGCAGATGATCGAACGGAGGCCCTTTCGGCGGCAGCGGCATCCCACGGCGTGCCGGTCCGGCGGATCTCCCCGGAAAAGCTGCGGTCCATGGCCGGCTCCGAGTTCCATCAGGGGGTCGCCGCCGAGGTCGGCCCTTTTCCGACGGTGGCGGATCCCCTGCCGGCCGACGCCCGCGCCCCCTTTCTCCTGGTCGCGGACAGCGTGGTGGATCCCCACAATCTGGGGGCACTGATCCGCACGGCCCTGTGCGCGGGCGTGGACGGCGTCATTCTCCCCAGGGACCGGGCCGCCGGCCCCACGCCCGTCGTCTCCAAAGCCTCCGCCGGGGCCATGGAGCACATGCGCCTCTTCCTGGCGACCAACCTGGCCCGCACCCTGGAGGATCTCAAGAAAAAGGGCGTATGGATCTCCGGGATGGATGCGGGCGGCAAGCGCTCCATTTTCGACAGCGACCTCACCGGCCCGCTGGCCATTGTCATCGGCGGCGAGGAAAAGGGCCTCCGGCCCCTGGTCAAACGGCAGTGCGATTTTCTCATCACCATCCCGCAGAAGGGCCCCGTCACCTCCCTGAACGCCTCGGTCGCGGGCGCGGTGGTGATGTACGAAGCCTTCAGGCAGCGCCTTGCCGCCGGCGGAAACGACCGCTGAAAAAAATGGGTTGTCTCCAACAAAAAAGTGGTTAACAGATTATATTGGCGGCGAATTGCGTTTGAACCCTGTTTCGGGATAGCTTTTACGAAAGGCTTCGCGAGGCAACAGCCGGAAAGGATGAGGGTATGGGAGACAGGATCACGAAAAACAGCGACGGCAGCTTGAACGTTCCGGACAACCCGGCAATCCCCTTTATCGAGGGCGACGGCATCGGCCCCGATATCTGGCATGCCGCACGAATGGTCATGGACAGCGCCGTCGGCGTTGCCTACGGCGGCAGGCGGAAGATCGACTGGCTCGAGGTGGACGCCGGCGAAAAAGGATACGAACGGACCGGCGAATGGCTGCCCGACAGCACCCTTAAGACCATCGAAGCCCATGTGGTGGCCATCAAGGGCCCCATGACGACACCGGTGGGCAAGGGCATCCGCAGCCTCAACGTCGCCATCCGTCAGAAGCTCGACCTCTACGCCTGCGTCCGGCCGGTAAAATACATCGACCCGGTGCCGAGTCCCATGAAAAACCCGAAAGAGGTGGACATGGTGATCTTCCGTGAAAACACGGAAGACCTGTACGCCGGCATCGAATTCGAGTCCGGAACCGACGAGGCCGCGGCCGTCATCGCTTTTCTGAAGGAGAAGACCGGAGCGGACCTTCCCATGGATGCCGGGATCGGCATCAAACCCATCAGCCCCGCGAACACCAAGCGGCTGGTCGCCGCCGCCATCCGTCACGCCGTCGACAACCGCCTGCCCAGCGTCACCCTGATGCACAAGGGAAACATCATGAAATACACCGAGGGCGCCTTTCGGAAGTGGGGATATGAGGTGGCCCGGGAGCGCTTCGGCGACCGGACCATCACCGAGGCGGATCTCTGGGAGCATCACGGGGGCGTCGTCCCCGAGGGCAAGGTCGTCATCAAGGACCGCATCGCGGACATGCTCTTCCAGCAGGTCCTCCTGAGACCTTCCGAATACTCGGTGATCGCCACCCCGAACCTCAACGGAGACTACATCTCCGACGCACTGGCGGCCCAGGTGGGTGGCCTGGGCATGGCCCCCGGCGCCAATATCGGGGACACCTGCGCGGTGTTCGAGGCGACCCACGGGACCGCCCCCAAATACGCGGGATTGGACAAGGTCAACCCCGGCTCCCTGATCCTGTCCGGCGCAATGATGCTCGATTACATGGGCTGGACGGAGGCCGCGACCCTGGTTCGGGACGGCATCTCCGCCGCCATCCAGGCCGGCACCGTCACCTACGACCTGGCGCGCCAGATCGAGGGCGCCACGGAGGTCAAGTGCTCGGAATTCGGCCATAAGATCATCGAAAAGATGTCGACGCATTGATCCGGAGTTGAGACACATGGAAAGATCGCCGTTCAAGGTTGGATTCATCCAGTTCGACGTCCGGTCCGGGGAGGTTGCGGCCAACCTTGCCGAGGCCGAAAAGCACCTCGCGCGCCTGGCAGACGAGGGCGTCTCCATGGCCGTGCTCCCCGAGATGTGGTCCTGCGGATTCGACAACCTGAACCTCGCCCGCCACGCCGCAGGCACCCCTAAGATCCTGGAACGGCTCTGCGGACTCGCCTCCCGCCTCAACATGGTGATCGCCGGGTCCATGCCCGAAGCGGACGACGGCCGGATCTACAACACCCTCCACCTCGTGGATGCCGACGGCAGGATCGCCGGCGCCTACCGCAAGGTCCATCTATTTTCGGTCACCGATGAGCACCGGTACTTCAGCCCGGGCGACCGGAGCGTGGTCTGCGACACCACCCTGGGTCCGGTGGGGCTGATGATCTGCTACGATCTTCGGTTTCCGGAGCTCTGCCGCGCCCTCGTCCTCAAAGGGGCGAACATCGTGGTGATGCCCGCCCAGTGGCCCGATGCCCGCATCGACCGGTGGGACATCCTGGCCCAGGCCCGGGCCATTGAAAACCAGATCTATGTCATCGGGGCCAATCGGTGCGGCCTGGAGAACACGATCCGCTTCTCCGGCCATTCCATCATCGTCGATCCCACCGGAACCGTCCTGGCGTGGGCGCCCGACGGCGATGCGCGGACCGGGGTCGCCGTCGTGGACCCGGCGCATCAGGCGCGGATCCGGGAATATATGCCCTCCCTCAAGGAAAGGATGCCCGGGGCCTATGAGCTGTAGCTTGGCCGTCAAACTCCTGGCGCGGGACGACCTTTCAGCCCTCCTGCTAAAAACCCGCTCGCCTGTGCGGCCGGTCGTGTTCACCAACGGGTGCTTCGATCTCCTCCACGTCGGGCACGTCCGCTACCTCGCGGCGGCCCGGGCATTGGGGGGGCTTCTGGTGGTGGGGCTCAACTCCGACGCGTCGGTCCGCCGAATCAAGGGGCCGCTGCGGCCCATCATCGGCCAGGAGCAGCGGGCCGAGGTCCTGTCGGGGCTTGCGTGCGTCGATTTCGTCACCATCTTTGATGAACCGGACCCGCTGGCACTCATTGAAACGCTTCAACCGGACGTGCTGGCCAAGGGCGCCGACTGGGACTTAGCCGACATCATCGGCGCCGACGCCGTTCTGTCCCGGGGGGGGCGGGTGGAACGGATATCCATCGTTCCCGGAGCATCCACCTCCGGTATCATCGACACCATTGTCGAACGGTACAGCGGGCGCTGAGAGGAAAATCGATAATGGGGAAATGCGTCAACCATCCGGACAAAGAAACCTCATTCATCTGCATGAAACACCAGATCTATCTTTGCGAGGACTGCCTCACCTGCCGCGACCCGGAACTCTACTGCAAATTCCGGGAGTCCTGCCCGATATGGTTCATCGCCAAGGAAGAGAAGCGAAGGAAACGGCGCGAAGCCGAGGAGGCCGCCTGATGCCCGGCCCCATGACGGGCGGGAAACCCCTGCCGCCCATGATCTCCTTCGTGGGACATTCCGGATCGGGCAAAACCACCCTGCTCGTCAAATTGATTCCGGAACTCAAACGCCGGGGCTACCGCATCGGGACCGTCAAGCATACCCACCACGAGCCGGAGACGCACGACAGGGGAAAAGACAGCACGCGCCACAGGGAGGCGGGCGCCGAAACCGTCATATTTGCATCGTCCCGCAGGATTTCCCTGGACAAGGAGACGCCGGGAGACGACCCCGAGGCCCTGCTGCCCTATTTCCACGACATGGACCTGGTGATCACCGAGGGGTTCAAGCGGAAAAACCGGCCCAAGATCGAGGTGTACCGAACAACAACCCATGCCGGCCCCCTCTACCGGGGGCAGGCCGACTTCGTGGCCATGGTCACGGATGCGGACCTCCCCTTGGAGATCCGGAAATTTCATCTGGAAGACATCACGGGCCTGGCCGATTTTATCGAGAAGAGATTTCTGGCGGACGCCCCGCGGCCGCAGGACGCCGGGAGATCCCCCTCCGCGGCCCCAAAGGAGAGCCCATGAAGGAACTGCTGGTTATCGTATTGATCATCGGGATCTGGTATCTGCTTCAGGCCTATATCCTGCCCAGACTGGGGATATCCACCTGAATGAGAGACGCCTGTCAGGTGACAGGCAGAAAAAAAAGCTCCACGGCCGAAGCCCCGGAAGACGGCCCCGGCGAGGAAAAAAAATGATGCGGTCCGAAAGCGCGCTTCCGGACCGCCTTCCGGTCAGTTTTTCAATCCGGAAGGTATCCCGGCCGGCCCGAGAAGCGGCTGGGCCGCCTCCCGGTACTGCTTCCGCAGGAGCGGCTTCTCGATCTTGCCCGTGGGGTTTCTCGGCACATCCCCGAAAAAGATCCGGCGGGGACGCTTGTAGCGGGGCAGCCCCCGACAGAACTCGCTGACCTCCGCCTCGGTAAGGTCGAGGTGGGGCTTGGTTTTGATGACCGCGGCAACGATCTCCCCCAGGCGCTCGTCGGGGACCCCGATCACCCCCGCATCCTGAATCTTCCCGTGGCTCATGAGAAACTCCTCGATCTCCACGGGGAAGATGTTTTCGCCGCCCGTGATGATGACATCCTTCTTGCGGTCCACGAGCCAGATAAAACCGTCCTCGTCCATCCGGCAGATATCGCCGGTGAGGAGCCATCCGTCGACCAGGGTTTCGGCGGTGGCCTCCGGATTTTTGTAATATTCCTTCATCACGGCCGGGCCCCGGACGGCCAGCTCTCCGGAATCCCCAGTCGCCACCGGCCTGCGGTCATTGTCCACGATCCTGCACTCCCAGTCGAACCCGGGCACGCCGATGGCGCCGACCTTGTGGCTGTTCTCGATGCCCAGATGGACGCATCCCGGCCCCGTGGCCTCGGTCAGGCCGTAATTCGTATCGTAGTCGTGATGGGGGAAGACCTTCTTCCATTGACGGATCAGGCTGGGCGGCACCGGCTGGGCGCCGATATGCATCAACCGCCACTGATCGAGACGGTACTCCCCAAGGTCGATCTCCCCGGTCTCGATGCCGATGAGGATGTCGTGGGCCCAGGGGACCAGCAGCCACACCACCGTCACCCGCTCCTCCGACACGGCCTCCAGGATCCACCGGGGTTTGACGCCCTTCAGGATAACGGTTCTGGCCCCGACAATGAAATTCCCGAACCAGTGCATCTTCGCACCGGTATGATACAGCGGCGGAATGCAGAGAAAATTGTCTTTATGGGTCTGATTGTGATGGCGGTTTTCCGCGTAGCAGGCAAATTCGAGGCAGCGGTGGGTGATATGGACGGCCTTGGGTTTTCCGGTGGTCCCCGACGTAAAATAGAGGGCGGCGCTGTCGCACAGGCTCAGGGGGACAAGGGGGGACGATGTCCGGCTCGCGCCAAGCACGTCGTCGTAGCCGACAGCGTATTCGGGCCGCTTTTCCCGCGGGCCCACGAAGATATAATGACCGATCGTGGCGTCCAGTGTCGATCGAACCTCTTCCAGCCGCTCGATGAATTCCTCTCCGAAGATCATGATTTTGGCCTCGGAGATCAGGGTGCAGCGGGCGATGGTCGGGGCAAGAAACCTGAAGTTGAGCGGAACGGCCAGGGCGCCGGTCCGCAGGATGGCGAAATAGGCGGGGAGCCACTCGAGGGCGTTGGTCATCAGGAGGACCACCCGGTCCCCTTTCTGGGTGCCGCGATCGATCAGGGCGTTGGCCAGGGCATTGGCCTGTTCGTCGAATTCCCGCCAGGTGATCTCCCTGCGGGTGTTCAGGGCGGGCTCCCGTTCGATCAGGGCGACCTCATCGCCGTAGATCCTGGCGTTTCGGCTTAAAATTTCCGTAATGATCATTTACTTTTCCTTTCGTAAAGAGGCCGTTTACCAGAACGCCGGTAAATGTTCAACCGGCATTTTCAAGTCCCCTGCAAGGAAGCAGGATCCCGCGCCGTCTTGACTTGCACCTCCCGGGGTGATACCGGAGGACATCCGGATATCCGGTCCGGAAACCGACCCGGCACGGCCTTGCCCCCAGACGGATGAAACAAGGGCAGGCTCCACATCCAAGGAAAGACGCTCCGCCCCCATGCTCTGGATTCTGCTCTCCCTCCTAACGGCCCTTTCGGTCTCGGCCCAGGACACCTGGGTCAAGAAATGCTTTTCGGGCATGACGACCTATGAAATGGCTGCCTACCCCCTGATCTACAGCCTTCCGCTCTTCGTGGTCTCCATCGCCTTCGTCCCCGTCCCGGTCTTCGGAAGCGATTTTGCCTGGGCCTTTGCCGTGAGCCTGCCCCTCAACGCCGTGGGCTTTCTCCTTTACATGAAAGCCATCAAAATCTCGCCCCTGTCGCTGACGGTCCCCTATCTGGCCTTCACCCCGGTCTTCATGCTCTTCACCGGCTATATTTTCCTGAACGAAATCCCCGGCCCCCGGGGGATTGTCGGAATCCTCACCATCTGCTGCGGCGGCTACATTCTCAACATCGACCCTGTCCGGTGGCGTCTTCTCGCTCCGTTCCGGGCCGTCTTCCATGAGACCGGTTCCTGGATCATGCTCATCGTCGCATTCGTCTACAGTTTCACCTCGGTCATCGGGAAAAAAGCGATCCTCAATTCCAGCCCCCTCTTTTTCGGGGTGTCGTTTTTCATCACCTTCAACCTCTGCCTGATCTGCCTCATGCGCCTCACCGGGAAAATCCGGTTCGCCGCCTTCCGGAAATCTCCTGTCAACGGATTCATTTCAGGGATATTTCTCTACCTTCAGACCCTCCTCCACTGCTTCGCCGTCTCCCTCATCGAAGCGGCGGTCATGATATCGGTCAAGCGGCTTTCCATCCTGTTCAGCATCCTCCTGGGCAAGGCGGTCTTCAAGGAAAGGCACGCCTCCATAAGGTTCAGCGGCGCCCTCCTGATGCTTGCGGGCACCCTCCTGATCACGCTGTAAAACCGGCCCAGTCCGCGGTCCATCCCCGATGCGGGGGACTTTCCTCCGGAAGGGCATCACTTAGCACTTGATTTAATTACGAACTGTGGTATTTAGGCCTGTTTAGACCGAAGGCTGAAGAGCAAGGACGATTTGTTTTTAATACCTTCAGACTAAACCCTTTCACCCCGAGCCCTGAAACAGATGGAATACACGGAATACCGCCCCGGCAGACTGATCCTGGGAAACATTCCCCACGGCGGGGAGCTTTTCGAATCGATCGCGGCCCTGTGCCGCGCGGCAACGGTCCGGGCGGCGGTGTTTTCCGTTGCGGGCGTGGTATCATCGTTCACCATCGGCGCCTATGATCCCGGGCAGCAGGTGTACGTGACGGCCCGCGAATCCGCGTCCAGGGAGATCGCATCCTGCTCGGGCAGCGTCTCTTTCCGGAACGGCGAGGCCGACATCTCCGCCCATATCGTCCTGGCGGATGATCAGGGCGCCGTCACCGGCGGCCGCCTTTTTTCAGAGACGCGGATATTCTCGGGAGAGATCCACCTGTGGGAATGGACGGGCCCCCCGCCGATGCGGGAATACGACGCCGCCACCGGACGGATGCAATGGCGTTTTCACCGTGAGCAA
The DNA here is from genome assembly GCF_041737845.1 of Desulfococcus sp. Lineage (GTDB taxonomy): Bacteria > Desulfobacterota > Desulfobacteria > Desulfobacterales > Desulfococcaceae > Desulfococcus. The sequence goes on from NZ_JBGSQX010000138.1 coordinate 20,043, forward strand.
CGCCCGACTGCGCCGCCGGGGAACGAACATACCCGGATGAACCGAATAAACCATAGCGATGGCATGTGAAGCGAGGAGGAAGCATGGAACTCAAGATCACCAAAGCGGAAAAACTGAAATCCAAACCCCAGGATGAAACCAAACTCGGTTTCGGCAGATTGTTCACGGACCACATCTTCAACATGGATTACAGCCCGGACAAGGGGTGGCACAACGCCCGAATCGAGCCCTACTGCAATATCGACATGAATCCGGCGACCATGGTCCTCCACTACGGGCAGGCGGTCTTCGAGGGGATGAAAGCCTACCGGACCCCCAAGGGAAACATCCAGCTCTTCCGGCCCCAGAGCAATTTTCACCGGATGAACGCCTCCAACCGGATGCTCTGCATCCCCCAGATCGACGAGCACTTCGCCCTCCATGCCCTGAAGGAACTGATCCGGGTCGAGCAGGAATGGGTGCCGAGCATGCCGGGCACCTCCCTGTACATCCGCCCGACCATCATCGCCACGGACGTGTTCCTGGGCGTCCGGGCATCCGATACCTACCGGTTCTTCATCATCCTGTCGCCGGTGGGCGCCTATTACCCCGAAGGCTTCAACCCGGTCAAGATCTGGGTCACCAAGCGCTATGTCCGGGCCGTGCGGGGCGGGATCGGCGAGGCCAAAACCCCCGGCAACTACGCCGCCAGCCTTTACGCGGGAGAGCAGGCCCACAAGGAGGGCTACACCCAGGTGCTCTGGCTGGACGGCGTCGAGCAGCGCTACGTCGAGGAGGTCGGCTCCATGAATATCTTCTTCTGCATCGACGGCGAACTCATCACCCCCGCCCTGAATGGCAGCATTCTCCCGGGGGTGACCCGGGATTCGATCATCTCCCTGGCCCGGTTGTGGGGCATCCCCTGTTCAGAGCGGCGCATCGCCATTGAGGAGATCATCAACGCCCAGAAGGAGGGCAAGCAGGTCGAAATCTTCGGCAGCGGAACAGCGGCCGTTGTGTCGCCCGTGGGCACCGTCAAGTACCGGGACGACGTGATCACCATCAACGACAACCAGGTTGGCCCCATGACCCAGCGGTTTTATGAGGCCCTCACCGACATTCAGTACGGCCGGGCCGAAGACCCCCGGGGATGGATCGAGAAGGTCTGACCCCCGGGCCCGAGACCCCACCGGCCATCCACATCCTGAAAACCGGGCACCCCGGGGGCGGACCGCCCCCGGGGCCCGCCCCCGAGAGGTGAACATGCCCCAAACCGGCTCCGGCCGTCTTTCCGAATTCATCGCCAAAATGGCCCGGGAGGGACTGCCCCCCATCGTCATCGACACCTTCGCCTTCTACTACGACAAGGTCATCACCGGCGAGACCGGCATGATCCGCGACGCCGAGATCGAGGCCCTGAAGGAGGCGGACATCCCGCGCTATGAAGACCTGGCCCCATACGAAGAGGCCGGCCGCGCCGCCTTTCCCCGCTCGGTCCGGATCATCCTCAACGGCGGGCTGGGAACGAGCATGGGGCTCACCGGCCCCAAATCCCTCATCCCCGTGAAAAACGGCCGAACCTTCCTGGAACTGCTGCTCCGGCAGTCAAGCCGCCGCGATGTCACCCTGGCCCTCATGAACAGCTTCAGCACGCACGCGGCCACCCTGGCGGCCCTCGACCGGATCGGCCCCGCGCGGATGCCGCTCTGCTTCCTGCAGCACAAATTCCCCAAGATCCTGCGGGACGGCTTCGGGCCGGCAGCCTGGCCCCAAAACCCCGAACTGGAGTGGAACCCCCCGGGCCACGGGGATATCTACACGGCCCTCGAAACCTCCGGGATGCTGGACCGGCTCACGGACGCCGGCATCATCTATGCCTTTATCTCCAACTCGGACAATCTGGGCGCTGATATGGACGAACGGCTTCTGGGATATTTTGCCGAAAAAAGCATCCCCTTTATGATGGAAGCCGCCCGAAGGACCCCGGCGGACGTGAAGGGCGGCCACCTGGCCCGAGCCAGGACCGGCGGGCTCCTCCTCCGGGAGTCGGCCCAGTGCCCCGAAGCGGAGCTGGACGCCTTCCGGGATATCGAGCGCTACCGGTACTTCAACACCAACAACCTCTGGGTCAACCTTGGGTTTTTGAAAACCCTCATCGCCGAAAACAAGGGCGTCCGGCTGCCCATGATCCTGAATCCCAAGCGCCTCGACCCCAGGGACGACGAGAGCCCCGGGGTTTTCCAGGTGGAAACGGCCATGGGGGCGGCGATCTCCCTCTTCAATGGGGCCGCCGCCGTGAGCGTTCCCCGGTCCCGGTTCTTCCCGGTGAAAAAATGCGACGACCTCCTGGTGGTCCGGTCCGACTACGTCCATCTCACGGACGACGACCGGATGGTGCCGAACCCCGGCCGGCGTTCGGAGGAGCTGAAGGTCTCCCTCGACCCCCGCTTCTACGGCAAGGTCGACCGCTTCGACGCCCGCTTCCCCGAGGGCGCTCCATCGCTTGCGGCATGCGAATCTTTGACCATCCAAGGCGATGTAAGGTTCGAGGCGGGGGTGACGATCCGCGGCCGCGCCGTGATCACCAATACCTCGCCCGAACAGGCCGTCATCCGGAAAGAAACGGTCGTCGAGGGAAGCCTGACCCTGTAGGAACGAATTGAAGCACCCCGCGCCTCCGATCGGATGCGCGGGGGTTTTTGGCCGGATGCACCACCGCATCCGTCAGCACGCCGATTTTTCCTCGCTCTCGAAAAATCCCCATCCCCATACTGGCATCTTTTGCCGAATGTGTTATTTTTGAAGGCTGAGGGGTGATACCCTCGCAGAGAGTCGCTTCAGCGGGGGTTTCGCAAAAGGGTATAGATCCAGGCCCGGGAATCCCGAAAAGAGCGTCGCAGTTGGCATTCCCGCCATTACCGGACACAAGGAGTGAATCATGCGAATGTTGTATCGTCGTTTCATATTGCCGCTGCTGCTGTCGTGGACAATCGCCCTTCTATTGATATCCTGCGGAGCGTTCAACCGGACCGGGAACCCGCCGGCCGGGGAGGCGCGCGCGGCCGCCCCAAAAACGGTCTGGCCCCAAGACAAAAGCGACCTGAAACCCGATCCTGCCCTGATGTTCGGAACCCTTTCCAATGGTTTTCGTTACGTTGTCGTCAACAACGAAACCCCCCGGGACCGGGTGAGCATGCATCTCATGGTGGAGGCGGGTTCGGTTCATGAAACCGATTCGCAGCAGGGTCTTGCCCACTTCCTGGAGCACATGGTCTTCAACGGCTCGACCCATTTCCCGCCGGGAGAGATGGTGAAATATTTTCAGCGGATCGGGATGGAGTTCGGCCCGGACGCCAACGCCAGCACCGGCTTTTTCAAGACCAAGTACGACATCCTCCTTCCTGACGGCAAGGCGGAGAGCATGGCCGAAGGGCTCATGGTCCTGGGGGATTATGCCGAGGGGGCCTCTCTCCTGGAAACCGAGGTCGAGCGGGAGCGGAAGGTGATTCTGGCCGAGATGCGCACCCGGGATTCAGCCGAATTCCGCACCTTTATCGAAACCCTCCAGTTCGAGCTCCCGGACGACCGCATCTCCCGCAGGATCCCCATCGGCACGAAGGAGAGCATCCAGAATGCGGATCGGGCCCTCCTGAAGAATTTCTACGATACCTGGTACCGGCCCGAGCGCATGATCCTCGTCATGGCAGGTGATTTCGACCCCGAAGCCGCCCTGCCCCTGATCCGGAAAGAATTCGAAGGGATGGCGGCGAGGGCCCCGGCCCGGCCCGAGCCGGACATGGGCGAAGTCCGCCATCAGGGCATCCAGCCCTTTTATCACTTCGAACCGGAATCCGGGACCACCGACGTCACCCTCCAGGTGATCCGCAACGTCCCCGCAGGTCCCGATTCCGCGGCCCGGGGAAAACGGGAGGTGATCCTGGACATCGCCAACCAGATCGTCCAGAACCGGCTCGACCGGATGATCCGGCGTCCCGGCAACCCCTTTACCGGCGCTTCCGCGGCCTCCGAGGTCTATCCCAAGCATGTCGAGTATTCTTACATCACCGCCCAGACCCGGCCGGAAAACTGGGAAAAGAGCCTTGCCGCCCTGGACCATGTCCTGAGGCAGGCCCTCGAATTCCCGTTCACGGACGACGAACTCTCGCGGGTCAAGAAGGATTTTCTGGCGGCCCTGGACAAGGCCGTGAAGAACGCGCCCACCCGTCAGAGCCAGATGCTGGCCCGTCAGATCACGGGCAGCCTGGAAATGAACCGGGTCCTCCAGTCGCCGCAGCAGCGGAGGGAGCTGTATGCCCCCGTCATCACGGCCCTGACGGCGGACGAGGCGCATCGCGTCTTCACGGAGGCCTGGTCGCCCGACCACCGGCTTGTCATGGTGAGCGGAAACACCCGGTTGCCGGAAGGAGCCTCCCCACCGGAAAGCGTGATCCTGAGCGCCTATGCCGAGGGTCTGAAAACGCCTGTGGCCGCGCCGGAGCGCGAGGCCGCCGTAGCCTTTCCCTATCTCCCTGCCCCGGATGACACGGCCCGCATCTCCCGGCGCGAGACCATCCCCGACCTGGGGATCGTCCAGGTCGATTTCGAGAACGGCGTGCGCCTCAACCTCAAGCCGACCACCTTCAAGGCCAACGAGGTGACGGCCAGGCTCGATTTCGGAGAAGGGCGAAGGGCGGAGCCGCCAAACAGGCCCGGCCTCGCCCGGGTGAGCGAGGACGTTCTCAATGAAAGCGGCCTGGGCGCCCTGGACCGGGACGCGCTGGAGCGGGCCCTGGCCGGCAAAAACACCGCGGTCCGCCTGAACATCTCCGGTGAAACCTTCACCTTTCTTGCAAAGAGCGTCACCGCCGAGATGCCCCTGATGTTTCAGCTCCTCCATGCCCGGCTGGTCGATCCGGGGTTCCGCCAGACGGCCCACGACCTGACCCTGGAACGGCTCCGTCAAACCTATAAAGAGCTCTCCCAGACCATCGAGGGCGCCATCCCTCTCTCGGGCGACCGATTCCTGGCCGGCGGAGACCCCCGCTTTGGTCTCGCACCCCATGAGGCCCTCGCCCGGATCACCCTGGCCGACGTCGAGGCCTGGGTGAGGCCGGCATTGGCGCGCGCGCCCCTGGAGCTTTCCATTGTCGGGGATTTTGAGGTGGACGATGCCATACGGCTCGCGTCCCTCTATTTCGGCAGCCTGCCCGCGAGGGCGGCCGAAGCGACGGCCCGCCCGGACGACCGCATCGCCTTCCCCAGGGGCAAGACCCTGGAGGTGCCCGTCCCGACCCGGATCGACAAGGGCATGGTCTATGTGGCCTACCCCACCGACGACATCTGGGACATCGGCAGGACCCGCAGGCTATCGGTCCTCTCCTCCGTCTTTTCGGACCGCATGCGGGAAATCATCCGGGAAAAGCTGGGCGCCACCTACTCGGCAAACGCCTTCAACACGCCCAGCCGGGCCTATCCGGACTACGGCGTCATGTCGGCGGTCATCGGCGTGACCCCCGGCGATGCCCAAACCGTGGTGCGGGAGGTCAAGACCATCGCCGCCGACATCGTCCGGAACGGCATCTCCGCCGATGAACTCAAACGGGCCCTGGACCCGGCCCTCACCGGCATCAAGGACTTGCAGCGGGAGAACCCCTACTGGCTCAACACGGTCCTCGCAGGCTCCCGGAAGCATCCCGAGCAGATCGCCTGGAGCCGGACCATGGCCCGGGACTACGCCGCCATCACCGGCGGCGAGCTGCGGCAGCTGGCCCTGCGGTACCTGGACAATACGGCTGCGGCAGTCATCATCATCCGGCCTGCCACCGCCGGCGTGGCCGAACGCCCGGCCGCGGGCAGGGCGGGATGAGCCGTGCGGCGGTTCCATATCGATTCAACCGTCATTGCGGCAGCCCTTGGCGCTCCCGCGATCTCCCCGGATCCAGGGAAACCCGGCCCAGGGCATTCGGAAGGCCCTGTCGTCCCGCTCTCGCCCGGTGACGCCAACCACGTCCGGAATGTTCTCCGGCTGAAACCGGGCGACCGGGTGCGGCTCTTCGACGGCAGGGGCCGGGAATACGACGCCCGGATCACCGCCGTATCGGCGGATGACGTGCGGGTTTCCGTCACGGAAGCGTCCGCCCCGGACACGGAATCCCCGTTGGCCATCACCATCGCCCAGGGCTTTCTCAAGGAAAAGAAGATGGACGACCTGATCCGCCAGCTTACCGAGCTGGGCATTTCCCGGTGGATCCCCTTCCTTGCCGAAAGGTCCGTGGCCCGGCCCGACCCCGGGCGGCTCCGGGCCAGAAAAGCGCGCTGGGAGAAGATCGCCGCGGAATCCCTCAAGCAGTGCCGCCGTAGCCGCATTCCCGAGATCGGCGACACCCTCTCCTTTGAAGAGATGCTTGCGGCGTCGACCGGCCAGGACCTACAGATCCTCTTCTGGGAGAAGGCATCCGACCCCTCCCGGGACCTTTTTTCCCTGGCTGAAGCAAAGCCCTATGGAACGGTCTTCGCCGTCCTGGGCCCCGAGGGCGGCCTCAGCGACGCCGAGGTGGACGCCGCCGTGGCGGCCGGGTTTGAGGTGGCGGCCCTGGGCCCCCGCATCTTGCGGGCCGAAACCGCCACGGTGTCCGCATGCGCCCTGCTCCAATATTTTTTGGGAGACCTGGGAAAAAACCCTTGACATCTGGGAGGATATCTAATAGTCAATCACTCGTTTTTGGTGCGCCGAGGTAGCTCAGTCGGTAGAGCAGGGGACTGAAAATCCCCGTGTCGGCAGTTCGATTCTGTCCCTCGGCATCTCAAAAACACCAGTTTTAAAAGGGGTTACGTTTTAGGGCGTAACCCCTTTGTTATTTCTGCTGCCATTTTGCTACCATTTTCCTGAAAAACGGTTTCTTCGAGCTTGCAGGCAGATTCCTGATTAAAGGGGCGCCAAAGATGCGCATAATTGGAATATAGGCCGTCTTCCGGTGAGGGCCTTTTGGCGGGATCTGAAAACTGCAGATTACCGACACAATACTTGAGCCCGCTATGTTTTTGGTATTCGATTGGTATACTTGCGTTTTCACTATTCCGGATAACTTCAAAAAGCCGCTGATAACTGAAAATTCTCTTTACAAAAAAACGCCATTCATTTATTGAGAAAATAAACAATACGATCAAGTCATACCCCCCTTCACCAGAAGGCAGAAATCACTGTCTCTCACAGCCTTTCCCGGCTAAATGATTTTTGCCTCAAGATATCAGACCACTCGTCTTGAAAAGGTATGGCGAAACTATGCACATTAAAGCGATACCTCTTAAATTTCCCAAGTAGAGCCTCCTATGGATCATTCGGTCCAGCAGGGGGCCTTTCTATTTCTTTCCATGATAAAGCCAAACCTACCGTGAGATAGGGACGGAAAACCACGGGTCTTCATGAGATAGCCGGGTTGCCAAAAGGTAATCCAGCTATTTTTGTTTTTTTTAGATGTTAGCTAAGATCCTTAAAAATTCAAGGAGATGGACAGGTAAATTTGGGCTTCTTTTAAGGAGTTCACTTCAAATAATTTTCGACAAAGGAGGTATGCTATGAATAATATTGAAGAAAACAAGGCGCTGGTCCACCGTGGCTTTGAAGAGGGATGGAACCAGGGGAATATGGATGTTGAAGCTGAGATCATGGCCACCGACGTTGTTTGCCATATGGTCGGCAGGCCGGACATTCACGGCAACAAGGACTGGGAACAATTCGTCACTATGTTCCGCACTGCCTTCCCCGATATACATTTCACAGTTGAGGATCATTTCGGCGAAGGGGGTAAGGTTGCAACTCGGTGGGCATTTACCGGCACACACAAAGGGGAACTACTGGGCATCCCCCCTACCGGCACACATGTTACGGTGACGGGAATCAATATTTATCACATCGTTGGCGGCAAGATAATGGAATTCTGGATCAAATTGGACAATTTGGGCATGCTGCAACAGCTCGGCGTTATCCCGCCCATGGGGCAGGGCGAGAAGTAATCCATGTAGCTCCAGAACGATACTTAAAGGCCGCAGAAAGACCAAATTAAGATTGAAACATCAGTTAAGATTCACAATTTTTGGGTGCCGAAACGTTTGGTCGTATGAAGGAACGCTATCTTTGCGCTGGTTTCCTATCCTAAACTTTAACATCTCTGAGGAGGAAAATATGTCAGAAGCTAATAAAACTGTAGTTCGACGCATCGTTGAGGAAATCTGGAATGGAAAAAACCACGACAGAATAGACGAATTTTATGCAGCAGATTTCGTTAATGTCGATCCGAGCAGTCCGGAGGTTAAGAACGTTGGGCAGTTCAAACAGTGGGTTGTAGAAATGAATGCTGGCTTTCCAGATGAACAGGTCACTATTGAGGATTTGATTGCCGAGGGTGATAAGGTCGTCAAACAATGGTCAGCCAAAGCCACACATACCGGAAATTTTATGGGCATCCCACCTACAAACAAAAAGACAAACATGCGAGGCATTACTATCTACCGTATCGTTGAAGGCAAAGTAAAGGAGTGTGTGTGGAGCTATGACGCCTATGGTTTCATGGTCCAACTTGGCGTTATTCCATGTGAATAACAAAAAACTCCGACTGACCTTCAACACTTATTTTTTGAATACGGCTTCATATCAGCGTGTTACGGCGGTCAAAAAAGTTGTTGGCACTACCGTCATGTTTTATCGCCATGGCCTCACGCCTCCCGGATCGTTGTCGGCATGGCGACGCCTACCGCCTGGAAGATTTTATCGCAAATGCCCTTGCCTCTGACTGCGGATGACGAGACGGCTATCACTCAATGATAGTGATCCGAAATTGGAATATTCATGGACGGTTTTTTTCCAGGATACCGACATAATACTGGAATCATCGATTTTGACGGTATGATGCAAGTATGGACGAGCTGGGATATCGCAAATTCTCTGCTTGTTTTGATATTCTCAATACATCGCAACCTGACTGACGTCAAAATGGAATATTTGCAAGATATAACAAATTGTTAAAAGAATCAGTTTCGTGCTATAATATTTTAGAAACAAGTTCGGCGAAAACCGTTAATTTTTTGGTGATATCCGTGAGGCCCTTCGTCGCCTGGTTACCTCACCGTTAGCCGTCACGCAAAAATTTAAGATTAGCCATATGAAAAAGAAAAATTACAAACGTCTTTTTAATTTATTCGTCAAAGATGTAAAGAAAATAGAAAATTCTTCATTCGTAAATATTGATAATTGGACTTTATCTGATGACCTTCTCAACGGAGTCATAATCGGATATACAATATTTGATCAATCTGATCGCGAATTATTGCACAGTATTGGCAGAAAATATGGGCTGATTCCTTTATGTTCAGATGAAGTTGTAGATATTGAAGTGTCTGGTGACGGCGAGATATTTGGATCTTTCGTCCGTACGATGTTTGGAAAACTATACATAAGTAAAAAATCTGGATAACAAGGGCATGAAGATGGGAGGGCTATTTCTTTCCGGTATGGTGGAACTTGGTTATTTCCCATTGTGAGGTTTTTTCTGATTATAACGGATTTTGGGGAGCCTTATTTTAATGGAGCAGAATATTACTACAGCGCCATTTTTAATATTTTTACTATCAATTCAAATTGTTATAAAATTGTCACGGCAAGGTCAATTACAGTATTTTCAGCTACTTATAATTAAAAAGTCGCTGTAGTACTAAATGCTACGAAAATTGAGAATTTCTCGGAATATTTCCAGAATGAAAATTATGTGCCATTCCATAGTGGATTTTCATCACCCCAGTTAAGACCAGACGAGTCTTTTCACTCTCAGGAATGTCTTCTGGTAGAGGGATCTTGAGTTTCATGCAGTATTTCTCTTATTACACTCAAGATCTTTAGCTCAGCAGTTTTTGCATGCTACTCGGAATTTTTGTGAAATATCTCATCTTCATGACTAACATATATCATCCTTGATCAAAAGCCCGCTAAGTTATAGATATTTTGAGTGCCCATAATCATGGATGCTTTCTTTAAAGCTGTTTCCCATATCATTTGTATATTATTATAAACCTCCTTAAGCCCTGGAATATAGAGCTGTGTTATATCCCTGTCAGGATTTCTGCGTACCCCGGTATATCGTTTCTTATCAATCTTTTCAGCTTGAACCTTTGGAGTACCTGACCATGCAGCCAGCGGCAGTATCGTAATAACTTTGATGAGTACATCACATTTGTTCCATGTACCAATTGCAAGACACTGAGCAGCAGAATCTTTTAGACTTTGATTCCTTGCAACTCCGTATTTCTTAAGTGATTCAAAAGGAGAATATCCGATCCACCAAGAGCCTGAATAGTAGTTTTTAGGTTTGTCACTGCTACCAAAGCGATATAGGATCATATTTGGAAAGATAACTGTTCGCTGTATCGCATAAAGCCCCTCACGGGCCTTTGGGAGTTCGTCCTGCATGAATTTTTCATTGACTGGCTGCATCTTAATTAATCCGCATATAGGGTTGTTATCGATAAAAACAAGCATATTGTTTTATAATTGAATTTTCAATAAATATCATGGTTAAACTGATCTTTGACAGTTGATTTTCGATTATAATTTCATTTCAGCATATTACGACGATGGAAAAAGCTCTTGGCACTACCCCACCGGGTTATCGCCATTGGCTCACGCCTCCTGTATCGTCGGCGGCATAGCGACGCCAACAGCCTGGAAGATCTTATCGCAAACGCCTTTGCTCTGGCTCTGGATGGCAAGGTGTCTGGAATCCAGTATTATGTTCAAAAACTTCAGTATTCTGGCTCCGGAATTTTTCAAGGTTACCATGACAAATCAGAACCTGAACTTGCTAATGGATAGGCAAATGATGCTGCCGGTTATATATGAGTTGTGAGATGATGCAGCGAATGGATCGCCATCTTTTCAGCGCTCAATACTTTCATGGATCCAGGAAAGCCGCTGAGTTGAGCATCAGAAGCTGGGCACTGATCCAAAACTTTGCTCCGTGGAACCCGGCAACCGTCAAAGACCATGGGTATAAAAGCCCGGTCGAGAGTTTAAACCGATTTTGCTAAAGTCAAAGTTGATGATTTCGTAAAAAGCGGGTTACCCCGCTTCGCGGTGAAATATGTCAGGCCAGAAAATGACCTTGAAAATGGGCCGTTTCCTTGGAAGTAAATTTTCAGACGGTTTCGTAAAAAATTCGAGATCAAGGCTTGCGAATCGCGAGGAATGCGGCGTACTTAAAGTACGCCGCATTGACGAGGGATGAAGCATAACGCAGATATCGGAGTTTTTACGGAACCGTCAAAGTTGGATTGAGAACCCTTTGATATCGGCTTAGCTGGGTGGCTATAGTATCCCTCCCCAAAATCCGATATAATCAGCATCTCTTCAATCGCGATGAAGATCGGGAGGCGGATGGCGCAGCCCCCCGATCCAGGATGCCGGGAACGATCCGTCTCCGTTGGCCGCCCCCAGCAGGGCACCCAGAACCGCGCCCCGACCGGCGTTGTCGCCGCCCAGGTTGGTATTGGCAATCAGCCCTGCTTCCAC
>NZ_JBGSQX010000163.1:0-3547 GCF_041737845.1 Desulfococcus sp.
GGCGGCCGCCATCGACGCCAAAAAGGCGCGGGCTGTTCCCGGCGTCGTGGATGTCGTCGAGATCCCCTCGGGCGTGGCGGTGGTGGCCCTGAACACCTGGGCCGCCATCAAAGGGCGGGAGGCCCTCGATGTCGCGTGGGACGAGGGCCGCGCGGAGACCCGCGGCACGCCCGAACTGGCTGCGGAATACCGGGCCCTCTTAGAAACCCCGGGAAAGACGGCCCGGGCCGTGGGGGATGCCGCGGCGGCCCTGGCAGGCGCCGCCAAAACCCTCGAGGCCACCTTTCTGTTTCCCTACCTCGCCCATGCGCCCATGGAGCCGCTCAACTGCGTCGTCCGGCTGTCTGACGAGGGCTGCGAGATCTGGGCCGGGGACCAGTTCCAGACGGTGGATCAGGCCAATGCCGCCGCGGCCGCGGGCACAGACCCCCGGAAGGTCCGGATCCACACCCTCTTTGCGGGCGGCAGCTTCGGCCGGCGAGCCAACCCGCCCTCCGATTACATCGTCGAGGGGGTCCACGTGGCCAAGGCCTTGGGGGGACGGGCGCCCATCCATCTCGTCTGGACCCGGGAGGACGACCTCAAAGGGGGCTACTACCGGCCCATGTTCGCCCACCGGGTCCGCGCCGGCCTTGACGACCGGGGAAATCCCGTGGCCTGGCACCACCGCCTTGTCGGGCAGTCCATCGCGGCGGGGACCCTTTTTGAGGGCGCCATGGTGATTGACGGCATCGACGCCGCCTCGGTGGAGGGGGTCGCGGACATGCCCTATGCCATCCCCTACCTGTCCGTGGAGCTTCATTCCCCCGAGGTCGGGGTGCCGGTGCTCTGGTGGCGCTCTGTCGGCCACAGCCACACCGCCTTTGCCGTGGAGGTCTTTTTGGACGAGCTGGCGGCCGAAGCCGGCCGGGACCCCGTGGAGTTCCGACGGAACCTTCTCTCCGGCCGGCCCCGCCACCTGGCGGTCCTGGACCTGGCGGCCCGAAAGGCCGGCTGGGGATCCCCCCTTCCGGCGGGCCGGGGCCGAGGCATCGCCCTGCACCAGTCCTTCGGAACCTTCGTGGCCCAGGTCGCCGAGGTGTCGGCATCGAACGACGGCGCCTTCCGCGTGGAACGGCTGGTCTGCGCCGTGGACTGCGGCAGGGCCGTCAACCCCGATATCGTCCGGTCCCAGATGGAGGGCGGCATGGGCTTCGGGCTGTCGGCGGCGTGGGAGGAGGCCATCACCCTGGACGCGGGCCGGGTCCGGCAGGCCAATTTCGATACCTACCGGCTCCTCCGGTTCGACCGGATGCCCGAGGTGGCGGTGCATATCGTTCCGTCGGACGAGGCTCCCACCGGGGTCGGCGAGCCCGGCGTGCCGCCCGTGGCCCCGGCCGTGGCCAACGCCCTGTTCGCGGCGACCGGCCGGCGGTTTCGGGGGCTGCCGTTCGTGGAAACGGGGGAATAGTCTTTGCAAAGGGGTGTGTTGGATCATGGATGGAGGTGGGTCCGGGTGGGTACCGGAGCTCCTTCATCCTTCCGGACCCCTTGACAAATCCGGTTTGGGCGGTTAACTTCTGTTCCTAATAAATGGTAACGGCCGCGGTATTGGCTGGTTGTACCCATCCTACAGCACCTGATCTCGCTTGATTCTGTCCAGATTTTCGCCGGCATCCCTGCCACGAGCCCCGGTCGCGCTGTTTATCCGGAAACAAAAACCAGAACCCCATCGGCCGTGGGACCACGGCCGCGTATATACGGCTTGATGCCGCTGTTGTTCCCCCGGCTGCCCGGCCCAAGGGCCAGGGTTCCCGGGAGCGGACCCGATGACGGCGTCCGGTCGGATCGAAAGGAAAACAACCATGGAAAGAATGCCATCCAGAGATACCAGCGGCAGTTGCGAAGGCGAATGCCGCGATCGCGTGTTTGAAGGGGAAAAGGAGCGTCAGTCATATATCAACGCTTCGGGCAAGGAATACGATTCTCCCAGTGAAAGCAGCCCGTCCTGGTCATTTGATCGCAACGACCCGCCGGGATCCATGGGGGGTCGGATCTGATCCATATAACCCACCGAATCGCAATGTTTTACCCCACGAGGCGGCCCGTTCGGCTGCCTCGCGGCGTTTTGGGTGTGCGAGGTTTGGCATGAATCTTGGTGGGCCTCAATGGACTTGACCACCGCCCTCTGCCGCATCCGGTAATGCCGGACCGCAACGGCACATCCCATCCTTCGCCCTGGCGCAGCGACTCTCCCGAACGGGACATCGAAGCGCTGCGCAGACCCCTTTCCCAGGGGGACAGGTCGGGTTGATTCGCATGGATCGGCCGCCGAAGGCGGCTTATCCCCGATTTAAGCGGAGCGACGTCTGAAGCGTCCGCGGGAGCGATTTGTTCGCTTAAAGTAATTTTTGACCTGGCTGGCTATGATCATGCCATAAAATCTGGTGATCTCAGGCATCTTGATTTTCTTTTGTAATACGGAGAACGGCCAGGCCGGCAGGTGCGCGGACGCTTTTTCCTCGCATCCTTGCAAGCCTGATGTTATGCGCCTCTGAGCTTCTTAATAAGAGTCTCGTACTCAGGGTGCGACCCGACCCAAAACCACGTGATCTCATCCTCGTCAAGGATGCCAACCGCGCGATAGCCTAAACTTACTCGTACCGAAAAAATCGGTCGAGTCGAGTGAATCCGCTTAAAATGGAGGCTCCCTTCGCCTGCTTCCTGACCTCTGCGGGAAGTGCATCATAGCATTTCCAGAATTGGGATGTGGCGGTCGATTTCATAGACGATTCGGATCAAGTGAAATTGTTTTGCCTTTTCGCTTTTCCTCGATGGCTTCATCCGCAAGTTTTTCCAGGACGTCCTCGGACTCGGCGAAAGTTTTTGCCCACACCCTCTCAGACTGCAATTCGTCCAGAACCCATTTGGCCAAAGCGTTCTGGTCCATTTCAGGAAGTATGGAGGCCTCCTCGAATGCTTTCTCAAGTAGCTTCGTCAACTTTTCTCCTTTTTATGTTCTCGCATAACGTCAGAAATCACTGGCGGCTAAAAGCCGTCCGGTGGATTCTTTTATTGGAAGTTCCTATTCTTTTCCATCAGAGCGCAGAGGTATCACACGCCATTTGCCGTCTTCCTCGACCATCACGCGAAAAACCTCCCATTTGTCATTTTCCCAGGATTTACCAAACAAGAGCGTTGCATTCTTGCCCATATATTTCCCCGGTTCAACCTTAACGTTCATGTAGTCAATCGAGCTATATGGGCCGGGATGGGTAGCATCGCCTGGGATGCCAACAGCATACGAAAACTTGGTTTCCTAATCCATTCCTTGAATCCGTCCAGTATCGACGGTCTCCCGGACGATATTCATCTTATCCAAGGATGCGCAACCGGATAAAAGTGCGGGTGGTGCTCAATATGTAGTGGTATTGCTGATTCCTTATTTTGCTATCAAATGGCTGAGCTATCGATCACTATACTTTGAGCGGTCACAATCTTCGCTTTTTTACCCTCACCCCAACCCTCTCCCGGCGGCAGAGGGGGTTAAGGAAAATCGCAACTGATG
>NZ_JBGSQX010000174.1:0-42751 GCF_041737845.1 Desulfococcus sp.
GATCCCGAGGACCTTGCCCAGTTGGGCACAGGTCACGGAGGTATTTTGCGTTAAAATCCCTTGCGCCAGTCGAAGGCCGTAACGATCACCCTCCCTGCATGAAAATATCGGACCGGATGCAGTGTAGAATTGAATCTCTCCATCGTGTCGATACAACGCCACATGATCGTTGATGATCTGAGCACCCTCAGGGAAAAATGGAATGCAACTTTGAAGCATCTTCGAGCCTCCATATTGTTGCACTCTAAATTGCCATATATTTCTTCCCTGGTCAAGTAAATTCAATCGTTTATTTGCTTGGGGTCAAGAGCTCTGAAATTGGCATATCGGCTGCGGTCTTGATTCTTACCCTTTGCGGCATGGCCTACGCTTTACCCAGCGTGGAATTCACCTATCTGGAGACAAAGTTGCTCGAAACAGATCTTTGGAGATATGACTATACCCTCAAAAACACGTCAGATCCGATACTGGATGAGGGTTTTGACATTTATGAGGTTTTTTTCGAATATGATTTTAACTCATCATTCAGCGTGTTATCGCTTCCTGCTGACTGGGATCTGACTTATGGATCAGGATTCGGTACTGGCATTTCATTAGTGGCTGGACCTTCGCCTTTTGGATCGGATATCGCACCGGGACAGTCATTAAGCGGCTTCAGTTTTCTCTTCGACTATCAGGCTGGCGCGCTTCCCTTCGAGGTCACTTTCGCCAATCCAGAAGATGTCGATAACCCGGTGATAATGGCAGGCAACAGTGCTCCCGGCACAATACCCGTGCCTGAGCCATCAACGATGATATCTTTGCTATTGGGGCTTACGGGTGTTTTTGTGGTAAGACGGTATGCAAATATGACTTCCTCAAACTTTTTCTGCTCAACAGAAGGAATGGGCGGATTTATAAATTTCCGCCCATTCTGGTTTGTTGGTTTTAAGCCGCAGCAGCCTTTTTCACCCACGGCATCTGATTCGACGCCAGCCATCTATCCCCCGGCACCGCATTCCCCATCCAGGGGATGGCTGAAAAAGTAGATGGCCAGCCCCATGATGGGCAGGGCGATGAACAGGCCCAGGACCGGCAGGACGGTCACGCCCATGATGAGGAATATAAAGGCGATCAGCGCAAACACGATGCCGATGATGACATGCTGGCTTCTCTCGTAAAAACACTTCAGGTTCTTCATGATTCACCTCCAGAAATGCGGGATGGATTGGCTCCCGAATTGATCCGTTTTATTTTTTCAGAACTTTCTTGTCTTTGAATCTAACGCGAAATCCGAAAAAGTCAATTTGGGAGCACCGGGAGGCCGCCGGCCAAAACCACCCTTGAAAGACCGGGCGCAGGGGTGATATTACCTTCCTCGACTCGACTTTCGATTTTCGTGCCGCAGCCCAAAGCAAGGGGATGTCCGGCCTCTCTACAAACCTGCGAAAAGATCAAACTCAGGCACCCATATTGAAAATCCTGCTCATCTACCCCTACTGCCTCGAAAAGCGCCGCCATGAGGAGGACGCCGGCGTCGTGCCCATGGGGCTCTACTATATCGGGGCCCTGCTCCGGGAGAACGGATACGACGTGGAGATCCTCAATCTCCACGGGATGGACGACCAGCCGGATAAAATCCGGGAGATCCTGCGGGAGCGCGCCCCCCGCCTCATCGGGTTTTCCATCCTGAACGCCAACCGGTGGGGCGCCGTCGAGATCGCCCGGATCGCCAAGGCGATCGATCCGGGGGTGACGACCGTGGTGGGGGGCGTCGGGGCGACCTTTCTGTGGGAGCACCTGCTCACCCATTTCCCGGAGATGGACCTCGCGGTCGTGGGCGAGGGGGAATACCCGTTCCTGAACCTCGTCCGGGGCGTGGAAGCGGCTGAAAAAGACCTCCGGGAGGACGATCTTCCCCGGATCATCGGGGATATCCAGGGGATCGCCTTCCGCCTTGGCGGCAAACCGATCCAGACCGAGGCGCCGGCGCCCATCGCCGACCTCGATTGCCTGCCCAACCCCGCACGATATTTCACCTACCGGCACCTCTCCCTGACGCGGGGCTGCCCCGGCCGGTGCACCTTCTGCGGTTCGCCGCGGCTGTGGCACCGGAAGGTCCGGTTCCACTCGCCGGGCTACTTCGTGGACCAGATGTCCCTGCTCCACGAACGGGGCGTCACCTTCTTCTATGTCTCCGACGACACCTTCACCCTGAACAAGGAGCGGGCCATCGCCGTCTGCCGGGAGATCCTCCGGAGGGGCATGGGGATTTCATGGGCCGCCATCTCCCGGGTGGACACCGTGGACGAGGAGCTCCTCCTGTGGATGCGGAAGGCCGGGTGCGTCCAGATCAGCTACGGCGTGGAGAGCGGCTCCGAGCGGATTCGGCGTCTGCTCAACAAGAAGATCACCCGGGAGCAGATCCAGCGGGCCTGCGCCCTGACCACGGCCTGCGGCATCATGGCCCGGGCCTATTTCATCTACGGCTGCCCCGGCGAGACTTGGGAGACCCTCCGGGAAACCATGGACCTGATCGGCGAGATCCAGCCCCTGGCGGCCATCTTCTACATCCTGGACATCCTGCCGGGAACGGCCCTTTACGAGGATTTCAAACGCCGCCACAACCTGACCGACGACATCTGGCTCAAGCGCATCGAGGACATCCCCTACTACACCCGGGACCCGGCCCTGCCCGAGGAGCTGATCCTGGCCTTCGGACGGACGCTGCGGACCCATTTCCACGAAAATCTCCCGGGCTTCGTCGATGCGATCCGGCTCAAGGACGACCCCGAACTGTATCCCTTCCACGCCGATTTTCTCTCCCGGCTGGCCATGACCTTCACCCACGGGGACTACGCCGGAAACGATGCGATCCCCGATCCCCAGGGGGTCGCGGAACGGCTCTACCACCGGGCACTTACCTATCATCCGGACCACCGGGCCTTCCTGGGGCTGGGAATTCTCCGTCAGCAGCAGCGCCGATTTTCGGAATCTGCGGAGATCCTTCATCAGGGCGTCCGGCATTTTCCCGCAAGCGAGGAACTGCACCTGTGCCTGGCCGTCAATTACATGAACCTGGGCCAGTTTGACCGCGCGGCGGGGTCCCTCCTGAAATTCCCCCGGAGCCGACAGACGGCCTTCTACCTCGCCCAATGCTATCATGCCATGGGGGACGCCGAAAACGAGCGAATCTACCAGGAAAAACACCAGGCGCTTCCTGAATGATCCCGGCGCCAAAAATGCCGTTCCCCGCCCGTTCTGTGAAGAGATACCTTGAATTTTCGTCGAGGAAAAGGCCATGGGAGTGAGGACCGAATCCTGCCGGGGCGGCCTTTCTCCGGCACCTCTTCGCGATCCATGGGGGTACCAAAATCGCAGCGTCAGGGACCATGCCCGATGCAGCGTCGTTTCTTAAACAATGAGCCCAAGAGCCGTTCATGCGCCATACACACTGTTTTCCCGGCCTGACCGCAAGAAGAATCCGCCGCAGCCGGACAGAACGCCATTGCGGCAGACGGATCGAAGGCGACAGCGCCCTTCGCATCCGCCTGAGACGCCTTCGCCGGGAGATCCGGGCGTATGCCAACGAGAACCGTCGGTTGAAGGAAGTCCTCGAGCCCCCCCGCCCGGCCGCGGCCGCCGGCGGAGCCCTGCTGCAATTCCCGTCGGATGACACGGCGGTCCGGCCTTCGGGAGGCAGTGACGGGGAGGCCGAAGGCTATGGCTCCCCGGGCGGCCTCATGGCATCCCGCGCCGGCGGGCAAGACCGCGGGGGCCGCTTCCCCGACCCCCTCCCGGGGATCGACATGGAAAGCGCCCTTTCGGCGCTCTGCGTCTCCCCCGACATCTTTGCGAACATCCTCGTCCTGTTTTACAAGAACAACCGGAACCTCATGGGGAGAATCAACAGAGCTTATGATGGGAAAGACTGGCGGACCCTGAAGCAGTTGGCCCACGCCATCAAGGGGAGCGCCGCCAACATCCGGGCGATGGCCCTCTCCGAATCGGCTCAGGCGCTCGAAAACGCCGGCCGCCGAGCCGCCATCGACCCTTCTTCGCCGGAGCCGCCGGAATCCCTCCTTCAATGCCTGGCGGCGGATTTGGCGCAGGTCCTGGATGCCATCGGGTCCGCAACCGGAATCGCTTCCCCCCCGTCTCCTCCGAAAGAGCGCCCGCACGAGCGCGGCCCAGGGCTATACGCCCCCATCGACCGGTTCCTGGCAGGCCGCCTTTTCGGGGAGATCTTCCATGCCCTTGACCTTGCCGTCCCCGAGGAGATCCGGAGGCACCTGGAGAAAATCCGGCCCCTGCTCCGTCCCGTGGACATGGAAAAAATCGAGGACGGCATCTGTCGGTATGACTATGAAGAGGTTCAGGAGCATATCAAAACGATCGCCGATGAGATGAACATTTCGCTGAACGAGGCGTCCGCCCATATGAACTCTTTCGAAAGCCAGGCCTCGCGGCTGCAAGACCCAAGGAGGGGAGCATCATGATTTCGCCGCAACAGGATAAGCCCTTGGTATTGATCGTCGACGACAATCCGACCAACATCGACATCCTCGTCACCGCGCTCCAGGAGGATTACCGCCTGGGCATCTCGAAAAGCGGGGCCAGGGCCAGGGCCTACGCAGAGAAGCATCACCCCCTTCTCATCCTGCTCGATATCATGATGCCGAACATGAACGGGTACGAAGTCTGCCGCCTCCTCAAGGACTCGCCGGAAACAGCCGATATCGCGGTGATCTTTATTACGGCCCTCCACGAAACCGCCAGCAAGACCAAGGGGCTCGACATCGGGGCGGTCGACTACATCACAAAGCCCTTCAACACGGCCGAGGTCAAGGCGAGGGTGCGGACCCACGTCGAACTGAGGCGGATACAGGAGGAACTGAACGATCAGAACCGCATCCTGAAACGGAAGGTCGAGGAAAAAACGGCGCTGACCCAGAAGATCCTCCGCCTGACGATCCAGAGCATGTCGCAGATGGCGGAAAGCCGGGACCCCTATACCGCAGGCCATCAGCAGCGCGTCTCCCAACTGGCCTGCGCCATCGCCCAGAAGATGGCCATGACCGCGGAGGATATCGACACGATCCGCGTGGCGGGCCTTCTCCACGACATCGGCAAATTCCGGATCCCCAGCGACATCCTGAACCGGCCCGGGAAAATCCTCAGCGTCGAATACGAATTCCTCAAGATTCACCCGCAGGTCGCCTATGACCTGCTGAAAGACATTCCCTTCCCCGGCCCGGTGTCCGAAATCGTCTATCAGCACCATGAAAAGCTGGACGGTTCTGGATATCCCCGGGGGCTGACCCGGAGCGGAATTCTTCCCGAGGCCAGAATCCTGACCGTGGCGGACGTCATCGAGGCCATGAGTTCCCATCGCCCCTACCGCCCCGCCCTGGGCACGGATATCGCCCTTGCCGAGATCGTGAAGCACAAGGGGGACCATTTCGACCCGGACGTGGTCGAAGGCTGCCTGGCCGTCTTTCGCGAGGACCACTTCCAGTTCCACGACCGCTCCTGAAATGGTTCATCTCCCTTTCCGGTGCGGGCGCACCTGCATCCCTCTTTTTTGCGGAACCGTCAATGGTTAATGCCTGTTAAAACCAAAAGATTAACAGTATTAACACATTTTCGGTCGATCTGCCGGCGCCAATTCCGGGCAGCCGTTCCGCCCGCCTGCTGAAATCCCTTGATCCTTGGCGGTCGCGGAGGATTTCGGATGATTCCACAAGCCAAAGATCAACCCGGCATATCTTTTGCTATGAGTGTCTTCGAATTGTCCGAGTTCATCCATATAAACCGGTTCGCTTGCCCGAAGCGCCCCGCACGGAATGGGATCATAAAACGGGGTCCAGCCCGCATCATCCCGATTCTCCGGGGGGCGCATTCCCCGTTCGCCCTGCTGAAGATCAGCCCGATCCTCGGGAAAGCGGCGGCGGGCGGCATGACCATGACCGGCCGAACAATACAGCCGAAACAAAACAAGACTGCCCAAGAAAGGACGCACCAGATGACATCCCCGGTAAACATCCTTGTGATCGGCGGCGTCGCCACCGGACCCAAAACCGCCGCCCGCCTGAAACGAATCATGCCCCAAGCCCGCGTGACCATGCTCGACAAGGACAGCATCGTCTCCTACGGCGCCTGCGGACTGCCCTACTACGTCGAAGGCGTCTTCGACAACATCAACACCCTCATGGAAACCCCGGTCGGCGTAACCCGAACCCCTGTTTTCTTCGACAAGGTCAAGGGATTCTCCGTAAAAACGCGCACCGAAGCCCTCTCCATCGACCGGAAAAACAAACAGGTCCGGGTCCGGAACCTCGACTCCGGCGAGGAGAGCGACCTGCCCTACGACAAGCTGGTGATCGCCACCGGCGGGTATCCTTTCCGGCCGCCCATTCCCGGGGTGGACCTGAAAAACGTCTGGTTCATGACCCATCCCGACGACGCCCGCACCCTGGTTGAGGAGATCGAGGCCCAGGGCCTCAAGAAAGCGGTTTTGGTCGGCGCGGGCTTTATCGGCATCGAAATGGCCGAGGCGCTCAAACACCGGGGCCTCGACGTCACGGTGGTGGAGATGGTGGACCAGATCATGCCCGGCATCCTGGACAAGGATGTGGCGACCTTTGCCGCCAAGCACCTGCGCGCCAAGGGCGTCAATCTCGTGCTCAGCGAACGGGTCACGGCCATCGGGGGCGAAACCCGGGCCGTATCCGTCAAAACCGACCGCCGGGAAATCCCGGCCGATCTCGTGGTCATCGCCGTCGGCACCCGGCCCAACGACCGCCTGGCCCGGTCGGCCGATCTCGACTGCATGGCCCGGGGCGGCATCCTCATCAATGAATACTGCCAGACCAGCGACCCGAACATCTATGCGGGCGGCGACTGCGTGGTCAACCGCTATGCGGGAAAAATCGCCGGGAGCCGTCTCTTCGTCGCCCTGGGGTCCACGGCCAACAAGCACGGCCGGATCATCGCCAACCACATCGCGGGAAAGGCGACCCCGTTTGCCGGCATCACCTGCACCGGCATCGTCAGGGCCTTTGACTTCACCCTGGGGCGGACCGGCCTCAGCGAGCAGCAGGCCCGCAACCTGAACCTGGAGATCGAGACCGCCACCTGGGCCGGGCCCGACATGCCCCACTACATGCCCGGCAGCGGTCCGTTCATCATCAAAATGATCGCCTCGAAACGGGACCGCAGGCTCCTGGGGGTCCAGGTGGCCGGAATGGGCAACGGCGCCAAACGGATCGATGCCGCGGCCGCCCTCATCCTCATGGGCGGCACCCTTGACGACGTGAGCGACGTCGATTTCGGATATGCGCCGCCCTACAGCCCGCCCATCGACCCCCTGGCCACCTGCGCCCATATTCTCACCAACAAGCTGGACGGCCTGGCCAAGGGGATCTCGGCCTTCGAGGCCAAGCCCATCATGGACCGGGGCGACGCCCTGCTCCTCGACGTGCGCACGCCCCAGGAGTTCGCGGCCATGCAGTTGCCCTACGATGTGGTCCACATTCCCCTGGGCGCCCTCCGGGAAAAAGCCGCCGGGCTGCCCCGGGACAAGGAGATCCTGGCATTCTGCAAGGTCAGCATGCGGGGGTACGAGGCGCAGCTCATCCTGAACGCCGCCGGTTTCGACCGGGTCCGGTTCATTGAAGGGGGCATCGTCGGATGGCCCTTTGAGGTCAAGATGCTCTCCTGATCCCGCGTCGTCCATGGCGCCGGCATCCCTAATGGTGTCGGCGCCTTCCCCGGCCCCAACCGCCGATCTCCGGAGGCCCTGCCCTTTTTTCTCCTTGTATATTTTCCCCCGGCATGGTATCTGGAAACGATTTTTATCAGTATTGCAATATGGTGGATTCGTTATAATATCAAATTGTAAGACGACGGTTTGAAAGGAGATGGGGGAAATGGCACAGAGCAACAAGATCATACCATTGACATTGGTCATCCTGTTGGGAATCCTGGTTCAGGTGTTGTTCGTCTTCGCGGATATGCAGGAAACGCCGGCCAAGGCGGCCGTCGCGTTCACGGAAGCCTATTACGGATTCAACAAGGAGGAACTGGCGGATCGACTCTGTGAAAGCCAGAAGGTCGTGAATGATGTGAACGTCGTCGACCAGTACATCCACGAAGCCGCCCGGAATGCCGAAGCCCGAGGCTACAGTCTGGGGATCTACGTCAAGAACAGCCTCTATCATGCGGAAACCGAGACCCTTGAAGAATCCTTCGACAAGGCCAGGGTCCGCCTGACCGCCGAACGCAAATCCGGCCTCAGGACCTTCTTCTCGAAGGAGGATGTCCATGAGGTGGACGCGACCTTCGATCTCGTCAGAGAAGGCGGGAAATGGAAGGTCTGCACCGATCTTCTCTCCTTCGGCGACGCCTGATCCCGTGCCGTCATCCGATCGATGAGCCTTTAATTTCAAAGGGGGCGGTCCATCCGCCCCGCCATTTCGTGTTCAGGCCGATGTGAATTTGCGCCCGTCAGAAGACATAGGTTTGCTTTACCGACGCATTCGCGGGTGCGCCCGACAGATCGCAGCCCGATTCCCCGCCCCGGAGTTTTACACCGTCTTCCCCTTGGAGCATGCGTTTTCCCAGCGCTTCTTTGAGTTCGACCCCGTTGTCCAGGCCATGCGCCGCGTCGCCGTCCAGGAGTTGAACGATGATTTCGGGCACGGACTCCCCCACGCCGACAAGGTCAGCCTGGATGCCGGGACGCTCCTCATCATCGAATGCCGCCATGCCGGCTGCCGCCTCGACCGCATCCGAAGCTGGCTGAGGCTGGCCCACTGCGCCGGACTCCTCCACGACATCCGACGGAAAGAGCCCGATCATGCGGTTGCGGGGTTTGAATACGCCCGGAACCTGCTCGGCCCCAGCGGCCTGTTCACGCCGTCCGACGTCGATGCCGTCTGCGGGGCCATCTTGAACCATGAGGCGTTCAAGAAGGTGTCGCCCATCCGGGGCCTGAAAGGGTGCGTGATATCGAAATGTCTGTATGATGCCGACAAGTTCCGCTGGGGATGCGACAATTTTACCGACACCGTCTGGAATATGGTCTCCTACCTGCGGATGCCGTTTCGGGATTTTTTTGCCAGATACCCCGCAGGCCTTGCCAAGATCGCCAAAATCAAGGAGACCTTCCGGACGGACGCGGGGAAAAGCTACGGCCCCGGTGTCATCGATACGGGCCTTTCCATCGGCAGAATCCTCTACGAAATCCTGAAACAGGATTTCAGGCAGTGGATCGATCCATGAAACTCATCGGCATCATTATCGCATTGATCTACACCCTGTTTCCCGCCGATGTCCTGCCCGATATGATCCCGGTCCTGGGGTGGCTGGATGACGCGGCCCTGTGGGTCCTTTTCTTCTGGTACTTTTTCATGCGCCTCCGGGAAACGGAAGGGCCGCCGTCAGAAGACCCCGACAGCCGGCAGGAAGGCCCGGGACAATCGCGCGGCGGCACCGGCGGGGAGGGCGATCCGGAGGGATTCCGCAAGCAAGCCGGCGGAGGGGCTTCAAAAGATCCCTACACTGTTCTGGGGATTGAACGGGGCGCCCCGCCTGAAGCCGTCAAGAAGGCTTACCGTGAGCTGGCCGCAAAATATCATCCGGACAAATTTGCCCACCTGGGGGAAGACTTTCAGAAAACAGCCGAAAAACGGTTCAAGGAAATCCACGAGGCCTACCGCACCCTCATGCCCAGGAACTGAGACCGTGATCCGCCCTCGAATTCATGGGGCCTCCGGGACCTGAAGGCGGGGATGTCGCGCCGAACGTCCAACAGCGATAACGAGGCCCGGCCTCATTGCCGGGAAGGAATCACAACGATGCCCAAGATAGTCGCCATTTACGGAAGCCCCAGAAGAAAAGGGAACACCTCGACACTTCTGGAACAGGCTGTCAGGGGCGCCCGGGACGAAGGCGCCGATGTCCGGGAGTTCGTGCTGCGGGACCTCAAGATGTCGCCCTGCCTTGAAATCTATCAATGCAAGACAACCGGACGATGCGCCATCCAAGACGATTTTCAGATCCTTCACGATGAAATGCTTGCAGCAGACGGACTGATCCTGGCGTCCCCGATCTTTTTCTACACGGTCAGCGCCCACACCAAAATCCTCATGGACCGCTGTCAGTCCTGCTGGGTCAAAAAATACTGGATCGACAAGGTCCCCTTCGGCAAGCGACCCCTGAAGCGCAAAGGACTCTTCATTTCCGTGGGTGCGACCCGGGGAAAGAGGCTCTTTGACGGCGCCCTGTTGACCGTCCGGTATTTCTTCGACGCACTCGACATGGGCCTCTGGCGCGCCCTTCTCTATCGCAGCATCGACTTTGAAGGCGACATCCTGAAACACCCCGAATACATGGAAGAGGCCTACCGCGCCGGCCGGGAGTTTACCAGTGCATTCCCCTCCCCGGCATAATATCCTTTCGATGGCGCCGTCAGCCGCCATGACGTCCATCCTCGAGGTCAGGGAACTCGTCAAAACCTTTGGCGACCTCAAGGCCGTCGGCGGGGTCAGCTTCTCCATACGGCAGGGGATCTGCTTCGGGCTGCTGGGACCCAACGGCGCCGGGAAAACCACCACCATCGAGGTGATCGAGGACATTATCCCTCAGACGGAAGGGGAAATCCTCTACAAAGGGAAACCCCGATCGCCGGAATACAGTGCGCAGATCGGCATCCAGTTCCAGCACACGGCCCTCCTCGATTTCCTGACGGTGCGGGAGATCCTGGCCACGTTCCGGTCCTTCTACAGCGTCCGAGCCGATATCGACGCGCTCTCGAAGCTCTGCCAGTTGGGGGACATCCTCGAACAATACAACAACCGGATATCCGGCGGTCAGAAGCAGCGGATGCTCCTGGCCCTGGCCCTGATCAACGATCCGGAGCTGGTTTTCCTCGACGAACCGTCCACCGGGCTGGACCCCCAGGCACGGCGCAACCTCTGGGATATCGTCCTGGACATCAAAAAGAGCGGCAGGACCGTTATCCTGACCACCCACAACATGGAGGAGGCGCAGCACCTCTGCGATGAGGTCGCCATCATGGACCACGGCAGGATCATCGCCCAGGGCCCCCCCGACGGCCTGATCAAACACCACTGCCGGGGCACCACCGTGGTGCTGCCCCGGGGCAGCCTCAGGCGCCCTCCGGAGGGCCTCTCCCATCCGTGGCGCGCCGCGGGCGACAGCATCGTCGTCGAAACCGAGGATATCAATGACTGCCTCAAAAACCTGATGGCCCTTGAGGTCGACCTGAACGACGTCCTGATCCATTCCCCCAACCTCGAGGACGTCTTTCTCAAGCTGACCGGCCGAAAACTGAGGGATTGACGATGAGCATCCACCGCATCTGGGTCATGTTCAAGGCCAGGAACGCCGAATTTTTCAGGGACCGGGCCGCCTTCGGGTGGAATTTTCTCTTTCCCTTCCTCATGGTGGGGGGGTTCGGGCTCATCTTCGGCGACGATACCCGCGGCGAGTACAAGATCGGCATCTTTCCCTACCCGACCGAGACGGTCGTCATGGAAACCGCCCCCATACCGGAAGGGCTCAAAGCCGTCCGCATGCTGCAGTTCGTTGGCTTCCGGGATTTCTCCAGGGGCATCGGCCCCCTCAGGCACCACAAGATCGATCTCCTGGTGGAGATCGACTCACCCGCCCCCAGGTACTGGGTGACCGACAGCCCGAAAGGGGATGTGGCGGAAAAGATCTTCACCAGCGCCATGCTGCCTCCCGAATGCCGCGATCCCGGCCGGAGAGAGGAGATCCGGGGAACCCCGATCCGCTATATCGACTGGCTCTTTCCGGGCATCCTGGCCATGAACATGATGTTCAGCGCCCTCTGGGGGGTGGGCTTCGTCATTGTTCGATACCGGAAAAACGGGGTGCTCAAACGGCTCAAGGCGACGCCGCTCACCCCTTTTGAGTATCTCACGGCACAGATGCTGTCCAGGATCTTTCTTCTCACCTTCACCCTGGTGATCATGTGGGTCGGATGCGACCTCTTCTTTGACTTTAACGTGCAGGGATCTTATATTAATCTGGTAATCACGTTCTTTATCGGCGGGCTGAGCCTCTGCGCAATGGGGCTTGTCGTGGCAGCCCGGGGGACCAGCGAGGAGTTTGCCAGCGGGGTCGTCAATTTCATCGGCTGGCCCATGATGTTTCTGTCGGAGGTCTGGTTTTCCCTGGAAGGCGCCCCCCGGTGGCTGAAGTTTACGGCGGAGGCATTTCCCCTCACCCATATGCTGAGGGCGGTCCGGGGCGTCATGAACGACGGCGCAGGGCTTTCGGACGTGGGGACGGAGTTGGCCATTCTTTCGGCCATGACCCTGATCTTCCTCGTCTTGGGATCCTGGATGTTCTCGTGGAATGAATGACGTCCTCCGGCCCTGCAAAATGCGGTGCCATGACAGCCCCGAAAGCCCGAGGGATCACCCATCAGGAGACACCATGAACGACTCGACAACCATTTCCAAAGGCACGCCCTTCCATCTTGAAAGCAGCGTGGCCTATGCCATCGGTTCGGTGGTGAGCAAAACCCTGCTCAAGAAAACCGCCGGGAATATCACCCTCTTTTCCTTTGACGCGGGACAAGGCCTGAGCGAGCATACCGCCCCCTTTGACGCGGTGGTCCATATCCTCGACGGAGAAGCCGATATCACCATCGGCGGAAAAACATCCACCGTCGCCGCCGGCGAGATGCTGATCATGCCGGCCAATGTGGCCCATGCGCTTCATGCCCAAAAGCGATTCAAGATGCTGTTGATCATGATCCGCAGCGAGTAGGCCCGGCCTCGATCCACAACAAGCAGCCGTGATTTATGATCACGCTGAATCCTAAAAGGAGCAAAACCCATGGGAAGAAAAGTCATCATCGATACGGAAGAGTGCATCGGCTGCGAAAGCTGTGTTGAACTGTGCCCGGAGATTTTCGAATTTGACGAAGGGCTGGAGAAAGCCGTGGTCATCTCGGCCGACAGCTACGACCCGGCGTGCGTGGAGGAGGCCATCGAGACCTGTCCGGTGGAATGTATCCATTGGGAGGAATGACGGCCTCAGCCCCGTAAAAATACCCACGCCCCCTGGACCGCTCCGGAGGAGACGCCGTCAGGCGCATTGTTTGTGCCCGGGATTATAGCTTGCAGGCAGCGGCGCTGACGCGCTGCAGCGAACAGCAGAGGTGATTCATGGACGCAACAGAACTCATTGCACTCGAACAGAAGCTGGGCGCCCACAATTACAAGCCCCTCGACGTGGTTCTTCGGCGGGGGGAAGGGGTGTGGGTCTGGGATGTGGACGGAAGGCGATACCTGGACTGCCTTTCCGCCTACTCGGCGGTCAACCAGGGCCATTGCCACCCCGGGATCTTCAAAGCCATGGTCGAGCAGGCCGCCCGTCTGACCCTCACCTCCAGGGCATTCCGGAATGACCAGTTGGGGCTGTTCTACCAGGAGATCTGCGGGCTGACCCGCAGCCACAAGGTGCTCCCCATGAACAGCGGCGCCGAAGCCGTGGAAACCGTCATCAAGACGGTCCGGAAATGGGGATACAAAATCAAGGGGGTGCCCGAGAACCAGGCCGAAATCATCGTCTGCCGCAACAATTTTCACGGCAGGACCATCACCATCATCAGCTTCAGCACCGACGACAGCTCCCGGGAGGGATTCGGCCCCTTTACGCCGGGGTTCCGGGTGATTCCCTTCGGCGACGCCGCGGCCCTCGAGGCGGCCGTTACCCCGAACACCGTGGGGTTTCTGGTGGAGCCGATCCAGGGGGAGGCCGGCGTCATCATTCCGCCCGACGGCTATCTGAAGGCGGCAAGGGAACTCTGCCGAAACCACAACATCGTCCTGATCCTGGATGAAATCCAGACCGGCCTGGGGCGGACAGGAAAGCTGCTGGCCGAGGAGCACGAAGGCATCGAGGCCGATCTGACCCTGGTGGGGAAGGCCCTGTCCGGCGGCTTCTATCCGATCTCGGCCGTCCTCTCCAACAGCGAGGTTCTGGGGGTGCTTCAGCCCGGGGAGCACGGCAGCACCTTCGGAGGCAACCCGCTGGCCTGCGCAGTTGCAAGGGCGGCCCTCAAAGTTCTCATCGAGGAGGGCATGATTGAAAACGCCGCCGCGGTGGGCGCCTATTTTCTCGAGGGCCTGCGGCAGATTCAAAGCCCCGTCATCAAAGAGGTCCGCGGCAGGGGCCTCATGATCGGCCTCGAATTCCACCCCGAGGCCGGCGGCGCCCGCCCTTACTGCTACCGGTTGAAGGACAAAGGTATTCTGTGCAAGGAAACCCACGATCACACCATCCGGTTTGCCCCGCCGCTGGTGATCACCCGGGAGACCGTTGATTGGGCGCTCGACATCATCCAATCGGTCATTTCCGAATCCTGACGCCTCCGTCAGAGATCGATTTTTTTCAGACATCGCCACGCATAGGTGTTGAACTATATCCCGCCATCAGGTAAAAAACACCCAGGATTCGGAGGATGCCGACTTCCGGCGCCATGGGGCCCGTTCATACCCCCGCCGCGAAAACAGCCTCCCCAGGCAATCCTCAAGGCGGCAAAACACCACGACAACCACGCTTTTCAGGCAGGGAGACGCGCCATGGCATTCAACCTGAGGAACAGGCATTTCCTGACACTGCTCGATTTTACCCCGGAGGAGATCGGGTTTCTGATCACCCTCGCGGCCGACCTGAAAAAAGCCAAGTACGCCGGCATCGAAGCGCCCAGGCTTTCGGGCAAAAACATCGCTTTGATCTTCGAAAAAGCCTCCACCCGGACCCGGTGCGCGTTTGAAACCGCCGCCCACGACCAGGGCGCCCATGTGACCTATCTGGGGCCGTCCGGTTCACAGATGGGGACCAAGGAGTCGATGAAGGACACGGCCCGGGTCCTCGGCAGAATGTACGACGGCATCCAGTACCGGGGGTTCGCCCAGGAGACGATCGAGATCCTGGCCAGATTCGCGGGGGTGCCGGTCTGGAACGGCCTCACCGACGCGTTTCACCCCACCCAGGTGCTGGCCGATCTCCTGACCATGACGGAGCACTGCGACCGCCCCCTCCGGCGGATGTCCCTGGCTTACCTGGGGGACGCCCGGAACAACATGGGCAACTCCCTCCTGGTGGGGGCCGCCAAGATGGGCATGGATTTCCGGGCCGTCGCGCCCGAGTCCCTCCAGCCAAGACCGTCGCTGGTCAAAAAGGCCCTGGACATCGCACGGGAGACCGGCGGCGCCATATCGATCACCGACCAGGTCGACGCAGGGGTCAGGGGCTGCGATTTCCTTTACACGGACGTCTGGGTCTCCATGGGGGAGGCGGATGAGGTCTGGAAGGATCGGATCGCCCTTCTGAAGCCTTACCAGGTCAACGCCGCCGTCATGGCCATGACCGGAAACCCCGACACAAAATTCCTCCACTGCCTTCCTGCCTTTCACAACCGGGAAACCGCAGTCGGCGAGGAAATTTACCGGAAGTTCGGGCTTCCGGCCATGGAGGTGACCGACGACGTCTTCGAATCCGGGGCCTCCATCGTCTTTGACCAGGCGGAAAACCGGGTCCACACCATCAAGGCGGTGATGGTGGCGACCCTGGGCGCATGACGGCCGCCCGAAGCCGATATCCACCCCTTGGACAGGAATCACACAGGAGAGTGCATGGCCAGGTTTCCATTGAAGCATGTGTATGAAGCCCAGCAGTTCGATCGCGGCCTGCTGGACACGGTATTTGAGGTGGCGGACGACATGAGGCGGGACATGTCCGAGGGCGGCAGGCGCTTCGGCCGGGCTTTGGCCAACAAGATCATGGCATCCCTCTTCTACGAGCCCTCGACCCGGACGCGGTTCTCCTTCGAGGCCGCCATGCTGCGGCTGGGCGGCAGCATCATCACCACGGAAAACGCCCGGGAGTTCTCCAGCGCCGCCAAGGGGGAGAGCCTCTACGACTCGACCCGGATCATCAACGGATACGCCGACATCATCGTCATGCGTCACCATGAGGCCGGCAGCGCCGAAAAGGCGGCCCAGGTCTCGACAGCCCCGGTCATCAACGCCGGCGACGGCGCGGGCCAGCACCCGACCCAGGCCCTGCTCGACCTCTATACCATCCAGTCCCACTTCCATGAGATCAACAACCTCAAGGTCGCCATGGTGGGCGACCTGAAGTACGGCCGCACCGTCCGGTCCCTCTCCTATCTCCTGACCAAATACTCGGGCATCCAGATCATCTTCGTATCGCCGTCCGTCTGCCGGATGGAATCGGATATCAAGAATTATCTGGACAAGGCCGGGGTTTCCTGGGAGGAGGAGACCGACCTCGACACCGTGCTGCCCCTTGTCGACTGCGTCTACATGACTCGGATCCAGCGCGAGCGCTTCATTGTCCCGGAAGACTATGACGCAGCCGCCGGGAAGTATATCCTCACCATAGGCAAGGTGCTCCGGATGAAACCCGACGCGATCATCATGCACCCCCTCCCGCGGCTGAACGAGATCTCCCAGGAGGTGGACGACGATCCCCGGGCCCACTATTTCAAGCAGGCCCAAAACGGCCTCTACATCCGCATGGCCCTCCTCCATCTGCTTTTGACCGCGGATTGAAAAAGCCCTCCGGATCACGAAAAACGCCCGAAAGGATACGGAAAATGGTGGAAAAAGTCATCATCATGGGCGCCGCGGGGCGTGACTTTCACAACTTCAACGTCTACTTCAGAGACAACCACCGCTACCAGGTCGTCGGCTTCACCGCCACCCAGATTCCCAACATCGACGGCCGATGCTATCCTGCGGCGCTGTCGGGAACCCTTTACCCCGAGGGGATCCCCATCTATCCGGACCGGGAGCTTGCCGATCTGATCCGGCGGCACGGCGCAGACCTCGTGGCCTTCTCCTACAGCGACGTCCCCCACACCGAGGTCATGCACAAGGCCTCCATCGTCACCGCCGCCGGCGCGGATTTCATCATCATCGGTGCACCCTACACCATGCTCCAGTCCACCCGCCCGATCGTCTCGGTCTGCGCCGTCCGGACCGGGTGCGGCAAGTCCCAGACCAGCAGGCAGGTCCTCCGCATCCTGCGGGAGATGGGCAAGCGGGCGGTGTCGGTGCGCCACCCCATGCCCTACGGCGACCTGGCCGAGCAGGCGGTCCAGCGCTTCGCGTCCCACGCGGATTTGGACCGCCACCGCTGCACCATCGAAGAGCGGGAGGAGTACGAGCCGGTGGTCGACATGGGCGTCGTGATCTATGCGGGGATTGACTACGAAAAAATCCTGAGGCAGGCCGAGACCGAGGCCGACGTCATCGTCTGGGACGGGGGCAACAACGACACCCCGTTCTACAAACCCGACGTCCACATCGTGGTCTTCGATCCCCACCGGGCCGGCCACGAGACCCTGTACCACCCCGGCGAAACCAACATGCTCATGGCCGACATCGCCATCATCAACAAGGTGGACAGCGCCGAGCCCGAAAAGGTCGAACAGGTGCGGCGGACCATCGAGCGGCACAATCCGTCCGCTGCGATCATTTTGGCCGATTCGGCGGTCATCCCCGAAGATCCGGACGCCATCCGGGGCAAACAGGTCCTGGTGGTGGAGGACGGCCCCACCCTGACCCACGGGGAGATGAGCTTCGGCGCCGGCGTCATCGCCGCCCGGCGCTTCGGCGCGAAAGGAATGGTCGACCCCCGGCCGTTCCTCGAAGGCTCCCTCGTGAAGACCTTCGAAGACTACCCCGGGATCGGCACCCTCCTGCCGGCCATGGGGTACAGCGCGGCCCAGGTCAGGGACCTGGAAGCCACCATCAACCGCACCCCGTGCGACCTCGTTCTGTCGGCCACCCCCATCGACCTGGCACGGATCATCACGGTAAGGCATCCCATTCAGCGAATCCGCTACGAATATCAGGACAACAGCCGGCCGACCCTGGCCGAGGTGCTGCGGGCGCGGCTGCCGGCTTGACATCCCGCGGCGGGGCTTAATCAGCGGTGCCATATTAAAGGAGCCATGATGGCGGACAAGCGAAACGAAAAACCCATCCTGCTGATCGCCCTGGGGGGCAACGCCCTGATCAAAAAGGGACAGGAGGGGACCATTTCAGAGCAGTTCGATAACCTGCGGGTCCCCGTCCGCCAGATCGCGCGCCTCTCCACCCGGTACCGCATCATCATCACCCACGGCAACGGACCGCAGGTCGGCAACCTCCTCCTGCAGCAGGAGTGCTGTGAAACGGTGCCCAAACTGCCGCTGGAGATCCTGGTCGCCCAGACCGAGGGGCAGATCGGCTATATGATCGAATCAACCCTCGACACCGAGCTCATGGCCCTGGGCATCGACTGGCGCCCCCTGGTCAGCCTGCTCACCTACGTCGTGGTGGACCGGGACGACCCGGCCTTCCGAAACCCCACCAAGCCCATCGGCCCGGCATTCCCCAGGGAAAAAGCCCGCACCCTCCCCTACCCCGTCATGGAAACGGCCAAAGGATACCGCCGCGTCGTGGCCTCTCCCAACCCGGTGACCATCGTCGAGCGGCGAGAGATCCAGCGGCTCATCGACATGGACTTCATCGTCATCTGCTGCGGGGGCGGCGGCATCCCCGTCATCCGGGAGGGCCGGGCCTTCAGCGGCGTGGACGCGGTCATCGACAAGGACCTGGCCAGCGTCCGGCTGGCCTGCGAGGTGGGGGCCGACATCTTCATGATTGCCACGGACGTCGACGGCGCCATGATCCATTTCGGGACGGAAAAAGCCAGGCTCCTGAACCGCCTGACGGCGGCGGAAGCCTCGGCCCATATGGCGGCGGGCCACTTCCCGGAGGGGTCCATGGGCCCCAAGATGACCGCCGCCGTGGAATTTATCCGGGCGGGCGGGCGGCGGGCCGTCATCACCTCCGTCGAAAAGATCGAACCTGCGGTGGACGACCTCTCGGTGGGGACACAGTTTGCGGGGTGAGGTTGAGAGCCAATGGCTGCTTGGTCGGTACTTATTCGCTGAAGCCGGGGATGCTGCTGCATTTTTATGGCGTCGATGGTTTGTGCAAGCGCCGCTTGCACAAATTGAGGGAAAAACGGTGCTGTCTGGAATTGCTTGGTCAATTGTCCAACAAGCTGTTGGATAAATTTCCGTTGTGAGTCTGGATACCCTGCGCGGGTATGACGAATATTTATATCCCTTCGCGTCTTCGCGCCTTCGCGTGAGGCCATTTCTTTCCTTCGTGTCTTCGTGCCTTCGTGTGAGACCTGCCCGTTATTCATCGCCGCCCTCCGGGTTGCCGAATTCTGCTTCAAGCTCCTCTATCGACGGCAGACTCGATTTCAGATTATCCGGCAGCGCGCGGGTGAGCTGGTATTGCGAAACACCCATGGGTTTGTGAATATCGCTCAGCGCATACTCCACCACGACGCGATCCCGTGTTTTGCACAGCAAAATCCCAATCGTCGGCTCATCCCGATCCCCGCGCAACTGCTCATCCACCGCCTTCAGATAAAAATTGAGTTTACCGGCATACTCCGGCTCAAACTCGCCGGTCTTGAGTTCAATGACGACATAGCAATGAAGTTTCGTGTGATAAAACAGCAGGTCGAGGAAGAAATCCCGCTCACCCACCTGCAACTCTTTTTGGCGTCCGACATAGGCGAAACCGGCACCCAGCTCTAAAAGGAATTTGGTGATATGGTCGGTCAGTGCCTTTTCCAGATCCCGTTCGTTGTAATCCGCCGTCATTGTCAGGAAGTCGAAGTTATACGGATCTTTAATCAACTGTTGCGCCAGGTCCGACTGCGGGGCGGGGAGCGTCTCCGCAAAATTGGTGACGGCCTTTCCCTCGCGCTCATACAGACCGCTCTCAATCTGGTGGATCAAGACATTACGGCTCCAATTGTGTTCGATGGTTTTGTTCACATAGAAAAGTGCCTCGGTGACATTTTTGCATTTGGAGATAATCTCCCGGTTGTGTCCCCAAGGGATTTGAACCAATTTGGCCACAGCTTGTGGCCATTTTAATTGCAGAGATAGTTGCTCCACTTTTATCGGTTCTTCCGAAGCTGGCAATTGCGAAGCAACCTGTTGCGCAATTTGGCCACAGCTTGTGGCCAAATCAGCAACACCCTCAGCGTAAAAGAGATACCATTGGCGAATCGATCTGATATTGCGATATGAAAACCCCTTCATGTCCGGAAATTCCGCCATCAGGTCGGCGCTCAACTGCTTCAGGAACCCGCTGCCCCATTGGGCCGACTTCTGGCGCTCCACAATGTCCGCGCCCAGATCCCAATAGAAGGTCAGCAGGGCGGTATTCACCTGCACCGCCGCCTTCACCTGCGCCTGCCGCAACCGCTGCTTGATATCCTTCAGCCAGTCGCGATATTCCACCGCTGTCAAATGGGCATCGCTCATGCCTTCCCCCCCAGACAGGCCATCAGCTCGGCCTTGAGCACCCGCTGCGCCGCTTCGAGCTGGTGGACGATCTGCTGGTACTCGGCCATCAGCTCCTCGGGGTTGCGGTGGTTGACCTCCACCTCGTGCGGGTTCTTGCAGTCCAGGTTGTAGTTGCGCTCGGCCAGCTCCTTGGCCGAGACCTTCCAGGCCTGCTCGGTAATCTTGCGGCCTTTGCGCTCGGCTCCGCCCCACCACCCTTTTTCGAGGTCGAACTCGGCGATGGTCAGGGGCTTGGAGCGGGAGTAGGACTTGTAGCCGTCCGGATAGGGGTGCGCGAAGAACCAGACATCCCTGGTCGGGCCGCCCTTTTCGAAGAAGAGCATATTGGTGGCGATGCTGGTGTAGGGGGCAAAGACACCCTTGGGCAGGCGGACGATGGTGTGGAGGTTGAACTCTTCGAGCAGTTCGCGTTTGAGGTTGGTCTTGACGCCTTCGCCGAACAGGAAGCCATCGGGCAGCACCACGGCGGCCTTGCCTGTGTCGTGCTTGAGCCGGTGCATGATGAGTGCCATGAAGAGGTCGGCAGTCTCGCGGGTCTGATACTTGCGCGGAAAGTTGTTCTCGATGCCGTCCTCTTCCATGCCGCCGAAAGGCGGATTGGTGATAATCAGATCCACCCGGTCGCGGGGGCCGTAGTCCTTGAGGGGACGACTCAGGGTGTTGTCGTGCCTGATGTTGGTCGGAACGTCGATGCCGTGGAGCATCATGTTGGTCATGGCCAGCATGTAGGGCAGCGGTTTTTTTTCCACGCCGTGGATACTCTCCTGCACCAGTTTGCGGTCGTCGGCGGTCTTGACCTGCTGCTTCAGGTGCTCGATGGCGCAGGTGAGAAAGCCGCCGGTGCCGCAGGCCGGGTCGATGAGGGTCTGGCCGAGCCGGGGGTCGAGCATATCGACCATGAACCGGGTGACGGCGCGGGGGGTGTAGTATTCACCGGCGTTGCCGGCCGATTGCAGGTCGGCAAGGATCTTTTCGTAGATGTCGTTGAACAGATGGCGGTCGCCGGATTTGTTGAAGTCCACATCCGCCTCGATGGTGTTGATCACCTGACGCAACAGAGTGCCGGACTTCATGTAGTTATAGGCGTCCTCGAACACCGAGCCAACCACCTTGCCTTGCGGCGAGACACCGGCGGCCGTGGCCAGTTTCTTGAGCGCCGGGAAGAGGTCCTTGTTGACGAAGTCGATCAGCTCTTCGCCGGTCATCCCTTCGGGGTTTTTGGCCCAGTTGGACCAGCGGAAGCGGCTGGGCAGCGGCGATTTGTAGCCGGATACGGTAAGCTGCCACTCCTGTTCCTTGTCGTCGAAGATCTTCAGGAAAAGCAGCCAGACCATCTGGCTGATGCGCTGAGCGTCGCCATCGACGCCGACATCCTTGCGCATGATATCCTGGATGGCTTTGATGAGGGTGGTCAGGGACATGGTTGTTGATCTCCAGTTCTTCTATCTTGTCCTTCCCGCGTAGGCGGGAATCCAGTGGTTATATCCTGGGTCCCCGCCTACGTGGGGACGACGCAAAATTTGTTATTCCCGTTTACTACTTTCTGTCATTCCCGCATGCCTGCCCTCGTGTAGAGGGGGGGCGGGAATCCAGAAAATTCAAATCAAGGTTTCGTACAAATCGTTCCAATCAGGGTTCTGCTCTTCAATCAGTCGCAATTTCCAGGCACGGTTCCATTTCTTGATCTGCTTTTCGCGGGTAATCGCGGAATTCATGTCTTCATGCTGTTCGAAGTACAGCAGGCGGTGTATGCCATATTTTTTTGTGAAGCCTTCTATCAGATCGTTTTTGTGTTCCCACACCCGTTTGATCAGGTCACTGGTTACCCCGGTGTACAGAGTGCCATTTCTCTGGCTTGCGAGGATGTAGACGCAGGGTTGCTTCACTTCACCCTCCTGAATTCCCGCCTGCGCGGGAATGACGGTCTGGGAGGTAAAGCGCCTCCTCTACATCTCTTCGTTTCTTCACGTGAGACCACTCCATTACCCGGCATACAGCGCTTTCTCCAACTCATACACAGCCTGCTGATACTGATCCAGTCCACCAAAGCCGCGGATGATTTCCATCGGCGTCCCGAATTCGGTAAAGGGGGCAATGGTGAGGATCTGCGTCTCTTCGATATGGGCCACACCTTCATCGGCGTACTTGTCGAGCAGGGCTTCCAGCACCCGGCGGGCCTGCTCTCCGTATTGGGTGAAGTAGTTACGCTTTTTCACCTGCTCTGCCCGCTCCTTGGGGTGAGGGGCGGCACATCCCAAGCGACATGGCAGACCAGATCGAAGGGGTCGAATTCTTTACCGGATTGCCGCCCGATCTCATCGGCAAGGGCATCGAAGAACACCCTTTGTTCGGAGAGTTCGTCGATGATGGCCTGCTTCTTGTCGGTGCGGTTCCAGCTGCGGAGAAAATCGTCGAGGGAGGCGTATTCCCTGGCCAGGGCCTTGCGGGTGTAATCCTTGAGGGATTCGGTGATCAGTTTGCCGTTGGCATCGAAATACTGGACGCGCTCGGCGGCCACCTTGACCTCGACATTGGCCACTACGTAACGGCGAACGCCGCCGCCTTCCTCTTCCGGGCCGGGTTCGGCGACGCCGGTCCACTCCTGGTCTTCTCCGGGTTCCGGGTAGGTGACGCTACCGCAACTTTCGGCTTCGTCTGAGACGTCCGGCGGCACAGGTGATTCATCCCCCCTGGGTTCGTAGATCTGCACCGGATCACCGTCGAAATCAGGGTCGGCAAACAGCTCGGTGGCCTTTTTGAAATCGATGATGGTGAAGTAATACTTGCCGTAGTCTTCGTTGATGCGGGTGCCACGCCCGATGAGCTGCTTGAACTCGGTCATGGACTGAATGCGCTGGTCGAGCACGATCAGTTTGCAGGTCTGCGCATCCACGCCGGTGGTCATCAACTTGGAGGTGGTGGCAATGACCGGGTATTTACTCTCTGGAAAAATGAAGTTGTCGAGCTCGGCCTTGCCTTCCTCGTTATCGCCGGTGATGCGCATGACGTATTTGCTGTTTTGCGCCACCAGGTCGGCGTTTTCATTGACCAAGGACTGGCGCATACGCTCGGCATGGTCGATGTTTTCACAGAAGACAATTGCCTTGTCGAAGCGGTTGGTCTGCCTAAGGAACTCGGTGATCTTTTTGGCCACCAGCTGGGTGCGCTGCTCAAGGACCAGGGTCTTGTCAAAATCCTTCTGGTTGTAAATGCGATCCTCGATTTCAAAGCCGTGTTTGTCGATCATGCCCTTGTCGGGCCGCCAACCGGTCAAATCCCGGTCGAGATCGATGCGCACCACCTTGTAGGGCGCTAAAAACCCGTCGTCGATCCCCTGCCTGAGGGAGTAGGTGTAGATGGGATCGCCGAAATAGCCGATGTTGGAAACCTCTTTGGTCTCCTTGGGCGTAGCGGTCAGGCCGATCTGGGTGGCTGAAGAAAAGTATTCGAGAATCTCACGCCAGGCCGAGTCGATGGCGGCGCTGCCCCGGTGGCACTCGTCGATGACGATGAGATCGAAAAAATCGGGGCTGAACTGCTTGTAGATGTTTCTCTCTTCTTCGGTACCGGTCACCGCCTGATAGAGCGAGAGGTAGATCTCGTAGGATTTGTTGGCCTGGCGCTTCTGGATCTTGGTCATGGCCGAGCCGAACGGCTTGAAGTCGTTGGTCATGGTCTGGTCGACCAGGATGTTACGGTCGGCAAGAAACAAGATGCGCTTCTTCGCCTTGGCCTTCCAAAGCCGCCAGATGATCTGAAAGGCGGTGAAGGTCTTGCCCGTGCCGGTGGCCATGACCAGCAAGATGCGGTTCTGGCCGCGAGCGATCGCCTCGATGGTCTTGTTGATGGCCAGAAATTGGTAATAGCGCGGACTCTTATCGCTGCCGTCGCTGTAGTAATCCTGGGTAACAAGCGCATTTTGCCGGTCGTTCAGACCACGGTGTGCCGCCCACCATTGCCACAGCGTTTGTGCCGAGGGGAATTCGTTGAGTGCAAGCTCCTGCTCGATGATGCCGTCCGAGGCGACCTTGTTATGAAACAGGAAGCCGTCACCGTTGGAGCTGAACACGAACGGGACTTGCAGCATTTCGGCATAGCCCAGCGCCTGTTGCAGGCCATCGCCAACAGTGTGGTTGTTGTCCTTTGCTTTGATAATGGCGATGGGGATGTTCGGTTTGTAGAACAAAACGTAATCGGCGCGTTTGTGCCTGGCGCGGGCATGCAGCTTGCCACGCACGATGATACGTCCCTTGGTGAGTGGAAATTCCTCCATGACCTGGGTTGAGATATCCCAACCCGCCTTCTCCAGGGCGGGCGTTATGTACTTTGTGCAGATATCGCGCTCGGAAAGTTTTTTCTTGATCATCAGAGCAACTTCCCCTGCGCTTTTATCCGCTCACAGAAGGCTTCAAATTGCGCCCGGGCGAGCTTGAAGGGAACCGTCTTGGCGGTTTCCCAACCATTGATCGTGGCGAAGCTCACGCCCGGCTCATGGGCCGGTTCTTCCTGACTGAGCCCCAGTTGCAGGCGAACTTCTTTGACCATTTTTGCAAAATTTTCCGGTGCCCCTGCCATAACGGTTTGCCTCAAATCTCGGTACGCTGCCGCTTCCCTGGTAGCGAATGAACGCAATTTGCCCAATCTGCACACAGGCCCCTGATCTTATCCCGGTTCCGGTTCAACAGGTCGATTTCAAACAGCCCTACGGCAGCAGGCGGATCCCGGTATAGGTCGATTTGCTGAGGAGGATCCGGAGGAATCCGCCGGGGGGCGGGGCCAGGAACAAGAGCGCGATCATGGCCGCGTAAATGACCAGGGTGGATTTCATATCTTTGAGGGAGAGGAGCTTCAGGGCCGTGCCGAAGGAGCCCTTGAGGCCCATGCCGGAAAAACTGACGCTGTGGAGTTCATCCAGGAGCAGATGGATGAAAAACCCCATGAAGAGAAAAAAGCCGCCCATCCAGGCAGTTCCGGCGGAGATGCCCCGCACCTGGTCCAGGAGGATCACGGCCATCAGGCCGAAGGTGATCCCGGCCGGGATGGAATGAATGATGCCGCGGTGTACGGTCATCCGGATGAAGAATGAAAAGAGGAGATACTTGACGGCGAGGAAGACCGCAAGCCAGATGAGAACCAGCTCGATGACCGAATGCCCCCAGCGCTGCCCGAACATCACGACAAAGGCGATGACAAAGGAGAGGACGTCGAAGGTGATCTTGAGGGCGGTGGAGTTGTCGGCGTCGATGTCCGGAAGGACCCCTCCGACGCTCCCCAGAATGAAGTAGAGCAATACCTGGTCCGGCCGTGCGGCCCCCGCAGCCAGAAGGCAGGTCGCCGCAATGCCGGAGGCGGCGCATGCCGCGGTGATATGGGTTTTGAAATCGGCCACCGCAGGCGACGCCCCTATTCCGTTTTCTCCGGAGCATCCCCCGGTGGGTCACCCGGGCCGTGCACTGCTTCGAACACCGTTTTATAGACCGATTTGAAGGCCTCGGAAAACGAGGTCGGCGATACCCGGCCGGTCTCGATGAATTTCACGACGATTTCCTTGGCTGCTCTCAATATTTGTTCATCGACAGAGGATGCCATACCAGTTTCCTTTACAGGGTTGAATCCAGGTCATAGGGAGTCAGGCTGCGAACCCCGGTTTCGGTGACGAGAACCGTCTGCTCAAACTGGGCCGAGAGGGAGCCGTCCCGGGTCACGGCCGTCCATTGATCGGAGAGGACGCGGAGTTCCTTCCGTCCCAGGTTGATCATGGGCTCGATGGTGAAAACCATGCCCGGCACCAGGGCTACGCCTTCGCCGCGTCGGCCATAATGGGGGATCTGGGGCGCCTCGTGGAAGTCGAATCCGACGCCGTGCCCCACGAATTCCCGGACCACGGAACACCCGTGGCCTTCCGCATATTCCTGAATCGCCCAGCCGATATCCCCCAGGGTATTCCCGGGGGCCACCATGGCGATGCCCCGCAGGAGGCATTCCCGGGCCACCCGAACGATCTTCCGGGCATCCTCGCCGGGGGTGCCCACAAAATAGGTCTTGTTGGCGTCGGCGTAATACCCGTCGAGAATCGAGGTGACATCCACGTTGACGATATCGCCCTCATTGAGCACCCGCTTCCCGGGGATGCCGTGGCAGATCACCTCGTTGACGGAGACACAGACGCTCTTGGGATATCCCCGGTAATGCAGGGGGGCCGGACGGGCACCGTGCTTCAGGGTGAACTCGTGGACCAGGGTATTGATCTCTTCCGTCTCCATGCCCGGCCGGATCGCCCTTTCCGCCAGGTCAAGGGTCTCCACCACCAGCCGCCCCGCCCGCTCGATGGCCTCGATATCCCCGGGCGCCTTGAGCCGGATCTTGTACTGTTTCCAGTACGACTCCCTCAGA
Source organism: Desulfococcus sp. (assembly GCF_041737845.1). Lineage (GTDB taxonomy): Bacteria > Desulfobacterota > Desulfobacteria > Desulfobacterales > Desulfococcaceae > Desulfococcus. The sequence goes on from NZ_JBGSQX010000174.1 coordinate 26,852, forward strand.
TCGCCGGCTTCGGGTTCTTTCTTCCCGAGGCAGCACTGTTTATATTTGAGGCCGCTGCCGCACGGGCAGGGGTCGTTTCTACCGACTTTTTCCTTGTTTTTTTTCATTGGTTTAAAACCCGGCACAGATATTTCCGGAGCAGATCAAAGGGGATGATGATGATGGAAAATGCAACGATATACAGCCATTCCACCGGCAGAAGCGGCACCGTCCGGAAGATCTCCCCCCCGAAATAGGTCACGATCACCTGGATCAGAAAAATGATGCCGACAACCTTCAGAAACCCCTTGTTCTCCAAAATATGCCCAAAAAGGTTAAACTCTTCCACCCTGACATTGAATTTATTAAAATTATTCAAAAAAACAAAAACACCAAAAAATGCCGTCATGAATGCGGCCTCATTGTGAAACAGCCCCCGAACGGCGGGGATTTTCAGGAAGATGATGGAGATCAGGGTGATGAACAGGCCGTTGGCGAGAATGGAAGACCACATGCCCCCGGTGATCAGGCTTTCATCGCGCCGCTTGGGTTTTTCCGCCATATGCTTGGCCAGCGGCGGCTCGCCGGAAAAAGCCAGCGCGGCCAGGGTGTCCATGATCAGGTTGACCCAGAGGAGCTGGATCATGGTGAGCGGCAGCTTGAAGCCCAGAAAGGGTCCGAGAAAGGCGATGGCGATGGCGCTGACGTTCACGGTGAGCTGAAAGGTGATGAACTTCTGGATCGACCGGTAGATGGTCCGGCCGTAGTGGACCGAGTTGGTGATGGACTGGATGTTGTCGTCCAGGACCACGATATCCGACGCCTCCTTGGCAACCTCCGTCCCGCTGCCCAATCCGAACCCGATGTCGGCGTTGGCGAGGGCCGGGCTGTCGTTGACCCCGTCCCCCGTCATCCCCACCACCAGCCCGGCTTCCTGAGCCACCTTGACCAGGCGCATCTTATCCTGGGGCAGGCACCGCGACACCACGTTCAGGTCGGGCAGGAGCACCCTCAGCTCGTCATCCGAAAGCTCGGCCATCTCCGCGGAGCGGATGGACTTCTTTTTTTCGCCGTTCAAAAGCCCCGCCTCCCGGGCGATGGCGTTGGCCGTGCCGCTGCGGTCGCCCGTCAGCATGACCACGTGAATCCCCGCGTGCTGGAGGGTCTCGATGGCCGCCCGCGACTCGGGGCGCAGCTCGTCCCGGATCAGGGAAAACCCCAGAAGCGTCATCCCTTCCGGCAGTTCCTTCATGTTGTCGGAGGCGTCTTCGGCAGAGATGCCCTCCTGAACGGCTGCGGCGATCAGCCTGTAGCCGTCGTCGGCCTTCCGGTCGATGGCCAGGTTGACGACCGTCTTCTCTGCCTCGGAAATGGGGACCCGCGAGCCGTCGGCGGCAAAGTGGTGGGTGCAGTTGCTGAGAATCCGCTCCGGGGCGCCCTTGATCAGGGTCATCTCCTCCCCCCCGAGGGTTCTGATGCCGGCCGCCGAAAACTTGCGGGCGGAGTTGAACAGCACCTGAAAAACATTCTCCGCCGCCGGTTCGACGCATGCGCTCACATCCGCGCGGATGAACTTGAGCAGGGCCCGCTCCGTGATGTTGCCCCCGATGATCCGCTCCTCCTCCTTTATGGCCTCGCAGTTCACGATGCACGACGTGTTCTCGCGGAGCGACAGGTCAAGGAGCCGGGCCAGGACGTCCGGTATGGCCTCGAACCGGTCATATTCGACGATGCGGACATCGTCCCCGCCGCCCTCGATGGCCATGAACCCCACGGCGTCGAGCTTGCCCTGGGTGATCGTCCCCGTCTTGTCGGCAAACAGGAGGTTGAGGCTCCCCGAGGTCTCGACGCCCACCAACTGCCGGACCAGGACGTTCGACTTCAGGAGCTTCCGCATGTTCTGGGCCAGAACGATGGCGATCATCATGGGCAGCCCCTCGGGCACGGCGACCACGATGATAATGACCGCGAGGATGAGGGCCGTCACGATGTCGAGGAGCAGCACCTGCCAGTTGGATACATAGGCCAGCATGGCCGCGGCTTCCCCGCCGTTGTCGAGATAGATCGCCTTGAACATGAAGGCCGCGCCGATAAAGGAGGCGCCGATGTAGCCGAATCTGGCGATGTCGTCGGCCAGCTTGGCGAGCTTCACCCGAAGCGGCCCGATGCGGTTGTCCGTCTGAAGCCCCTCCGAAAGCCGGCCCAACTGGGTCTGGTCGCCGACCTTCAGGACGACCATGGCCGCCTCTCCGTCCTCGACGATGGTGCCGCGGTAGACCGAATGGGCATTCCCAAGATTCGAAAGGTCGGGCTCGCCGGGTTTTTTGGTGACCGGCACCGGCTCGCCGGTCAGGGCCGCCTGGTTGACCTTGACCTTTCCCTGAACGATTTTGCCGTCCGCCGGTATCTTGTCGCCGGGCTGGAGAAGCACCACGTCCCCCACGACAATGTCGTCGATGCCGATGATCCTGAGGGCTCCGCCCCGAAAAACGTTGATCAGGATCTTGGATGCCTCCTCCTGGAGCTTCTGGAAGGTCTGCTCGTTCTTGAATTCGGAGGCCGTGGCGACAAGGGTCGCCAGGACCACCGCGGCGGCGATGGCCACCCCCTCATACCATTCCGCGAACCCGAAAACGGCAAGGCCGGTGACGATGACCAGCGCCACCACGAGGATAATGATCATGGGGTCCTTGAAATTGTCTTGCAGCTTGTCCCAGAAGGTTTCCACCTCCTGGGGGCTGATCTGGTTGGAGCCGTGCTCGCGGCGGGAGGCTTCCACCTCGCTCTCGCCGAGTCCTCTGTAACTGAACATATCTTCCTCGCTGTGGTGTTGTTTTATTAAACGCAGTCTGCCGTCGCCCGGGGTTCGACCCGTGGACGGTAGGGATGCCGTCGGCCCCTGCACTGGATGCCCATACCGGCGGCGCTTTTCCGGAGAGGATCAGGCAAAGACGCCCGGCGCAAGCCAATAGACGATCGACATGATCCAAGCGGCGTATCCGGCGCTCACCAGATCATCCAGCAGCACCCCCCACGGCCCGTGAAGCTGTTTGTCGATCAGCCGCGCCGGCGGGAGGAACTTGAAGATGTCCAGGATGCGGAAGAGGGTGAACCCCCAAACGACAACGTTGAGCAGCTCCCCTTCCCGAAACAGGATCGGCACGAAAAGATACCCGGCCACCTCATCCAGGACGAAATGGGGGGGATCCTTTCGCTCCCAGTAAGCCTCGGCCCACGGGGTCAGCACATGATTTGCCGCGCACACGAGGGCAAAGGCCGTCAACAGGGCCGGCATCTTCATGGCGGCGGGAAGCGCCAGGACGACGGCCGCATGGATGACGACCCCCAGGAGCGCCCCGCAGGTTCCGGGAAGAACAGGGGATAATCCCAGCCCGCATGCGGATCCTATAAATAAAGCTATTTTCTGCTTTGGTTTTTCAGGATAGTTCATATATTTGTTCAGGAAACGACGAAACCGCCGGCAACGGTATGATTTCCAAAGAGGATCCGGGTAATGGTCGTTGGTTCTGGAAAGGATGCACCCGCATTGCATTCCAGCCGAATCACCCCCGGCCAGGCGGAAACATTCCCGGGTGCCCCGCTCTGCGAGATCTCAACCGTGCAATCTAACCAAAGTAGAGCTATATATAGGGCTTGTGCGCTTCGTGTCAAGACAAAGCGGCCCGTTTTCTTCCGGGCTGTCCGCGCCTGACGCGCAGGAGGACAGCGCCCCTCCTCCGGGTCCCGGTCCGGGGAAAAAGGCCGCCGCCGGGGGAATGGAACAGATACGTTCCGGTTGTTTTTCTTCAGGATGTGCCAACAGAGAAAAAATATAAAAAAAAGCATACCTTTTTTTGCCGGCAATGTGATATAGGATAAAAAATTTATTATTGCTTAAAATTCATTTTTCAAGGATGGGATCATGTCCAGCATTTTAAAAAACGCCTCTCCCGCGAATTTCATTATCACTCAGAACAAACAGATGCTGTCCATTCTCCAGGACGTGAAATCGGCCGTGGAAGCCCGTGTGCCGCTGTTCATCACAGGTGAAGAGGGAACCGGAAAAGAGTTGATGGCGGATTACATCCACGTGATCAGCGGGCTCCAGGGAAGTCTGGTGAAAATAAACATCCTGGATCTTAATGATGAGGATCTCTTTCCGGCGACGCTCTTCGGCTATGCCAAAGGCGCGTTTGCGGGGTCCGACGAAAGCCACTCGGGGATGATCGAAAAGGCTGCCGGAGGGGTCCTGTTCCTCGACGAGATCAGCGAACTCAACCCCGCATCCCAGGTCCGTCTCTACAAGCTGATCGAGTCCGGGGAATACATCCCCCTGGGGAAAGACAAGACGTCCCGCACCGATGCCTACGTCGTCTCCGCCAGCAGCGCCGATCTGTGGATGCTTCAACGGTCGGGCAAGTTCCGGCGGGACCTCAACCTCAAGCTCCGCGAGCATCACGCGCACCTGCCGCCCCTCCGGGACCGCCTCGACGACGTGCCCGTCCTGACAGACTACTTTTTCGAGGAATCGGCGCGGATCCTGGAAAAGAAGAAACCGACGCCGCCGAAGGAACTCTATACCCTGCTCCAGACCTATACCTTCCCCGGCAACGTCTCCGAACTCCGGCGAATGGTCTTTGAGGCGGTCCGGGAGCACGAGTCGAAGATCCTCTCCCTGGACATCTTCAAGATCCACATGGCCCGGAAAAAGGTGGAAAAGCCCTTCCGGGAGGAGCTGGATATCGACGACTCCTCGCCCTTCCGGTCCTTCCGGAAACTGCCGACCATCAAGAAGGTGACCCAGATGCTTGTCGAGGAATCCATGCGCCGGTCCGGGGGCAACCAGTCGATCGCCGCCAGGATGCTGGGTATTTCACAGCCCGCGTTGAGCAAGCGCCTCAAGAACGCCTCGAAAAAACGGAAATGATTTACCGATTGAGAGGTTGACACCAAATCGCAGATGGTTATCGTTTAATTGCATAATATTTGGCATGTTTTTTGTATGCCATTTCCCGCGACATGCCGTAAAAACGAATTTTTCGACCATCAGGAGAGACCCATGCGATTTGACAAGTTCACCATTAAATCCCAGGAGCTGATCCAGAGCGCCCAGGAACTCGCCGCCCGTCAGGGCAACCAGCAGATCGAACCGGAGCATATCCTGGCCGCCATGCTTGCGGAGCCCGAAGGCATCGCGAAATCGATGCTCCGCAAGCTTGGCGCATCTCCGGCCGCCGTTTCACAGGAGGCCACGCTTGCCATCGGCGGCCTCCCCAAGGTGAGCGGCGTGACCGACACCTATTTTTCCGCGCGCACCAAGGCCGTGTTGGAGGCCGCCTTCGCGGAGGCCTCCAAAATGAAGGACCAGTATGTCAGCGTCGAGCACATCCTGATCGCCATGGCCGACGAAAAGCGGGGGGAAGCGGCCCGAATCCTCAAGCAGTACGGCATCGGCAGGGAATCCATCCTCAAGGTCCTCAAGGACATCCGCGGGGGCCAGACCATCACCGACCCCAACCCCGAAGAGAAGTACCAGGCCCTGGACAAGTTCAGCCGGGACCTGACCCATCTGGCCCGGCTGGGCAAGCTGGACCCGGTGATCGGGCGGGACGACGAGATTCGCCGGATCGTCCAGGTCCTCTCGCGGCGGACCAAAAACAACCCGGTGCTCATCGGCGACCCCGGCGTCGGAAAGACGGCCATCGTCGAGGGGCTGGCCCAGCGCATCGTCCGGGGCGACGTTTCGGAAACCCTGAAAAACCGACGGCTGGTCTCCCTCGATATGGGGGCTTTGATCGCCGGCGCCAAATACCGCGGCGAATTTGAAGACCGCCTGAAGGCGGTGCTGAAAGAGGTGGAGCGGGCGGAAGGTGAGGTGGTCCTCTTCATCGACGAACTCCACACCCTGGTGGGCGCGGGCGCTGCCGAGGGGGCCATGGACGCCTCCAACATGCTGAAGCCGGCCCTTGCCCGGGGGACCCTGCGGTGCGTGGGGGCCACCACCATCAACGAATACCGGAAGTATATCGAAAAGGATGCGGCCCTGGAACGGCGGTTTCAGCCGGTCCTGGTCCGGGAGCCCAGCGTGGAGGATACCATCTCCATCCTCCGGGGTCTCAAGGAAAAGTACGAGGTCCATCACGGGGTCCGGATCAAGGACTCGGCCATCGTGGCGGCCGCGACCCTCTCCCACCGCTACATCACCGACCGGTTCCTTCCGGACAAGGCCATCGACCTCATCGATGAATGCGCATCCAAGCTCCGCATCGAGATCGACAGCATGCCGGTGGAGATCGACGAGATCCAGCGGAAGATCATCCAGATGGAGATCGAGCGCGAAGCCCTGAAGAAGGAGACGGATCCGGCCGCCATCGACCGCCTGGCCCGGCTCGACAAGTCCATCGCCGCCCTGAAGGACGAGATGCAGGAGATGAAGGCCCACTGGCAGAACGAAAAGGAGATGATCCAGACGATCCGGAAGGTCAAGGAGGATCTCGAACAGTTGGGCACGGAAGAGCAGCAGGCCGAACGGGAGGGCAACCTGGCCCGGGTGGCGGAGCTGCGCTACGGGAAGGCCGCGGAGCTGAAAAAACGGCTGGAAGGCGCCAACCTGAAGCTCGCCGCGCTTCAGGCTGAAAAAAAGATGCTGAAGGAAGAGGTGGACAGCGAGGACATCGCCGAGGTCATCTCCCGGTGGACGGGAATCCCCGTCAGCAGGATGCTCGAAGGGGAGCGCGAAAAGCTGCTCCAAGCCGAGGCGCGCCTGGCCCGCCGGGTCGTGGGCCAGGGCGAGGCCATCGCCGCCGTCGCCAATGCCGTCAGAAGGGCCCGCTCCGGGCTGCAGGACCCCAACCGCCCCATCGGCTCCTTCATCTTCATGGGGCCGACCGGCGTGGGAAAAACCGAGCTGGCCAAGGCCCTTGCGGAGTTCATGTTCGACGATGAACAGGCCATCGTCCGCATCGACATGTCCGAATTCATGGAAAAGCACTCGGTGGCCCGCCTGATCGGGGCCCCCCCCGGGTATGTGGGCTATGAGGAAGGGGGCTATCTGACCGAGGCGGTCCGCCGGCGGCCCTATTCCGTCGTCCTCTTCGACGAGATCGAAAAGGCCCACGCGGAGGTTTTCAACGTGCTGCTCCAGATTCTGGACGACGGCCGGATGACCGACGGCCACGGCAGGACCGTGGATTTCAAGAACACGGTCATTATCATGACCTCCAACGTGGGAAGCCAGTATATTCAGGAGATGGGGAGTTCCCGAGGCGACGAGGCCGAAGTGCGGGTCAGGGAGAGCCTCCGCAGGACCTTCAAACCCGAATTTCTGAACCGGATCGATGAGATCATCTTCTTCCACAACCTCGATCCCGGGCAGATCGGGCAGATCGTGGAAATCCAGATCGGCCGGCTCAAGAAACGCCTCCAGGACCGGCAGATCACCCTCATCCTGTCGGAGGAGGCCACGGCCCTCATCGCCGAAAAGGGATACGACCCGATCTACGGCGCCAGACCCCTCAAGCGGGCGCTTCAGAAAACCATCGAAAACCCCCTCTCCATGGAGATCCTGAAAGGGGCGGTTCCCGACGGATCGACCGTCCGGGCCGCGGTCGAGGGGGACGGCATCGTGTTTCGTCTCCAAGAGCCCAAGGCGCCGATCGCCCTATAACGCCCCCCCGGAATGCGACAAGCTCCCTGAGGGTTTCAGGGAGCTTGTTCTGCTGTCCCTGGCGGGGAAGCGCTGCAGGACGCCCTCAGCGGCTGGATGCTTCCGGGACCTTCGGGTCGTCAAGGGATTTGCTTGAATCGGAGGGTGAAACGTCAGGGTTTGGGCCGAGGGACCTGCGCTCGATCGCCTTTTCGAGGCATTCGGGGCACAGCCCCAGAAATTCCAGCCGATGCCCCATGATCTGATATCCGCTGGTGTCGTCCAGAGCGTTTTCCACATGGTCCATGAAGCCCATGGGCGCGTCGTCCACGCGATCGCAGTTGATGCAACGGATGTGGTAGTGCTTCTTGGTGTTCCAGTCGAACCGCTTGAGGGTGCCGCCCAGCTCTAGCTTCTGGATCTCCCCCAGCTCCGAGAGGATCTCCAGGTTCCGGTAGACGGTCCCCAGGCTGACGCGGGGAAGCTGTTTGCGCACCCCCTCATAGACCTCTTCCGCGCTCGGATGGTCCGCCAGGCGTCTGACCTCCTCCAGGATGACCTTCCGCTGGCGCGTCATTCGCAAATTCTGGCCTTCAGGCTGGCGGTTCGTCACCATGCCCCTTCCTTTTCTCCGATATTTCCCGGAAAAAGCCCATCGACGTCGGATGCCGCGGGCGGTCTTCCATGAAGCGGTCGTGTGGATTTGCAGCAGCAAGACGGGATGTCAGCGGGTCGACGGCGTTGCCTCCGGCGCCGGTGGGGCGGCGGGCGCCCCACCGAAACCCTTCATGACGAAGGGCGCAGGCCTCAGCGGCGTTCAATCGGCTCCCAGGCGCATTCCGCCGGTCCGCAGTAATCCCCGATATATTCCGATTCAGGCCGGTACAGCATGGGTTTGGGCGCGGCATCCGCATACTGCTCCTCGAGCACGTGGGTCGCCCATCCGGCAATCCGCGATATGGCGAATACCGGGGTAAACAGATCCATGGCGATTCCCATGGCATAATAGAGCGAGGCGCTGTAAAAATCCACGTTGACGTAGATATCCATGTTCTTGCGGCGTTTGAAGGCCGCCTTGGCCTTTTCCTCCAGGCGCCTGGAGATCTCGTACCATTTGACCTCGCCGATCCGCTCTCCCATCTTTTTGGACATGGGCGCCAGGATGAGTGCCCGGGGGTCGTCGACCTTGTAGACCGCATGCCCCAGCCCCATGATCAGGCCGCCGCCGGTCAACTGTTTTTCGATGTAGGCGTCGATGTTATCGACCGAATCGATCACCTTCAGCATCTGCATGACCCGGGTATTGGCGCCGCCGTGGAGCGCGCCCGACAGCGACCCGACGGCGGCGCCGACGGCCGCGTACATGTGGGCCCGCGTGGAGGCCACCTCCCGGGCGGCAAAGGTCGAGGCGTTGAAGGAATGTTCCGCATGGAGCACCAGGCAGGCGTCAAAAAATCCCGTAATCTCATCATCGGGGACCCGGCCGGTCATCATGTAGAGAAAATTGGCCGCATGACCCAGATCCCGGGAGGGCGGCACCGCGTCCTGCCCGGTGCAGATACGGGACCATGCCGCAAGAAGGGTGGGCATCTTCGCAATGAGCCGGATGCCCATGCGCAGGGTTGCCTCGCGCTCGCCCTCGATCCGGATATCGGGATCGTGGTTGGCCAGCATGGCGACCCCCGCCTGAAGGATGTCCATCGGGAGGGAATCCCGGGGCCGGGTTTTCAGGGCCGCGATAATCTCCCGGGGAATCGGCATCTCGCTGACCAGCGCCTTCTTGAACGATGCCAGTTCCTGCAGGTTGGGCATCCGCTCATACAGCAGAAGGAAGACCACCTCCTCGAACGAGGCGTTTTCAGCCAGATCCTTCACCAGGTAACCGCGATAGATCAGCTTTCCGGCATCGCCATCCACATCGCTCACGCGCGTGCTGGCAACGGTCACACCGCGAAGCCCGGTGTTCATGGTAATTTTACACTCTTCGGTCATCAGCCACCTTCTTGTGTTCATGTCCTCCGGATGGGCGGCGCTTCCCCGCCATCCCCGACCGGAGCGGTTATCTTATCAGAGGTCCACCCACATATCCGCTTCATTTCCACAGTGGCTGCAGGTCCCCGTACCCTTGACGCGGTGGGGGTGCTTTTCGGGATCGGCTTTCGCCCCGGCCGGGGCGGCGCCGTCTTCTTCATCCGCCAGGGAACAGGTGACCACCATTTCGGCCTCGTTTCCGCAGTTCTCGCATTTACAGACATGCTTCAGGGTCTTGGTCTCTTGTTTCGTCATATCTCTCTCTCCTTGGGCATCGGGACATCCGGTTTTGAAAGCAGCTCCTTCCCACGCCGCCGCCCGACAAAAAAAGCCGAAATCTGTTGTGAGCGGTTGGCGATTATTGGGGAACTTTACAAATATTTAGCAATAATCCTAACCATATTTTTTTTCAATAGCAAGTTGAAAATCGCCAATGCGAATGTTTCACCCAAACGAAGCGCTTGAATTTTGAAGCAATAAAATGTAAAGGACTGTCTTGCGTTTACGCGCCATGGATAGACGCCCCCGCGCGCTGAACTTCCGCACCTCAAGCCTATCCTGCAACAACCGCTTTGCCGTGAGCGTTTGCCCCGCATGCCCCGCGGCAGACAGTGAAGGAGAAATAAAACCATGTGCCGTTTGTTTGCCATCACCAGCAAGGAACCATTGTCCCCGATGGTCGCCATAGAGGCTCTGGACGTCATGCGCGAAGGCCATGACGGCTCCGGCGTCGGCCTGTTCCTGCGAGACCTCGGCGGGCCGTTCGAGGAGATGAAGGACGCGCCGATTCTCTCGGGCATCTTCACCGAGGACGGCCTCAAGCGCCTGGATTCATTCATGATGAATCTGGGATTCATGACCAAGTACAAACTGACGATCAAGGTGCCCAAGGCGCCGCCCCCGGGGGTCCCCAAGCGGGATTTTTACCTGATCCGCGCCTATGAGTATCCCGAGGAATGGGATGCCCTGGGCGAAACGGAGAAGCATCGAAAACTGGTGCACCTTCGTCTCAAGCTGCGGCACATGGGGGAGGAAAAGGAGGACATGATCATATTCTCTTTTTGGCCCGATGCCATCATGATCAAGGAGATCGGGGACCCCATGCAGGTGGCGAACCACCTGAAGCTGGACCGGAAGGAGCTCAAGGCCCGGATCATCATGGCCCAGGGGCGGCAGAACACTAACTACGCCATCAACCTGTACGCCTGCCATCCCTTTTTCCTGGAAGGCTTTTCCACCATGACCAACGGCGAGAACACGGCATTCATCCCCATCCGGGAGTACCTCACCTCCCGGGGGTTCGAGGGTTATACCGGCTATCAGTCCGACTCCGAGGTGTTCACCCACATCCTCCACTATACCCTGTCGAATCTCGGCCTGGGCCTCGAAGGCTATAAACACATCATCACCCCGCTGAGCGACCAGGACCTCAAGGTCCACCCCAACGCGGCATTGCTGAAATCGCTCAAGCACAGCTGCCGCCGGATGATCATCGACGGGCCCAACTGCGTGATCGGCTCCCTCGCCGACCACAGCCTTTTCATGGTGCAGGACCGCAAGAAACTTCGCCCGGGGGTCGTCGGCGGAAAACCCGGCGTTTTCGCCTTCTCGTCAGAAATCTGCGGCCTTGACGCAGCCATCCCCGACCGCGACAAAACCAAAGACTTCCAACCCATGTATCTCGATACCGCGATCGTCGGCCCCGACCGACAGGAGGTTCAAATATGCCGTCAAACAGACCCGTTACCCCCTCTACACTGAGCGTCAAGGACCTGCCCTGGCAGATCTCCTGGCAGAAGGACAAGTGCTCGCTCTGCGGCAGTTGCACGGCGGTATGCCCGGTCAACGCCATCGAGCTGGGCGTGTTCCGCAAAAGGCACATTCACGCCGCCATCGATCTGGCCCGATCGTCATCCACCAACTACGAGATTTTTTACGGGATCCGGCAGAAAACCGACCCCGCCTACGCCTGCATCGGCTGCGGCATGTGCAACATGGTCTGCCCCAACGACTGCGTCATCCCCCTGAAAAGCGACGAGGCCGACAAACTGAGATACCACATCGACCGCGGCGGCCAGCCCCGCCGGCGGGGTGGCCGGCGGAACGACGGAGGGAGCCTTCTCGACCGGATCAAATTCATCCGGATTTCCATGCTTACCGACCCGGCCCTGGACGCCGGCCGCCACGAGTTCGAGTTTCGGACCCTCCTGGGCCGGGTCCTTCCGCCCGAGGAAAGCCTCGCCCACTTCAAGGAGAACGGCTGGGCACCGCCGGTCCGGGAAATCTATCCCCTGATCATCGGCGCCATGTCCTTCGGCGCGCTTTCCCCCAACATGTGGGAAGGGCTCCAGATGGGCGTCGCCTACCTCAACGAGGAGCTGGGCATGCCGGTCCGGATGTGCACCGGCGAGGGAGGCTGCCCGCCCCGGCTCCTCCGGAGCCGTTTCCTGAAATACGTCATCCTCCAGATCGCCAGCGGCTACTTCGGCTGGGACGAGATCATCCACGCCATCCCCGAGATGAAGGTCGACCCCTGCGCCATCGAGATCAAGTACGGCCAGGGGGCCAAGCCCGGAGACGGCGGCCTGCTGATGTGGCACAAGGTCAACAAGCTCATCGCCGCCATCCGGGGCGTACCCGAGGGCGTGAGTCTTCCCAGCCCCCCGACCCATCAGACGAAGTACTCCATCGAGGAGGCCGTGGCCAAGATGATCCAGTCCATGTACATGGCCTGGGGATTCCGTGTCCCCGTCTACCCGAAAATCTCGGCCAGCTCCACCTCCCTGGCGGTCCTGAACAACCTGACCCGGAACCCCTACGCGGGAGGCCTGCTCATCGACGGCGAGGACGGCGGCACCGGCGCGGCCTACAACGTCTCCATGAACCATATGGGGCACCCCATCGCCAGCAACGTCCGCGACTGCTACCTCAACCTGGCCAAGCTGGGCAGGCAGAATGAAATCCCCATCTTCGCAGGGGGCGGCGTCGGCAAGAACGGCAACCTGGCCGCCAATGCCGCCGCCCTCATCATGCTGGGCGCCAGCGGCGTCGTCTCCGGAAAATATGTCATGCAGGCCGCAGCCGGGTGCCTGGGCTCGGAAGGGGACCGGTGCAACATCTGCAATATCGGCCTGTGTCCGAAGGGAATCACCTCCCAGAACCCCAGGCTCTACCGACGGCTCGACCCGGAAGCAGTCGCCCAGCGCGTCGTCGATTTCTATCTGGGCTTCGATACAGAAATCCGGAAAATTTTCGCGCCCCTGGGCCGGTCCACCTCCCTGCCCATCGGCATGTCCGACGCCCTGGGCATCGACGACCGCGACATCGCCCAGCGGCTTCAGATCGCCTATGTCGTGTAACAGGGAACAGGGCCGCGGACGAAACCATCAGACATTGCATTACAGTTTTCGGAGTATGGAATGAATAAGGATATATATCACAGGATATCAGGCAGGGAAAACGGCATCCGGATTGAATCCCGTGTCTTGGAGGAGCAGATCCAGGAAGCCGTCGCCAACGGCCACAGGCACATTGAAATCCAGGCCTTCGGACACCACGGCATCGGCGGCAGGCTCTGGAAGGCCGGAAACGAGACTGTTCACGTGCGCATCGTCGGGCCTCCGGGCCAGCGGGTCGGCGCCATGGGATTTCCCAACACCCGCGTCTCGGTCATGGGGCCGGCCTCCGACGACACCGGCTGGCTCAACGCCGGGGCGCGGATCGTGGTTCACGGCAACGCGGGCAACGGCACCTGCAACGCCATGGCCCAGGGCAAGGTCTATGTGGCCGGAAACATCGGCGCCCGGGGCATGACCATGACCAAGCAGAACCCCCGCTTTGGTCCGCCCGAGCTTTGGGTCCTGGGGTCGACGGGGGACTATTTCGGGGAGTTCATGGCCGGCGGCATCGCCGTCGTCTGCGGCTGGAACCCCCAGACGCCCGACAACGTCCTGGGCTACCGCCCCCTGGTGGGGATGGTCGGCGGCAAGCTCTTCTTCCGCGGCCCCCACAAGGGCTTCAGCCAGACCGACGCCAAGCAGGTCCCCGTATCCGACGCGGAATGGCAATGGCTCAGAAGCGGCCTCAAGCTCTACCTGGAGCGCATCGACCGCACGGAAATCCTGGAGGACCTGGCCAACCGGGACGAATGGCAGCTCATCACCAGCCGCACCCCCCAGGAGCGATTGGTGCTCAAAAGCCGCTCCATGGCATCATTCCGCGAAGAGGTCTGGGACCGGGAACTCGGCAAGGGCGGCATGATCGGCGACCTGACGGACCTGGACCGCAGCCCCATCCCCCTGATCCCCACCGGAGAGATGCGGCGGTTCGTGCCGGTATGGGAGAACCGGAAGTACGCGGCCCCCTGCGAGGCATCCTGCCCCTCGGGGATCCCGGTGCAGGAGCGGTGGCGGCTGATCCGGGAAGGCCGCATGGACGAGGCCGTCGATCTGGCCCTGGCCTACACGCCCTTTCCGGCCACCGTCTGCGGATACCTCTGTCCCAATCTCTGCATGCAGGGCTGCACCCGGACCATCCAGCTCATGCCGTCGGTGGACGTCAAGCAGCTCGGCAAGGCGAGCATCGCGGCAGGCCTCCCGGAACTCCCCCCCCTCACCGGCAAGCGCATCGCCGTCATCGGGGGCGGCCCGGCCGGCATCTCGACTGCCTGGCAGCTCCGGCAGAAAGGGTATGAAGCGATTATCTACGACACGCAGAAGATCCTGGGCGGCAAGGTCGCCACGGCCGTTCCGGAAAGCCGGCTGCCCAGCGAGGTCCTCACCCGGGAGATCGAACGCATCCGGGAGGTGATCCCTCATATCCACCTTCAGCAGGAGATGAAACAGGAAGACCTGGCCCGGCTTCGGGGGGACTTCGACTTCATCATCATCGCCACCGGCGCGCAGAAACCGCGGATGCTCCCGATCCCCGGAAAGGAGCGGCTCGTCACGGCCCTTGAATTCCTGACCCGGGCCAAGGAAAACCGGTTCAGCCCGGGAGAACGGGTCGTCATCATCGGCGCCGGGAACGTGGGGTGCGATGTGGCGACCGAGGCGCACCGGCTGGGAGCCAGGGACATTACCCTCATCGATATTCAGAAACCCCTGGCGTTCGGCAAGGAGAAGGAGGACGCCGAGGCGGTCGGCGCCAAATTCCGCTGGCCCTGCTTCACCCGGGAGATCACCGAGGAGGGCGTGGTGCTGAGCGACGGCGAGCTTCTTCCGGCCGACACCGTCTTCGTCTCCATCGGCGACGCCCCGGATGTCGCGTTCCTGCCGGACGAGGTCCGGATCGACCGCGGATACGTGGTGACGGACGAAACCCAGCAGACCACCGATCCCCAGATCTTCGCCATCGGGGACATCGTCCGGCCGGGCCTGATCACCGACGCCATCGGCGCCGGCCGGAGAGCGGCCCTGACCATCGCGGACATCCTGGAGGGCAAGCGCCCGGGGATCAGCATCCGCCCCATGATCGACCGGAGCCGGATGACCCTGGAATACTTCGACCCGCGCCTGACGGACTTCGAGAACACCGACGCCTGCGGCAGCCAGTGCGCATCGTGCGGCACCTGCCGCGACTGCAGCATGTGCGCGACCCTCTGCCCCCAGGCGGCCATCACGCGCGAGGAGAGCGGCGACGGCGTATTCGAGTACGTGGTGAATCCCGATCGGTGCATCGGCTGCGGCTTCTGCGCCAACGGCTGCCCCTGCGGCATCTGGGCCATGATGGAAAATACGCCGATGGGATAAAAACGCCCGCCTCCCTGAAACCCGGGTTTCAGGGAGGCCCTTCCCTCACCCCGCCAGCCCCGTCACCAGAATTTCGTTCCCGCGGCACTCCCATTGGACATCGACATCGAACACGCGCGTGCCGAACCGCCGGCCTTCGGATCTCCCGGCATGATAGGCCGGGCGGGGGTCCGCCTGCAGCATCCCCACGATGAACCGCCTCAGACCGGGGACCGCGGCCTCCCTGGCCAGGACGGCCTCCAGCGCATCGGCGCTGAACGCCACGGTCATGACGGCTTCGGGCCGCTCGGCCGCAAACCCGCCCCGGGCGTCCATGACGGCGTCGGCATAGGGCAGGTAGGGCTTGATGTCGAGAACGGGCGTCCCGTCCAACAGGTCGATCCCGGCAAGATGGAGAAGGCGCCCCGGACCATGGGGCGACGCCGGCGTCGACATCCCGTCGAGCCTGACGGCCGACAGGCCGATGGGGTTGGGCCTGAAACCGGACCGGGTCGC
>NZ_JBGSQX010000009.1:0-16424 GCF_041737845.1 Desulfococcus sp.
CCCCCCCAAAGGGGGGGAGGAGGATTGGAGGCATCGGGCGGTTCCTGCTGTCTGATGGAAAGATCTTTTCTCATGCTCACATCCCCAGCCATCGTTCCACAGGGTAGCCGACCGCGATAATTTTTGGCGTTTTTCAGGCAATATAAAGAAACGCGCTACACGGCGTGATCAACTCCTCGGACAGATTCAAATAACATGCGGCATCAAACCCAGTGAGGCGGCAAAAGAGCTGCAGGACTGGGGGGTTTTAAAGTAGGAGGGGATACAACGCCGTAAGAGAACTGCAAGGAGTTCGATTCTGATCATTCGTGCGAATGAAATCGATACACCGATGTCTGATTGCGTGAACCAGATGTTTTTGTTCAAAAAAAGTATTTTTTTAATTAAGCGATCGTCGCGAAAGGAGATTGAAAATGAGTTTATTACACAGGGGATTTTTCATCGTGCTTTTATTGTCCTTTGCTCTCGTACTGCCCGGTTGTCAACAAGAGGGAACCGCCGAAAAGGCAGGGAAAAAAGTGGATCAAGCGGCTGAAAAAGTGAGCGAACAAGCTGAAAAAGCAGGGGAAGCGGTAAGCGAGAAAGCTGAAGAAACTGCGGAATACATGGATGATGCCGCAATTACAGCCAAGATCAAGATGGATATTCTGGGCGACCCGTTGCTGAAAGTGTCCGAGATCAACGTGACCACGACAAACGGCGCGGTAAATCTGAGCGGCGTCGTTGAGTCTCAGCAGAGTATCGACAGGGCGATGGAAATCGTCCGGAGTGTCAAGAGTGTCAAATCGATTGAAAACGGTCTTGTCGTCAAGACCAACTGATACAAGAGGACGCATTGGGATCTGATCCTTCAATGCGAAAATTTACGTGCAAACAATGTATAAGCGGAAATCCATTTCCTGTCGTTCCCAGATTCTTCGCGGGAACGGCAGGAACAGGTCGGGCTTCGAATCAACCCTTCCCGGGGGAAACACACCCGGAGATTTCAGCAGAAAGGAAAGACAATATGTTAGGAACAATTCTTCTCATTTTACTGGTTCTTCTACTCATTGGCGCGCTCCCGACCTGGCCGCACAGCCGGGCGTGGGGATATTATCCCAGCGGCGGTTTGGGGCTGATCCTCTTGATCGTGTTACTGCTTCTGCTGTTGGGTCGTATTTGACATAGGCGTGTCCGCGTCGGAAAGGGTAACGCCGTCATCCGTAAAAGTTGGAACCGACGGGTTCCGTTTCGGTCGGGATTTTCGGGGCGACAGGTTTCGGGCATGAAAGGGGGAAAGTATGTCGTTAATTAATTTGATTATCATATTGATTGTTGTCGGGGTGATCCTCTGGCTGATCAACAACTACATACCGATGGATCATAAAATCAAGAGCATTCTGAATATCGTCGTGGTGATTGCCGTGATCCTTTGGCTGTTGAATGTCTTTGGGGTCATTGGTTCGCTTTCCGGGCTCCGTATCGGCAGGTAAGGAAACATCAAGAATGAAGGTGAACAGCGCGACTGTCAGGGGAACCTTGTTTCATTTGACGGAATATCTCCGCAGAAAAGATCTGACGCAAAAGTGCGTGGTCTGTGAACCGCCGCTGCGAGCGGAGCTGTTCAGCAGCGACCAGATGAAACATCATGGCAAGACCCTGGCCGGCACGCACGAGCTGAGTCCCGGGCGCGCACCGGATCGGCTGTTGTCCCGGCTGGGCGAGAATGAAGTCGTTCTGATCGGCGCCTGCGATCTGCTGACGGAGGCGGTCAAGGCGAAACGCCTGATCGCACCGGCCGGGGAATGGCTGCTAGACAACTTCTATCTGATTGGGGAACAGATTCGAACGGCGAAGCGGCACTTGCCCAAGTCCTACAGCCGTGAGCTGCCGCGTCTGCAAAACGGTCCTTCGGCGGGGCTTCCGCGGGTGTATGACATCGCCCTCGAGACAATCTCGCACGCCGACGGGCGGGTCGATCCGGAAAACCTCGGCAGCTTCGTAGCCGCCTATCAGTCAGTCACCACGTTGAAATTGGGTGAACTCTGGGCCATCCCCATCATGCTGCGTCTGGCCTTGATCGAGAATCTAAGGCGGGTTGCGGCCCGGATCGCCGTCGACAGAATCGACCGAAACCGCGCCAACTATTGGGCCGACCAGATGACGGAGATCGCCGAGAAGGACCCGAAGAGCCTGATTCTTGCGGTCGCGGACATGGCACGGTCGAACCCCCCGATGGCGAGCGCGTTTGTTGCGGAGTTCACACGCCGCCTGCAGAGCCAGGGGCCTGCTTTGGTGCTTCCCCTCACCTGGATTGAACAGCGGCTGTCCGAATCCGGCTTGACCATCGAGCAGTTGGTGCGCGCAGAAAATCAGCAACAGGCTGCGGATCAGGTCTCGATGAGCAACAGCATCGGCAGCCTCCGTTTTCTGGCCGCAAGGGACTGGTGCGATTTCGTCGAGACGATGAGCATGGTCGAGCAGACCCTGGGGGAGGATCCCGGCAATGTCTACGGCAGGATGGATTTTGCCACCCGGGATCACTACCGCCATGTCGTGGAGAAAATTGCGAAGCGCAGTCCCCACTCCGAAAGCGAGGTGGCGCGAAAAGCGATCCGGCTCGCGCAGGAGGGAGCGGCTCGAAACGGCGACGACGACCGCGAAGCCCACGTCGGGTTCTACCTGATCGACAAGGGTCTGGGGCAGCTCGAACGAACGGCGGAGGTGCATGTATCGCTGATCCGGGGGTTATGCAGGCTCAGCCGTCATTTTCCGCTGCTGCTCTATGGCGGCACCATCCTGACGATGACGGCGGTTTTCGGCGTGGGTTTAACGGCGAAGGCCCATGCCGACGGGTTGCATGGCTGGGCGATCGGGCCGGTCGCCCTGCTGACGCTTCTGTGCGCCGGTCATCTGTCGGTCGCGCTGGTGAACTGGCTGGCGACGTTGCTGGCGACGCCGCGCCCGCTGCCGCGCATGGATTTCTCCAAAGGGATCCCGCAGGAATTGCGAACCCTGGTTGTGGTGCCGACGATGCTCACGGGCACGCAGAACATCGAAGACCTGATCGAGGGGCTGGAAGTCCGCTTCCTGGCAAATCGGGATGATCACCTCCACTTCGGACTGCTCACGGATTTTCACGACGCCGACGAGGAAACGCTGCCGGAGGACGAACCCCTGCTGCAACTGGCCCGGCAGAGAATCGAAGCGCTGAACAAAAAGTACCGGAGCCCGGAAAACGAACCCTTCTTCCTGTTCCATCGCCCGCGTCGATGGAATCCGCAGGACCGGATCTGGATGGGTTACGAACGCAAGCGCGGCAAGCTCGCGGATTTGAACGGGCTTCTGCGCGGCGGATCCCGTGACCGCTTCGCGCTCGTCGTGGGTGACGCGTCCGTCCTTTCGGATGTGAAGTACGTGATCACCCTGGATACCGATACGCAACTGGCGCGCGATTCGGCGTGGCGGTTTGTGGGCGCCATGGCGCATCCGCTGAATCGTGCGCACTACGACGAAGAGCGGCAGCGTGTCGTTGCGGGGTACGGCATTCTCCAGCCGCGGGTGGCGGTGAGCCTGTCCGGCGCGAACCGGACGCGGTATGCCCGCCTGTGCGCCAGTGAGTTCGGCATCGACCCCTATACCCGCGCCGTTTCCGATGTTTATCAGGACCTGTTCGGCGAAGGCTCGTTCATCGGCAAGGGCGTCTATGAGGTGGATGCTTTTATGCGGGCGTTGGGGGGGAGTTTCCCCGACAACCGGATCCTCAGCCACGATCTTCTGGAAGGCTGTTACGCCCGGTCCGGCCTGTTGACCGACGTACAGGTATACGAGGAATACCCAGCCCGCTACAGTGAAGATGTGAGCCGCCGGCATCGCTGGATTCGCGGCGACTGGCAGATTGCGCGCTGGCTGTTTCCGGGTGTTCCCGGCCCCGATGCCCGCCGGCGGGAAAATCCGCTTTCGATGCTGTCCCGCTGGAAGATTTTTGACAACCTGCGGCGCAGCCTGACGGCCGCGGCGTTGACGCTCGTGCTGCTGCTGGGCTGGACCGTGCTGCCGTCGGCCTGGTTCTGGACCGCGGCGGTGATCGGCATCATTTTGATTCCTTCCGTGATGGCCTCTGCCGTGAGTCTGCTTCAGAAGCCGGTCGATGTGACCCTGGCGCAGCACCTCGCCGCCTCGGTGCGCTCGGCCCGCCGGCATTTGGCTCAGGCTGCATTCACGCTCGCATGCCTGCCATACGAAGCGTTTTTCAGTCTGGATGCGGTGATGCGAACGGTCTGGCGGATGCTGATCACGCGCAGGCGGCTTCTCGAATGGATTCCGTCGCACGAATCGAATCAAAAGAGCCGCACGGGCCTCGCCGGCTCGTTTCGGACCATGTGGATCGCCCCGGTCATTGCCGCTGCAGCGGCGATGACTCTCGCGCTGTTGCGGCCGACCGCGCTGGTCTCGGCCGGGCCCATCCTGGGCCTCTGGTTTGCCTCCCCCGCCATCGCCTGGTGGATCAGCCGCCCGCTCGTTCACCGCAGAGAGAAGCTGACGACGGAGCAGATCCTCTTTCTGCGGAAGATTTCCCGGAAAACCTGGGCATTCTTCGAGACCTTCGTCGGCCCGGAAGATCACTGGCTGCCGCCGGACAACCATCAGGAGCATCCCGCTGCGGTGACCGCCCATCGCACCTCGCCCACCAACATGGGCCTTGCGCTGCTGGCGAATGTATCCGCAGCCGATTTCGGCTACATCTCATCCGGACGGTTGATCGAACGCACTGCAAACACCCTCCGCACCATGGAAGCCCTGGATCGACATCGGGGCCATTTCTATAACTGGTACGACACCCAATCCCTGAAGCCGCTGTCGCCCCTCTACATTTCGTCGGTGGACAGCGGAAATCTTGGAGGCCATCTCCTGACACTGCGGCAGGCCCTGCTTGCCCTTCCCGATGACAGGGTCCCGGGAACGCGATTCTTTGAAGGCTTGGGCGACACGCTCAGGATCGTCATGGACGCAGCGGCGGAAGCCGCTCCGGACATAGGCTCGCGGCTCGCTCAACTTGAGCGGGACCTGGCGTCCGCGACCCACTCCCAACCCGCCACGCTTTCGGCTTCGCGGCTGTGCCTGGATCGGATGGCAGCGTCCGGCGCGGGGCTGGTCGCCGCCATCGAAGCGCTCGATTCCGACCCTGAAAGCCAACTGCGGTGGTGGGCCCGTGCGTTCGCCGCACAATGCCGGGACGCCGCAGATGAACTCACGTTTCTCGCTCCATGGACAGAACTCCTGTCTGCTCAGACCAGCCTCGGAGAGTTTCCCGATTTCGACGAGATCCCGACACTTCGCGAACTGGCGGCGTTCGAGTCCAAACACCTTTCTGCGATCAGGGATCGGCAGGACGCTGCCGCCACGCCGGCGGAAAGCGCCCGGCTCGGTGAACTCCAACGCCTCATCACGGAAGCCGGCCGGCGCGCCGAAACCAGGATGGCGGCTGTCAACGGACTTGCCCTGCAATGCGACGCGCTCGCCCGGATGGAATATGACTTTCTGTATGATGAGACGCGTCATCTGCTGGCGATCGGCTACAATGTGGGGGACTTCCGCCTGGACGCCAGTTACTATGATCTTCTGGCTTCGGAAGCGCGGTTTGCCACTTTCGTGGCGATCGCCCAGGGACAACTCCCGCAGGAGAGCTGGTTCGCCCTGGGGCGTCTGCTCACCATCGCCGGCGGCGAACCCATCCTCCTTTCGTGGAGCGGTTCGATGTTTGAATACCTGATGCCGCTTCTGGTGATGCCGACCTACGAACACACCCTGCTCGACCAGACCTGCCGGGCGGCTGTGGCCAGGCAGATCGACTACGGGAAAACGCGCGCCGTCCCGTGGGGCATTTCGGAATGCGGCTACAACGCCATCGATGTGCATCTCAACTACCAATACCGCGCCTTCGGTGTGCCCGGCCTGGGGCTCAAACGAGGGCTCGCCGAGGACCTGGTGATTGCGCCCTATGCCTCGGCCCTTGCGCTGATGGTGGCGCCCGAGGAGGCGTGTCGGAACCTCGAGCGACTGGCTGCCGAAGGCTTTGAAACCCGGTATGGCTTCTACGAGGCGATCGACTACACGCCGTCCCGTATCCCCCGCGGCCAGTCAAAGGCCGTAATCCGGTCCTTCATGGCCCATCACCAGGGAATGAGCCTCCTGTCTTTGACCCATTTACTTTTAGGCCGCCCGATGCAGAAGCGATTTGAGTCGGAACCCATGTTCCAGGCGACCATACTGCTGCTTCAGGAGCGAATCCCCAAGGCGACGGCGTTCTATGCGCACACGGCCGAGTTCTCGGAGCACCCCTGGACTTCCGGCGCTTCGGAGACGCCGATACGCGTTTTCAGCAGCCCCGACACGCCGAACCCGGAAGTGCAGTTGCTCTCGAACGGCAGATACCACGTCATGATCACCAATGCCGGCGGCGGTTACAGCCGCTGGAAGGACATCGCCGTCACCCGCTGGCGCGAAGACCGCACCTGTGACAACTGGGGCACCTTCTGTTACATCGCCGATGTGGCCGCCCGTGAGTTCTGGTCAACCGCATATCAGCCGACGCTCAAACGATCGAAGCATTTTGAGGCGATCTTCTCGGAAGGGCGAGCCGAGTTCCGGCGCAGCGACCACGACTATGACACCCACACCGAGATCGCCGTCTCGCCCGAGGACGACATCGAGCTGCGGCGCGTCCGCATTACCAACCGCGCGCGGACCCGCCGGGCGATCGACGTGACCAGTTACGCGGAAGTGGTCCTGGCGCCGCCGGCCGCGGACGCCCAGCACCCGGCGTTCAGCAATCTCTTTGTGCAGACCGAGATCATCCGGGGGCAGCGGGCGATTCTCTGCACTCGCCGGCCCCGTTCCCAGGGGGAGCGGGCGCCCTGGATGTTCCACCTGATGGCCGTGCACGGGGCGGAGATCGGAGAGGTCTCCTACGAGACCGACCGCATGCAGTTCATCGGCCGCGGAAACACCGCCTCCGATCCCCAGGCGATGGGCGGGGGGGTGTTTTTCACCGGGGCGCTCTCGGGCAGCGAGGGCTCCGTGATCGATCCGATTGTCGCCATCCGCACCCGGATAACCCTGGATCCGGAAGCATCGGCAACGATCAACATGGTCTCCGGCATCGGTGAAACCCGTGATGCCGCTATGCACCTGGTGAAAAAATACCAGGATCGGCGCCTGGCGGATCGCGTCTTCGATCTGGCATGGACCCATGGCCAGGTGCTGCTCCGCCAGTTCAATGCCTCGGAAACCGATGCGCAGCTCTACGGGCGCCTTGCCGGCGCTATTCTCTACGCCAATGCAGCGCTTCGCGCCGACCCGGGCGTCCTCATCCAGAACCGCCGGGGGCAGTCCGGTCTCTGGGGATACGCCATCTCAGGCGATTTACCGATTGTGCTTCTCCAGATTGAAAATCCGGGCAATATCGACCTGGTGCGCCAACTCGTTCAGGCCCACGGGTACTGGCGCCTCAAAGGGCTGGCGGTGGACCTGGTGATCTGGAACGAGGATCGCGCCGGTTACCGGCAGCTCCTCCACGACCAGATCATGGCGCTCATTGCCGCAGGCATCGAAGCGGGCGTTGCCGATCGACCCGGCGGCATTTTCGTGAGATCCGCAGACCAGATCGGGGAGGAGGACCGCATCCTGTTCCAGGCGGTCGCCCGCGCCATCATCGCCGACAGCCGGGGAACGCTGGCGGACCAGATCGACGGCCGCATTCTGTTGGAAGGGTCCGCGCCCCTCCTTGCCCCGACCCGGACCCACCGCTCCGAGCCCCTGGCGGTTATGCCGCAGCCGCGCCACGATCTGACGTTTTTCAACGGGCTGGGCGGGTTCACCCCGGATGGACGCGAGTATGTCATGACCACAGCCGCAGGGCAGTTGACGCCGGCGCCCTGGGTGAATGTGCTGGCCAACCCTCATTTCGGAAGCGTGGTTTCGGAGAGCGGTCTTGCCGCCACCTGGAGCGAGAATGCCCACGAGTTCCGCCTCACCCCCTGGGGGAACGACCCCGTGAGCGATTCGAGAGGAGAGGCATTCTACCTCCGGGATGAAGAGCGCGGCCACTTCTGGTCGCCCGCGCCGCTGCCCTGTCGGGGGGCGACGCCTTACGTCACCCGGCAGGGATTCGGCTACTGCGTCTTTGAACACACCGAACGCGGCATCCGCTCGGAGATGTGGGTCTATGTTGCTCTGGACGCACCGGTCAAATTCACGGTGCTCCGGGTGCGAAACGAGTCGGAAAGGCCCCGCCGTCTCTCTGCCACCGGATATGTGGAATGGGTGCTGGGCGACCTGCGGCCAAAATCGGCCATGCACGTGATCACCGAAATCGACCCGGCGAGCGGCGCGCTCTTTGCGCGAAACCCCTACAACACCGAATTCCCCGACCGAACCGCGTTCTTCGACGTGGACGATATGACCCGCACCGTGAGCGGCGATCGGACGGAATTCCTGGGGCGCAACGGGTCGATAGGCGCTCCCGCCGCCATGACGCGCACGCGCCTTTCCGGAAAGGTGGGGGCGGCATTCGACCCCTGCGCCGCGATCCAGGTCAGCTTCAATCTGGCCGCCGGGCAGGAACATGAGATCGTCTTCAGACTCGGTGCGGGGCGGAACGCCGCTGATGCAGAAAACCTGGTCCATCGCTTTCGAGGGTCAACCGCTGCCCGCGGCGCCCTCGAAACGGTGTGGCAGCACTGGGCACACACCCTCGGCGCGGTCAATGTGGAAACCCCCGACCCGGCACTCAACGTGCTGGCCAACGGCTGGCTCCTGTACCAGACCCTGGCGTGCCGCCTCTGGGCCCGAAATGCAACCTACCAGTCGGGCGGCGCCTTCGGTTTCCGCGACCAGCTGCAGGACGTGATGGCGCTCATCTACGCCAGGCCGCATCTCGTGCGCGAACACCTGCTCCTGTGCGCATCCCGTCAATTCGTGGAAGGGGATGTGCAGCATTGGTGGCATCCCCCGGCAGGGCGGGGTGCGCGTACGAAATGCTCCGACGATTACCTCTGGCTGGTGCTGGCCACGTGCCGCTATGTCGCCGCCACCGGGGACACCGGGGTATTGGACGAACCCGTCCACTTCCTCCAGGGCCGGCCTGTAAATGCGGATGAAGAATCCTATTACGATCTTCCCGGCCGCTCTGAAGAGTCGGCGAGCCTTTATGAACACTGTGTCCGGGCCATCCTGAACGGCCTCAAATTCGGTGAGCACGGCCTGCCGCTCATGGGCTCCGGTGACTGGAACGACGGTATGAACCTGGTGGGCGCGCAGGGCAAAGGCGAAAGTGTATGGCTGGGATTTTTCCTGTATGAAGTGCTCATGCGCTTCACCAAGGCTGCCCGGACGCATGGCGACGATGCTTTTGCCGAGCGTTGCGAGCGGGAGGCGGCGGGGCTGCGCCGCAATATCGAGAAACATGGCTGGGACGGCGATTGGTACCGCCGGGCCTGGTTCGACGACGGCTCGCCGCTTGGATCGGCGACCAACACGGAATGCCGGATTGATTCCATTGCCCAGAGCTGGGCTGTTCTATCGGGTGCGGGGGACCCTGAGCGATCGCGCATGGCCATGGCGGCCGTGGACGAGCGCCTCGTTCGCCGCGAGCATGGGCTGATCCAACTGCTGGATCCGCCCTTCGACACGTCGGAGATGAATCCCGGCTACATCAAAGGGTACGTCCCGGGCGTCAGAGAAAACGGCGGGCAGTATACCCATGCGGCCATCTGGGCGGCCATGGCCTTCGCCCGCCTGGGAGACAACCGGCGCGCCTGGGAACTCTTCACCATGATCAACCCGGTGAACCATGCCAGGTCTGCCGAGGAGACGGCCGTCTACAAGGTGGAACCCTACGTCGTTGCCGCCGACGTCTATGCGGTGCCGCCGCATACCGGCCGCGGCGGCTGGACATGGTACACGGGCTCGGCCGCCTGGATGTACCGGCTGATCGTGGAATCCCTCCTGGGGCTCACCCTCGAAGTGGATAAGCTGCGTATTGCTCCGTGCCTCCCCGCGGACTGGAAGGGGTTCAAGATGCACTACCGCCATCGGGAAACGGTCTACCATATCGATATCAGGCAGACGCCCGCCGGGAGCGGTGAGATGCGCGTCCGCCTGGACGGCGTCGAGCAGCCCGACAAGTCCATCCCTCTGGTTGACGACCATCAGGAACACTCGGTCGAGGTGAGAATGCCTGCTGCAGGCGGCTGAGCGCCCGCCTGCGGGACCGATCCAAAAGGCCCCTGCATGCCCCATGAAGGAAAAAATCGAATTCTTCACGGAAGGGAGGCGGCCATCCCGGGCTGATCCCGTTGTTTCAGGCAAAGCTCGATCGGGCGATCCGGTGCTTTTTCATCTTGTAGTGCAGAAGCTGGCGGGAGATCCCCATGCTCCGGGCTGCCTGGGTGACATTTCCCTTGAATGCCTGGAGTGCCCCGGCGATGAGCCGGCGTTCCCGTTCCTCCTGGGTCCGGAGGAGGCTTTTCGCCCGGCGTGCGGCGGGGGGGTCGCGGCCGTCCGACGCTTCCGGGAGAGGCCATTCGTCGTCCGCCTCCGGTTCGGGGAGGTGGCCGGAAAAATGGCTGTCGGGCGCCGAGGACTGGTTCATCATCCGGTACCAGGTCGGCAGATGGGACCGGAGGTGGTCCAGCGCGATGACGTCTCCCGGCCCGACAAGGTTCAGCGCCCCTTCGATGACGTGCTCCAGCTCGCGGACGTTCCCCGGCCAGTGATAGGCCCTGAAGCATGCCATGACCTCGCTGGAGAAGGCGGCGGGATTCCTGCCGAGGGACCGGCTGTGCTTTTCCATGAAATGGCGGGTGAGGGACTCGATATCCTCCCTGCGGTCCCTCAGCGGCGGGATGGGGATGAAGACGACCCCCAGGCGATAGAAGAGATCGGGCCGAAGGGAATTCTCGGAGATTGCCAGATGGGGCTGCCGGTTCACGGAGGAGATGATCTTGAGGTCCACACAGGTCTCCGCGAACGAACCGAGGCGGCGGACCTTCCGTTCCTGAAGCACCCGGAGGATCTTGGCCTGAAGGCTCAGGGGCATGGAATTGAGTTCGTCGAGGAAGACGGTCCCGCCGCCGGTCCGCTCAAAAAGCCCCGGCTTGTCCTGGGCCCCGGTAAAGGCGCCTTTGGAGGTTCCGAAGAGGATCCCCTCCAGGAGATTTTCAGGGATCGCGGCGCAGTTGATCGCGGTGAACCTGGCCTTGCTTCGGCTGCTCTGGTTGTGAATGGCCTGGGCGAACAACTCCTTTCCGGTCCCGGTTTCGCCGTAGAGCATGACCGGCGAAGGCGTGCCGGCGGCCATCATGGCGGTGTTGACGGCCTGCAGAAACTCGGGGGCCGACCCGATGATGCAGGAGAAGGTGTAGCGGGTGTCGTTGCCTATGTTGGATTTCGGCAGCGGCATGGACACCCGGCTCAGGGTCTCCTCCAGGGCGTTGTATTCGCGGACAAAGCAGACCGCGCCCTTGAGGGATCGGTTCTTGAACAGCGGATACACGCTGTGAATGGTGTTGGCGACGCGTCCCATCCGGGTGCGGTAGAAAAACGGTCGGTCGATGATGGGCTGCCGGGTTTTCAGGCACTGGACGAGCATGCTCGTTTCCGGGGTCAGGTCGTAGACCTCGGTGGGTGTCTTGCCGAGGACCGACGCCCTGTCGAGACCGTCGATTTTCGCCATGCCGTCGTTGTAGAAGATGATCCGGCCCCGCAGGTTGACGACGATGACGCCCGCACTGAGCCTGTCGAATACGGCCAGAAAATCACTGTAGGTCAGATCGAGCAGTTCCTGCCCTGATTCCGGGGAAAGCTTTTTCATCACGCCCTGCCTGCACTCCCGGGGGCCCGTGCAGCCGCCCGGGCGGTGTTATCCCGCTCGGTTCCGGGAAAATGCCGCCGTGTCCCGCCTCTCCAAAACGAGATCTACCATGATATCCGCTGGGAATCAAGACAACAGGAAGAGAATGCGGCAGCTACCCCCGGGGATCATGGGTGTGGGGGTTGAAGAGGATGTCGTTTTCGAGATAGGCCTGCTCCAGCCGCTCCTGGTGGTGCTTCATCGCCGCGTCCTGACGGCTGGCCAGCTCGAGAATGAGGCAGTTGATGATGCTGGAGATGGCCGCCGGATAGCCGATCAGCGGAATCGACCGCGACGGCGCGATGATCGTCCTGTCGGCGAACTGGATCAGGGGGCAGAGCTTGCTGTCGGTGATGACCAGAAGGGTCTGGTGGAGGCGACGGGAGACCCTTGCCAGCTTGATGAGTTCGTTGGGGTAGCGGGAGGTGGCGATTATGACCGTCAGGGCCCCTTCCGGAGCGTTGGAGAGACAGTCGATGACGGTGCTGTCGCTGCCTTTGAGGATGTGCACCCCTTTTCGGACCTTGGTCAGGGACCACCCCAGATAGTAGGCGAAGGTGTAGGAGACCCGGGAGCCGATGACATACACCGAAGGGCTCGCGGCCAGACGCTCCACAAACAGGGCGATGGCCTCCCTGTCGGCCGACTCGTAGAGGTGCCGGAGGTTGTTGATCTCCTCCAGCAGGACCCGGTGCAGGGGGTCCGTCCCGGCGCCCTTCATGCCCGGAAGGTCCACCCGGTCCGGCAGGCTCAGGCCGGTGTCGACAAAGTCCCTCAAGGCCTGAAGGAAATCCCCGTAGCCGGTGTACCCCAGTTTCCCGACAAAGCGCACCACCGTCGCCTCGCTGACACGGCAGGCCTCGGCCAGCTCCTTGGTCGTCATGAAAACCGCCTTCCGGGGATTCTGGATGATGTAGTTTCCCAGGATGCGGCCCTTGGGCGTGAGGGAGTTCAGGTGCCGGGTGATATCCTGGATGACCGGGTGTGACAGGTTGGTGTTCATCAACGCGTCCTTGAGACATGAATCCGTGGTGAAACAAATATTTCATTTGACTTTTTGGCTTTATAATATGCAACGATAATGTTGTCAATAAGTTGATCTATCAAACGAAAAATATTTTGAGCCAATCAGCTTCATTTTCAATTTTTTCTTGACAGGATTCATTACATTTAGGATAGAAGGCACAAACCCGGCTTCCCGGCATCTGTTTTTTCCGGAGGGCAAAACGCCCGCCGAACCCCGATTTTTCCCGGAGTCGCCGGCGCGGCATGGAGATGGAAAATATTTTTCACTCCTGCCTGTAAATTTTGCTATCGCTGAAAAATTTTTTTCACTCTGGGGGGCCCTCCGGCCCGGTGACGGATCCCCGAAGGGGAGACCATCTTTTTCCGAAAAAGCTGTCATGCCGGAATGTTATCCTGATCCGGCAGCGTTGAGAAGCCGGGATGGGGGTACGGCATTTCCTGTATATGGCATATTTGTTGCTTTGACATCCTGAAACGTCAGGTTTTATTGGGGGAAATCTTTCAACAAGTCGATACGGACACCCAACGGAACGTTTTTTACCATTGATCAAGGGGGAACCTATGTTTGGCAAGTACAAGCCCCTGTGGGGCAACAAGACCCGCCTGAAATCCAGCTATGACGCGGTGATTATCGGCGGAGGGCTTCATGGCCTGGCAACGGCCTATTTCCTGGCCAAGGAACACGGCATGAAAAATGTGGCCGTCATCGAGAAGAACTACATCGGGTTCGGCGGCGCCGGCCGAAACACCGCGATCGTCCGGGCCAACCAGCGGACCCAGTTCAACGTTCCGTTATACAAGGAAGCCCTGGATCTCTGGCCGGTGCTCACCCGGGATCTCGATTTCAACCTCATGTTCAACAACTGCGGCAACCTGAACCTGATGCACAGCGAAGCCGCCATGAACGCGGCCCGGATGAACGTCGCCACGGCCCAGTTCCACGGCGTGGAGAGCCACCTCCTCGATGCCAAGCAGATCAAGGAGATGGTGCCGGCCCTCAACATCTCGGAGGACATCACCTACCCGATCCACGGCGCCATGTACCATCCGCCCGGCGGCATCCTCCGCCACGACGCGGTCGTCTGGGGTCTCGCCAAGGGCGCCGTCAAGCTGGGCGCCGAGATTCACCAGCAGACCGAGGCCACGGCCATCCTTATGGAAAACGGCCGGATCACCGGCGTGGAGACCAGCCGGGGCAAAATCCACTCCCCCCGGGTGCTGGTGTCCGCGGGCGGCTACTCCGCAGGCATCATCAACAAGATGCTCGGGATCAAGCTCCCCATCAGCGTGCTGACGATCCAGGCCATGGTCACCCAGCCCCTGAAGCCGATCCTGAACCATGTCGTCTCCTCGGGCGCTTACCACGCCTACGCCAACCAGACCCTCAAGGGCGAGATCGCCACCGGCGCCCACATGGACCCGTGGCCCAACTATACGACCCTCACCACGGCCTACTACATCAAGCATCAGGCCCAGGCCCTCTCCGAATTTCTCCCCTGCCTCAGGGGGGTCAAGTTCATGCGCATCTGGGGCGGCCTGGCCGACATGACCCCCGACATGGCCCCGATCATGGAAGGCAACGACCCCATCGACGGATTCTACATGAACTGCGGCTGGGGATACTTCGGCTTCAAATCCTGTGCGGCTGCGGGCAGGCACATGGCGGCCTTCATGGCCACCAGCAACTGCCCCGACATCCTCAAACCCTTCAACCTGCGCCGGTACGAAAAGCACCAGCTCATGGGAGAGACGGCCGCGCTGGTGAACTATACCCCCGACAACTAAGGGGCCGACCATTCAAAAACGGCTGGGGTGGACCCTCACCCGCAGCATTTTTCTATAAGGAGATTTGGCTATGTCATTGACACTCACCTGCCCCATTTGCGGAAAGCGCAACGGCTACGAGTTCCGGTACGGCGGCGAGGACAAAGGCCCCCGGCCCGCCGAGGAAGGGCTTACCCCGCGCAACTGGTGCGACTATGTGCACATGAACAAATGTGTCGCGGGCGTTCAGAAGGAATGGTGGTTTCACCGGGACGGATGCGGCGCCTGGTTCACCACCTATCGCAACACTGTCACCAACCTTGAAGTGGAAGCACCGGAGGCAACAGAATGAACAGGCTCAACACACTGCCGACACTGCGGATCAACCCTTCGGAGAAATTATCCCTCAATTACAGGGGCCGGACCCTTCAGGGGGTCAAAGGCGATACGGTGGCGACGGCCCTCCATGCCAACGGCGTCCGGGTCTTTGCCAGAAGCCTGAAATACCACCGTCCCAGGGGCCTGTACAGCCTTGACGGCGAATGCAGCAACGCCATGATGGATGTGGACGGCATCCCCAACCAGCGGGCGGAAACCCTGCTCCTCAAGGACGGGATGCAGGTCCGGGAGCAGAATGTCGTGGGATCCGCCGACCGGGATTTCATGGGCTTCATGGACAAGCTCGACTGGATGATGCCCGCGGGGTTCTACTACAAGACCCTGCACAAGCCGGCGTGGATATGGCCCATTGCCATGAAGCAGGTCCGGAAGGCGGCCGGGCTCGGAGCGATTTCCGCGGATTTCGAGATGACGGGGACCTATACCGACGTTTTCACCACGGTGGATGTCTGCGTGATCGGCGGCGGCGCCGCCGGCATGACGGCGGCCCTGGCGGCGGCGGAGAAGGGCCTGAGGGTCGCCCTGATCGAATCCCGCCCCTGGCTCGGCGGCTGCTTCGAGTACCGCGCGGCCCCCTACGACGGCGGCAAGCCTCTGTACGAGAGGGCCCGGGAACTCGCGGCCCAGGTCGAAAAAACCCCCAACATCCGCGTGTTCGTCCATGCGTCCGTCGTCGGGACCTACAACAACAACCTGGTCACGGCCTTCCAGGTGGGCGGCGACGGGGACAGCTTCGACGAGCGGTACATCGAGGTCCGCGCCACCGGCATCGTCGTGGCGACCGGCTGCATCGAGCGCCCGCTCCTTTTCGACAACAACGAGCGCCCCGGGGTGATGCAGGTGGCCTGCGCCCACCGGATGGCCCGGACCTACGGCCTGCTGCCGGGCACCCAGGCGGTCTTCAGCGTCGGACACGACCTGGGACTGGAGGCGGCCGTCGATCTGTTCGACCTGGGCCTCAAGATCGCCTGCGTCGCCGACATCCGGGAGGATGGCCAGAGCCCCGAACTGATGCTGGCCCTCAAGGAGCGGAAAATCCCCGTGCTCCTGGGTTGGGTGGCCGCCAAGGCCCACGGATGCAAAACGGTCAAGAGGGTCACGCTCGCCACGGTCGACGGGACCATCTCCCGCAATTTCGACTGCGATCTCCTGGTGGCCTCGGCCGGCCTGACCCCGGTAACCGGGCCGGCGACCCTGGCCCAGGCCAGGACCTCCTATGACCAGCATACCGGCTGGTTCCTGGTTACCGCGCTCCCCGAGAAGATGACCGTGGCCGGTCGGATGACGGGCCTGGGCGACCCCCTCGCCATCGAGGCCTCGGGCCGTCTGGCCGGTCTCCAGG
>NZ_JBGSQX010000013.1:0-28850 GCF_041737845.1 Desulfococcus sp.
GGGGCCGCCGCCGGCCTGCGCCGAAACGCCCGGGCTTCCGTCCGCATCGGCCGCACGGCCCTCCCCCCTTTGGGCCGATGCCAGGCGTATCAAGCCCGTGGAGGATCTGGGCGGCTGCGGTGGGACGATTGACAGGGCCGCGAGCCGCGCTTCCGTTTCCCCCTGTTCCGTTTCCAGCAGGGTTTCAAGATCGAAGGCATCCCCCGCTTCAGGGATCGGAGCGTCGAAGACGCTTTCCAGTTCGTCGAACAGGCCCTGAAAGTCCGAGGCCGGCGCCGCCATCTTCTCCCCGGAGGGAGGATGGGTCGGTATCGCCGCGGTGGCTTCCCGGGCCGGCATCGGTTCAGATGGGGGCGGTTGGGCCGGCGGCTCCGAGGTTTCGGCGGGGATGCCATATGGGCAAGGGGCGGTCCGTCCCGCCATGAGGCCGGATAATCGGGGGAACTGGCAGACCAGGGAGCCGACATAGGCTTTCATGCCGAAAATGGGGTCCGATACGGTCCCGTCGGGGGTTTCAAACGAAACGGGAATATCGGCATCCAGGGCGGTGACCGCCTTTTGGATCTGGTTCCCCCATGCCCCGTGAATCTTTGTGACGTTGTCGTAGTCCATATAGTTGGCGGATGAGAGCAGCGCCTCCACCGCCGGCAGGCATTCCCTGAGGATGTCCGCGGCGCTCGATGACGGCCCGGCGCCATCGATTTTTTGAAGAATCAGGGAAAGATTTTCCTGGAGATGCTGGAGGAAGATGTCAAATAGCTCCGTGTCGTATTCCTCCTCGCAGTCTGCGGGAGCCGTTTCGGGGCATGCGTCCGAACGGGGATTGAAAGAGGTTTCGAGGGCGGGCGGGGGAGATTCGTTCTCGATTTCCGTTCCGGTTGCGGAAGCATCCTCATGGTGGAGGATGCACGGGAAGCGGCCGGCCGCATCATCCATGAACGAGAGTTCGGGAAAGAGCGCCTCCGGGAGGGGTTCCGGTTTCGGGAATTCCCGTCGCCGTCCTTCATCGAGGCGGCACCCGGGGGCGGAGGGCTCTTTCAGGGCAGCCATGCGGTGGATCAGATCCTCGATCGGCGTTTTCTCCGCCTGTTCCCGCTCGATATCCCGCACGAGCGATGTCATGCGGTCCCGGGCATCGATGATGACATCGATCAGGGATTGATCGGGAGCGCGGCCGCCGTGCCGAAGCATCTCCAGAAGGCTTTCCATCGTGTGGGAGAGCCGGGCGATGCGCGCCATGCCCAGATATTCGGAGGCGCCTTTGATGGTATGAACGGACCTGAAGATTTCGTGCAGAAGCGATCGGTTCTCCGGGGCCGCTTCCAGTTCCAGAAGGTTGTTTTCCAGCGATTCCAGGTGTTCCACCGTTTCCGCTATGAAATCCTGAAGGAGGGATGCGTCTGTCATGAAAATCTCCTAATTTGAATTCTCGAGGTCCCAGTTCATCGGCCGCGCCTCACGGCCGATCATGGGGCGGCCCTCATCGGGGCGATGACTGTCGCGGAGTTCGGCGGCCAGGATCCTGCCGTCTTCGATCTGAATGTCAAAAAAATCGAATGCCCGGATCAGCGTTTGCAACTCCTTAATTTCCAGCAGGATATCCTCGACATTCTTGTCGACGCCCCGGGGCGGACCGTGGGGAGGATTGTCCGAAAGCGTTTCGCTGATCGGACCCAGGAGCGCCGTGACGCGGATCGTATGGTTCCAGGCATGGAGCAGGACCTCCTGCAGGTTGACGGCCAGTTCGTTGACCGCGAAGCCGATCCGGCCGATGTCGTTCCGGGGCCCCGGAGGCACGGCGACATCCAGCCGGCCGTCGGCCAGGATACGGGTCCCGTCGGCCAGCCGGCGGACGGGTACGACGACGGTTTTCATCAAAAAAAGGAAGACCCCGATGGCACAGGCCAGGGCCGCCAGGACGCCCATGAAGAGCTGATTGCGGATGTCCGTGATCCTTGCGTCCGGGCGGTCCCGGTTGTCCGGGCCGGTCCCGTGGGCATCCCCCGGGGCCGTGTCCGTGCCCGTGAGCCGAGCTTTTCCGCCTTCCCCGTCATGGCCGCCCAGGTGGTATGCGCATTGGACCGCGGGGAGGATCATGGCTGCGATCATCAGAATGAAACAAATGAGCACGGACGTGCGTATGGAGATGCAGGTTTCTCTGAAAAGACGGTTCATAAATCCCTGTCCGCATGCCGTCGGAGAGTACCCCCGGGCCTTCAGGCGTCCTCGATCAGCGGGAGGATCTCCCTCGACCGGTGTTTGTTGACATAGCCTTTTGCTCCGATCGCCATCGCCGTCCGGCTGTATTTTTCTTCATCCAGGTTGGATAGAAAAATGATCCTGGCGTTGGGATCGCCGCTCAGGATCGCCCTTGCGGCGGCAAAGCCGTCCACCTCCCGCATGGTGACGTCCATGGTCACCAGGTCCGGCTTCAGGGCGGCGTAAAGCGCGACGGCCTCGTCGCCGCTTTTGGCTTCACCGACGATGGTATGGTTTTCGGACTCGATCGTTTTGCGGATCATTTTCCTCATGATCGAAGAATCATCCACAATCAACACCCGTTTTCCCATCTGAATCCCTTTCTCCATGCTTCATAACCCCGCAGGGGATGCCGCCGCCATCCTTCGCATCCGGTATGACGGCGGAAAGGAGGGTTCATCCTGGCTGAATTCCTTCAATTTCCGGATTTCGTCAATCTGCAGGATGCGGCTGAAATCGAGCAGGATCAAGAGCCCGTTTCCGATTTCGCACACCCCCTCGATGTACTGGCTTTTCAGTCCCGCCACGATGATATCCGGCGGGGGTTCGATGCTGTTTTTCTGGATTTTCATGACCTTGGTCACCGAGTCGACGATGAATCCGGTGACCCGGGAATCGACATCGACAATGAGAATCCAGTCTTTCCCCTGATGTTCGGCCGGGCGGTAGAGGTTGAGGCGCTTCCGAAGTTCGATGACCGGAATGATGCTGCCGCGGAGGTTGATGACCCCCTCCACGAATTCCGGGGAATTGGGAACCGGGGTAATCGGCGCCGACCGGATGATCTCCTGAACCATCAGGATATCGACCCCGAAATGCTCCTTTCCGATTTTAAAGCCGACCAGCTGGGCGACCTCATCCTTTTCCATTTTTTCCGACCCTCTGGTGTAGTTCTGGTCCATATCCGCCTCTCTGGTGTTGTTCCCTGGGGTTTTCGGGCGCCGTCAAACCCTGGCGCCGCCGTTGTGACCACCGATTTTGAACTGGGCCACCTGCTGGTTCAGCGCGGCCGAAAGCTGCCTGAGTTCCTCGGTGATGCCGACGACCTGGCCGGCCCCGCTCAGGGTCTGTCTGGCGGCGTGGGCCGATTCGGTGGTGGCGTCGATCAGGGTCTTGGAGCGGCCCGCCTGGATGGTGGTCAGCGCCTCAACATTCTCGGTCCGCTGGGTGATGCCCTCCATCTCCTGGTTGATGGCGTTGGCCGCCTGAGTGGCCTCCGCCACCAGTTTGGCGATGGCGACCGACTGCTGGACGAGTTCGGCAAGGGCCTTCTGGGCCGCCTCCCGCCGGGCACCCTGCTGGCCGGCCATCCCCTGGATGTCTTTGGCCAGGGCGTTCAGGTCCGCTACCATGGTATTGACCTCATGGGTATTGTCCGCAAGGACCCGGGTCATGCTGGAGATCTGCTCGATGGCGCGCATGTTGATCTCGCCGCCCTCGGCGATTTTTTTCAGGGCGAGCTGGGATTGATCGGTCAGGCTGTTGCCTTCCGAGACGCGGGCGCTCGAGTCTTTGATGAGCTGAGTGATCTCCTTGGCCGCTTCGGAAGACCGCTGGGCCAGCTTTCCCACTTCGTCCGCGACGACCGCAAACCCCTTGCCGTGGGCGCCGGCCCGGGCCGCCTCGATGGCGGCGTTCAGCGCAAGGAGGTTGGTCTGCTCCGCAATTTCAGTGATCACGGAGATGATCTCGGAGATCTGGTCCGAGGATTCGGCAATGGCGCGCATACCCTCGACGGTGGCGTTGACAGAATCGGCCCCTTCGCGGGCGGCGCTCAGGACCTGCTTGCCGTGTTCGAGGGACTGAAGGGTCGCCTGGGTCATTTCATCCACCGCCCGGGCGATCCGGCTCATGGCACTGGTGACGCCTTCGACCTGGACGCCCTGTTTCTGGGCCGTTTCCACGACCCGGCCGCCTGTTTCGCCCATGTCCACCACGCGGGCAGCGGCCGTATCGGCTTCCAGGTTCTGGGTTTTGGATGCTTCGGTGATGGTCTCCATGCTCCTGACCAGTTCCGCGATCCGGCGGTTCGATGCCAGGGCCGCTTCCTTCTGGGCCTGAGCCGCGGATTTGACCTCGCCGGCGGTCCCGCCCATATCCTGGACCGTCTGCTGAATCTGGAGAACGCGCTTCTCCTCGTTTTCAGCCCGGCTCCGGTTGGCCGACGCGCGCTGGAAGACCTCGCCGGCCTGGCCGTCAACGTTTGTCGCGGCCGAGGAGACGATGCCGAAGGCGCCGCGCAGTTCTCGTGTCATGTTGTTGAACTCCAGGGCCATCTGCCCGATCTCGTCCTGCCTCCGGACGGGCACTTCGAGGGTCAGATCCCGGTCGACGGCGATCCGGCGGACGATCCCGGCGATCTCGACGATGGGATTGGCGATGCCCCGGGAGGTGACGTACCATACGACCAGCGACGCCAGGAAGGAGAGGGCTGCCACGCCGGCAAGCATCCTGTTGCTTTTCTGCCCCATGGCGGCGATCTGATGAGGCCCTTCCAGAAATTCCTCCTCATAGGAACCCACGCCGATGATCCAGTCCCATTCGGGATAGTACATGATCCGGGCGATCTTCTTCCGGGCGACGGGGTCTCCGGGGTTTTTCCAGGGATAATATTCTTCGGCGATTTCCCTTCCTTTCAGCGCCAGGGCTTTCTTCACGATGCTCTGAATGAAATGGCGGCCGTCCGAATCCTTGGCCTCCCATAGGTTCTCACCATCCCGCTTGCCGTCCTGGGAGATGACATAGCTGCCAGAGCTGTCGAGGACATAGATGTACCCGGTGTCGCCCACCTGGGTTTCCATGACGGCTTTTCTGAGTTCCTGTGCGCTCTCCTGGGGGATGCCCACCGCGATCATTCCCGTGACCTCCTTGTTGGCATCGTATATCGCCTCGTAGGCGGCGATATACCATTTGCCCACCGCAAAGGCCCTGCCCGTGAAGGTCTGGCCCTTCAGCACCGCCGCAATGACCGGATTGGGTTTTCCGTCGGGGTTGACATGGGAGACGAGGGTGCCCAGGCCCCGCTCGCCGTTTTCGGTGACGGTGTTGCTGGCGACACGGATCATGTCTCCGGCCGCGTTGGTCCGTTGAAAAATGCTGCAGTTCACCCCGAGAAGGTCGCGCACCCTGTCCACGATGGGGACTTCCGTCTGGATATCCCGGACCTGGCCCAGCCATGTGGTGCCCACCATCATCCGCGGCAGATCCATCTGGGTCCGGTTCTGGGAGATCTGGTCGGCGGCGTTCCAGGAAACGAGGGCATGGCCGACGGAGATTCCGCCGGCCTGGGTGATGAGTTCCCGGGTGACGGAAAGGGCGTTCCGGACGGATTGTTCGAGGATTTCCTGCTGGGTCTGAATCATGCTGTAGACCCCGTTGGCGATGTGGTCGAGGTCGCTGTAGGCCAGCCTGAGGCTCTCTTTTTCGGAAACCTTCATCGTTGTCTGGAACTGAATGAAGGTCGCAATGCTGATAAAGACCAGCGGAACAAGGGTCAGGATACAACCGATGGCCAAGAGTCTGCTTCGGAGCTTCATCTTTTTAAACATTATCTTCCGTCCTCCCGTTTAATTGGATTGTTATATGCAAAAACAGTTTCTTGATCGGCTTTTCAGTTGGTTGAGCGCTGGATCGGGGGTGAAGGGGAGTCCTCCATTTTTTTCAACGAGATGAACAAAATCATGTCGGACAAGGCGCCTGTATTTTCCGGCGGTTTATCCGTTTCCGTGCATGGTGATCGGAGAGTGAAGGCAGGATAATTAGAAAGCAGGTGGATGTCAAGAAAAAATAAAAATTTAAGTCCAATGAAAAAATAGATATATCAATAAGTTGTTGTAAAGCATATAAAAAATATTATTTGATGTATTGAAAATGATATAAAATATGTTATGTAGAGATCACGGCAACGACGCACCCAACAAAAGGAAAAGACGATGGAGGTCATCAACTTAGTCTGGAGCCGTCTCGTCAACAAGAGGCGCGACGGGATCATTCCGGCGGAGGTGAAAGCGGCATGCACCCATTGCCTGTGCAGAATCTCCCCGTTTATGGTGCTGATCATCCTGTGGCACCTGACCGCCCGTTTCAGCGGATGGAGCACGCAGGTGTTTCCAGGGCCAGTCGCCGTGGCTGCGGCCATGGTGGAACTCCTGGAGAGCGGGACCCTGGCAAGACACGTCGTCGCGAGTCTGTTTCGTGTCACGGTCGGCTTTTATCTTGCGATGCTTGCGGGCATTCCATTGGGGATTGTGCTGGGGCGATGGAAACCGGCCGCCATTTTTTTCAACCCCGTCATCCAGTTTTTACGGCCCATCTCGCCCCTGGCATGGATTCCCCTTGCCATGCTCTGGCTCGGCATCGGGGACCCGCCGGCGATTTTTCTGATTTTTCTCGCAAGCTTTTTCCCCCTCGCGGTTTCTACCGCGGCCGCCGCCGCCGCCATCAATCCGGTCTATTTCCGGGTGGCCGCCAATTTCAATTTTTCCCGGCGGGAGGTCCTGACCCGGATCATCCTCCCCGCCATGCTGCCCGATATCCTGACGGCGCTGCGCATCTCCGTCACCATTGCCTGGCTCGTGGTCGTGGCCGCGGAAATGATCGCCGTCACATCGGGGCTGGGTTTTTTGATCCTGGACTCCCGCAATGCCCTGCGCATGGATTATGTGATGGACGGCATGATCGTGATCGGCCTGATCGGCATGTGTCTGGACAGCCTGATGATGAGGCTTTCGAGGCTGGAGTCGGTGCTTTGGGGCACCTTGTCGAGATAGGCGGCCGGCATGGGGCATATTGTCGTAAAAGGGGTTTCAAAAGCGTATACCAACCGACGGTCGATGCCGCGCGCCAGGGCAGACGGGAAGACCCCGGCGGGCGATCGGGTCGCGGTGCTGGATGACATTCACCTGGAGTTCCATGAGGGTGAAATGGTCTGCATTCTGGGGCCATCCGGCTGCGGCAAATCGACCCTGCTCCGGATCATCGCCGGTTTTGAAACCTGTGACGCCGGCGACGTCATCATCGACGGCCGGGCGGTCGACGGGCCGAACGCCCATCATATCTTCGTGTTCCAGCACACGGCCCTGTTCCCGTGGATGACGGTCCGGGAAAACGTCGGGCTGGGTGTCCGGCATCTGGCCGACAGGGCCGAGCAGACCTGCCGGATTCAGGAATACATCGAGATGGTGGAACTCGAAGGGTTTGAAGACCGCTACCCCCATCAGCTCTCCGGAGGGATGCTGCGCCGGGCCGAGCTGGCCAGGGCACTGGTGGTCCATCCGGAGACCCTGTTCATGGACGAGCCGTTCACGGGGCTCGACTTTCTGACCCACATGAAAATGCGAGAGGAGGTGACGGCCATGCACGAATTTATCGGGAAGACCATCGTCATGGTCACCCATGACATCGACGACGCCCTCATCATGGGGGATCGGATCGTGGTGATGAGCGGAAGGCCCTCCCATGTGAAGCTGGCCCGCAAACTCGACTTCCCGCGTCCGAGGGATTTCCGGAAATGCCCGGAATTGAGCGACCTCAGGAACGAGGTGTTCCTGATGCTCGGGGTGAACTATGCGGTGTAAGCCCGGTCTGGTGTGGTTCAAGGGCCCCGTGGGAATCACCCTCCTCGTGATGGGCTGGCTGGTCGCCATCTCCGTTTTCCATTTCCGTTTGAACGTCGACCGCGGCGGCCGCAGGACCATCGCCATGGGATATATGCCGGTCATCGCCAATCTGGCGGCCCCCCTCCTCGATTACGCCACCCGGGAGGGGAGCGGCGTCCGGTTCAAGGCCGTCAAGTTCGCCTCCTTTGCGGAGATGGCGGCGGCGCTCCGGAATAACGAGATCCAGGCGGCCTTCATCATCGCCCCGCTCGCCATCGTGCTGAAGCAGCAGGGGGTGGATGTCCGGGTCGTCTATATCGGCAACCGCCATGAGAGTACGTTGGTGGCGCGAAGGGGCCTCAAGGTCGGGTCCATCGAAGAGCTTGCCGGAAGGACGGTCGCCGTACCCATACGCTATTCCGGGCATTACCTGCTCCTGCAGAAGGCATTGGCGGAAAGAGGGCTTTCCGGCGAGGTCCGGCTGGTGGAGATGAACCCCCCGGACATGGCATCCGCCCTGGCGTCGGGGGGGTTGGACGCCTATTTCGTCGGGGAGCCCTTTGCCGCCCAGACCTTGAAAAGCGGAGAAGCCGTCCGGGTGCATTACGTCGAGGAGATGTGGCCCGGCTTCATCTGCAACCTCATGATCGTCAGGAAGCCCCTGATTGACGAGGCCCCGGACCTGGTCCGCCGGATGGTCACGGGTGCGGTCCGGTCGGGGCTGTGGGCGAAACACCATATCCGCGAGGCGGCGGCCATTGCCTCCCATTACTGGCGCCAGCCGACGGATCTGGTGGAGTATGCCCTCGGGACCCCGGAGGGCCGCATCCGGTTTGAAGACGCCCTGCCCAGGCTGGAAGAAATCCAGGAGATCGCAGATCTGATGGTCCGTTTCGGCCTTTCCGGGAACCGCGACGTGGGCGGCCTCGTGGACGACCGTTTTGTCCGGATGGTCGATGCGAAGGAGGTCGCGACGCTGGCGCAGATCTTCGACTGACGCTTTTTTTTCCGGCCCCGGAAAAAAGAAGGAGGCCTATGGCTTACACCGATCAAAAGATACTGCTGGTGGACGATGACACCACCATGCTCGAATTACTCCGCCGCGGGCTGTCAGCGGATCAGGACCTGTACGAGGTCGTCTGCGCGAAAAACGCTCAGGAGGCCATCGATTATCTGGAGCGGATCCATTTTCCCATGGTGGTTGCGGACATTCAGATGCGCACCATGTCCGGCCTTGACCTGCTTGCGAAAATCCGGGAGCGCTGGCCCCACGTCAAGGTGATCCTGATGACGGGGTCCCCGTCGCGCCAGTTGCGGGAGGAGATCCGGAGAACCGGCTGCCTCAGGCTGTTTCAGAAACCGATCCGGATAGCCGACCTGAGGGCCCTGATCGCAGGGGAGCTTGCAGCGCCCGGCGGGGGGGAGCAGGGCTTTGCCGGCCGGCTGACCAACATCAAACTGTCCGACCTGATCCAGATGTGCTGCGTTTCCGGGATCAGCACCGTCATCCAGGTGCGCAAGAACAGGACCGTCGGGACGATCTTCATCGAAGAGGGAGAGATCATTCATGCCGATTGCGGCGAGACGGAGGGACTCAACGCTTTTTACGAGATTTTTTCCTGGCAGAGCGGCAGCTTCGAGACCCTGGGGGATGTGGCCGTCCCCAAAACCACCATCGACAAGAACTGGCAGTACCTTCTCATGGAGGGCCACAGGCAAATGGATGAAGCTCTTGCATCCGCCTCCGGAACGAATCCCCTCGATCGGGAGGAAGGGGGGGACCCGGATGCCCCGGACCTCTCCGAGGATTGCCTGAAACTGCTGCCCGGCGAGATGGGGATAGAGGCCTTCCAAGGCGCGGAAAAAGCAGTCCCCCATCCCCTCACGGCCCATCCTCCCGTCCGTGTGCTCATCGTGGATGATTCCGCCGTGATGTGTCGGGTCCTGACGGACATGCTCGCTTCGGACGAGGCCATCCGCGTGGTGGGAACCGCCCGGAACGGCGAAGCGGCGCTGGCCGAGATCGACCGGGTCCGGCCGGATCTGATTACCCTGGATGTGAACATGCCCGTGATGAACGGTTCGACCGCCCTGAAGCACATCATGATCCGCAGCCCCTGCCCGGTGGTGATCGTCAGCGCCATCGACCACGGGAGCGACGCCAACATCCTCGATTTTCTGCTGCTGGGCGCCGTCGACTACGTTCAGAAACCGGTCCGGGGAGCGGACGCGGTCCGTGCGCGTCTGATCCAGGCTGTCCGCCGGGCCGCGCGGGCCGAGACAGGGCGGTTTCGGCGGGCAAAGCCCCCCGGGGTCGTTGCAGGAAAAGCGGCATGCGGCTCCCCCCTGACGCCCCGGGAATGCCTTGTCGTTGTCTGTTCCGGCGCCGGCGGGTATGCCGAGCTGGTCAAGATCCTTCCGCTGCTGCCGGCCGCGTTCAAGGGGGCGCTGGTGGCGGTGCAGACCATGACCCCTTCCTTCCGGGAGCCATTTGCCGATTATCTGGACCGGCGCAGCCATCTCCACGTCAGGCCTTCCGGCAGCGGCACGGCGATGCTTCAGGGCTGCTGTTATCTGGCCTCCGGTGATGCCGTGCTTCGCCTGCACCGCCATGGGGAGGGCTGTGTTCTGAGGGGATACGAGGGGAACGCCCAGATTCCGGGCTCCGGCCCGCCCGTTGGACTGCTTGCGTCCGCCGCGGAAACCTTCGGCGGACGCCTCATGGTGGTCCTGCTCTCCGGGGCGGAGGCGGGGTCTCTTTCAGGGCTCCGGGAGATCCGGCGGCGGGGCGGGCGGATTCTCTCCCAGGATCTCCGGGATTGTCTCGTCCCGTTTCCCCTGGAAGCGGCTCTCGACGCGGGCTTGATCACCGCTTCCATGGGGATCCGGGAGATCGCATCGGAGATGGTCCGATTTTCCCGGGCCGGGAGCCCGGGGGAATGAGGCCGCCCCGGGAGGCTATGCCGAACTCTTGAGCATCTCCATCATCCGCTGCTGCATCTTCTGGGCCACCGTCTTGCGATGGTGATTGTTTCTCATGCGGTACCCCAGGAGTTTTCCGGCATCCGCTGCCGCCTGCATCAGGAGCGAGTCTTTCGTGACGTCGGGGATCATCTCCTTCGTGATTTTAACGCCTTCACCATACCGCATGTGGGGAACGCCGACCTTGCAGGTATCCCCGTAGCCGCAGAAATAGCAGGAGGCCGCGCCCTCCCCGGAAACCTTGGCGACGGTCTCGATAAAGTTGTACATGAAGAATTTTTCGATGTCGTCCGCCGGAAAACGGCCGTCCATCCCTCCCACGCCGACGGCCACCCCCAGCTTTCCCCAGAGCAGATCCCCTTCCTGGTGGCGGAACTGGAACCATCGCTCCAGAAAGGCATGGGTCGTCGCATTCAGGGTGGAATAGTAGTTGGGGGCGCCGATGACGTAGGCGTCGGCCGCCACGATCTCCTCCCTGAGGCTCTGAAGGTCGTCTTTGACCTTGCAGACGTTGTCCTTTGCGCATCCCAGGCAGGCGATGCAGCCGCCGATATTCTTCCCCCTGAGGGAGATCATATCGTAGTCGAGGCCGGTGTTTTCGAGGACGGTGGAGACGAGTTTATAGGTGCCGGAGACGTCCTCTTTCCGGGAGCTTCCCGAAATGCCAAGAATCCTGATCCTCATGGGCTTCCTCCTCTGTGATGGGGTATCGTCGTGATCCGCGCAGGGGCGGGCCATGGGCCTTGACGGCGGCCTGATCGCCCGCTATCCCCTCTGGATGATCTCGTAGACCGATGCCAGGGCGTCATCCAGCATTTCCGGCCGGGTGCCGCCGGCCTGGGCCATGTCGGGCCTTCCCCCGCCGCCGCCGCCGACGATGGCTGCGGTCTCCTTGATGATTTTTCCCGCATGGAAGCGGCCGGCGAGGTCCTTGGAGACAATGGCGATGAGCATGGCCTTGTTGTCTGCCGCGCTGCCCAGAACAACGATGCCGGACCGGAGCCTGTCCTTGAATTTGTCCGCCGCGTCCCGGAGCGAGCCGGGGTTGTCGGCCGCCACGCGTTTTGCCAGGACCTTGACGCCGTTGATCTCGCGGACCTCGTCATCGATGCCGGCCACGGACATGGTGGCCATCTTGGATTTGAGCTGCTCGATTTCCCGCTCCATGGCACGGTTGTCCGAAAGCGTCTTTTCGATTCTCTGAACGACGGCATCGGGCTTGTCTTTCAGCAGCCCTGCAGCGTCCCGGAGGGTCCCGGCCATTTTCTGGATGAACTGGACCGCCGACCGGCCGGAGGTGGCCTCGATCCTTCGGACACCCGAGGCAATGCTCGATTCCGAGATGATCTTGAAGCAGCCGATATCTCCCGTGAGGCGGGCATGGGTGCCGCCGCAGAGCTCCTTGCTGAAGGTGTCGAGGGAGATGACCCGGACCCGGTCGCCGTATTTTTCCTCGAACAGGGCCATGGCGCCGGTCTTGAAAGCCTCCTCCGCCCCCATCTCAACGATCTCCACCGGGGCGTTCTCTTGAATATGCTCGTTCACCCGGGCCTCGATTCGGTCGAGGGTGTCGGCGTCCA
Source organism: Desulfococcus sp. (assembly GCF_041737845.1). Taxonomy (GTDB): domain Bacteria; phylum Desulfobacterota; class Desulfobacteria; order Desulfobacterales; family Desulfococcaceae; genus Desulfococcus. The sequence goes on from NZ_JBGSQX010000013.1 coordinate 12,419, forward strand.
CCTGGGAAAAATGAGTGAAGTCGAAGCGGAGCCGGTCGGGGGCGACCAGGGAGCCCGCCTGCTTGACATGGTCGCCCAGGATTTCCCGCAGGGCGGCGTGAAGGATATGGGTGGCCGTGTGATTGCATGCCGTGGCCCGCCGGGCGGCTTCGTCCACGGCCAGGCCGACGGTATCGCCGATGCGGACGGCGCCCTTTTCCACCGTCCCCTTGTGGATGAGGATCCCCGTGGGGTCCTTGACCGTGTCGGTCACGGTCATCTCGAAGCCCGCCGCCGTGATCCTGCCGATATCGCCCACCTGGCCGCCCGAGGCCCCGTAAAACGGGGTCTCCCCGACGACCATTTCGATGGCGTCGCCTGCCGTTGCCGATTGGACCGCCTTGCCCTCCTTGACCAGCAGGAGGATCGCGCTGTCATGGGTGGTGGTATGGTAGCCCACGAATTTGGGGATGATGCCGTCGGCCGAGAGCTTCTTGTAGGCGTCGCTGATCTGGGAAAAGCTGACCACGGAACGGGATTTCTCCCGCTGCTCAGCCATCTGGCGATCAAAGGCCGTCATGTCCAGGGTCATGTTCCGGTCCCGGACCACGTCCCGGACGATATCCACCGGGAATCCGAAGGTGTCGTAGAGTTTGAAGATGACATCCCCCGGCACCTGCGTCTGGTTTTTCACCGACATTTCGGCGAGGGTGTCGTTGAGCAGGGCAAGCCCCTTGTCCAAGGTTTCCGAAAAGCGGATCTCTTCGTTCCGGATGACGTTGGTGATAAAGGCCTCTGCCTCGGCGAGCTCCGGGTAGGCCGGCCTCATGATGTCGAAGACGACCCTGGCGGTTTCGTGGAGGAAGGGCCGCATCAGCCCCAGATTCCGTCCGTAGCGAATGGCCCGGCGCATGATCCGGCGGAGGACGTACCCGCGGCCCTCGTTTGCGGGCATCACGCCGTCGCCGATCAGAAACGCCATGGCCCGGCTGTGGTCGGCGATGACCTTCATGGCGACATCCGCCTCGGCCGATTCGCCTATGGGATGTTCGGAGAGGGCCTCGGCCTTCCGCATGATGGGCAGGATCAGGTCCGTGTCATAATTGGTCGGCGCGCTCTGAAGAATGGATACGATCCGTTCGAGGCCCATGCCGGTGTCGATACTCGGTTTGGGCAGGGGCGTCAGGGTGCCGCCTGCGTCCCGGTTGAACTGCATGAACACGAGATTCCAGATTTCGAGGTACCGGTCGCATTCGCACCCGAGCCTGCAGTCCGGGCTGCAGCCGAAACGGCTCCCCCGATCGATATGAATCTCGGAGCAGGGGCCACAGGGGCCGGTGTCCCCCATGGCCCAGAAATTGTCTTTTTCTCCGAATCGGACGATCCGGTCTTCGGGCACCCCGACGATGGTCCGCCACAGGTTGAATGCCTCGTCGTCATCCAGATAGATGGAGACCCAGAGCTTGTCTTCAGGGAGTCCGTATCCGTTGGTCAGGAGGTCCCAGGCGAACTCGATGGCTTTTTCCTTGAAATAGTCCCCGAACGAAAAATTGCCCAGCATCTCGAAAAAGGTGTGATGCCGTGCGGTGTATCCCACATTCTCCAGATCGTTGTGCTTCCCGCCGGCCCGAACGCATTTCTGGGACGTCGCCGCCCGGACGTACCCTCGCTTTTCTTCCCCCAGGAAGGTTCGTTTGAACTGCACCATGCCGGCATTGGTAAAGAGAAGGGTCGGGTCGTCCTGGGGCACCAGGGAGGAGCTTCTCACCACCTGATGGTCATACCGTTGGAAATAATCGAGGAATTGTTTTCGGATGTCGTTGCCTGTCATGGATCTCTCCGTACGCGGTGTTATCGTCTGAATCTTGGCGGCTCCGTAAACGACCCGGCCATGCTGCGGACGCCTATTCGGTCTCGTTCGGGGCCGGGGCGCCCTGGGTCGAAGGCGCGTCCTCCTTGGTCAGCCCCAGGCTGCTTCTGACCTTTTTCTGTATGATATCATATGTTTCTGTGTTTTCGGATAGAAACTTCTTGACGTTTTCACGCCCCTGGCCGATGCGGTCGCCGTCATGGGAGTACCATGAACCGCTCTTTTCGATGATCCCCAGTTCCACCCCCATATCGATGAGATCGCCGGTCCGGGAGATGCCCTCCCCGTAAGTCATGTCGAATTCCGCCTCGCGGAAGGGGGGCGCCATTTTGTTCTTGACCACCCGGACCTTGGTCCGGCTGCCGACCACTTCCTGTCCCTCCTTGATGGCGCTAAGGCGCCGGATGTCGAGGCGAAGGGAAGCGTAGAATTTCAAGGCGTTGCCGCCGGTGGTGGTTTCAGGATTCCCGAACATGACCCCGATCTTCATCCGGATCTGGTTGATGAAAATCACCGATGTCATGGTTTTCCCGATGATGCCGGTCAGTTTCCGGAGGGCTTGCGACATCAGGCGCGCCTGAAGGCCCATGTGGGCGTCGCCCATCTCGCCTTCGATTTCGGCGCGGGGGACAAGGGCCGCTACGGAGTCGATCACCATGATGTCCACCGCGCCGCTGCGGACCAGCATGTCGACGATCTCCAGGGCCTGTTCGCCGGTGTCGGGCTGGGCGATCAGCAGATCGTCGCAGTTGACGCCGAGCTTTTTGGCATAGGCTGTATCCAGGGCGTGTTCGGCATCGATGAAGGCCGCGATTCCCCCCTGTTTCTGGGCCTCGGCGACGGCATGGAGCGCAAGGGTCGTCTTTCCCGAGGACTCCGGGCCGAAGATTTCGATCACCCTTCCCCTGGGGAAGCCACCGATGCCCAGGGCCTTGTCCAGGGCAAGAGACCCCGAGGGAATGACGGGGATGTTCTGCACCTCCTTGCTTCCCAGCTTCATGATCGAACCCTTGCCGAACTGCCTCTCGATCTGGGTGATGGCGGACTCCACCGCTTTTTGCTTGTCCGGTGATATGTTCATGTTTCCCTCCTGGAACATTTGGATTTGTGTCATTGTGAGCCTCTCGGTCATCGGTTGCCTATGCGGCCTGCTCCCGGAGGGCGGCTTCTTTCAGCTCGGTGTAGACCGGACCCGAGGGAAAAAGGTCGCTCTGAAACAGGATCAGCTTATCCGACCGGAATGGGGGAGATTCGGCGGCGCCCGCCGTTTCCATGAGCGTCACGAGCCGCCTTGGATCTATCGGACCGCGGGCCCTGCCGACGGTGAGATGTGCCTTGAACGCCCTGGGCTCCCTGGCGAATCCGAGGGCAGCCAGCCCTTCGTCGAGCCGGTGCTGAAGGTCGATGAGGGGGGCGGTGTCTCCTTTCAGGCCGATCCAGAGCACCCGCGGCCGGCGGACGCCCGGAAAGACGCCGATGCCTTTTGCGGTGAGGCGGATGGGCAGCGTCTCCCGGACGGCGCTCTCCATGACTTCAAAAACCCTTTCCACGTCCATCCGCTGGATATCGCTCAGGAATTTCAGGGTCAGATGAACGTTCTCGGCAGGGGTCCATCGCATGGCGACGCCCCCTGCCGAAAGCGCCGCCTGAATGCCGCGGATGTGAACTGAAACCTCTTTGGGGATCTTGAACGCCACAAAGGCTCGAATGCGATCCGTATCGTTCATGCAGCCTCCCGCCGGCGCAGTTCCCCGCTGAAACCGGAAGATGTTATGACGGAAGCGTAAACTGAGGCTCCCCCAGAAGAAACGTTCCCTCCTGAATCCAGCCCTTGAGGATGTCCGCGATCTGGCGGGCCTTGACCATGCTCGACAGGGGAACGGTCTGGACCGTTTCTCCATCCACGGTGATGGATCCGCTTTTCAGTTCGGCGTAGCTCACCCGGCCGTAGGTTTTCTGGACGCCGTTGGCGTAATCGTATCCGTAGTCAATCACCTGGGTGAAGAGTTCTTCATCGGAAACCGCCGTATACCCGGCCATCTCCTCGTTCAGGATGGGGATGGGAATTCCCAGGCCCACGGCGAGCGAACATCCATACCCCTGAAAGCTCACGCCCCGTATCCAGTCCGGGCTCATGCCCTTCATGTCTCCCATGACAAAAAGGGTCCCCGCGGCCTTCATGGGGGTGCCCTGGGGCGTCCGCTCCACCCGGGGATTGTGCTGGGTGCCGGCCCAGGTGACATACCCCACCCCGCCGCCCAGGAAGATTCGCGTCCCCAGCCCGATGGTCTTGTAGTAGGGATCATTGAACAGGGGGCTCAACTGCCCCGCCGAGCAGTAATTCGCGTTTCCGATTTTGGGCTTCAGCGCGCCCATATAGGTGTAAACCGTCCGGTTGGTGACGTTGACGGCGCAGTTATAGTTCTGGTAGCCGTTTCGGGGGTTGCACAGGACGGCGTAGGGCAGGGTTTCCAGCGTGATTTTTTTTTCGAAGCGGGTGTTGGGATAACAGGTGGTCCCGTAGCCCGTGGCCCGCAAATGGACCTTCCGGCCGGAGAGGAGATCCTCGATGACATGCCCCCCGCCGTAAGTGAACTCGCCGGGATGGACCTTGTTCAGGGGGTCGTCCTCGCACAGCTCGGTGGCGCCGATATAGCAGTCGACGGCGGCGATGCCGCCGTAGGCCGGGACGTTGTTCAGCCATACCTTGGACGCCTTGATCGTCGGGACCGAGTGACCGAAGTTGATGAACGCCCCGGAAGAGCACATGGGCGCGAAGGTCCCCGTGGTGACCACGTCCACCTGGCTTGCGGCTTCTGCCGCGCCGTTGGCCCTGACGATGCCGATCATCTCTTCGGCGGTGACCACCACGGCTTTGCCGGCCTGGATCTTCCGGTTGATCTCCTGGTAGGTCTTGTTAACCCTGAATTTGCTCATGAAACACTCCTGATAGGACGCATCGCCGCCTCACGCCCCCGATTTGGCGGCCTCGATTTTTGATGTGACGTTGTTTTTGATCCAGTCCGGATCCCACCATTCCACCGGGTTGACAAAGACGCCGGCCACGAGCATGCCGTAATGGAGGTGGTCGCCGCCGGCAAGCCCCGTGGTGCCCGTGTTCCCGATGATATCGCCCCGGTTGACCATCTGGCCCTGCAAGGCCTGAATGCCGCTCAGGTGGGAATAGGCGCTGAACAGTCCGAGGCCGTGATCGATGACGACGGTTTCCCCGTAGATGCCGATGGGGCCGGTGAAGACCACTTTGCCGGCGTTGGCCGCCGGAACCGGGGAGTGGGCGAGGGATGCCAGGTCGACGCCCAGGTGGACCTGGTTATCGACGCTTTTCCCCTGATAATGATAGTCCCGGTGATCGGCGAAGGCGGCCCTGCTGGCGGCGTTGGGGAGCCTCAGGAAGGTGCCCTGCCAGTGCATGGTCCCGTCGGAGGTCTTGGAGATGCCTTTGAATTTTTCGTGATCGGCCACGCGCGTCTCCCGGTTGATCGCCAGGAATTTCTCGATCGGCGAGGACGCCGCTGCCGTAAAGAGGCTGTTGTCGAACTCCGGCATCTTCTGGGCAAGAAACCCTTCGGACAACTGGATCTGATCGCTCTTGAACTTCTTGCCCCGGATATGGTGATAAAAACCGGATTTGACGCTGTTTCCGGCCCGATCGGTGGCCGCAAGGGATATCTCTGTTTCTTTCCCCTGGCGGTAATCGAGGGCAAACAGGCAGGCCATGCGGCCGTCCTTGTCGCCTTCCACGGGGTAGCCCTGAAAAAAGTTTTCCCCGACCCGGACCCCGTGTTCGGGGCAGGGCTCGGACAGCTTGTAGACGACCAGGCACGCGCCGCCCTGGTTGATGTTGTGCTGCGGGCTCATGACCTCGATTCTCGGTGGATGGAAGTCGATCAGCACGGGCTTCTCGATGATGGTTTTGTTGCCGTGCCACCAGTTCCGCCAGGAATAGTCCCGCGCGGTCAGGCGAAACGTGGCCTCCCCGTCGGAAAAGCCCTGCTCCTGGGGCTTGATGGTGGTGGTCAGGTCTTTTTCGAAGATCTCTCCGCCGACGATGAAGTTGATGGCGGGATAGGTTTCGTCGAAGAGGACCACGGTCTTGCCGTCCTTCTCCAGGGTGATGTTGACGCTTCGAATGCCGCTCTTCGGGTCGGAAACCTTCAGGCGGAGTTCATGATCGGCGCGGATGGCCTCGTCAAACCCCTGAAATGCGACCGCCGGCGGGCCGCCTTCCAGTTTGAAATAGAGCACGGCCGAAAGCCCGACCACCAGCAGAAAGATCACCACGAAGAAAATTTGTTTTTTGAATGCTTCCCATCTGTTCTTCAACGGATTATTCCCCTCTCGCAGTGTTGATACAGACGCTAACAATATCAGTTAAACCCTCTGTAATCAAGGCCTGTTTTTCGTTTCTTGACTTTTCACGGGACCCACGATAAACAGCGCTCAGAGGAAATTAACAAAATGAATAATTTAGTAAATATCGATAATTTGATCATGGGCCGGGGACAGCCGCTGACCCTGATCGCCGGGCCGTGCGTCATCGAGGATGCGGCGCGGGTGTTTGAAATCGCCTCGCTCCTGAAGTCCTTGACCGCCGATCTCGGGATCCCGTTTATTTTCAAGGCCTCTTACGACAAGGCCAACCGGACTTCGATCGATTCTTTCCGGGGGCCGGGGCCTGATGAAGGCTTGAGAATCCTGGAAAGCGTCAAGCGGGAGCTATGCATCCCCGTCCTTTCGGACGTGCATCGCATCCGGGAGGTGGCGGCGGCGGCGGATGTTCTGGATGTCATTCAGATCCCGGCGCTTCTCTGCCGCCAGACAGATTTGGTTCTGGAGGTTGCCAGGACCGGAAAAGTGATCAATGTTAAAAAAGGGCAGTTCCTCGCACCCTGGGACGTTTCGAATATCGTGGACAAGATCCGGTCCGCGGGCAATGATCGCGTGGTCATCACCGAGCGGGGCGTCATGTTCGGCTATAACAATCTCGTCGTGGATTTCCGCGGGATACGGATCATGCAGGAGACCGGCTGCCCCGTCGTTTTCGACGCGACCCACAGCGTTCAACTGCCGGGGGGCGCGGGCAAGGCCTCGGGCGGTCAGCGGGAATATGCCCCGATCCTGGCCAAAGCCGCCGTGGCCGCCGGTGCGGACGGCGTTTTCATCGAGGTTCATCCGGACCCGGACCACGCGCTGTGCGATGGTCCGAACTCCCTGAAAACCGACGGACTGGCGCCGCTTCTGTCAAGCTTGAAGCGTATCCGGGAGGTCGCATGACCCCTGCAGGCGGGGCGTCCGGCGGTGGGGCCGAGGACGGCCGGCCGCCGACCGCCGACAAACTCAAGGCGGTCCGGCTGCTGCTTCTGGATGTGGACGGCGTACTGACCGACGGAAAGATCACCTACACCGAGCAGGGGCACGAGATCAAATCCTTCAGCGTAAGAGACGGCCTGGGCATACGCCTGGCCATGGATGCTGGGATTCGGGTCGGCATCGTCACCGCCCGAACGTCCCAGTCGCTGCGTCATCGATGCCGCAATCTCGGCATCGATCTGGTCTTTGACGGGGTGGGCGACAAACGGGCCGCCCTGGACGCGATCATGGACGAGACCGGGGTTCCGGCCCATCGGATCGCCTTTGTCGGGGACGACCTCCTGGACCTTCCGCTGATGCGATGCGTCGGGCTTTCGGTGGCGGTCGCCGACGCCCACGACCTACTCCTGGCCCATGCGGACATGGTGACCGTGAAGCGCGGCGGGCGGGGGGCCGTCCGGGAGGTGTGCGAGGCCCTGCTGAAGGCCCAGGGGCAATGGGAGAACATCAAGAACCGGTTTATCGGAAATGAAAAATAATTTCTTCAAGAATGTCAGAATCATGCTGCTGTGCTGCATCCTGGGCATCCTGGCCGTGGTCGTCACCGTGTTTGTGGGGTATCGCCGGGGGATGAACGAAGCAAGGGGGCTTGCCCCCTCCCTCCAGGACGGAGCGGGAATGGCGATTTCCTGCGTCCGGCAGACTGCCGTCCGGAACGGGGTCACGGAGTGGTGTCTGGACGCGGTTTCCGGCGAATACATCAACGCGGAGGCCCGGGCGGTGTTTGCGGCGCCGTCGGTGACCTTCTTCATGGAGGGCCGCGGCAAGGTCGTGATGACGGCCGCAACTGGAACCGTCCAGACCGATTCGAACAATATCCGCGTCAGCGGGGACGTGATCGTGAAGGACCAGGATTATGTGCTGAAAACCCAGACCCTCCATTACGACAATGGAGAGCATCTGCTCTCTACGGATGTTCCGGTGGCCTTCTCGGGGGCGGACTTCGATTTGACGGCCGATTCGGCGTCCCTGGACATGAAATCGCGTCAGGCCGTCCTCAAGGGCAACGTCAGAGGAACCCTGAGTGAATCACTGGAGCTCTGACCCCTTGGAGAAGCCTTTCCGGACAATCCTGGTTGTCCTCCTGACCTGGTGCATGTGGGTGTGCCCATCCGCCGCCCGGGCCGAGGACGCGAAGGTCGGGTCTTCCGCCAAGAAAGAGAAGATTCACATCGCCTCTGAAAGCCTTGTGGTCAATGATGCTGAAAAATATGCCGAGTTCATCGGCGGGGTGAGGGCCGTCCAGGGTCAGACGGTCATTGTGTCGGACCGCCTGAAGATATACTATGAGGGAAGCCCCCGCAAAACATCCGGCGCCGGGTCCGGGGACGCCGGCGCCACCGGGGATTCCATCAAGAGGATTGTCGCCACCGGCAATGTGAAGATCACCTTTGAAGACACCCTGGCGGAGAGCCGTGAAGCGGTTTACACCACCGCCGACCGGATTCTGGTGCTTTCCGGGCCTGACGCAAAGGTGACCAAGACCAACAGCGGCACGATCTCGGGATCGAAGATTTCGATCAACCGGGAAAGCGGCCGGATCAAGTTTGAAGGGAAGGTTGAAGGGCTTTTCTTCCCCGGGGAGAAGGGGCTCGACTGAGGTGGCGGAGTTGTCTCTCCGATCCCTTGTAAAGGTTTACCATGGCCGCCGCGTGGTCGCCTCCGCCAGCATGTCGGTGAAGTCCGGACAGGTCGTGGGCCTCTTGGGGCCGAACGGGGCCGGAAAAACCACCACGTTCTACATGGCTGTGGGATTGATTCAGCCGGATGCGGGGCGGGTCTATCTTGATGATGAGGACATCACGGACTATCCTATGTACAAACGGGCCCGGAGAGGCGTCGGATACCTGCCGCAGGAGACCTCCATTTTCCGGAAGCTGACGGTCCGGCAGAACATCCTGGCCATCCTCGAGTTCCTTCCCATGACCCGGGAAGCCCGGGAGGGCCGCACGGATCAGCTTCTTGAAGAACTGGGCATCAGCCGCCTGAGGGATCAGAAGGCAAGCGTCCTGTCCGGCGGAGAGCAAAGAAGGCTGGAGATCAGCCGGGCATTGGCCACCCGCCCCTCCTTCATCCTTCTGGATGAGCCCTTTGCCGGAGTGGATCCGCTCGCGGTCATGGACATTAAGAAAATCATTGAGCATCTCAAGGGAAAAGGCATCGGTATCCTGATTTCGGATCATAATGTGAGGGAAACACTGGGGGCTTGTGATTTTGCTTACATCCTGAACAGCGGGGAGGTGATCGAAGCCGGTTCTCCGGAGAGGATTGCCGACAGCGAAACAGCCAGGAGGTTTTATTTAGGGGATGAATTCAGGTTATAGCGATGGCAATTGAACTCAGACAACAGCTCAAGCTGACGCAGCAGTTGGTGATGACGCCGCAACTGCAGATGGCGATCCGGCTTTTGCAGCTATCCCGTCTGGAGCTTGTGGATACCATCCGCCAGGAACTCGAAGAAAATCCGGCACTGGAGGAGGTCCAGGAGGAGATTCGATCCGAAGAAAGAATGGCGGACGCTCTGGAAAGCGATCCGATGGAGGATAAATCCGCCGAGGGATCGGAGGCCCAGGAGGTGAAGATCGAGGAAAAGCTTCCCGAAGACATCGACTGGAGCAACTATATCGAGGAATACAACGCCCCCGGGAGGGTGAGTTTTGAGAGCGAAGACAGGGAAGCCCCCCGCTACGAGGCGTTCATCGCCCAGAGAGAGTCCCTGAGCAGCCATCTGCTGTGGCAGTTTCTCATGACCTCGCCCGATCCGGAGGAGGAGAAAATCGGCAGCCTCATTATCGGAAACCTGGACAAGAACGGATTTCTGGATCTTTCGGTCGAGGAACTTGCCGAGACGGGGGGCGTGGAGGTGGGGCGCGTCCAGAAGGTCCTCGCCCTGCTTCAGGGGTTCGATCCCGTCGGCGTGTGCGCGAGGAGCCTCCAGGAAAGCCTGTTGATCCAGGCGAGGCACTATGGCTGCGACGACCCGGTCGTGACGGCCATCATTCAAAATCACATCAATCATCTGGAAAACAAGAACTACAAGGCCATCGCCAAAGCGCTCAAGGTCAGCATCGACCATGTGATCGCAGCCGTCAGTGTCATCAAGGGTCTGGAGCCAAGACCGGGGCGTGAGTTCAGCGACGACACGCCCCATTACATCAACCCCGATATCTATGTGTACAAACTGGAGGATGACTTCATCATTGTGCTGAATGATGACGGCATGCCGAAACTCCGCGTCAATTGTTTCTACCAGAATGCCATGGGCAAAGGGGGGATGCTGGCGGGATCCGCCAAGGAGTATATGCAGGAGAAGATGCGGGCGGCGGCGTGGCTGATCAAGAGCATTCAGCAGCGTCAAAAAACGATTTACCGCGTGATGGAAAGCATCCTCAAGTTTCAAAGAGAGTTTTTCGAAAAAGGCATCGCCTACCTGAAACCCTTGATTCTCAAAGACGTGGCGGAAGACATCGAGATGCACGAGTCCACCATCAGCCGGGTGACGACCAACAAATATGTCTTCACTCCCCAGGGAATTTTTGAACTGAAATATTTTTTCAACAGTTCCATCAACCGCGTGGAGGGGGATGCCGTTGCGTCGGCGAGCGTTCAGGAGCGGATCCGGCGGATCATCGAGGGGGAGGACCCTAGAAAACCCTACAGCGACGAAAAGATTTCCAAGATTCTGGAAGCCTCGAATATCGACATTGCGCGAAGAACCGTTGCAAAATATCGAGAGATGATAAAGATACTTCCATCGAACAAACGCAAACAATTTTAAGGGAGGTCCACTATGCAGACATCTGTTACCTTCAAGAATTTTGATCCCTCCGATCACCTTAAAGCGTATGTGCGGGACAAACTGGACCGATTCGATCGGTTCCTTGACAATCCTGCGGAAGCGAATGTGGTTCTTTCCGTCGAAAAATTCAGGCATATAGCGGAAATCAATATTTCCGGGGACCGTTTGAAGATCAACGGCAAGGAAGAGACCAGCGACATGTATTCGGCGATCGACATGGTCCTGGACAAGCTCGAAAAACAGATCAAGAAGAGCAAACAGAAGATCCGTGAGAAAAGGGGCCGCGGCGGCGCGAAGGTCGATACGGCGCCCGGGGGGTTCGACTATCCCCGGGTGGTGGACGAAGAGGCTGAAATCATTGTCAAGACATTGGAATACAAGCCCATGGACGCCGAAGAGGCCGTCATGCAGCTCGACCTCGCCGATGACAACTTCATCGTTTTCACCAACGCCCGAACCGATCAGATCAACGTGGTGTATCGCCGGAATGACGGCCATTACGGCCTGATCCAACCCCAATAAGACACAACGATGCCAAGCCGGCATCTGAATCGCGGTAAGGGCCCCCTCCTGTGAAAACGGTCGGGGCCATAACTTTGCAGCCCGGGGCCGGGCTGTGTTCCCGGAAAAAAAGCTGTGCCATGAAAATTCTTGATGTGCTGCGGAAAGAGGCGGTTGTCGTCGATCTCAAATCCAGGGAAAAAAAAGGCGCCATTGAAGAGTTGGCAGCGCCGCTGTCGGCATTGTCCGGCATCGCCCGGAAGGACCTCGTGAAGGTTCTCATGGAGCGCGAACGGCTGGGCAGCACCGGTATCGGCGGCGGGATCGGCATTCCCCATGGAAAAATGAAAGGCATCGAATCCCTCCTCGTGGGCTTCGGGCGCAGCCGGGAAGGGGTCAATTTCGAATCCATCGACGGACGGCCGACCCATATTTTTTTTGTGCTGGTAACGCCTGAAAACTCGATCGACATCCATCTTAAACTGCTGTCCCAGATATCGAGAATCCTCAAGGATGACCTCTTGAAGCAGCGGTTGCGCAATGCCGGGACCCCGGATGCGGTCATCGAGATCATCCGGGAAGAGGATGTGGGGTTTTAGCCCGTATTCAACGGCCGTTCGGGATATGACATGCCGGAAAAACTGAAAATCATCATCATCACCGGGGTCTCCGGTTCCGGGAAAAGCACCGCGCTGGCGGCCTTCGAGGACGCCGGATTTTACTGCGTCGACAATATGCCGGTGTCGCTTCTGCCGGATTTTCTCAACCTGCCCTTGAAAAAGGAATTCACCGGGCTGGCATTTGTCATGGACCTCCGTGAAAAGGATTTTCTCGACAAGTACGAATCCGTTTTTGAATCGCTGAAGCCCAAGGGATATCGTTTTGAGATCATTTTCTTCGAGGCGGATGAAAACACCCTTCTGAGACGGTATTCCCAGACCCGCAGGTTCCACCCCCTGGCGCGGAACAAAGGGGTTCTCGAAGGGATACGGGTTGAAAAAAAGAAAATGGCGCCCCTGAGGCGGGTGGCGCGGCAGGTGATCGACACCTCGAAGTATACGGTCCACGAGCTGAAATCCGTCATTTTCGACATGGCCCGGGAAAAGGAAAAACAGATTCCGCTCCGAATCAATATCCTTTCCTTCGGTTTTAAATATGGAGTTCCGAACGACGCGGATCTCGTGATGGATGTCAGGTTCATCGACAATCCGTATTTTATACCTGACCTGAAACCCCTGGACGGCAGAACACCCCAGGTTCAGGGGTATGTGCTGCATCGGGATGTAACCCGGACGTTCATTGAGAAGTACACGGATCTTCTGGATTTTCTCATTCCCCTCTATGAGAGGGAAGGGAAGGCCTACCTGACGATCGCCATCGGCTGCACCGGCGGCAGACACCGGTCCGTAGCCATTGCGTGCTCGATTTTTGAACATGTCAGACCCCGGAACAGATGGGTCCACCTGCTGCATCGCGATATTGAAAAAGATGAAGAGGCATGCGCCACCGCGGATGCATCGTGATTTAGGAAAATTATGATTGGAATTGTTATTGTCACGCATGGTCAGCTCGGAGAGGTCTTGATCGATACGGCCGAGATGATCGTCGGTTCCCGGCCGGAGGCCATGATTGCGGTTTCCATCAATATCACCGAAGATGTGGATAAACTGCGGGGAAAGGTGGCCCGGGCGATCAAAGAAGTCACCCGGAAGCGGGGGACGTTGATTCTGACGGACATGTTCGGCGGCACGCCGTCCAACCTGAGTTATGCGTTTCTGAGGGAGGGCCAGGTCGAGGTCGTATCCGGCGTGAACCTCCCGATCGTCATCAAGGCGATCAACGCGCGGGAAAACAAGGCCCTGGGCGCATTGGCCGAATGTCTCGAAAGCTTCGGCAAGCGGAGCATCTCCATGGCCAGCGGTATCCTCAAGGGGAACAAGCGGGGATGAGCCGTCCCCCGGGGGGGATTCAAGACTGAATAAACCCGGCCCTCCGGTCAAGAGATATGGGCGAGTTCGGGCGGATGATCCGGGCGGCGGATAAGGCGCCGGATCCATGAGAGGAGAGTCAATATGGGCGGACGGAAACCGTTTATCGCCGGAAACTGGAAAATGTTCAAAACCGTCGGTGAAGCCGTTCGGACGGCGAAGGAACTGTCGGATCGGGTGTCGGATGCGCCGGATGTGGACATCATGATCGCGCCGAATTTCACGGCCCTTGCGGCCGTGCACGACGCCCTCGGGGAGAGCACCGTCATGCTTGGCGGGCAGAATTTGTTTTGGGAATCCGAAGGCGCCTTTACCGGGGAAACTTCTCCCGTCATGCTGCGGGATGCCGGCTGTCGTTATGTGATCATCGGACACTCCGAGCGTCGACAGTACTTCGGCGAGACTGATGAAACAGTTCGTAAAAAGGTCAAGGCGGCGCTTGAAAACGGTCTCGCACCGATCCTCTGCGTGGGGGAAACGGAAAACGAGCGGGAGACAAAAAAAACGTTTTCAGTGCTTGACAAACAGATTCAAAACGGTTTAAAAGACCTCCTCTCGGATGAACTGGGGCCTTTGGTGATCGCATATGAGCCTGTCTGGGCCATCGGCACCGGGAAAACGGCCAGTCGTGAGCAGGCTCAGGAGGTCCACCGGTTCCTGCGTTCTGTCATTGAAACCATGTTTGGAAATGAGCTTGCAAACGCCATCCGAATACAGTATGGTGGCAGTGTAAAGCCAAACAATATAAAGGCGTTGATGGAAATGCCCGATGTTGACGGCGCGCTGGTGGGCGGTGCGAGCCTGGATGCGGAGATCTTCAGCCGGATCCTTCATTTCCAACACTAAAGAAAGTCAGTCATCAATGTCGGCATTATTGATAGTGATCCATATCATCGTCTGCATCGCCCTGATCATGATCGTCCTGCTGCAGACAGGCAAGGGCCAGGACATGGGGGCGGCATTCGGCGGGGGCGCGAGCAACACCCTTTTCGGAAGCACGGGTGCTTCAACATTCCTTGGCAAGGCCACCACCGCCGCGGCGATCATCTTCATGATCACGTCGCTGACACTGGCATACATGTCGGGCCACCGCCTTGAAGGATCCGTCATCACCGACGTGGAGGTCAACCAGACCTCGGATGTCGCGGAGCCGGTTCCCGATCCCGCGCGCATCGAGGACGCCGTCCTGGGCCCTGTTGGGGCTCACGGCCACCCACCGAAAAAGGGGTTCCGCTCACCCGGGAGTGGTAAGGGCCGGGCGTGGAAAGGGAACGATTGGGACGCGCTCGTGCGACTCCGGGTTCTTTACCGATCCGGTGGGGGGCAAATCCGAGCGGGTGCATTTACCGCGGAGGGCGCGGCGACGGTCGAAGGCGCTCCATGAGAATCTTTATAAAAACCTCAAAAAGAGTACTCTCTTGTTCCCTCTAGAATTGAACTGGTATAGGCGAAGCCACCCTCTTTCAGGTTACCTTTTACCCTAAATTCAGACTGTCCGTTTTTACCCTGCAAAAGGACGGTTACATAATTATACTGTTGGACGAAATATCTGGCGATATAAAAGAATGGGAGAGGTGAAGGAATAAATGGGAGTTGTAATGTGCTGCGGGCAGTGTGCGTAGAAACAGGATAAAGGCGACTGTAAACGACATTTTGCGGGAGTGGCGCGATCTCTGGCCAGGGGGGCTGGAAGCGAAGCAGTATTCGACGCTGAACTTGATCGCGCATTGTCGGGATGGAACGCTGGGGTACAACACGGCGAGGTGTGGAGAGTGTCATCATGAGCAATGGTATGCGAGTTCGTGTGGGGACCGGCATTGTCCGAATTGTCTTGGGCCGCGGCAGGCGGCGTGGTCGGAGGAGGTGTGCGCTCGGCTGCCTGACTGTCCCCATTTCCATGTCGTCTTCACGGTGCCCGAGGAGTTGCATGATTTTTTTGAGTCGAACTATGAAGTGGCGGCGAATGAACTCTTTGGAGCGGCGGCGGAAACATTGAAGCTCTTCCAGAAGAACAACTGGGGAATGGAAGGGGGCTTTCTGGCGGTGCTGCACACTTGGGGACGAGCGCTTAACTGGCATCCGCATCTGCATGTCCTGGTGAGTGCGGGAGGCAGGGACTGCACAAGCGGAAGCTGGAAAGCTGCGCGAGCGAACTACCTGTTTCCAGTTCGCTTGATGTCGAAGGTCTTTGGAGCCATTTTTCTGCGGCGACTGGAGGCGCTTGAGGACAACGCGGAAATCCGATGGCCGGAGGAGCTAACGACGGCTGAGCAGCGAAAGATCTGGCGCGTGAAGATGGCCAAGCGCAATTGGAACATCTTCAGCCGGGCCACCTTGGGCAACACGCGGGCGGTGGTGCGCTATCTCGCCCGCTACACGAGCCGCATCGCGATCAGCAACCAACGCATCAAGAGGGTGGATATGGAGAAGCGGACCGTGAGCTTTGAGTGGAAGGACTACAAAGACGGCCAGCAAATCAAGGAGATGACCATGGAAGGAGGGACCTTCCTGCGCTGCTTCACCCGTCACCTCGTGCCCAAAGGATTTCGACGCATCCGCTACTTCGGGTTGCTCGCCGGTCGCAAGGGCCGCATTCAGGAACTCCCTGGAGCTCCGCAAACCAACATCGACGAAAAGACCCCGGACCCGGCACAGCCAGTCTGCAGCAACTGCGGTTCCAGCCATTGGAAATACTTCAGCTTCTACAAAACCCATCAGCTCCCGCACGGAGCCATCGTCTCCCCTTCGCCCACCTTTCAGTCGACCCAGGAAAGCGAAAGTCGCTTTTCCCTATCCCCCTCGAGAGCGAGCCCCATCGCCCGTCCAACAAGAGGATGAACCGACGCCGGCCCACGCCATTAACGATTTCGTGCTTTTCTTCCGGCGTCGGTTATCCTAAACGTT
>NZ_JBGSQX010000022.1:0-20145 GCF_041737845.1 Desulfococcus sp.
GCTGGACGGCGCGGGGCCGGATGCCCGGATCCGCCTGGCCGCGCCTGTTCGGCCAGAGGACCTGGCGGCGCACCTGCCGGAGCGGATCAGGGAAATCGCCGTGGTCCGCTGGAACCCGCGGACGGAAGCCGTGGAGGCCCGGATCGAGGAGCGGTTCGGCGAGCTGGTGCTCCGGCACAGGCCTTTGCGGGAACCCGAACCCGAACGCTCGGCGGCGGCCATGATGGAGGGAGTCCGGCAGATGGGCCTTGCGTCCCTTCCCTGGGACCGGCATATCGAGACCTGGCGCGCCAGGGTGATCTTCCTGAGGCGGGAGGCGGCCGGCGGGCTGCCGTGGCCCGACCTGTCCAGCGAGGCGCTGGCGGGGACCCTGGAGGTCTGGCTCCTCCCGTTTCTTGGCGGGATCACGCGAAGGAGCCAGTTCCAGCGGCTGGACCTCAAGGGCGCCCTTGGGGCCATGCTCTCCCGGGAGCAGAAAAAAACCCTGGACGAGCTTGCGCCCACCCACGTGGTCGTCCCCAGCGGTTCAAGGATCCCGGTGGACTACGCTGGCGGGGAGTCGCCCGTCCTGGCCGTAGGGCTCCAGGAGATGTTCGGCGCCGCCGATACGCCCCGCATCGCCGGGGGCAGGGTCCCCCTCCTGCTCCACCTGCTCTCCCCCGCGGGGCGCCCCATCCAGGTGACCCGGGACCTTGCCGGCTTCTGGACGGGCAGCTACGCCCAGGTCAAAAAGGAGATGAAGGGCCGCTACCCCAGGCATGACTGGCCGGACGACCCCCTCGCGGCCCTGCCCACGAACCGGGCGAAATCGAGGGGGAAAAAGGCCTGATCTTTGCTGTGGTGAAAATCGATGAGCCGGTCATACGAATACAGCGGCCATTCCGGAGTGGATATTCGAGGGGCCGCAACTATGGACCAGACGGATTTTCTTGTGTTCCGCCATTTTCTGATGTAAATTTAGTCATTCTGCATTACTTCAGCTCAAGGTCGCGGGGACAACAACCGGGGGAGATTGAAATGTACTCTCTGGTGCGCAAGAACAACCGATTCAGCTTTGTGAAGAGCGATCGGGATGCCGGTCCGGCCAACCTGATAAAATCCATTTTCAATCCCGGGTGGCAGGGCACCACCTGGCGGTCGCCTTCCATCACGGAAAAGAAAACATGGACCACCTTTCTCCGGACAGACCGGGTTGACGATCCCCGGTTCAACAGCCAGATCCTGCAGTCCTGGCAGAGATGCCGTCGCGCCGAAGTCGACCCGGTAAAGGGGATGGGCGAAAAGTTCATGCCGGTAAAGGAACTGGAGCATGAATCCGAAAATCTTGTCGCGCTGGCAAAGCCGATCATGGACACGCTCTACCACTGCGTCAAGGGGTCGGAGTTTGTCATCGTCCTGGTAGACCGGAAAGGCTATATCCTGAATACTGTCGGCGGGCTCAAGGAACTGAAGCACGCGGACAGGTTGAGGTTCGGCCCCGGAGCCAACTGGGCGGAGGAATGCGTCGGCACCAACGCCATCGGGACGGCGCTCGCCCTGGGCCATCCCGTCCAGGTGACGGGCACGGAGCACTATTGTGAAAGCCACCACCTATGGACCTGCTCGACCTCCCCCATCCGGAACCAGGCCGGAGAGATCATCGGATTCATGGACATATCCGGCCCCCGCGAGAGGGCGAGCGCCCACCAGATGGGGCTCATCGTCGCCGCGACCCATGCCGTCGAAGACCGCATCATCCTGGATGAATCCTACGGCAAGCTCTATGATATCAACAAATACCTGGAAGCCATATTGAATTCCGTTTCCGAAGGCATCATCGCGGTAAACGGCAAGGGCCTCATCACGGGCATCAACAAGGTCGCAGCCAAGGCTTTCCGCCAACACCCCAGGGAGGTGATCGGCAAGACCATCAACCCCTTTATGCAGCACGATGGGCGGCTGGTCGATTTTTTCAATACCCGGGCCGCCGGGTTTACAAAAGAAGAGATCGTATTCAAGCTCCCCGATGGAAAGGTTTCTTATACGGCCACGGCAAACCCGGTATTCTCCGAGAAAAACGACAACAAGGGGTTTGTCATCACCTTTTCGCCGGCAGAAAAAACCTGTTTCCAGGTGCCGCCATCGAAGGGGACGATGGTCAAATTCAGCTTTGCGGATATCATCGGTGAAAGCAAGGCCATCCGCCGGAGCATGGAAATGGCGAAGCGGGTTGCCCCGGGGCCGTCCACCGTACTGATTCTGGGTGAAAGCGGCACCGGTAAAGAGCTTTTTGCCCAGGCCATCCACAGTGCCAGCGACTACCGCGCAGGGCCCTTTGTTTCCCTCAACTGCGGGGCCATCCCCCGGGAATTGATCCAGAGCGAACTTTTTGGCTATGCGGACGGCGCCTATACCGGCGCAAAGCGGGGCGGCTGCTCCGGAAAATTCGAAACGGCCAACGGGGGAACCCTGTTTCTGGACGAGATCGGCGAGATGCCCTTCGAGATGCAGATCAACCTGCTGCGGGTGCTGGAAGAAAAGGCGATCGTGCCGATCGGCGGGAAAAACGCCATACCGGTCGACGTCCGCATCATCGCCGCCACCAACAAGAGCCTCTTCGAAGAGGTTTCCAAAGGGCGTTTCCGGGAGGACCTCTATTACCGGTTGAACGTCATCAGCCTCGCCCTGCCCCCTCTGAGGGCCAGAGAGGGAGACGTCCGGCTGCTGGCGCAGTACTGGGTTGAAAAGATTTCGCAGAAAATGGGCCTGGATCAGAAAAAAGTGACTCCCGATGTCCTGGGCCGGTTCGAAAAATACCATTGGCCCGGCAATATCCGGGAACTGGTCAACGCTATCGAGCATGCGGTGAATATGTCCGGCGGCGAGGATATTTCCGTGAGGCACCTCCCCCGGGGCCTGAGAAGCATTGACGCTGAAACGCCCCGGCCGGGGGCGGACGACATCATGACCCTGAGCGTCATGGAGAAGGCCGCCGTCAAAAAGGCGCTTCTGTTTTACGACGGCAACATCACCAGGGCATCGAAAGCCCTGGGCATCGGCCGCAACACGTTTTATGAAAAAATGAAAAAATACGGCATCGCATGATGCCCGCACGGGAAGGGCCGGCAGTGCCGCGCACGAAGATCCCGTGCAAGGCTCCCCGGTCCGCGACTGTTCAAGAATCGATCATTGTTCAAAAACATGACAGCATTTCTGTGGCGGATCGCCAACGCCCGTCCGGCTGAACCTCACCCCGATACCGTTCGAAACGCGAACACCCTCAAGCCTCCCTTGTCCCTGCGGTATCAACCGGCGCATATCCTGTGATCCGTACCGTCATATCACCATAATGCTTTTATTTATTATTAGAAGCAACGCCTGCGGACGGCGGAATGCGCCTGCCGGCGGCCGGCGGCGCGGGCGTGGCATGTCTTTTGCTTCAGGTTTTTCCAGGGCGGCGCGTCATGCATGGGGGACGCTTCGGACAATCCTTGGAGAGGGGATACGGGCAGGGCGCCATTTCTTTGATGCAATCCAGAGGAGGCTTGAACAGTGGGCAACGTGACAATGCCGAAACTTGGCATGACGATGAAAACGGGCAAGGTTTCGAAATGGTATAAGGCAGAAGGGGATACCGTTGCGAAAGGCGAAAACCTGTTCGAGGTCGAAACGGAAAAAATCACCAACAAGATAGAGTCGCCGGAGACGGGGCGTCTGTTTCAGATCGTGGTT
The DNA here is from genome assembly GCF_041737845.1 of Desulfococcus sp. Taxonomy (GTDB): domain Bacteria; phylum Desulfobacterota; class Desulfobacteria; order Desulfobacterales; family Desulfococcaceae; genus Desulfococcus. Next base: position 3,712 of record NZ_JBGSQX010000022.1, read on the forward strand.
CCGGAAGGCGCGACCGTGCCGGTGGGAACAATACTGGCCGTCATTGCACAGGCGGGCGAGACGCCGGCGCGCATCGAAGGGGTCCAGGCCGGAAAAGCGGCCGCCGGGAAGAAGGCGGCGGAACAGCCCCGTTCCCAGGACACCAGGCCGGCGGAAGAGCGTCAGATCGTGTCGACCCCGTCCGCCCGGCGCCTGGCGAAGGAGCTGGGCGTTGACCTGGCGCTGGTGACGGGCACGGGCCCTGACGGAAAAATCAAAGAGGCGGATGTGCAGCGCTTCCATGACGAAGGAGCGCCAGTCCCGAAAATCACCCCTTTGGCTGCGGAAATGGCGAGGCAGGAAGGCCTGGATATCTCCGGCATCACCGGAACGGGTGAACACGGTAAAATTACCCGGGAGGATGTCGAGCGGGCACTTGCCCCGGCTGCGCCCGCAGAGGAAGTGAAGCCTTCCGGGGTCAGGGTGATCCCCTTTGCAGGGATGCGCAGGGCCATCGCCGACAATATGCTGGCCAGCCTGCAGAACGCCGCCCAGCTCACCGCCTTCACCGAGGTGGACGTCACGGAGATGGTGCGCTTCAGGGACCTTGTCCGGGAGGAATACAAAGGCGACGATTCCGTAAAGGTCTCCTTCAATGACATCATCGTCATGGCTGCGGCCCGAGCATTGATGCGGCATGCCGTCATGAACACCACCCTGGTCGGGGAGGAGATTCTGGTCCACGACACCGTGCATCTGGGGATCGCCGTGGCCCTGCCGGAAGGGCTCATCGTCCCGAAGCTGCGGCATGCCGAGCAGAAAAACCTGCTGCAGATCGCCCGGGAGACGAAGGCGCTGGCCCAAAAAGCGCGGGAAGGATCCCTGAGGATCGAGGACGTCACCGACGGCACCTTTACCATCAGCAACGTCAGCATGCTCGGCATGGACGGCTTCACGCCGGTGCTCAACCCGCCGGAGACCGGCATCCTGGGCGTCGGGCGCGTGATCGAAAAGCCCGCCGTATTCCAGGGGCAGATCGCCGTCCGCCACATGATGACCCTCAGCCTGACCTTTGACCACCGGGTCGCTGACGGCGCTCCGGCCATGACCTTCCTCAGGACCCTGGCAAGATATCTGGAACAGCCGATGCTGCTGCTGACCTGATGCGGCAACTTTCTGAAAAGAGGTGTGACGATGTACGATGTAACGGTAATCGGAGGGGGATCCGGCGGCTATGCGGCGGCCATCCGCGCGGCCCAGCTTGGGGCGAAGGTCGTATTGGCCGAGTGCGCCGAAACCGGCGGCACCTGCGTCAACCGGGGATGCATCCCCAGCAAGATCTGGCTGAGGGCGGCCGATATCCTCCACCACGTGAAAACCGGAAGGGAATTCGGCATCAACGCGTCCCTGGAAGGGATTGATTATCCGGCCATCCTCGAAAGGAAAAACGGCGTGTCGGCTGAAATCCGCATGGGCATGGAAGCGTTGCTGCAGAACAACGGGATCGAGGTCGCAAGGGGACACGCCGTGTTGAAGAGCCCGCGGGAGGTGGATGTCGACGGCCGCGTCATTGAAACGAAAACCATCATCATCGCAACGGGCAGTTCATTATCCGCGCCTGCGGTGCCGGGCTTGAAGGAAGCGGCCATGACAACGGACGACGTGCTGGAGATGGCCAAGGTGCCTGATTCCATACTCGTGTGCGGGGCCGGCTGCATCGAAGTCGAGATGGCCTTTCTCTTGAGCGCCTTCGGCTGCAGAGTCGCCGTTGCGTCCGGGGACGCAAGGATCCTGCCGAAGGAGGATTCGGACACGAGCCAGCGAATCGCCCAGGCCCTGAGGGACAGGGGTGTGGAGATTATTCCCCGCGCATCCCTTGAATCCGTTGAGCTGTCGGGAGCCAGGGCGGTGTGCAGGCTTTCCGGCCCCAAGGAGCGCACGGTCACCGTCGAAAAGGTCCTGGTTTCAGGCCGGACGCCCGCCACCTCCGGCCTGGGCCTGGAGAATGCCGGCGTCGCCTTGAATGAAGCCCGGGGGATCCGCGTCAACGACCGGCTGGCGAGTTCGGTTGAAGGGATTTATGCCGTCGGGGATGCGACCGGCGGCTGGATGCTCAGCCACGCCGCATCCTCCATGGCGGTGGTTGCGGCGGAAAATGCCCTGGGGGCCGGGAGCCGGTATCCCTTCAACCGGATTCCCAGGTGCCTGTGGACGCAGCCTGAAATGGCCGCGGTCGGTCTCTCCGAGGAAGAGGCCGAAAGGAAGGGCCATGAGGTGGAAACCGGCGTCTTTCCCTATGCGATCAATGGGCTCGCGATGGTCCGCAACCAGGTCGACGGCGCCGTCAAGATCGTCTCGGACGCCCGCTACGGTGAAATTTTGGGGGTCCATATCGTGGGCTCAAGCGCCACGGAAATCATCGGCGAGGCGGTGCTGGCCATGCAACTGGAGGCCACGGTCCAGGAACTGGCCCGGAGCATCCGGGTCCATCCGACCTTTTCCGAAGCGGTGGTGGACGCCGCCAGGGATGCCAAAGGATGGGCCCTGTATCTGCCTCGAAGTTGAAAAGCAGGGCAGGATGCAAACCAACCCGCGGGCCATTGAGGTCGTTGACTGGGGCGTGATCGGCTACGGCGAGGCCTTCCGGCGCCAGAAAAACATGGTGGCCGAGAGGATCGCGGACAGATGCCCCGACCGGCTGCTGCTGGTCGAGCACCCGCCGGTGGTCACCCTCGGCCGCGGCGGCGGTCTTGCGGACCTCTGCGTCGCGCCGGAGGTCCTTCGCCGGAAAGAGGTCGCGCTGCACCACGCGGACCGGGGCGGCAGGGCGACGTTTCACGGCCCCGGGCAGTTGGTGGCGTATCCCATCCTGAAGCTCGAGGAGAAAGACCTCCATGCCTATTTGCGGCGGCTCCTGGAGATGCTTGCCGACGTGCTGCGAAGCTACGGACTGATCCCGGAGTTCAGGGAGGGAACCCCCGGCGTCTGGGTCGGCGGGGCCAAGATCGCCAGCGTGGGCATCGCCGTCCGGAAATGGGTGACCTACCACGGCGCGGCCCTGAACGTTTCGACGGATCCCGGGTGGTTCAGCCTGATCGTACCCTGCGGCCGGCCGGATGAACGGATGACGTCCATAGAAAGCGAAACCGGACACCCGGTGGATCTGTCGGAGACCAAAAAGAGATTCGTCAGGTCGTTTGGCCGGATATTTGACCGCGACATGGCCGTTGTCCGGCCGGATGATGCCGGCGTGCGTCCCGCCTGGCTGGTCCGGCCGGCACCCGATCCGGCTTCCGTCGACCGAATGGCTTCGAGCCTGCAGGATCTCCGCCTCGCCACGGTGTGCCAGAGCGCCCAGTGCCCCAACCTCGGCGAATGTTTTGGCAGGGGAACGGCCACCTTCATGATCCTGGGCACCCGCTGCACCCGGAGATGCCGCTTCTGCGCCGTGGAAAAAGGCGCCCCCGACCCCGTGGACGAAAACGAGCCTGTCCGGGTCGCCCGGGCGGTCCGGCTGCTGGGCCTGAGCCACGCCGTGGTCACCTCCGTGACCCGGGATGACCTGCCGGACGGCGGCGCAGGGCATTTCGCACGGACCATCCGGAAGCTCCGGGAGGCCTGCGAAGGCACCCGCGTGGAGGTCCTGGTCCCCGATTTCAGCGGATCCGTCGAGTCCCTCGAACGCGTCTGCGAATCCCGGCCGGATGTTTTCAACCACAACGTGGAGACGGTGGCGCGGCTGTATGCCCGGGCTCGCCCCAAAGCCCTGTATCGGCGATCCCTGGGGATTTTATCCTACGCATCCGGACGGGGGCTCTTTGTCAAATCGGGCCTGATGCTGGGTCTTGGGGAAAGGGAAGACGAGATCCGGAAGACCCTTGCGGACCTGAAGCGCGCTGGCTGCACGGCGCTCACCCTGGGGCAGTACCTGGCGCCATCGGGGGATCACCTGCCCGTGGCCCGCTATGTGCCGCCGGAGGAGTTCAACCGGTGGGCCGAAACCGCCCGGGCAATGGGGTTCAAGGCCGTGGCCGCGGGGCCGCTGGTGCGCAGTTCCTATCGGGCGGATGTCCTGGCGGCGGAGGTCAATCTTCAGGCGCCGCATGGAGCGGTTCGGCGCATATGCGGGCACTATTGACGGCCGCCCGGCTGACACCCAAAAGACAGGAGACACAGGTATGGAAGCCAAGAGATTTATCGTCGAGATCGGGACCGGCGCCGACCTCCACGGCGAAGACGTCACCAAGGCCGCATGCCGGGCTGTCAGGGACGCCGTTTCCAGGAGCTGCCTCTGCGGACTGGTGGAGATTCTGGGCATCGGGGATCTTCAGTCCATGACGGTGGAGATCCAGGTCGCCTGCCCCAAGCCCGACGAGGTGGATCTGGAGCAGGTCAAGGCCGTCGTTCCCATCGGACGGAAAACCGCCCGGGCGGTCGAAGGCGGAATGACCGCAAGGGGCCTCTGCGTGACCGATTTCGCTCCGGGCTGCGACCGGATCGTCGTGGCCAATGCCGCCGTGACGGTTTTTATTCCGGTGGAGGGAACACCATGATGTGCCTGAACGCATTGGATGAAGCTGTTTTGTCAACCAGAAAGAAAGGAGAGACGTAATGGGCCTGACCAGTGAACAATTGATAGACATGTATGTCACCATGAACAGGATTCGGACCTTTGAAAACCGTGTTGCGGAGCTTTTTGCGGCCGGCAAGATCCCGGGGTTCGTCCACCTGTATGTGGGTGAGGAAGCCGTAGCCACCGGCGTGTGCGCAAACCTGACCGACAGGGATTATATCACCAGCACCCACCGCGGCCACGGGCATCTCATTGCCAAGGGCGGCGACATCAAGCGGATGATGGCCGAGCTTTTCGGCAAGAAAACAGGCTACTGCAAGGGCAAGGGCGGCTCCATGCACATCGCCGATCTCGATCTCGGCATCATGGGGGCCAACGGCATCGTGGGCGGCGGTCCGCCCCTGGCCGCGGGGGCTGCGCTGGCCTGCCAGTATCTGGGCACGGACAGTGTGGCGGTGTGTTTTTTCGGCGACGGCGCCTCCAACCAGGGCACCACGCACGAGGCCATGAACCTGGCCACCTGCTGGAAGCTTCCGGTTGTTTTTATCAATGAGAACAACATGTACGGCATCTCCTCCTGCACGCTCAACTCCATGTGCGTCCCCAATATCGCCGACCGGGCTGCTGCCTATGACATGCCGGGTGTTGTCGTGGACGGCAATGACGTCGTTGCGGTCCAGGAAGCGTCCGCCGAAGCGATCACCCGCGCCCGTGAGGGCAGGGGGCCGTCTTTGATCGAATGCAAGACCTACCGCCACCGGGGTCATTTTGAGGGAGATCCCTGCGCCTACCGCGATAATGCCGAACTTGAAGAGTGGAAGGAAAAGGACCCGATCCCGCGGCTGGAAAAGAAACTCCTGGAGATGGGGATGCTGACGGTCAAAAAGGTCGAGGAAATCGCGGCATCGCTCAAGAATGATCTGGCCGCGGCGGAGAAGTTTGCCGAGGAAAGTCCGTTTCCCAGCGTGTCCGAACTGACGGAGGATGTCTATTCATAGCCGTTTCAATGCGCAGCATCGACCCGGAATAACAGAACCCAAATCAAGGAGGATTGCAACATGCCGAATATGACTTTTGCCCAGGCGTTGAATGACGCCCACAGGGTTGAGATGGAGCGTGATCCCAATATTTATGTCGCCGGCGAGGATGTGGGGGTCTACGGCGGAATTTTCGGCGTCACCGCGGGGCTGCTGGATCGGTTCGGCGACAGGCGGGTGAAGGACACCCCCATCACCGAAAGCGCCATCGTCGGGACAGCGGTGGGAGCGGCATGCGTCGGCCTCAGGCCGGTGATTGAACTGATGTTCGTCGATTTCATCGGCGTGGCCCTGGATCAACTGTATAACCAGGCGGCCAAGATGAAATACATGTTCGGCGGCAAAGCCAAGATCCCCATGGTGATGCGCGCCACCTGCGGCGCCGGCATCGGGGCCGCGGCCCAGCACTCCCAGTGCCTGGAGGCACTGTTCATGCACCTTCCCGGGCTCAAGGTCGTCATGCCCAGCACGCCTTACGACGCCAAGGGGCTCCTGATCCAGGCGATCCGCGACGACAACCCGGTGGTGTTCCTTGAACACAAAATGCTCTATGCCATGGAGGGGGAGGTCCCGGAAGGGGCTTACGCCATCCCCTTCGGCAAGGCTGACATCAAGCGGGAGGGCAAGGACGTCACCATCGTCGCCACGGCCCGGATGGTGCATACGGCCCTGGGCGCCGCCGAGAAGCTTGCCGCCGACGGGATCAGCGCCGAGGTCCTGGATCCGCGCACGCTCTGCCCCCTGGACGGGGAGGGCATCATCGAATCCGTCAAAAAGACCCATCGGCTGGTGATTGTGCACGAGGAAGTGAAATTCGCCGGATCGGGGGCTGAAATCGCCGCCCTGGTGGCCGAAGAAGCCTTTGATTTCCTGGACGCACCGATCCTGCGGGTGGCCGCGCCCTTCTGCCCCGTCCCCTTCTCCCAGCCCCTGGAACAGGCATACATCCCGAGCGAGGCCCAGGTGATCGAAGCGGTCAGGAAAGTGACGGCGTAATGAATCCGGCCGGGTGAGCCGGCCGGATTCATCCCTAACCAAAGGAGGAATCGGATATGAGCTTACCATTGGAAGGAAAAGTGGCTCTGGTAACCGGAGGCGGTCAAGGCCTCGGCCAGGGCATTGCCAAACGGCTGTCGGAAGCGGGAGGTGACATCGCCGTGGTTGACCTCATGCTTCAGAATGCGGAAAAGGTGGCAGGCGACATCCGCGCGATGGGGCGTCGGGCGGTGGCGATTCAGGCAGACGTGTCCAAGTGGGACCAGGTACAACGGATGGTGGATCAGACCATTGAAAAGCTCGGCAGCCTCGACATCGCGGTGAACAACGCCGGCGTGATCAGCATCAAGTCCGTCGCCGAGTTGACGGAAGAGGACTGGGATTTTGTCAACGACGTCAACGCCAAGGGTGTGTTTCTCTGCTGCAAGGCAGAGCAGGAACCGATGAAAAAGCAGGGTTGGGGGAGAATCATCAATGTGGCGTCCATTGCCGGCAAGGAAGGGTTTCCTGATCTCGCCCATTACTGCGCCTCCAAGTTTGCGGTGGTGGGGTTCACTATCTCGCTTGCGAAAGAATTGAAGCGGACCGGAATCACGGTCAATGCGATATGCCCGGGAATTATCGGTACCCAGATGTGGTATGGGCCGAATGGGCTTGCGGAGAAGTGGAAAAATCCCGGCGAGACCATGGAAGCGTCGTGGAAGCGCCACCAGGATATCCTGATTCCCCAGGGTGAGGCCCAGACGCCTGAAGACATGGGAGATCTGGCGGTCTACTTCGCCACTTCCAAACACGTCACCGCCCAGGCCATCAACGTGGATGGCGGATTCACGTCGCACTGAGAAGGGGAACAAGCGGGGCGCCAAGCCATTTAACCCTATGACGGACAGACTGCCGTTTCACCCGGCACGGCTTGCAGGGAAGACGCAATGAAAGCCGCGGTATGGTACGGCAGGAAAGATGTCAAGCCGGGGGACCGGATCCTTCCGGAACTGGGTACGCGACGGGTTTTCCGGCTTCCGGTCTCCACCGGCACCATTGTCACTCACGCATGCAACATTAAATTAGAAGGAGAATCACCCATGAAAGCAGCAAAATGGTACGGAAAAAAGGACATCAGGGTAGAGACCGTCCCCGAGCCGCAGACGCCAAAAGCTGGCGTGGTAAAAATTAAAGTCTCCTGGTGCGGTATCTGTGGCTCCGACCTGCATGAATATCTGGCCGGTCCGATTTTTATCCCGACCCAGCCCCACCCGTTGACGGGTGCTTCGGCCCCGTTGATTCTCGGTCATGAATTCACCGGTACCGTCGTGGAAGTCGGCGAAGGGGTTACCACTGTCAGGGTAGGCGACCTGGTTGCTCCGGATGCATGCCAGCATTGTGGTGTTTGTGAACCTTGTCGTACCGGAAACTACAATGTTTGTGAGAAACTTGCCTTCACCGGCCTGATGGCTGACGGCGCCTTTGCCGAATTCGTCAATGTGCCTGCCGAGCTCTGCTACGTTCTGCCTCCGACCTTCAACCCCGAAGCCGGCTCGCTCATCGAGCCCCTGGCAACCGGATTCAAGGCCGTACGCAAGGCGGGCAGTATTATGGGCAAGACGGTGGTTGTGTTGGGTGCCGGGCCGATAGGACTGGGTACCCTCATGTGCGCCAAGGCTGCCGGTGCAGCCACCGTCATCGTTTTGGAAATGTCGGCTGCCCGTAAAAAGCTGGCCAGGGAATGCGGTGCCGACATCATCCTCGATCCGAATGAATGCGACGTCGTCGCCGAGATCAAGAAGTTGACCGGCGGTTCAGGCGCGGATGTCTCCTTCGAGTGCATCGGCAACAAGATGACCGGCCCCCTGGCCGTCGAGGTGATTAAAAACTGTGGCAAAGCGATCATCGTCGGCATCTTCGAGGAGCCGAGTTCCTTCAACTTCTTCAGCCTGAGCGCCACCGACAAAGAGGTTATCGGAACCCTGGCCTATACCATCGATGATTTCGCCGGAGTCGCCAAACTGCTGGCAAGCGGCCAGTTGAAAGCCGAACCCCTCATCACGGGGAGAATCAAACTCGATGACATTATTGCCAAAGGTTTCGAAGAACTGGTCAATAACAAGGATGCAAACATCAAGATCATTGTAAGCCCGAATTAGGAGTTGTTGCACGGTTGTGAACATCCGGTCCGGGGTTGCTTCCTCCCCGAAGCGAACTGCAGTGATATTTCCTGACGTCAGGGTGAGGCGGTTTTATTACGGAAGGTTTACTTTCTCTGGAAAGGAGCAGGTATGTCATTTTCATCAGAGGGAGCGATTGAAGGCACCGCCGCCACTTCGAAGCCTTTCGGTTTGCAGCTGGGTGCGGTCGGTTTTGCCATCGCAAGCTTCATCATCATTCATGGCATCAGCTTTGGTGTCTGGCGGTTGTTCGCCGACCCGCAAGTGGGTGTCTGGAAATTCTATCCACAACCATTCGGCGTCTATCTGTTCTGGGCTATTTTGGTGATCGTTTTTATCGGCTTCAATCTCGGCATGCATGGCTTTAGCAGCATGAGCCAGCCCTTGGGGGGCATTGTGGCCACGGTCGTCACCTTGGCTCTGGGCTTTGCCATCCCTATGCTGCTGATCTTCGGCTACGGTCAGTTGGACCCGGCGTTCAGTTCAACCAACTACGCCGGGCACGGCGCTGCCGGTCTCATTGTTCTGATCGGTTTTTACGGGTTCGGTATTGTGGCCAACAGCATGGACGGCTGGCCGTGGACCGATGCGGGTATGAGACAGCCCATGGTCGGCTTCGCACAAATTCTGACCGGTTTCTTTCTGACTGCTGTCGGCTACATAGCCTTGATCTATCCATGTCTGGCAAGCTGGACCGCTCCGGATAGGGTAATCATGTCCCTTCCCACGGCCATAGGCTGGTTCTATTCGGTTATTACCGTCTGGCTTACGACGGTCCTGGTTCTGGATCTCTGGCCGTACAGTACTTTCAAAACCCGCGCCGGAAGAGCCCTCGCCGCGCTCTTCGGCAACTTCGTCTTGGGAACCGTTCTCTACTACATCCTGCTGGCTTTGTTGAAGAATATCCTGATCCCTGCGGATGCGCTGGAGAAAATCGGGCCGGCCATCACCCTATGGCCCGCACAGCTCGGTGTATGGATTGTCAACTTCCTGTTGTTCTGGGCACTTTGCTGCGGTAACGCACCGACTTCCCTGAGTCCTTTAATGAACCGGATTGCGAGAGTCATCATTAGTTATGCTTTAGGGATCGGGGCGTTTGTCATCTATATGAAATGGTTTGCTGTAGAAGTTCTGCATGAAGCGGCAATCGTCCCTGGGTTCGGCGGCGATCCATTGACGTGGGTCGACCTTCTGAATCTTATCCTGCTGATATTCGTCTGCTATTTCGGGTTTTACGGTATCGTGAAAAAAGAAGGCGTTAACGTATGCTCCGTCTGTGGTCTGAAGGACTGCTCCTGTCAAGCCGATGCCTGAAAAGACTTGAAACCGCCAAAGAATAGGTAGACACCGGCTGAAGTCGTCGAAAAGGGTCTTAAAGATCCGCTGAGGAACCAGGAATCGAACGTCAAGATTCTGGTGTCGCCGGTATAGGGCAGAGGCTCCGGGCGCCGCGCCTGCGTTGCGGCGACGGAAGAAAGGACTCAAGATGTCATTGGTGGGCATTATCGCCAATCCGGCCTCCGGGACCGATATCCGCAGACTGGTCGCATACGGCAGCGTGTTCAACAACCAGGAGAAGGTCAGGATCGTGCGGCGGATCCTGCTTGGCCTTGCGGCGGCGGGCGTGGCTCGGATACGCTATATGCCCGACTATTACGGGATCGTGGAGCGGGCGCTTGACGGCCTGAAAATCGGCATGGACATTTTACCCCTCCAGTTTGACGCCAGGGCGGATCAGAGAGACTCCATGCGCGCCGCAGAGATCCTGGATGGCGCCGGCGCCGGCGCCATTATCACCCTGGGCGGCGACGGCACCAATCGCGTCGTTGCCAAGGGCACGCGCAGGGTTCCCCTGCTCCCGGTCTCAACCGGCACCAACAACGTCTTCCCGTACATGATTGAAGGAACGATCGCAGGGCTGGCCGCGGGCCTGATCGCCGCCGGAAAGGTCCCCCGGGAAGAAGGAACCTTCAGATCCACCCGGGTTGAAGTGGTGGCCGAAGGGCAGGTTCTTGATATCGCCATTGTCGATGCCGTGGTTTGCGACGATATGTTTATCGGCTCCCGTGCCGTCTGGAAGACGGATACGATCCGCCAGATTTTCCTGAACCGCGCCAGCCCGGTCAGCATCGGATTTTCCGCCATCGGCGGGATGCTCCGTTCCATCGCCCCGGAAGAGCCGCTGGGCATGCACCTGGCATTGGGCGAAAGCGGGCGGCCGGTCACCGCGCCCATCGCCCCCGGCGTCTTTGAAGCCGTGCGCGTGGAGAATGCCGCGCTCATGGCACCCGGCGATGAAATCGAGATCGCATTCAATCCCTGCGTGGTGGCGTTGGACGGCGAACGGGAACTGGAGATCCGAAAGGAACGGCGAGCGGCGGTCCGCATTTCAGCGGATGGCCCCGTGGTCGTGGATGTGGGACGGACCATGGCTTTCGCTGAAAAAAGCGGCATCTTTGCTCCGGACATGAAGGAATTGCAGGACGGTCGACCGACAAGGGATGGATTGCCAGTTCATTGAAAATAATATAGAATGAAAACAACTATGAAAACTACAGGGGTCTTCCTTCTTACCCTTCTCGCCGGGAGTTTTCCGGCCGCGGCAGCGCATGTCAACCCCGGCGGCGACACCGACGTTCAGTGTGCGGAGTGCCATGAAGCGGCGTCGGCGGATCACGGGGCATCCGTTCACAGGGCCGTCGGATGCCTGGAATGCCATCCCGGGGCCGAAACGCCGGAGCATGAAGCGGCGCCCCCGATCGACTGCCGGGAGTGCCATGCGCCCCACGATGAAAAGGTCATCCACGATGCCCACAGCCGGGTCGACTGCAGGGCCTGCCATGTGAAAGGGGGCGTCGCGGCGAGGGATCCGCGTTCGGGGCGCATCGTCTGGAGCGGGGATTTCCGGCCCGGTCCGGCGCCCGGACCCCATCAGGCGATCAGAACCGGCGGAGAGGACGTGTGCGGGACCTGCCATTTCCGGGGAAATGCGATGGGCGCGGTATCCACGGTCCTCCCTCCCAAAAGCGTTCTGTGCATGCCCTGCCATGTCGCCACCGTCTCGGCGGGCGATACGGTCACCCTCGTTGCCCTGGTCGTGTTCCTCCTCGGCGCGGCTGGTTTGGGGGCGGTCTGGGCTGCCGCGATCCCCGGCCGGGAGGGCGCTCCTTTGGGCGGAAGAATCCTCCCGATGATTCGATCCGCGGCCGGCGCTTTTTTGAGGGGTGGATTCTCCCGGATACTGAATACGCTGATCGTTGAGGTGTTCCTGATGCGGCGCCTGTTCAGGCTGTCCCGGGTCCGCTGGCTCATCCACGCGCTGATCGTTTACCCGATGGCCTTCCGCTTTGCTTTCGGCATCGCGGCCCTCGCGCTTTCGATCCTTCTGCCGGACCTGCCCGTCACCCGGGCCATGCTGGACAAGAACAGCGCCGTTCGCGCCTTCACCTTCGACCTGACGGGCGCCATGATGTTGGCGGGCGCGGCCGGCGCGGTCGTCCGGGAGAGGAAAGCAGGGATCGAGGGGCTCACCGGGCTGCCCGAACCGGGCCGGGGGATGCCCCTGTTGATCGGCCTCATCGTTCTGGTCGGATTTGTCCTGGAGGGGCTGCGGATCGCCATGACGGGCATGCCCGAAGGCGCGGCATGGGCGTTTTTCGGGGTTGCTGCGAGCCTGCTTTTCAAGGGCATGACCGGACTGACAACCATTTACGGATATGGTTGGTATCTGCATGCGATCCTGGTCGGCGGTTTCGCGGCGCTGATTCCTTTTACGCACATGTCCCACATCATCACTGCACCCATATCGCTGATCCTGGACGCCCGGCACCCAACGTCCGGACATTCCCGATAATAAACCGCGAGCGGCCGGCCGTTCGCGTCCCGGGTCCGCGAGGCATTCAACAGAAAGGAACGAATCCATGGAAATCCAAGGGTACCATCTCCCGGAAGACCTCTACTACGAAAAAAACCATTACTGGGTGCGGAAAGAGGGCGATATCCTGGTCATGGGGATGGACGATTTCGCCCAGAAGCTGGCTGGAGACATTGTCTTTGTGCAGATTCCTTTTGCGGGAAAGAAGCTTGCGGTAGGCAAGAAGTTCGCCCAGGTGGAATCCGGCAAATGGCTGGGAAAGGTGAACGCGCCGGTCAACGGCGAACTGATCGAAGGAAATGAAGCCCTGGAGACGGAGCCTTCCCTCATCAACCAGGACTGCTACGGCCGGGGGTGGATGTACCGGATCCGGCCGGACGACATGGCAGAACTGAAGGATCTGCTCCACGACCCCGCAGACATTGAAAAATGGCTTCTTGAGGATATTGAGAAATATAAACAGGATTGACATGGAGAACCGGAACTACGACATCGCCCAACTGCTGCAGATGCAGGCGTGCACCCACTGCCAGGCCTGTGCCGGGGTCTGCCCGGCGGTTGCCGGCAGCCTCGATGGAAAGCTGTCGGCGATCTGGCGGATCGAGGCCCTTGGCCGGATACTGAAGCGGCGGACGGATTTCTGGCGCAGGGTTTTCCGCCTTAAACCGCCCTCGCCGGAGGAGCTGCGCGCTTTCAGCGAGACGGTTTTCCGCTGCACCCTGTGCGGGAACTGCCGCCGGGTTTGTCCGGTCGGGATTGACCTGACCCGCCTCTGGCATTCCCTTCGCCGGGATCTCGTGGATTCGGAGGCCTATCCCGGTAAGATCGACATGATCCTGAAAAACATGACGGAAAGCCACAACGTGTTCGGAGAGGACAACGAAGAGCGGGCCGGGTGGGTGGAAGACATGCCCGACGCCCCGGATCACGGGTATGTCAAGGACCGGGCCGATATCGTCTATTTTACCGGCTGCGTGTCCTCTTTTTTCCCCATGGCCCGGCAGATCCCCATGGCGCTGGTGAGGATTTTCGATGCGGCCGGGGTCGATTTCACCCTCCTGGGCGAAGAGGAGTGGTGCTGCGGGTTTCCCCTGCTTGGCGCGGGCCTCGGGGGGCATCTTGGCGCCCTGATGGAAAACAACCTCCATGCCGTGAAGGCCAGGGGGGCGAAACAGGTGGTCTTCGCCTGCCCTTCCTGCTACAGGATGTGGCAGGAGCACTACCCCCCGGGGGTCGGTATCTCCCATGTCACCGAATTTCTGAGCGGACTCGTCAACTCCGGCCGCCTTCCCCTTCACGAACTGGATCTCACGGTCACCTACCATGACCCCTGCGATCTTGGGCGGGGCGCGGGAGAGTACGACGCCCCGAGGGATATCCTGCGGGCCATCCCCGGGATACGCTTCGTCGAGCTGGCGCGAAACCGCGGGGATTGCTCCTGCTGCGGCGGCGGCGGCAACCTGGAGATGATCGACGCCGGGCTGTCGGCGAAGATTGCCGCAAACAAGATTGAAGAGGTCCGGGCAACGGGCGCCCAGGCGGTGGTGACGGCCTGCCAGCAGTGCGTGCGCACCATGACCACCTATGTGAAGAGAAACAAGGTTCCCATCCAGGTCATGGACATCGTCCAGCTCCTGCACCGGTCGGTTGCCGGCGGGGATGACAAGGACAGGGGGCAGGCTGGATAGGCATTGAGGATGAGATCGATTTTGGAAAGGAACGCCCATGGGCGAATATTCCGCGACCGTTCGACTGACGGATGAAGGCGCCGATGTCCGCCTCGGGCAGGCGCGCTTTTGGATGACGGGCGCCAACAGCGCCGGAACCGGCCATGGCTGTCCCGTATCGCATCTGGCCGGCGCACTGGGAGGCTGAATCGTCCTGACCCTGTCTGCGGTCGCAGACCACAAAAAAATAACCTTGGAGAGGCTCGAGGTGCGGGTAACCTGCACGACCGAAACCGGCAATGCCCCAAAAACCCGCTTTGATGTCATCATCGATGTCGGCTCCAGCCTCAGCATCCGGGAGCGAGCCATCCTTTTCAATTCGGCGCGCAGGTGCGAGGTGGCCAAAATCCTGCTGGGAAAAATCGACGTGGCGTACGCCCTGACGTGCGAAACATAGCCGCGATCCTGCCGCGGCGCACTGACGATGAACGGGATGCGATATGCAGCACTGGAGACTGCTGGACACGCCGCCCATGACGGCGGCTGAAAACATGGCCCTGGACGAAACGCTCCTGGAACTCAAGGCCCAGGGCAGGAGCCCCAACACCATCCGCTTCCTCCAGTTTTCACCGAGGGCGGTCCTGGTGGGGTTTCACCAGGCTGTTTCCGAGGAGATCCGCACCGATTTCTGCAGGGAGAAGGGGATCGACATCAACCGGCGCATCACCGGCGGAGGGGCCGTTTTTTTTGATGAAAACCAGCTGGGATGGGAAGTCTTCTGCGAAAAGGCGTTTTTCAACGCGATCCTCCCCAACGTCCGGCTTTTCAAGGCCCTGTGCGATCCCGTGGTGGCGGCCCTCGCGCTGTTGAACGTCCGGGCGGAGTTCAGGCCGCGCAACGACATCGAAGTGAACGGCCGCAAGATTTCGGGCACCGGCGGCACCGATTCGGGCGATGCCTTCATGTTTCAGGGCACCATGCTGGTGGACTTTGATGTGGACACGATGCTGAGGGCCCTCAAGATCCCCGTGGAAAAACTGAAGGCCAAGGAGATCGATTCGGTCAAGGACAGGGTGACCTGTTTGAAATGGGAAACGGGCGATACTCCCGCACTTGGGGATCTCAAGCAGGCCATCCGGCGCGGGTTTGAACAATGCCTGGACATCCGGCTTGAACCGGGCGGACTGACGCGCGAGGAGGAGAGGCGGTTCACCAGCAGGATCAGGCATTTTCGATCCCCCGGCTGGATCGACGCCGTCAGGCCCCGGTTCCGGAAGCGCGAGGCCGTGCAGTCGTCCTACAAGGCCCCGGCCGGGATGGTCCGCTTCACCCTGGTGGTGGACCTGCCCCGGAAGCGTCTCAAGGACATTTACATCACCGGCGATTTTCTCTCGTTTCCCGGCCGGGCGCTCTACGACCTGGAAGCCGGGCTGCGGGGAGCGCCTTTGGACCGCGATCATCTGCATTCGGTCATCCGCGGTTGTTTTGACGACGGGCGCATGACCATTCCGGGGCTGCCCTTCGAGGATTTTATCAAGCCCCTGGACCAGTGCCTGGAGAAGATCGACATTGCAAAATACGGCATCCCCTTGGCGCACTGCAACATGATCTCCCTTGCCAACGGATCTTTTGATGCGGTCGTCCGAAAGCTGCCGTCGGTGCTGCTCCTGCCTTACTGCGCCAAATTCACCGGATGCGACCTTCGGTACGAGAAGGGATGCCGGGCATGCGGGGAGGCCGGATGCTCCGTCGGTCCGGCATGGAACATGGGGCGTTTGAGGAAGATGAAGGTCGTCAGCATCGTGAGCTTTGAAGACCTCTGGGGCGAACTGACCAAGATGAAGGCGGCCGGGGTGCCGGCCTACATCGGCTGCTGCTGCCAGCCGTTTTTTGCCAAGCACGTGGATGATTTCCAACGATCCGGGTTGCCGGGCATCCTGCTCGACATCGACAACACCACCTGCTATGACCTGGACCAGGCAAAGCAGGCCTACGCCGGGCGGTTCGAAAGTCAGACCCGGCTGGACCTGGCGCTTCTCGCGACGGTGCTCCGGGCGGTCACGGATGCCGGCGGCAGGGGACGGGCAGCATGACGGAAGCGATATCCTGCGACATCTTGGTGGTGGGCGCAGGGCCCGCCGGCGGG
>NZ_JBGSQX010000092.1:0-22696 GCF_041737845.1 Desulfococcus sp.
CCCCCAAAGCCCCGTCGGCGGCCCCGAAGGCTGCGGTCGCGGCCCCGAGGCCGGTTTCCGCCGTCGGCACCGGAACCGTGGCGGCCCCCATCCCCGGACTGATCCTCAAAATCAATGTGGCCGTCGGGGATACCGTCACCGCCGGCCAGACGGTCGCGATCATGGAGGCCATGAAGATGGAGAACAACCTGACCTGCGCCGTCTCCGGCGTGGTTCAGGAAATCCGGGTGCAGAAGGGCTCCGAGGTGGCCACGGGCGATGTCATCATGATCATTGCCTGAGCCTTCCCGCCCCCCTGCGTCCATACCCCCCCACCGAGGCCCCTCACCCCTATCCGGGGTGAGGGGTGCCCATTTCTCCGATCGACAGGAGCCTGCCGCAACCCGCCGTTGTCTTGCGGCGTGCTGCATGCCGTTTCCGATGCACCGTTTGCCTGTCATAGGGAATCATTCGTGCGCCCGGCCTCATCATTTCGAAGGTTGATGCATCTATAAAAATTCCGATATCTATGTAAATTTGAAAAAACCCCGAGATATGTCTTGCAAATCCCAAGGAATACGGTGTACTTATGATGCGCCGCAGGGACGCGGAAGAGGCGCAACGCCGGTATCGGAATGTTGCGGAACCATCAATGCTATGTGGAGGGGGTATGGCCCAAGTAGTCGCAGACCGAAGAGATGTGGATTTTGTGCTCCATGAACAACTTAGGGTGGAAGAGCTGAGCGGGCATCCGCTGTTTGCGGAGTTTACCCGCAAGACGGTGGACCTGATCGTCTCTGAAGCCCGCAGCCTGGCCGTCAAGGAGATGATGCCGGCGCTCAAGAGCGGGGACGAGGAGGGATGCACCTTTGACGGCGGCAGGGTGACGGTCCCGGAATCCTTTCACCGGATTTACGACCTTTTCAGGGAAGGGGGATGGATCGCCATGTGCGACGACCCCGGGTGGGGCGGCCAGGGCATGCCGGCCACGGTCTCGCTCGCGGTGAAGAATTATTTTCACGGGGCCAATTTTCCCTTTGTCCTGACCATCCTCCTGGCCCACGGGGCCGGAAAGCTGGTGGAGCGATTCGGCACGGACCGGCAGAAGGCCCTGTTCCTCAAAAAAATGTACGCCGGCGAGTGGGGCGGCACCATGCTCCTGACGGAGCCGGAGGCCGGGTCGGACGTGGGCGCCCTGACCACGACGGCCGTGAGGAACGATGACGGCACCTACACCCTCACCGGGAACAAGATCTTCATCTCCAGCGGGGAGCAGGACCTCACGGAAAACATCATCCACCCCGTCCTGGCACGGATCGAGGGCGCGCCGGCCGGCACCGCCGGGATATCGCTCTTCCTCGTTCCCAAGATCCGGGTCAATGACGACGGCAGTCTCGGCGAGCCCAACGACCTTGTCTGCACCGGCATCGAGGAGAAGATGGGCATCCACGGCAGCCCCACCTGCTCCATGAGCCTGGGCGCCAGGGGCCGGTGCTTGGGAACCCTCCTGGGGGAGGAAAACAAGGGCATGCGGGCCATGTTCGTCATGATGAACGAGGCCCGCCTGGATGTGGGGATGCAGGCTCTGGGATGCGCCTCCGCCTCCTTCCTGAACGCCCTCAACTACGCGAGGGAGCGGGTCCAGGGGCGGCACATTCAGGCAACCGGCAAAGACGCCCCGGGCGTTCCCATTATCCAGCATCCGGACGTGCGGCGCATGCTCCTGGGGATGAAGGCCGTCACGGAAGGATGCCGGAGCCTGCTGTTTTACATCGGCCTCCTGGAGGACAGGATCCGGGTCGGCGGCGACGAGGCCGAGAATGCCCGGCGCCAGGGGATCATCGACGTGCTCATTCCCATCGCCAAGGGGTATGTCACGGACCGGGCCTTCGAGGTGTGCAGCCAGGGGGTCCAGATCTACGGCGGATACGGCTACACCCGGGAATACCCCCAGGAGCAGTATCTCCGGGACTGCAAGATCACTCACATCTACGAGGGGACCAACAGCATCCAGGCCATGGACCTCCTGGGAAGAAAGCTGGCGCTGAACCATGGGCGGGCCTTCGGGGATCTCCTTTCCGAGATCCGGAAGACCGTGGAGAACGCCAGGCGGTTCGACGCACTTGCGGGCCTGGCCGGAGAGACGGAGCGGGCGACAGCCAGGCTGGAGGAGACGGCCCGCCATATCGCCCTTGCCGCCAGGTCGGATCGGATGATGACCGCCTACGCCCACGCCTATGCCTTCATGGAGGTCACGGGGGAT
Source organism: Desulfococcus sp. (assembly GCF_041737845.1). Taxonomy (GTDB): domain Bacteria; phylum Desulfobacterota; class Desulfobacteria; order Desulfobacterales; family Desulfococcaceae; genus Desulfococcus. Next base: position 2,243 of record NZ_JBGSQX010000092.1, read on the forward strand.
GTGGTCATGGCCTGGATGCTGCTGTGGCGGGCCGCCGTGGCGGCGGAAAACCTGGAGAAGGGCGCACGGAAAAAGGACGAGGCGTTTTATGAGGGGCAGATCGCCGGCGCGCGGTTTTTTATCCGTACGGTCCTTCCGGTGAGCGTTGGAAAGATGGACGTGATCCAGGGCTGCGACGGCATCGCGGTGGACATCTCCGATGACGCCTTCGGCGGAAAATAAAAGAGGATGGGCCATGGCGCCTGCCATGGAGATGATGGGATCGACCTGTTGCCTTTTTAGGCCAATACGACAAGGAGAGAAGAACATGTCACATCAGCGCATAATGCTGTCGGAGGAAGACAAATCCAGGTACAGCGTCCTCAACAAGGAAAACCTTGATTTTCTCATGAACCGTTACAACCGCGTGAACCGATGGGTGATCGCGGACATGGTCCGGAGAAGCAGCTATCACTATCCGGATAAGACCGCGATCATCTTCGGAAACAAATCCATGACCTACAGGGAACTGGAGGCCGAAAGCAACCGGGTGGCCAATGCCCTCCTGAACCTGGGGGTGGAGAAATACGAGCGCGTGGCCATCCTGGCCCACAACACCATCCACCATGTGCTGACGTGGCTGGGATGCTGCAAGATCGGGGCGGTTTATCTGGCCATCAACTACCTCCTCAAGGGGAAGGACATCTCCTACTGCATCGACCACTCCGAAAGCCGGGTCTTCATCGTCGAGGACGCCCTCTATGGCCTGGTTGCGGACGTCCTGGACGACATGAAAACGGTCCACACGCGGATCTGGTCCGACGACATGGCCGGCCAGGCCCCGCCGGACGACCGGTTCAGGGATTTCGAAGCCTGGTACAAGGCCTATCCCGCGGACGAGCCCGAGGCAGTCCTCCGGATCGAGGACCCCTGCCAGATGACCTACACCAGCGGCACGGAATCCCTGCCCAAGGGGGTGATCATCAGCAATCAGGCCCTCATGGCCGAGTATATGGGCGCCATCATCGACGGGAAGTACGAATCGGGCGATATCAACGTCAACGCGCTGCCCATCTATCACTGCGCCCAGCGGGACGTCTTCATGAATCCCGTGTTCTGGGTGGGCGGGACCAACATCCTCACGACGCCGGATATCGGCGGCATCCTGAAGACCATCGCCCACCACCGCGCCACCATGTTCTTCGCCCCGCCCACGGTCTGGATCGGCATGATGCGGCATCCCGACTTCGATAAACACGACCTTTCCTGCCTGAAAAAGTGCTACTACGGGGCCTCCATCATGCCGATCGAGGTGTTGAAGGAAATGCTGGAAAGGCTTCCCGGGGCGGGCATATACAACTACTACGGCCAGACGGAGCTGGCGCCCTACCACACCATCCTCAAGGCCGAGGACGCTCTCTCAAAATTGGGATCGGCCGGCATGGCCGGTCTCAACATGGAGACCCGCCTGGAGGATGACCTGGGTGCTGCCATCGATGTCCCGGGCATTCCGGGGGAGATCTGCGGCAAAGGGCCCCATGCCCTGATCATGTACTTCAAGGAGCCGGAAAAGACCGAGGAGGTCATGCGGGGGGGCTGGTTCCATTCCGGGGATATCGGCGTCCTGGATGAAGACCGGTATATTTCGGTGGTCGACCGCAAAAAGGACATGATCAAGACCGGCGGCGAGAACGTGTCCACCCGGGAGGTGGAGGAGGTCATCTACCAGGACCGGCGGGTGGAGGAGGTCGCGGTGATCGGCGTGGACCACGCCAAATGGGTCGAGGCGGTCACCGCCGTCGTCGTCCCCCGGAAGGGCGAGAACATCGCGGAGGAGGAGATCATCCAGCTCTGTCGAAAGCATCTTGCACTGTTCAAGGTCCCCAAGAAGGTCATCTTTCAGGACGCGCTTCCCAAGACGCCCACGGGGAAGATCCTGAAGCGGGAGATGCGGAAGACTTTCAAGGATATCATCAAGGAAGGATAGGCGCCTGAAAAAACCGGCGGTCGATTTTGCAGCCCGGCCGCCGGCCGTCAATCCCGTTCCCGGGGTGCCGCCTGCGGTTCAATCGTGTCCGTGATCGTGAGGTTCGGCCTCGTGCCCCGGATGGCCGTGCTCGTGGAAGCGGTGGGGCTCGTGGTCATGGGCTTCGTTTCCGCGGTCATGACGGTGCACAAAGCGGTGGGGGTGGTCGTGGGCGTGCTCGTGCGGATGGGCGTGGACCACCCCGTCGTGCCGGTGGGGGTGCTCGTGGAGGTGCAGGTGGGGGTGGCTGTGCTCGTGTTCATGCTGCAGCTCCCGGATTTCGCTGCCGCAGTCCCGCCGGTAGGTGAAGGCGAGGCCGTTGAGGCTGCCCAGGGCATCGTCCCGCATGAATTCCCGGGTCGGGAGGTCGCAGGCGATCCCGCCCTGGTGCATGACCAGGGTCCTTCGGGTCAGCTCTCCCACGAAAAACATGTCGTGGCTGACCAGGAGCAGGGTCGCGTCGAGGCCCGCCAGAATCCCCAGCAGCAGTTCCTCCCCCTCGGGGTCGAGGCCGGCGGTCGGTTCGTCCAGGATCAGGAGCTCGGGCGACATGGCCAGCACGCAGGCCAGGGCGAGGCGCTTGCGTTCCCCGCCGGACAGGTGGAGCGGGACCCGGGCCGCAAATCCCGAAAGGCGCACCCGCGCCAGGGCGGCCTCCACCCGCTCCCGGATCTCCGCCACGGAACAGCCGAGGCGCTTGAGGCCGAAGGCGATCTCTTCTTCCACGCTCGGGCAGAAGAGCTGGTCGGCGCAGTCTTGAAAGACCATGCCGACCCGCCGCCAGAGGGATTTGCGGCGCCGCGCGGTCACCGGCTCGCCGGCGAAATGGAAGGTTCCCTCGCCCTGGCGCAGGCCGAGAAGGCAGGAGAGGAGGGTGGTCTTTCCGGCCCCGTTCTCGCCGACGATGGCCAGGCGTTCGCCGCAGGCGATGTCGAGATCGACGCCTGAAAGGGCGCGGGTGCCGTCCGGATAGCGGTAGTGAAAACTCCGGAGGGAGACCAGGGCCGGGGCGGCATTCCCGGAGAGCGTCGGAACCGGTCTGCGGATCGGTCCCGCGGCAGAAGGCCCTGAATGGAGCGGATCCGCTTCGACCAGACGGAAAGAGAAGTCGAGGCCGTGCTCGCGCAGGGAGGCCCGGTGGGAGACCAGCTCCCGCAGGGGGATGTCGTGGTGGATGCGGCCGCGGTCGAGCACCACGGCCCGGGCGCAGAGTTCGTAGAGAAAGATCAGGTCGTGGCTGATGCAGATGAGGGTGCCCGGAAAATGCCGCAGCAGGTTGAGGAAGATCTCCTCCTGGCGGGGGTCGAGGTTGGCGGTGGGCTCGTCCAGGATCAGCACCTCCGGCTGCATGGCCAGGATGCCGGCCAAGGCGGCGCGCTTTTTCTGCCCGAAGCTGAGGTTGTGGGGGGCCTTGTAGGCCATCTCCGCCAGCCCGACCTGTTCGAGGGCGACGCGGGCGGCCTCTTCCGCCGATACCCGCGCGAGGCCCTGGTTCCAGGGCCCGAAGGCCGCGTCGTCGATGAGGGTGTGGCCGAAGAGCTGGTCGTCGGGGTCCTGGAAGAGGAGGCCGATCTCCAGCCGGGCCTGGTCGAGATGATCCCCGGAGAGGGGCCGCCCCCGGTAGGCAACCTGCCCGGCGGACGGCGCCAGCAGGCCGCAGAGCTGTTTGACCAGGGTCGTTTTGCCGGAGCCGTTGTGCCCGACCAGGGCGATCCGGTCGCCCCGGGCGATGTCGAGGTCAATGCCCGAAAGGGCGGGGGTGCCGTCGGCGTAACGGTAGGAAAGCCCCCGGACGCGGAAGAGGGCCTGGTCGGGGTCCGCCCGCAGCACCGGCGGGGTCGGGTCATGCATCATGGCGACCCCTTACCCGCAGATCCGGTCATAGCCGACCAGGGCCGCGCCGGCGGCCAGCCAGGCTGCAACCAGCACCAGGTCTGCCGGCCGCATTTTAAGGTCGACCGGCGCCGGGAACCGCCCCCGGTACCCCCGTGCCCGCATGGCATCGAAGACCCGCTCGGTCCGCTCGAAGCTCCGCACGAAGAGCATGCCGAGAAAATTGGCCACGGCCCGCAGGGTCTCGATGTCGGTGCGCTTCCGGAAGCCCCGCACCCGCATGCCGGACGCCATGCGCTCGGCTTCGTGCCGGAAGACGTGCAGATACCGGTGGCTCAGGAGGACCATCTGGCCCGCCATGTCCGGCGCCCCCAGCTTCGTGAGCCCGTGGAGGGTGACCGGAAGGGGTGCCGTGGTCAGGAGCGGCTCCATCAGGAGCGCAATGGCCGCGGCCTTGGCGGTGATGGCCAGGGCTTTGTAGAGCCCGCGCAGGTTGAAGCCCATCCAGTCCACGCCGTCGATGACCAGGACCGTATCGCCCGGGTGGGCCGGGGCGGACAGGGGCATGACCACCAGGAACATGGCGAGAAAGCCGGTGATGGCCAGAAGCCGCATCAGGGCGCGTGCGGGGGAGGAGCGGGCCAGCACCAGGGCCAGGACCGAGACGGCCACGGCGGCAATGGCCGGTATCACATGGCCGATGGACGCCACCAGAAAACTGTAGACGATGAGGGTCGCGAGCTTGCAGCGGATATCCCAGCGATGGAAGATCGTCGCCCCCGCGGCGTCCGCAAGCGGCGGCACCGACCAGTCCTTGTCCCCGTTTTGCATGCTGCGGCGGCGCACCAGTCGGCGCAGCCCGGCCGCCGCCGCCGCCAGGACGGCTAGGGGGGCCAGCAGGAGTGCGGCGAACTGCCAGGCGGGCAGAACGATATGGATCACGTCAGCCATGGACGATTTTTGCGGGGTGCACGAAGGCGGGATCCAGCAGCTCGGGCTTGACCCGGGCCAGAAAGCCGATGGTGAAGGCGCTCACCACCCCCTCGATGACGATGACCGGGAGATGGGCCGCCAGGGCGAGTTTGGCCACGCCGAAAAAGTCCTCGCCGCCGGTGGCCAGAAGCAACGCCAGAATGAGGGCGGCAAAGGCGGTCCCCAGGGCGCCCGCGATGCCGCCGATGATCGACTGCCGCCGCCGCGTGGTGCCTTTGAGCCGCTGGAAAAAGAGGCCGCAGAGCAGCGCGGGCACCCCCATCATCAGGGCGTTGGCGCCCAGGGCGGTGAGTCCGCCGAACTGAAAGAGGATGCTCTGGAGGAGCAGGCCCAAGCCGATGGCCAGAAAGGCCGACGGCCCGAGAAGGGCTCCCGCGAGGCCCGGGATGAGCAGGTGGACGCTGGTCGGGCCGAAGGGAACGTGAATCAACGACGCGACAAAGAAGGCCGCCGTTACCACTGCCACCTTGGGCAGCTCTTCGTTTCGGGTGCGGCGGGCGCTCCAGGCGGCCAGGGCCGCGCTCGCCGCATAGCCGCCGATGGTCACGGAAATGGGGAGGACGCCATCGGAAATGTGCATCTTTACTCCTTGGGTTTCGGGTCCCTGCGCCGGCTCGCCACAAAGGCGGCGGTCCCGAAGAGGCCGAAGATGTAGCCGATTCCGGCAAAGATCTCCTGGAGACCCGGCTTGTCGAGATCGGCCCTCAGGGCGGCGATTTCCCGCTGGATGCGCCGCAACTCGCGGGACAGGGTGCTGTTCTGCTCGGCCAGCAGCGCGGCCAGGGCCGGGCTGCCCGGATCCGCGGGCGTCTCCGCCGGGGACGATGCCGGAACGAGCATCAGGCCGGCGCAGATGATTGCGGACGCGAGGATCTTCTTACCCCAAAGCGGCGTTTGCCTGCAACGAATCATTTCCCGGCCTCCACCTCGGCTTTTTTCAGCTTGAAGCTGTTCTTGTGCCCCATGGTGGCGTCAATGACGATGTTCAGGTCATCGACCTTGGGGATGGCGAAGCTGAAAAGCCCCGCCTTGTCCGTCGTTCCTTCCAGCAGCAGGGCGTCTCCGCTGTCATAGACCCGCACCGTGCCGCCTTCCACCGGACGGCCGTCCGGAAAATAGCTCTCGGTGTGGATCTTCCCGGCCTCGACATAGGCGAAGAGGTTCACCTTGTGGGCCAGGACGGTCCCGGCGGAGAACACCGTCACCAGAAGCACTGCCGTTGCGATTCTCAGGATCTTCATTGCGCCATCCTTCTCATTTCATGTCCCGGGTATGCACCCAGTAAACTGCGCCGATCTCGACATTTTTCTTCTGTCCCTCGTGATCGATGGTCCAGTCCGCCTCGTTCAGGGCGGAAAACCCCCACCAGCCGGCCTTGGGCATGGCGTAGCTGAAGACCCCGTCGACATCGGCCTTGACCACCTGGGTCACGTAAGGATCCGCCGGCGGGATCACCACGCTGATGTTTCCGGGCGATGCATTCAGGTACTCTATCTCCACCTCGGCATGGGGGACCGGCTTGCCCTTGAGGAGCACCCGGCCGGTAAAGAGGTTGCCTGTCCACAGGCCGTAGGGGCGGGTCATGGGGATGATCTCGGTTTCCATCCCGACGGGGGCGTCCCATCCCTCCTCGAGACCCAGTGCGTTGACGCACACCTTGGTGTAATGGACGATGTAGAGATCCTCGGCCGGCTCCCAGTAGGGGGTGGGCTCGACAAAGAAGGTATAGTCCCCCGGCCGTTTGATGGGGTAATCCGCGGTCCAGAAGGTAAACTTGGAGGTCTGGTCGGGGCTGCCGCCCTTGGCTTCCTTCAGGGTGCCGAGAAGATCGGTTTTTTTGTCGCCGTGCATCACGCCGAACTGCTTGGGCTGGACCATCTCCATGTAGTGCTGCTCCAGGGGGTGGATGAACTTGACCGCGATGGTCAGGGTCTTGACGTCGTCCTGGGTGACGATGTCGTCGGACGGGACGATGGTGCCGAAATGGGCAGGGGCCGGAACGGCAAAGAGGATGAACAGGGCTGATGCAAGGACGAAGACCATCGGTTTGCTTGAGCGCATCTGACACTCCTTCGGTAAAGGTGGTTTCCAATCTGGAACGGGTTGTAGCCGTCAAACAAAAAGCCACGAAGGATTCTCTCCTCAAGCGTGGTCGCTTGCGGGATCGTCGCCTTCGTGGCTCTTGGCTGCTATGTGGAAAAACAGGGATCGTTCAGCACAAAACGGATTTCAATCCGTGGGTTATGCCATGCCTTTAATTGAAATGTTAGGGGATGTCAATCGTTAACTTGGGACGACGACCCCGGCAGGTGCCGTGGAATCAAGGTGACGGCAGGGTATGACCCTCCTGCCGTCACGCTGTTACATTCGATGGATCGTTACCGTCATGTCAATGGGGCGAGATGCATCCCCCGAGGCCGGATCAGTGGGCATGATCATGCTTTTCCGCGTCATGGCCGGGATGGTCATGGTCGTGAGCGCCGTGCTCGCCGGTGTGGTCATGATCATGCACATTGGGGGTACCGCTGTGACCATGCTCGTGGAGATGTTCATGAACATGCTCGTGGGCATGTTTATGGGTATGCTCGTGACTGTGGGGCTTCCCGTCGTGCGAATGCTCATGGCTGTGGGTGTGGGAATGGTCATGCCCGTGAAGATGTTTGTGCTCGTGTTTTCCTTCCATGGTAAATCCTCCTTTACCTGTTCCTAATCCGTTAGGACGAAAAGGGCCCTCCGTGGACCCGGTTATGCAGAAAAGTTAAGTTTAAGTCGGCGAGATGTCAAATTGTAGGGGCGGGTTTCAAACCCGCCCCTTTCCCCAAACAGGCATTCGCGGTTTTGAGTGCAGATGGTCACGAAATAGGCTCCGACCTGTGAACAATCGTATCCCTTCAAACGAATAGACCGACGATGGTGGAATTCCGAGTTGTATTTCATAATTCTGCCTCCCTCCGGAAGAACGCCTCGATGCCGCCCTCCTGTTGCGGAACCCCCCCCAAACCGGGATTCACTCGTCTTCAAGCTCCCGGTGGAGCTGCGCCATCCAGGCCGGCACGCGGAGATTCTCCACCTGGAGGTAGGCTTTGGAATAGGGCTTGATATCGATGATGGGGCTGCCGTCCACCGCCTCCAGGCCGCCCACCTCGAGGAGTGTGCCCTTTCTGCCCACCAGGGGCACCGCCGACACCAGCACGGGGTTGGGCCGGGCCGGGCTGCAGGTCGCAAAAATGCCCTGCAGCGGCAGGTCGCTGCGTCCCATGGGGTGGACTTTTTTCAGGCTGCGCCGGGCCGGGTCGATCAGGTGGGGCCAGTAGAGGACGAGGATGTGCGAAAACCCCTCGATCCCGTCCAGGAGTTCCACCCATCGGGGAAAGATCTCCAGCCGGCAGACCGTCTCTTTCACGCGGCGATGGTATTCCTTGATCCGGTCCATGCGCTCGTTCAGGGTCAGGCCCGATTCACCCGCCGTGAGCATGGGGGTTGTGATGGGGCTTCGCACCACCCCGACGGGGGTGAGCTGCAGGATGAGTTCATTCGTCGTTTCAGTTTCCATGGTTTCCTTCCGGGCCGATGGCCCACCGGCCATCGGCGTATCGAGACGGTTACATTTCAAATGAGACGGTCAGCATCGCCGTGAAGGGCGCCCCCACGTAATAACTGGCGCTGCCGGCCCGGCTGTCGTCGCTGGCATTGATGAGGGAGACGTACTCTTCGTCGAAAAGGTTGATGAATTCGAGGGAGAGGTTCAGGGCGTCGGTCGTGAAGAGGTTTTTCCAGGTGTAGCCGAGCTTGAGGTCCGCCACCCAGTAATCGTCGATCTCCTCCTTGTTTTCGGCGTCGCCGTATCGGTCGTCCAGGTAGCGAACCATGGGGATCACCTTGAAATCGCCCCAGGTAAAGATCAGGCCGCTTTTCACCATCCACTCGGGAATATCCACCACCTGGTTGCCCTCGGTGTCCAGGGTTGCGCCGGCGAAGGTCAGGTCATCGTCGTAGGTGAGGGAGGTGTAGGAGGGGTTGAAAAAGAAGGTGACGTGGTCTCCGAAAAAGAAATTTGTCTCCAGATCGAGCCCCCAGCCGGTGGCTTCCCCGACATTCTGCTGGTAGTTGATCCCCTTGGGCCCGATCCGGGGATCATAGATCGTGGTCAGGAGATTCTCGTGCCTGGCATAAAAAAGGGTGGGCAGGAACTCCATTCGTTCGGTACGGAAACGGGCGCCCAGTTCGACGGTGGCGGTGATCTCCATGTCATACCCGCTGAACATGTCGTCCAGGGTCACCCCCGCCGCCTGGAAGGCGGCCCGGTTGGTGTTGTAGGTGGTGACCAGGGGCACATACGAATAGGGGCGGATGTGATTGCGTCCGTAGCTGGAGTGGAACTCCAGGTTTTCAGAGAGAAGATAGGTGACGCCCAAGGTGGGCTCGAGCTCATCGTAGGTTTTCTCCTCCCGATAGAGGTCCGGGGCCTTGACCAGTTCGTAGTTCGGGGCGGCGGCGGTATAGCCCTGGCTTGCCGGATCCCGGTAGTAGAAGTATTTCAGGCCGGCCTGCCAGTCGAAGCTGCCGATGCTCCCGGCCAGCTTGAGATAGGGGCTGTGACCGATGCCGTCATCCTCGCTTTCCATGACCATGCCGTATCCCCTGAAGGCCAGCGTCGCCGCATTGTAGTTCTCCTGGGTGATGACCATGTCCGAGGATTCAAACCAGTAGCCGAGGCTGGCCGTGGCCCAGGAAAACCGGGAGTCGATCTGGGAAATGAAGCCGTACCGCTCGATGTCCCGCATGCGCTTCTGAACGACCCCGCCCATGGCGGTGCTTCCCTGCAGAATCTCGGTATCCTCCTTGGAATAATAGGGCTTGACGGTCAGCTTGAACAGATCGGAAAACGTCAGCGGGATGACGGACAGGAAGTCCCGGTTGATATAGTCGCCGCTGTTGTATTCATAGTAATTGATATCCTCGGCCGCGACCCCGGTGAGGCCGGCGTTGTAGTCTTTTTCATAGTTGGCCTCCAGGTCCCGCGTCTCGGGATAGGTGAGGGGCCTGTAAAGGTTCTGGTTGAGGTCGTTATAGTTGAACCAGATCTGGATTTCGTCCTGCGCCATGATGGGTTGGCTCAACATGAAATTGAAGTTTTTCCGCGGGCCGAGATCCCCCGGGCCCTTCCATTTCTCGGCATCGGTGTAAGAGCCGGAGGCCGACATGCGGGTATTCACGGTCGGGATCGCCCCGGAATCGAGCCGGAAAAAGGACCGGCTGTAGCTGTCGCCGCCGATGCCCTGGCTGACAAACGCACCGGGATCGGCCCCGGGCCAATCCGGGCGCAGCTCGATGGCGCCGCCGCGGGCCCCGACGCCGGTGCCCAGATCCGCCGGCACCGCCCCCTTGTAGACGGCGATGCCTTCAAAATTCTCCGTATCGTAGAGATAATCCCGCGGCCCGATGGGATTGCCGCCGTAGTTGGGGACACCGGCCACGGTCATGGACCCGACATACCCCCGCACCCCCCGGACCCGGATACTTTTCTGCTCGGCTCCCAGTCCGTACGGGTCGACGCTTTCCACGCTGATGCCCGGCAACACGTTGATCGCCTCGTAGACGCTCACGGTACCCTTGGTTCCCTGGGCCGCGATCCCCTCCCGGGTCACCTCGCTGCCGGTATAGACCGTCTCATGGGTCTGTTTGGTGGGGGTGACGAGCTTTTTTCCCTTCACCACCATCGCATCGAGCGTTACCGTCTCCTCCGCCAGGGCCGAGGCACCCGCAAGCAGGAACATCAGCGCAATCGACACACAAATCCTTCTTTCCCTCTTCATTCAACACCTCCGTCTGCGTTTCAGTAAACGTTCAAGTCTTTCTGAAAATCTTCCAGGTCCGCAATGCCCGGTTCAATAACGCCCATCCTTCTTGGAGGTGCTGCTTTCAAACAACAAAAGCCACGAAGGCGGTTCACTCTTGAAGTGACAGCCTTCGTGGCTTCTTAGGTATGGGTTGGTAAAGCGATGTGCATCGGCGGGCTTCTGCCGGCCGAGTTGAGGAGAGTTAGTACCCAAATTCGCCGGATCGGTCAAGGTTTTTATGACAGCATCGGCCCGAAGCGTCAATTGGGGCCGTGTTGGGTTTGACGTAAAAGAAAGGATGTGGAAGAATTGATTCAACGTTTCATCACCGCCGAGGCGGTATTTTGACCATCAACCCCGAAACAGGAGATAGATCATGAATGCGCAGGAGGTCATGAACAGCGAGGAATTCAAACAGTGTGCGGCCTTCCACGGCCATGTCTGCCCCGGCATCTCCATCGGCTACCGGGCGGCCAAGGCCGGCATGGAATGGCTTGCGGAGAACCGGGCCGAGGACGAGGAGATCGTGGCCGTCGTGGAGACGGATGCCTGCTCGGCCGATGCGGTCCAGGTCCTGACCGGCTGCACCTTCGGCAAGGGGAATTTTATCTACAAGGACCACGGCAAGATGGTCCTGACCCTTCTCAGCCGCAAAACCGGCCGGGGGGTTCGGGTGGCCATGCGCCCCGGCGCCTTTTCACCGGACCCGGAGCACACCGGTCTGATCCAGAGGATCATGGCCGGAGAAGCGAGCGAAGGCGAGCGGGCGCGTTTCCAGGAACTTCACCTGCGGCGAAGCTGCGAACTTCTGGAAGCCCCGACTACAACCCTCTTCAACCTGACCTCGGCCGAAATCCCGATGCCTGCAAAAGCCCGGATCGAGCCCTCCGCGCCATGCGCGCGGTGCGGTGAACCGACCATGCCCTCCAAAATGGAAACCGTCGGCGGAGAGAAAATCTGCCGCGGGTGTCTGTAGCGGATAGAATCGGCAAAGACGGCTTGACTTCTCCATGGGTTCCGGTTAATTAAGGCATCAACAACGAACCTGCGGCAGAAGCCGTGGGACACTGAGTATCCAGGATTGTCCAACACAGCCACGAAGGCTTTGCCTCCGAAAAACGGAGGCCGCCGTCGTGGCTTTTTTATTTTGGGGGATGCGTGTGAAGGGAATGGGTTGTGTATCCGATGGAGAGGATGGAACGGGCGTCGCCACCCGGACCTACCGCCGGGCGAACCGGCGGAAGCGGCTGCTCCTGTGGGTCCTGGGGGGCGGGATCGTGGTCCTGGGCCTGTATGCCGTCACCCAGGGAGCCTACGACCTGACGGTGCGGAAGGTGCTCCGGGCGCTCACCGGCGGCCTTTCGCCTGCGGAATCCGTGGTGATCTGGAATATCCGGCTGCCCCGGATCATCACGGCGGTGGTGGTAGGCTGGGGGCTGTCCCTATCGGGCCTGGGCATCCAGTCGCTCCTGAAAAACCCCCTGGGGTCGCCGTCCACCCTGGGCATCAGCCAGGGCGCGGCCTTCGGCGCGGCATCGGCCATCGTGGTCTTCGGCGGGAGAATGGCCTCGGTCACGGCCATGGCCTTTGCCGGCGCCATGGCGGCCACGGGCATCATTCTGCTTCTGGCGCGGCTCAAGCGCCTCACCCCCGAAGCGGTCATCCTGGCCGGCGTGGCTCTGTCGTCGCTCTTCGCATCGGCCACGATCCTGATCCAGTACCTTGCCACCGAAACCGAGCTGGCCGTGGTGGTGTTCTGGACCTTCGGGGACGTGGCCCGGTCCAACTGGCGGGACATCGGGCTCCTGACCGTCGCCGTCCTCGGGGTCACCCTGTTTTTCATGGGCCGGCGCTGGGACCTGAACGCCCTGGCATCCGGGGAGGAGACCGCGCGCGGGCTGGGGGTGAACGTCGAACGGATCCGGATTCATGGGATGGTGGCCGCCTCCCTGGTGGCGGCGCTGGCGACGGCCTTCTGCGGGGTGATCGCCTTTGTCGGCCTGATCGCGCCCCACATGGCCCGACGACTCGTGGGGGCCGATCATTCCCTCCTGATTCCCTTCTCGGGCGCCCTGGGCGCCCTGCTCCTCCTCTCGGCCGATACCCTTGGCCGGGTCATCGTGGGTTCGGGCGCCATGCCCGTGGGCGTCGTGACATCCTTTCTGGGTGCCCCCATGTTTCTCTACCTGCTCGTCCGGGGCTACAGATAGTGGGGGCCGATGATCGCGGATAAAATGATCGCGGATAAAATGATCCTTGACGTCTCGGGCATCCGGTTTGCCTACAACAGCCACCCGGTGCTCGCCGGGATCGGCTTCTCCGTTGCCCCCGGCCGGGTCCTGGGGATCCTGGGCCGGAACGGCGCGGGCAAGTCGACCCTGCTCAAATGCCTCAACCGCATTCTCCGCCCCCAGTCCGGGGGCGTTCTTCTGGAAGGAGAGGATCTCCTGGCCATGACCCGAAGGGAGGCGGCCCGGCGGGTGGGGTATGTCCCCCAGCGGCACGGCACGGACCCCCTCACGGTGTATGAGGCGGTCCTGCTCGGTCGAAAGCCGCACATGGGCTGGACCGTCTCCGCGGACGACTGCCGCAGGGTCGAGACGATCCTGGCGCAGATGGGGCTCACGCGGCTGTCATCCCGGCCGGTCTCCGATCTGAGCGGCGGCGAGGTGCAGAAGGTGATGATCGCCCGGGCCCTGGCCCAGACCCCCAGGGCGCTCCTCCTGGACGAACCCACCAGCAACCTGGATCTCAAGAATCAACTGGAGGTGATGGACCTCATTCGCGGCATCGCCCGGAACCAGGGGCTTTCCGCAGTGGTGTCCATCCATGATCTCAATCTGGCCGTCCGTTTTGCCGACACCTTCCTGTTTTTGAAGGACCATCGGGTGTATGCCCTGGTGGAAAAAGAGGGCCTGACCGCCGACATCATCCGGGAGGTTTACGGCGTTGAGGTCACCCTCCGGCAGGTGAACGGTAAAACGGTAGTCATTCCGATGTAATCGGTAAGGAGGCGGTATGAAATATCTTCGATGGATTGCCGGGCTGTTGATTTCCCTGATCCTGACGTCAGCGCCTGTCGCTGCCGAACCCGTGACGGTGACGGACATGGCCGGCCGGACGGTGACGGCGCCCCGCGACCCCGAACGGATCATCGCCATCGGCCCCGGGACCCTGCGGCTGATGGTCTACCTCGAGGCCCACGACAAGGTGGCGGGGGTGGAGGACATGGAAAAAGCGAACCCGGGCGGACGCCCCTACTGGATTGCCCACCCGGAGCTGGCGAGGCTGCCCCGATGCGGCCCGGGCGGGCCTGCGGGCATCAACAAGAAGCCGGACATGGAAGCCCTGGTGGCGCTGGCCCCCCAGGTGATCTTCACCACCTACATGGACGCCGCCCTGGCCGACGAGGTCCAGAAAACCCTGGGCATCCCCGTGGTGGTACTGAGCTACGGGGCCTTCGCCACCTTTGACGAGGCGGTCTACGATTCCCTGGAAATCGCGGGAAAAATTGTAAACCGAGGGAAGCGGGCCGATACGGTCATCGGCGCCATCGAGGCCATGAGAATCGATCTCCGGAAGCGGACCGAAGGCATCCCCGAAGACCGGAAACCGGGGGTATACGTCGGCGGCATCGGATATCGCGGGGCCCACGGCATTGAAAGCACGGAGGTCAGCTACGTCCCCCTGGCGTGGACGGGCGCCCGAAACCTGGCGGAGCAGGTGCCGTCGCGCATCGGCAGCCATGTCTTCGTCGATAAGGAGACCCTGCTCCGCCTCAACCCGGACGTCATCTTCATCGACGGCGGGGGGCTTGCCCTGGTGGCCGAGGATTTTCGGAGAAAACCCCAATTCTACGCATCCCTGAATGCCTTTCAAACCCGGCGGGTCTATATTTTGCTGCCGTTCAACTCCTACACCACCAACATCGACACGGCCCTTGCCGACGCCTACGCCATCGGCAAGATTCTCTATCCGGAACGCTTCCGGGATATCGACCCCGAGGCCAAGGCCGACGAGATCTATACGTTTTTCCTGGGGCGCCCGGTCTACCGGGAGATGGCGCTCGATTTCGGCCCCATCGGCCAGGTCGCGCCGTTTTTGAAATAGCCGGCCTGGATGCGGCTCAGTTCAGGCTCGTCCGGAGCATGTCCTCAAGGGAAAACCCCTCGGCAACCGCGAGGCCGGCGGCGTTTTTCCGCGTCCACTGCCGGAATCTCCGGATAAAACCGGGGTCGTGAAAGATGATCTTTTCTCCCAGGCAGTTCAGGTCCTGCTGAATGCGCCAGTAAATATGCATGGATTTCTCCTTTTTCTCTGTGAGGTGTGAGGCTCCCATCGGCTGTTCCCCTGTGGTTATCGCCGGAGGGCCGGAATTCCGGCCCCGCCGGGACAGACCTTCGTCCGGTTACTCCAGGTGTTTCATGGCCGTCTTGAGGTTTTGGATCCACAGATCGACCAGGGCGTTATATTCCGCCACGCCTTTCAGGACCGGTACGCATTCAATGCCGGCCAGAGTCAGCATGCTCTTCCAGGAATCGGGGTCGTCGCCGGCCAGGTCGTTTCTGGCGTGATCGCCCGCCACGGACATGAAGGGCAGCAGGTAGGCCTTCTTGATGCCTTTCTTCACGAGCAACGCCTTGACCTCATCAAAGGTCGGATGGCCTTCCACCGTGCCCACATAGATGTTGGGGTCGGCGTTCTGAAATTTGTACATCATGGCCGAGTAGATGGCGTCACTGGTATGATGGGTGCCGTGGCCCATCAGGACCACCGCGTCGCCCGGGGTTCGCTCCTTGGGGATCATGGCGGCCGGAAGGATTTTCACCACCGTGTCCATGGCGTCGTTGGAGGAGAGGAGGGGATAGGCGACGAAAACCTTGTCGAAGCCGCCGACCATCTTTTCGAACCTCTTGGCGTTGGTGTGGATCTCATGGAATTCCAGTCCAGGGATCATGTGGAGGGACTGGACCGCCACCCTGGAATACCCGTCGTCCATCAGCTTCGCCAGGGCGACTTCGGGCGAATCCAGAAGCTTGCCCTCCCTGGCCAGCTTCTTTCGGATGATATGGGAGGTGTAGGCCCACCGGACCTCCATGCCCGGAAACGCCTTTTTGACCTGGGCGTCGATGTTGGCGAAGGCCGCCTGGGCGCTGGGGATGCTGGTCCCGAAGGTCACGAGAAGAATCGCCGGCCCCTTTTCATCGGCCTTCGAGTGGCCGGATGCCTGCGGATGTCCGGTCGCCATGGCGGCCGTGGAAAGCAGGGATACCAGGAAAAAGGTTATGAGTGCGGCAATCGTTTTTCGGGTCATTATTTTCTCCTTTTGTTGACGTGGTGGTGTTGGCAGTTAACGAGCCAATTGAAATCATAGGAAAAAGAAAGCGATCATGCGATGACGTCAGCGCTGCGAAGACCGCCATCGCACAGGCAAAAAAAATCCCGGACCGAAAACAATCGATCCGGGATATCCCTTTTTTATCCACAGAAAGCAGCCGATGCACGCATCGCTCAGGGGCCGCGCCACAGTCCACGCAGCTTACGCCCCTTCTGACCAGGCAGGTCTTCTGACTCCCGGATCATCCTACCGGCCGCACCTTCCCGGCCTTTCGGCCAGTGGCATCCTGCGGCTTTCGTCCCCGAACACAGCGGCGGGCCCGTCCCCGAATTCCACGGGGTTCCCTTTTCAGCTCAAAGTGAGCGCCTGATCAATATCCGTCAGCATAGGTAAAATGAATCCTGAAAGTCAAGAAGAAAATATGGAGGCAGCGTCTGAGGTCTTGCGGGCGGTGCCCGCATGAGAAATTCACCGACCCCGGAATCCGCTCTTGACAAGGACCGTGATTTTTTCTAATCAACAGAGTCAACGCGATATGAAATCGCGATTTCAGAAAAAATAGAACCGTTTTACAAGCCCAAATACGCCAAGAAGGCAGGACCCGATACCAGCGGGTCAGATGCTTCCTTGGCTTTTTTTTTGTGCGCCTCCGTGAAGATGGCAAAGCCCCGGTCAAGCTGAGATCGGTGAAGGGATTTGTGGCATGCAGGTGACGGAAAGGATAGGAATGAACCGGATCAGGACCGCCCGTTGCAGCATGGGATTTGCGGCGTGCTGCGTTATGGTGCTGGGAAGCGCCGCCTGGACACCGGCCGCGGGGCCGGCGGGGAGGCCGCCCGCCGGGGCCGTGCTTGAAACGGCTGAAACCGCCGTTGATGTTCGGCGTGAGACCCAGCATTTCCGGGATCGTTGGGCCGCCGACGCTGAAAAGCTTACGGAGGAAGCCGAGGCCCTGGAAAAAGAATTGAAGCGCCTCCGGTGGCAGCGGGAAAAGGCGGCAATCTACATCACCGATCTGGAGAAAAAGGCGGTGGAACTCGCGGGGGCCGAAAGGGCATCCATCGCCATTCGGAATGAACTGGGGCCGTTCCTGGATGAGGGCGTCCTTCGCCTGAAAGCCTTCGTGACCGGGGATCTGCCTCTTCACCCCGAGGAAAGGGATGCCCGGATCCAGCAGCTCCTCCGGGTCATGGACGACGCCGACGCCGAACTGCCTTCCAAGGCACGGGCGTTTCTGGAGGCCCTCGCCGTCGAGATCGAGTACGGGTATTTTACCGAGTCGGATGAAGCCGAACTTGACATCGACGGACGCATCGTCCGCGTCCACCGGCTCTCCGTCGGCCGCCTGGGTCTGTTCGCCGTCGGTGACGGCGGCCGCAGGGCCTGGCGGTGGAACCCCGGGGCAAGAAGGTGGGACCCCGTCGACGTCTACGCATCCCGGATCCAGCAGGCACTCCAGATGGCGGACCATGCCCGCCTGGCATCCCTGGTGGAATTGCCCCTGGGCCGGCCGGCCGCAACCGCGGAGGCGGGGGACCCATGAGGGGCCTCATCGCGCTGATGCTTCTGCTCTTCGTGCCGGCCGTGCTTTCGGCCCAGTCCGGTGATTTTTCAAAGGTCGGCCGGGAGGTCGTCTCCGATCTGGCCGAGGCAAGGCAGGAAAAAGCCCGGACCGAAACCGAAATTGCGAAGGCGCGGGCTGCATTGAATGCAACGGTCTTGGATCTCAAAAGCCGCCTGGAAAAGGAACGGGCCGCCCTGGCCGATGAAGAGAAAGCGCTCGGAGAGATGCGGGATCGGCGGGAAGCGCTGGCGCAAACCCTTCAGAGCCAAACCGCCGACATGAAGGCCATTTCGGCCGTTGTCCATGAGTTTGTCCAGAATTTTCTGGGGCTGGCTGAGCGTTCGCCCTATACGGCGGAAAAGCCCGGGCGGCTGGAGACGCTGAAGGCGCTTCTCGAAAAAGACCAGACCCCGGGCATTGCCGACATCCGGGCCGTGGTGGACATGGCCTTTGAGGACATGGCGGCATCCGGCCGGATCATGTCCCGAACCGGCGAGTACCTGGATCGCCGGGGGCAGACGGTCCAGGGGGAGGTCTGCCGGCTGGGGCATCTCTCAGCCATCTTTCATCATGAAGGGGAATCCGGCTATCTCCACCCGAGCCCCGTTTCCGGAAGGCTCATGACCGCCCCGCCGCCCGGCCTGGGGATCGAGAGAAACCTCAAGCGATATTCAGGCGGCGACTCCGATGCCGTCTACATGGATGTTTCAGGCGGCGCGGCCCTCAGGCAGCTTTCCACCCGGGCGACCTTGTGGGAGGATCTCCAGAGCGGCGGATTTCTGGTCTGGCCCATTCTCATGGTGGGCCTGGCGGCGGTCGTGCTTGTGGTGGAGCGGCTCTTTTTCCTGGGGAGGGTGCGCCAGAACACCGACGTCCTGATGAACGCGGTCACCGGTCTTGTCGCCGGCGGCGATTTCGAGGGCGCTTTGGCCGCGGCCGATACCCAGGCCGGCCGGCCGACCGCCAACGTCATCAAGGCGGGCCTGGGGGTGCGGAACGAGCCCAGGGACATCATCGAAAGCAGTTTGAGCGAGGCCATTTTGAGGGAGACGCCCCGGCTGGAGCGTTTCCTGTCGGCCCTCAAGGTCCTGGCGGCCGTCGCCCCGCTCCTGGGCCTGCTCGGCACCGTGACCGGCATGATCAATACCTTCAAGGTCATCACCGTCCACGGCACCGGCGACCCCCGGCTCATGGCGGGCGGCATCAGCGAGGCCCTGATCACGACAGAATTCGGGCTTGCCGTGGCCATTCCCATCATGATGGCGGCCGCCTTCCTGGGGGGCAAGGCCCAGACCATCGCGGCCGACATGGAGGAGAAGGCCATGGCCATGATGGCCGCCCTGCTGCGGCGGCAGAGGAACGGCCGATGAACGGGCTCGAAGCGGTGGCCGCCTATACCCGGGCCGGCGGTCCGGTCATGGTTCCCCTGATCATCGTTTCCCTCCTGATGTGGCAGATGGTGGCGCTGAAATGCCTCTGGCTTCTGCAGGTGCGCAGACATCCGCTGAAACTCGCCGATGCCTTCGAGCTGATCTGCGGCCGGCGTGAACCGGCTTCGAAGGCACATTGCCCGGAGGGCTCGCGGATGTCGGTGCTGGCCTATTTCCTGGGACATCGCAGCCAGGATCCGGAGACGGACCGGATCATCTGGGAGGCGGCGTTCCTGCGGCAGCTCTCCCGCCTGAACCGGTATCTCACCGCGATCCGGGTCCTCGGGGCGGTGGCCCCGCTTCTGGGGCTTCTCGGAACGGTCAGCGGCATGATCGAGACCTTCCATGTCATCGGATTTCAAGGAACCGGCAACAGCCAGGCCATGGCGTCGGGCATCAAGGAGGCCCTCATCACGACGCAGACCGGGCTTCTCATCGCCATTCCCGGTCTCTTTGCCGGACAGGTCCTGGCCCAGAAAGTGCGGGACATCAAAGGAAATCTCATGGTTTTTCACCGGGCCGTGGATCAATGGTTAGAACGGGGGATAGAACGGGGAATGGAACCGGGAAACAACCGGAGGCAGGCCCATGCTTAGATCGAGAGGCCGTTTGGGGGCCGGGCGCGCCCTGGAGGAGAGCACCGAGGTCGACATCAACATGGCGCCGCTTATCGACATGATCTTCATTCTCTTGCTCTTCTTTCTGGTCACGGCCAGCTTTGTCCGGGAGAGCGGCGTGGAGATCCGGCGCCCGGAAGCGGCATCGGCCGCGGCCGGGGACGCCGTGGGGCTGATGATCGGCGTGACGCCGTCGGGGGATATCTTCGTCGACAGCCAGCCGGTGGATCTGCGGAATGTCCGGTCCGTCGTGACGCTGTTTCTGATGGAAAACCCGGGCGGCGGGGTCTTGATCGAGGCGGACCGGGAGTGCAGCACGGGCCGGCTGGTGGCGGTCCTCGACCAGTGCCGGCTGGCCGGTGCGGAAAACGTCGCCGTGTCGGCCGTTGCACAGTCGCCATGACATCCGACCGGGCGCTATCCGACCTCCGGGGGCCGCAGGTTCTCCTGGGGACCGGCCTGGCCTTGCTCCTCAACCTGGCCCTTTTCGCGCTGGCCCCGCTGCTGCTGGACCAGGATGTCCGCACCGACCTGCCTGTTCTGGAATCCGTCGATCTTCGGGTGCCGGTCCGGAGCAAACCCTTGCCCGAGCCGGAAGCCGAACCCGAGCCCGAAATGGAAATGCCGGTCATTCTGGAGTTGACGCAACCGGAGCTGACCCCGGAAATACCCGAAGCCCCTGACCTGAAACCACCCGAACTGGCGGCCCCGGATGCGCCGCCGCCGGCGCTTCAGGATGTGGAGCCGCCGAAAGCCCCATCCCCCAAACCCGCGCGGGCCGCGCCTCTGCCCGTGAGGGCTGCGAAAACGGCAACCGTCCCCGTGCCGGTCTCG
>NZ_JBGSQX010000048.1:0-33558 GCF_041737845.1 Desulfococcus sp.
CGCGGCCATGCTCCTCCGGGCCAACGCCCTGATGCGGGGCGCCTCCGGCGTGAGCCTTGAGATTGTCTGGCGCCTCGTGGATCTGCTCAACGGGGGCGCCGCGCCCCATGTGTACGAGTGGGGCTCCATCGGCGCCAGCGGGGACCTGGTCCCCCTGGCCTACATCATCGGCGCGGCCGTGGGGCTGGATCCCTCCTTCCGGATGAGCCTGGGCAAAGAGGACGACCTGGACTGCCTCACCGTCTTAGGGCGCCTGGGCCTGCCCCGGCTCCGGCTGGGGGTCAAGGAGGGGCTCTCCGTGATGAACGGCACCTCGGTCATGGCCGGGATCGCGGCCCACTGCGTCCAGGATGCCCGGGTGCTCCTGGCCCTGGCCATGGGCACCCACGCCCTCTATCTCCAGGCCCTGGCGGCATCGGCCCAGCCCTTTCACCCCTATGTGCACCTGCAAAAACCCCATCCCGGCCAGCGCTGGAGCGCAGCGCAGATCCTGGCGCTGCTGGAAGGCTCGCGGCTGATCCGGAACGGCCAGGATCTTCGGTCGGAAAACGACCTGGTCCAGGACCGCTATTCCCTCCGCTGCCTGCCCCAGTACATGGGGCCCATCGTGGACGGACTGGCCGTTGTCGCCCGTCAGGTGGCGGTGGAGATCAACTCGGCCACGGACAACCCCCTGGTGGACCCGGAGGCCGGCGACTATCTCTACTGCGGCAATTTCCTGGGGCAGTACATCGGGGTGGGCATGGACCAGCTGCGGTATCATATCGGCCTCTTGGCCAAGCACCTGGATGTCCAGATCGCCCTGCTGGTGGCCCCGGAATTCAGCGGGGGGCTCCCCCCCTCCCTGGTGGGCAACCCGGAGCGTCGCGTCAATGTGGGCCTCAAGGGCCTTCAGATCTCCTGCAATTCGGTCATGCCCCTCCTCTCCTTTCTCGGGAACTCCCTGGTGGACCGGTTTCCGACCCACGCCGAGCAGTTCAACCAGAACATCAACAGCCAGGGCTACGGCTCGGCCAACCTGGCCCGACAGTCCGTGGAGATGTTCCGCCAGTACATGGCCATGGCCCTGATGTTCGGCGTCCAGGCCGCCGGCCTGCGCACCCGTCTCGTGGCCGGGCACTGCGATGCCCGGAAAACCCTGTCGCCGGCCGGGGCCAGGCTCTACGAGGCCGTGTTCCGGGCCGTCGGAAAATCCCCCTCGGCCGGGAAGCCCTATGTCTGGAACGACGATGAACAGCCCCTGGATCTGGACATTCGCCGGATCAGCGACGATATCGAAGGCGGCGGCCACATCCCCGAAGCCGTCGGCGAGATTGTCGACAGCCTGGAGGCCCATGCCCCCTGACCTGGAACAGCGCGCGTTTGCCGTGGTCATCCCCGTCTACAACCACGAGGGGCGGGTTCGGGAGGTGGCCTCGGCTGCGGCCGGTCTGGGGATGCCGGTGATCGTGGTGGACGACGGTTCCACCGATGGCTCCTATGAAGCGGTCCGGGACCTGCCGGGCATCGAGATATTGCGCCATCCAAAAAATCAGGGCAAGGGCGCCGCCCTCCTGACCGGGTTCGCCCGCGCTGCCGGGTTCGCCCGGTGGGCCGTCACCCTGGACGCCGACGGCCAGCACGACCCGGCCGAGATCCCGGGGATGATCCAAACCCTGGGGCCCGGCGAGCGCGCCATCGTGGTGGGGGCCCGCGAGGGCATGGACGGCGTCCATGTGCCCTGGACCAGCCGTTTCGGCCGCAAATTCTCCAATTTCTGGGTCTGGATCGCGGGGGGCCCCCGGATGGCCGATTCCCAGAGCGGGTTCCGTGTCTATCCCCTGCCGGAAACCCTTCACCTGGATGTGGCGGCCCGGCGCTTTCAATACGAGGTGGAGGTCCTGGTCAAGGCCCGGTGGAAAGGCATCCGGGTGCGGGAGGTGCCGGTGACGGTCAGCTATCATCCGGGAATGCCGCGCATTTCACACTTCCGGCCCTTCATCGACTTTATGCGAAATTCCAGGACCTTCTCCCGCCTGATCCTCCGGCGGATCTTCGTTCCCAAGACCATCCGCGGGAAACGGCCGCCAACACCGTGAGCGAGCGCTTCTACCGGATCTCCACGGCCATTTCCCGGAAAACCGGCCCCTGGTTCTTCCGCATCTCGGCCAGGGTCGTGGCCATGGGGTTTTTCCTTCTCTTTCCCGGGCGGGTGGCCGAGAGCGTCCGGTTTTACCGGGCACTGTTTCCCGAAAAATCCGCTTTTCATGCTCTCCGGTGCGCCTGGGGCCAGTACCAGAATTTCACCCGGGTCTTCCTCGACCGTTTTCTGTTGGAGGAGGGCGGCGAGATCGCCTGCACCTCCCGGGGATGGGAGCACCTGGCGGCGGCCCTCGACCGGAAGACCGGAGGGGTCATCCTCATGTCCCACCTGGGCAACTGGGAGCTGGCGGCCCGCCTGCTCCGTCAGCGCCGGCCCGACATGCCCCTGCTGCTCTACATGGGAGCCCGGAACCGGGAGCAGATCGAGCGCATCCAGAAACAGAGCCTGGCCGACAGCGGCATCCGGATCATCGCCGTGGATGAGGGGAGGGCGTCGCCCTTCGATCTCATCGAGGGCATCACGTTCCTGAAATCCGGCGGACTGGTATCCATGACCGGGGATGTGCTCTGGCACCCGGGGCAGCGGGCGGTCTCCGCGGCCTTCCTGGGGCACGAGGTGCGTCTGCCCGAAACCCCCCATCTGCTGGCGCTGCTCTCCGGGGCGCCGCTCCTGATCCTTTTCACCTTCCGCACCGGCGACCGGCGCTGCGAATTTTCCGTCAGCCCGCCGGTCCGGGTGGGGCCGTCATCCCGCGCCGAGCGCCGGAAAGTCATCCGGGAATCGGTTCAGCACTATGCCGATCTTCTGGCGGAGGCCGTTCGAAGCCATCCCCTGGAGTGGTATCATTTCGGGAAATTTCTTGGCGAAAAGCCGGCCGTGAACCCGGACGGACCTCCGGACAAGCCGCCTCCGGGTCATGGCCCGAGGCCGGACTGAGAATGGTATCGATATTCTCGATCGCTGCGCGGAAATACATCAAAATTATCTATTTGCAAAATTAATTCAATCCATTATCATTGCGACCGTTGTCAAGATGGCACATGGGGCCGTCGCTGCGATGTGCGCTTCGGCTTTCGGAGCAACGGCGGGCCGCCGGGTGTGGATCCCCGGGGGCCGTGGTCGGTCGGCGCCCCCGGCGCCCCCGGCGCGGCGCTTTCGGTGGGAACATGATCGTGTTCGACTGGACATACAGGGTGCTTCGCTGGGTGCTCGGGGCGGTTTTTATCTATGCCGGAAGCACAAAGCTGCTCACGCCCGAGGTCTTTGCCGTCCTGATCGAGGCCTACGGCATCCTCCCCGAGAGCCTGCTCCTGCCCGCGGCCATCGCCCTGCCGGTCCTGGAGGTGGCTGCCGGCATCGGACTGCTGTTCGACATCGAGGGAAGCCTGGCGGCGATCACCGGGCTTCTGACGCTCTTTGTCGCGATCCTGGGATACGGCATCCGCATGGGTCTGGATGTCGACTGCGGGTGCTTCGGCCCCGAGGATCCGGAATCCAGGGCATTTCACGGGCTTCGGACCACGCTCTACCGCGACCTGCTCATGCTGGCGGGGGTGGCCTTTCTGTATGGCTGGCGTCGATACCGGGCCATTCGGCCGGTAAAGATCATGGGGGGTATCAACAAACGATTCAACAGGAGGCGTTCAGAAAATGCGTATGGCTAAACCGGTTCTGCAGCTTGCGATCATATGTACCCTGGCCCTGGGACTTTGCGTTCAGGCCATGGCCAAGGACAAGTTTGAAATGGAAGTGGAAAAGGAAGCCGAGGCGGTGAGTCTCGTGCGGGATGTTCGGCGGGGCGGATACGACGTGGTGAGCACCCCGGAGCTCAAGAAATGGATCGACGCCGGGAAGGGCATGACGATCATCGACACCATGCCCTACGAGGAGAGCTACAAAAAGCAGCACGTCCCGGGGGCGGCTCAATTCCTGTTCCCCATCCCCGACATGAAGGAATGGGACGTCAAGGAGACCGGCGGCAAAACGCAGGAGGATTTTGTGAAGCTGCTGGGAGCCGACAAGGAAAAGCCCATCGTGATATACTGCGGATTTGTCAAGTGCACCCGGAGCCACAACGGCGCCGCCTGGGCTGCCAGACTCGGCTACAAGAACGTCTACCGCTACCTGGGCGGAATTTTCGCGTGGAAGGGCGCGGGCTATCCTGCGCAAAAAATTGAATGAGGGGGGCGCGTCAACACGGCGGCAATGAATATTTTAAACCTGAATAAGAAATTGGGGGCCGGGGAAGAGGTCCTGATCGGGCGACTCCGGGAGCGGGCCGGAAACCTCTATTTGACCCGCCAGCTCCTGTGCGCCGAGGCGGTCATGGTCTCCTTGAACCACGGGCTTGACGGGGGTCTGAGCGAGTCCCAGGCCGTGGCCGTCGCCGCCCCGTTCTGCGCGGCCATGGGGGAGAGCGGGTGCCTGTGCGGCGCATTGAGCGGCGCCGAGTTGGCCTGCGGCCTGTTTCTGGGAAAGGAGCGGCCTTACCGTCACCGCCGGGAGATCCGTGACAGCGCGAAGGCGCTGCACGACGCCTTCAAGGCAGCGCACGGCGCGACCTGCTGCAGGGTGCTCACCCGGTCGGTCCGGCATGAAAAAGAGGCCCATTTCCGCCACTGCGCCGGCCTGACGGCGGATGCCGCCGAACTGGCGGCAAGAATGATCCTGGCGCGCCGGCCCGAGCTTGCGGCCCGGGTCGGCGAGGCCTTCCTCAGCCGTAAGGATTCCAGGATCGGCGGAGTGTTGCGGCGCCTGCTTCACCGCTTCTCGAACTGAGATTCCCTGTATTCCCGCTTTTCTTCAAGCCGCCCCATCACATATTTATGGATAATGCTTGAAACCAGGGTTTGATACGGCATCCCCTCCTGCATCGCCTTTAATTTGAGCCTCCTCAGATCGTTGGGTGAGATGCGGATGTTCATCCTTTCGCTTTTCGCAAGGGTGGCTCTGGCGGCCTGCTTTGCCTTTTGGATTTCTTCTTCCAGATCATCAATGGAAACCCACTCCTCGGTTTCAATGGACTCCATCAATTCCCTTTCTTCCGGATCATGAAATTTCATGATTCATCCTTTTTAAGATATATAGCGGTATACCTTCGGCTTGGAAATATTGTCTTGAGGAAAATGACATCCTCCTCTTCCACAAAAGGAACCATATAGGCATATCCTTCAATTTCGATAACATAAACCCGCTGACGGTTGTATTTGACGGAGTTTGGATGCTGGATCACATCGAGCAGCTTTCCATTTTCAATGCTCAGCACAACCTGCTCGAAGGATATATCTCTTTCCCGGATGAGCCATTGATTTTTTTTGTCATTCCAATCGAAGGGTTTCATGATGGAAAGCTATATTGATGTGTGCCTTTTGTCAATACGCTGTCATGGGATTGGAAATGGGATTCGGGGCCGATGCACCGCCGGTCATTCAACTTTCGGCTGAAAAATCCGGCGGAGATTGGCCCGGGCGGCCTTGAGAAGGAGCGCTGCCCCGGCTCAAGGCGCGGATGAGAAACCCGGGCCCCAGAGGGAGCCGTCGGGGACGATATTAAGCCACTTCGTCAAATTCGGCGTCGATCACGTCATCGTCGCCCCGCGTCCGCCCGCCGGAGGGTGTTTCCGGGCGTCCCGAATCCGGCCGGCCGCCGTCTTCCTGCGATGCCTGCGGCCCTTTCTGATACATGGCCGCCGTCAGGCGGTGGAGGGCCTGGGTCAAGGCCTCCGACATCCTTCGGATTTCCGCAGCGTTTTCGCCTTTCATGGCCTGTTTCAGGTCGCCCACGGCCGCCTCGATCGTGCTCCGGGTCGATGCATCCGACGCCCGGCCGTGGTCCCGCAGGCTCTTTTCCGCCGAATAGATCCGGGTGTCCGCCTCGTTGCGGGCGCTCACGAGGTCCTTCTTCCGAATGTCCTCTTCCCGGTGAAGCTCGGCTTCCCGGATGAGCCGGTCGACCTCGGCCTTGTCAAGCCCCGAAGCTGCAGTGATCCGGATGGACTGGGCCTTGCCGGTGGCCGCGTCCCGGGCCGAAACATTGACGATGCCGTTGGCGTCGATGTCGAAGGTCACCTCGATCTGGGGAATTCCCCGCGGCGCCGGGGGAATCCCTGTCAGTTCAAACCGGCCCAGCACCTTGTTGCCGCTGGCCATCTCGCGCTCGCCCTGTAGCACCTGGATGGTCACGGCCGTCTGGTTGTCCTCCGCCGTCGAGAAGATCTCGCTCTTTTTGGCGGGGATCGTCGTGTTTTTTTCGATCAGCCGGGTCATCACCCCGCCCAGGGTCTCGATGCCCAGGGAGAGGGGGGTGACATCCAGCAGGAGAACGTCCGTAATGTCGCCCTTGAGGACGGCGGCCTGGATGGAGGCCCCCATGGCCACGACCTCGTCCGGGTTCACGCCTTTGTGGGGCTCCTTGCCGAAGATTTTTTTCACCCGCTCCTGAACGACCGGCATGCGTGTCATGCCGCCCACCAGAATGACCTGATCGATGTCGGAGGTGCGGAGCCCGGCATCCTTCATCGCCGTCTCGCACGGGCCGGTCAGCCGATCCAGCAGGTCCGAGACCAGGGATTCGAGTTTGGCCCGCGTGATGCGGATGTTCAGGTGCCTGGGGCCGCTCGCATCGGCCGTGATGAACGGCAGGTTGACATCGGTCTCCAAGGTCGTGGAGAGTTCGATCTTGGCTTTCTCCGCGGCCTCCTTGAGGCGCTGGAGGGCCATCTTGTCCGTTCTCAGGTCGATGCCCTGGTCCTTTTTGAACTCGTCCGCCAGATAATCCACCAGGCGCAGGTCGAAATCCTCGCCGCCCAGGTGGGTATCGCCGTTGGTGGCCTTGACCTCGAAGACGCCGTCCCCGATATCCATCACCGAGATGTCGAAGGTGCCGCCCCCAAGGTCGAAGACGACGATCCTGCGGTCGCCGCTCTTGTCCATGCCGTAGGCCAGGGCCGCCGCCGTGGGCTCGTTGATGATCCGGAGGACGTTGAGACCCGCGATCCTGCCGGCATCCTTGGTCGCCTGGCGCTGGCTGTCGTCAAAATAGGCCGGGACCGTGATCACGGCATCCGTGACCGCCCCGCCAAGATAGGCCTCCGCGCCGGCTTTGAGATTGGCCAGGATGAACGAGGAGATCTCCGCCGGGCTGTAAGGCTTGCCGTTCAGGTTGATCCGCACGTCGCCGTTGGCCGCCTTTTCAATCTTGTACGGCAGGATGAGGCGGTCTTTCTGGACCTCCGGTGAATCGAATTTCCGCCCGATGAGCCGTTTGACGCCGAACATCGTGTTTTCGGGGTTGGTCACCGCCTGGCGCTTGGCGATCTGCCCCACGATCCGCTCGCCGCCGCTCGTGACGGCAACGATCGAAGGGGTCGTGCGGCCCCCCTCCGCGTTGTTGATGATGACGGCTTCGCCGCCCTGCATGACCGAGACGCAGGAGTTCGTCGTTCCCAAATCTATACCGATGACGTGTTTCATGTGTCTTCCTCTCTGTTGATGGGTATAAACATTACTAAAAATATTTTTACAGGAAAGTAATGTATAAAAAGGGAATGTCAACTCCATATTTTTTGCGCCCCATCACTTCCGGGGCGCCCGAGGCCGGGTACGGCAGCCTTTTGGCTTTGACTCCCCGGGCTCCGGTTGATATGATCCCGGACCGAAGTTGTCCGGAAGGGCGAGGGCAGAGGGCGGCACGCGGAGCCTGCGCGCGCTGCCGCAGGAGAGCCGCCGTTTTTTCGGGAGAGGAGATGACCATGGACGAAGACATTCGGGACAAGGTCGATATCCGGCATGACGACATCGTTGGATTGAACTTCATCCGGGATACCGGGCGCCATATGTTCCGGAAGCACTGCCGGCAGGGCCTGCGTTCTCGGATCATGGAGGTCCTGGACGCCGGGGACGTGCGGAAGGAAGCCGAGGGCGAATGGGTGGACGGCATCCGGGTCTTTCCGCGGGCCCGCCCCACCTGGATGTTGAGGATCTTCACCCGGCGGTTCGCCTCTCCGGCGGATGTTCTTGAAGAAGCGCGGATGTACAGCCTCGTCGAGGCCTGCCTCGGCCAGGGCCATATCGCGGCGTCCAGCGAATTTATCGTGGATTACATCCGGGACGGCAGGCGGGAGATGCTTTTGTGCGGCCTTCAGGCCTTCGTGGAGGGAGAGATCCTGGACCCGTGGGGCTTTGTTTACCCCGGGCACCTTGCCGAGCTGTGCCGGCGAATGCCGGCCGCATCCGACGGCGATGCCGATGTCCGGGTCCGGAGGGCCCGGAAGAGCGCCGAAAGCCTCCTCGGCAGGCTGAGGGACATGGTGACGACGGCCGGGTATATCCCCGACCTTTCGGGCATCGGCAATCTGATCCTCACCCCGTCCGGCAACATCCGGCTCGTGGATATCAACAACATCACGAAGGTCGCTGTTGACGACGTCGTCCCCACCGACGACAAGGGCTACCCCGTATGCGACAAATCGATCGAGGTCATGGCCATCCTGGAGCGGGAGCTGGCGGGGCGGCCTTTTGACCGGAACGACCCTCTCTACCGCCTGTTTCTCGACCCCGCGAGGATGGCCAGGGTCAAGGAGATCGAGGAGAAGTTTTACAGGGATCGGCAGAAGCAGATGTAGGGGCGTGGGCCTGGTAGGGTCCGATGACCTTGCAGGCTCGATTATGAAGGGTTTCCAAAAAAATAGCCGGATGGTCTTTTTTGATTCACGCCCTGCACCTGACGGCATTCCTGACCGATGACGAGGCCCCGCCAGCCTGGAAAGGACTTTCGCAATCAAGATTGCCGTCATGCCCGCACACACAAAAAAGGCAGGGCCGATTGGCCCTGCCCGAAGTGATGCGATACGTGCAGGAGTGGTTTGGGATCTGATCTTCGGCGTATCTCCTGCACCCCGCGTCACCTTTTCATGCGACTATCCCGCGACGTCGATTCCGAGGTTGCACCCCAGATGGGGATCTTTCTTCTCGCACTCGTGGTTCTCCGCGCGCGTGTCCTGATGCCCTTGTTCTCTTTCGTCTTCCGTTTCAATGTAATCCTGAACTTTTTTGTCTGCACTGGTCATAACGTCACCTCATCGCCTTTCAGATTTAAGTTTCCGCCTCGCTTGTTTCATCCCGCGACGTCGATTCCGAGATTGCATCCCAGGTGCGGATCCTTGTTGTCGCACTCCTGGTTTCGCCATCGGGTGTCCACGTGTCCTTCTTCTCTATCATGATCCGTCTCGAAGTAGTCCTGAACCTTATTCTCTGCCATGATGCACCTCCATGGTATGTTTTTTGGATGTAGGGGGTTGTGGTTGGCTTGATTCCCTTTGTCAGAAAGATGCGACAGGCCTTTCGCCATTTCAATGAGGAAGAAAAGAGGTGATATTAAGGGGTAATTCCCCCTGATTTAAGGGTGCTCTGCCCGTGGGACTTTGATATTGACAGCGGCCCTACATTGTGGCATATATGAGACCCTCAAAAAAAGGACGGTCCGTGAACAGGTTCTTCAGGAAAATCAACCGAATGGCTGCGGCGATCCTCATCGCCGGGATCGTTGTCTCCGGCGTCGCGGAGGCGATGTCCCAGTGCTGCGGCAAGATGCCGGGCGCCTGCATCACGATCTCCAACTGGAGCGCCGCAGGCGATGCCCATTGCCATGAAGCCCCACCGCCATGCTCTGCCGAAAAAGCTGAACCGACTCACTGCCCCCCGGCGCCTGAAGCGGATGAGGCCGTCGGGAATTTCTGCTGTGAGATCGACCAATGCGATACCCTCAGGCCGGATGAATTTCTACAGAATGCCTCGCCGTCCGCGATGGTCATGGACAGACAGGCCGGCACCGCGGATGCCCCCGGCATTTCAGGAGGGTTTACTCCCGACATCCGGACGCCATTTTTCCTCTCAATTCCCCTCTACCTTCTGAAGAACGCCCTGCTCTGTTGACGGCGCACGGCCCCGCCCGTGCGGTCTTCCGCCGCAACTGAACCGCCCCCGGATGATCCGGCAAGGGCGATCCGACACCTGTGTTCATGGAACCGACGGCCGCAACATCACGGCGGCGCATGCCGGTTCGCCTTTCTGATCGAGTCACATAAAAATTCAAGGAAATATAGGCGATGAAAAGAATCTTCACGCTGTTGGCGGTGGTGTCACTGATGCTCTCCTGTTCCGGCGAAAAATACGGCGCCGGGGCGGACAAAGGTGCTTCTCCCGTCACGGTCAAGGACGTTTATCTCGACCGGTCCCTTCATGAGGGTCTGGTCACCCTCGAAGGCACCATCATCGGCCAGTGCGGGTCGCCCGACAAGTGCTGGTTCTTCATGCAGGACGAGACCGGCCGCATCTTCGTCAACCTGAAGCCCGCGAATTTTTCCCTGCCCGCCGCCATGGGGAAGAAGGTCCGGGTCACGGGAATGATCCAGGGCGCCAAGGAGGGCTACCAGCTTATCGCCCAGGGCGTCGAGGTGCGCTGATGGCATTTATCAAACTCGCGTTCAGCAATCTTCTGCGGCACAAGGTCCGGAGCCTCCTCACCCTGGTGGGGATCGCCGCTTCGGTGACGGTGCTGTTTTCCATCCTCTCGTTCAACCGGGGCTTCGAGAGGGGGCTTGCGGATGAAATCAACCGGACCGGCATCCATTTCATGGTCGTTCCGGCGGGCTGTCCCCACGAGGTGGCATCCCTGGTCCTCCACGGCGCCGTGACCCCCAAGTTCATCGAGGCGGGCGTCGTCGACAAGATCCGGAGCACCGACGGCGTCGCCCTGGTCTCCCCCATGCTGATCACCCAGGTGCCCAACCCTGCGCGGGACCGGCTCGACATGGTCTACGGGCTCGAGATGTCCCACGTCCGGGAGATCAAGGCTGGCTGGCGGATTGACGGCCGGATCCCCGAGGGCGGGGACGGCCTCCTGATGGGCGCCGAGGTGGCGGCCCACGACGGTGTTGCGGTCGGGGAGCGGGTCCGCTACGGGAACCGCGACTTCACCGTGTCCGGCATCATCGGGAAGACCGGCAGCCAGGACGACGCCTTTGTTTACATGCCCGTTGCGGCCCTCCAGGATATCCTGGAAAAGCACGGCGGCCTCACGGCGGCCGGCGTCAAGGTCTCTCAGCCGGAGCGTCTGGAGGAGATCACCGGGGAACTGGCCGCAACCGTGCCGGGCATCCAGATCGTCACCATGAACGAGGTCATGCGGAGCCTGGCCGCCCTTGCCAATTCCGCCAAGGTGCTGAGCCTCTCCATCGCGGTCATCGCCGTCCTCATCAGCGCCGTCGGGGTGATGAACGCCATTCTCATGGCCATCTTCGAGCGGACCCAGGAGATCGGCATGATGCGGGCCGTCGGAGCCTCCCGGACGGACATCTTCCGGATCATCCTCAAGGAGACGCTCCTGCTGACCGCGGCAGGCGGGGTGTGCGGCATCCTCCTGTCGACCCTGGGGGCCGGCTGGATCGAGGGGTTCGTCCGCGGGGTCATGCCCTACGTGCCCTCCGGAAAGATGATCCATTTCGACCCGATTCTGGCCGGGGCCTGCATCCTCTTCACGCTCATCGTCGGCATGGCGGCAGGCGGCTACCCGTCCTGGAAGGCATCCACCATCAACCCCATCGAGGCGATCAAAGGATGATTGAACTCAAAAAAATCACCAAGACCTACACGAGAGGAGCGGAGACGGTCCACGCATTAGGCGGCGTCGACCTCTCCATCAATGGCGGAGAATTCATCTCCATCGTGGGGCCCTCGGGCTCCGGCAAGACGACCCTGCTGCACATCCTGGGCTGCCTCGACCGGCCGACCGCAGGCACGATGACCATCGACGGCGAGGCGGTCGACGATCTGCCCGAAGCGGCTCTTGTCCGGCTCCGCCGGGAAAAGATCGGGTTTATTTTTCAGCAATTCCATCTGATCCCGGGACTCAGCGTCTACGACAACATCGCGCTGCCCCTGCGCTTCAGCCGGCGAAGCCTGGACCGGGAGAAGATCCTTTCGCTCATCGAAAAGGTCGGCCTGGAGCGGCGGGCGGACCACCACCCGAACCAGTTGAGCGGCGGCGAGATGCAGCGGGTGGCCGTGGCGAGGGCCATGGTGAACGACCCCGAGGTCATTTTCGCGGACGAGCCCACCGGGAACCTCGACACGGAGAACAGCGAGAAGATTTTTTCCCTCCTCGCATCCCTCAACGCCGGGGGGCTGTCCGTCGTCATGGTCACCCACAACCCCGACCTGGCGGCGCGCGCCGACCGGGGCGTCTCCCTGAAGGATGGAAGGATCGTGCCGCAGGCATCTGGGTGACGAGAAGGTGAATATTCACGGCATGCGTCCGCGGATTCCGTCACGCAGGGACGGGGCGTAAAAAAAGGCAGGGCCAATCGGCCCTGCCTTGAGGTGACGTGCAGCGTGCGGGAAAGATGATCGGATATGAACTGTCGTATGTCCCCTGCACCCGGCGTCACATTACTGGGTCATCACCCCGCGACATCGATTCCCGGGTCGCATCCCAGATGGGGATCTTTTTTCTCGCACTCATGATTTCTCGCGCGGGTGTCCTGATGTCCTTCGTCTCTTTCATCTTCAGTTTCGATATAGTCCTGAACTTTATTCTCGGCCATGATACACCTCCCTGAAATTTTGGTTTGCGGGTCGATCGATTTGCGGTATCGCTACCATGCCGCTTTGTCTTGACCACAATATGCAGCCGTCAAGACATCTTTGCAATGAGGATCAAAAAAGGGTTTAATAGGGGCTAAAAGCCATCACTATGGGTGTTGCCGCCGGCCTTGTGCAGGGTGTTGAAGGGGATCAGGCTGCACCCGCAAGACATCTGGCTTCGAGTATTTTCTGAATCTTGAAAATGTTCACCGTTCGATAACCGTGTCCATCCGGGATCCATAAAAATTGACCTATGGTTCAGAAATGATTTTGTCCAAATCCAACTGAAACCGGACGGGCCCCCGATGGTTTTCATTGCCGAAACAGGCGTGAAGCGCGCATTCCGATATCGGGTTCGACCATGAGGTGGCAATGGCGACATGCCCCTTGGGAAAAGGCGCCACCTCGGCCTGGATGAAATCCAGGGGTGCCAGGGCGGTCTCCTTCTCCACCAGATCATCTTTTTCGCCGTAGCAGATCAGCCAGGGGATCCCCTTTTCCTGGATCCGCTTGAAATTGAGCGGACGCCCGAACAGCTTTACGGGAAGCGTTCCGTCTTCGGTCACCGGCGTATTGTAGGAAGCGAAGCTCATCCGGGTGATGGACAGGGGGAGATCGGAGCGTTCATTTTTGAGCCAGTAGTTGATGGCGGCCGCGGTTTTGCTGACCTTCGGCGTTTTCCCGTTCCTCGGGCTGAACATCGTCAGATCCCGCAGGAAAGCGACCAGCGGAAACTCGGCCTCGATGCTCTTGAGCTTGTAAACCCAGCCCATCAGGGTTCCGTCCGCCACCTTATTGCCGTTGGGCAGGGTCTTGGTACCGTACATAAGCTCGTTGAACCGGTCCGGGAGCATGCCGAAAAATTCCTTGAACCCCCGGCTGCGGGTACCGTCCATGGGGGAGACGCAGGTGATGAGCGCATCCACCACCCCGTCCAGCTCGCCGGACAGCAGGCTGCAGACCGCCATGTAGCCGCCCTGGCAGTAACCGTTCAGCGTCACCGGTTTGCCGTGCGTCGCCATGATTTTCTCGCAGAACACGCGTGTATCCCGGGCGTCTTCTTCGCCGGTCACGAGCTGGACGGCCGGCGTCACGGCAATGTCTTTCATGATGCGGATGTAGGTGGGAATTCCCAGGTTGGCGAAGCAGTGGGCATAGCTTCGGTTCTCCCGGGGCAGAAATCCCAGGATGTTGGCGCCCAGCACATAGGGCGGAAGGATCAGGATCGGCTTGCCGTCGGCTCTCACCTCCGTCTGCGGATCGATGGGCAGGATCTGGTAGAGGATGAACCGATCGGTTTCCGCTGCCTTGACATTCTCCCCCCGCTCGAACCCGAATCCAAACTCGGATTCGATGTCCTGAATGGCCTGGGGATATCCGTGGGTCAGCATCTCCGTCATCACGGCCTGGCTCTCTGAAAAGGCAACGATGTCGTCATATTTTCCACCGTTGCCGGTTCTCTTGAAAACGTTGTCGAACAGGGCATCCAGGGCCTTTTTCATCTCCATGTTGCCGAAATCGCTCATGGCTTTCATGCTCGAAATAATGGCCCTGCTGCCCACATCGTGGTTGAAATTCATGAGTCCCGCATACGATATAAGGCCCTCCAGGGGATGGGTCGTCGCCATTTTGTTCATTTCAGCGTTGCTGAAATAGCTTGCGGCCAGGAGATAGGGTGTCATAAATTCGTTCATGTATCTGCAAAATCCGTTCACGCAATTCCCGGCGGAATTGGCCTGGTGATACATCATCTCAATCATGGATAGATATTTTTTCATGATATTTCCTTAACATAACCTATCAGAAACGTTCTTGTTGAATTGAACCATCCGGTATTCCCCGCTGTCCTTTTCTTCTCGTCGGTCTGTCCGCGGCCTTCTCCTGAAGGGCCGCGGACATGGGGCATGCGTTGGTTCTCGTTGGATTGCGACTGCCTCACCCCGTGATCTTGAAAAAATCTTCGACCTTCTTGAAGCTTTCATCTATGGATGCTCTGAACTTTTCCCGTCCTTCTTTATAGGATCCGACCCAATCCCTGATGACCTTCTTTCCCTCCTCGGGCAGCCAGGTCGCCTGGTCGATCGCCACACAGGTCGCTTTTTCCATCTGCTCCTGGATCGTGACCATGGTATTGAAGCTGTTGTTGAAGGCAGCATTGTTGAAATCGATCATCTGTTTTAACATTCTTTTCTGGTCCATTTTTTCTCCTAGGGCTGTTGCTTGTTTTTCCGTGAAGTTGATTGCCTGTTTCGAACGAGACCCCGATTTGCGTTTTCAAAATTGAACGAAGGGGAGTGAAATAAGCAACACAGGAGACAGTATATCCATATATTTATTGCGACGCAACAATTATTATATGCCACAAAGCTATTTTTCAATCGGATTAAAGTTATATTAATCTATATAAATTGAGAAAAATTTATTATAAGCAAAATCTCGAATGATAAAATTTGGATATTTTGATTATCGCACTGCATCAACGTGCCTTTTGCCGAATTTTCAATGAGGATCAAACAATTGTTTATAAAGGAATAAAAAATACCATTATGACAGGGCGCGCATTGAGGCCCTGCGGGGAGGTAACCATCGGCGTCAATACCGGTCCGATATCTGATCCGTCCGGAGGGTTCCGTCACGGGCGTCGCCGGCCTTGTGCAGGGCGCGGCACCTGTGCTATAGGCAGGAATCATTTTATATTTCGAATCAGGAGATTTCCCCATGACCGAACCGAAGCGAGACGATGCGGCCGCTCCGCCGAATTTCATCCGACACATCATCACGGAAGACAACGCCGCCGGCAAGTTCGACGGCCGGGTCGTCACCCGGTTTCCGCCCGAGCCCAACGGATATCTCCACATCGGCCATGCCAAGTCCATCTGCCTCAATTTCGGGCTGGCCCGGGAGTTCGGGGGCGTCTGCCACATGCGGTTCGACGACACCAACCCCACGAAGGAGGAGACGGAGTACGTCGATTCCATCCTGGAAGACGTCCGCTGGCTCGGCTTCGGATGGGGCGATCACCTCCACTACGCCTCCGACTATTTTGAGCGGCTGTATGAATTCGCCGTCCGGCTGATCGAGATGGGCAGGGCCTACGCGGACAGCCTGAGCGCCGAGGAGATCCGGGCCTACCGGGGGACCCTGACCGAGCCGGGACAGGAGAGCCCCTACCGCAACCGGCCGGTGGCGGAGAACCTCGACCTCTTCCGGCGGATGCGCGCGGGCGAGTTCGAAGACGGGGCCCACGTGCTCCGGGCCAGGATCGACATGGCCGCGCCCAACATCATCATGCGGGACCCGACCCTCTTCCGCATCCGCAAGGTGCCCCACCATCGCACCGGCGACGCGTGGTGCATCTACCCCATGTACGATTTCACCCACTGCCTCTCCGATTCCATCGAGGGGATCACCCATTCCATCTGCACCCTGGAGTTCGAGAACAACCGGGAGCTCTACGATTGGGTCCTGGACACCCTGGAGGTCTACCATCCCCAGCAGATCGAGTTCGCGCGGCTCAACCTCGGTTATACCCTGCTCAGCAAGCGGAAGCTCATCCAGCTCGTGACCGAGGGCCACGTGGCCGGCTGGGACGACCCGCGGATGCCCACCCTCTCCGGGCTGCGGCGCCGGGGCTACACCCCCGAGGCCATCCGCGCCTTCTGCGAGCGCATCGGCGTGGCCCGGCGGGACAGTACGGTCGACATCGCCCTCCTGGAGTACAGCATCCGGGAAGATCTCAACCGGCGCGCCCCCAGGGTCATGGCCGTTCTGAAGCCCCTCAAGGTGATCATCGAAAACTATCCCGAGGGCGGGGTGGAGGAACTCGAGTGCGTCAACAACCCCGAGGACCCCTCTGCCGGGAAGCGGCGGGTGCCCTTCTCGCGGGAGCTTTACATCGAGCAGGAAGACTTCATGGAGGACCCGCCCAGGAAGTTCTTTCGCCTGGGGCCTGGCCGGGAGGTCCGCCTCCGGTATGCCTATTTCATCACCTGCACCGACGTGGTGAAGGATGACGCGGGGCGGATCGCTGCGCTGCGCTGCACCTACGATCCGGCCACCCGGGGCGGCGACGCCCCCGACGGCCGGAAGGTCAAGGGGACCCTCCACTGGGTGTCGGCGGCCCATGCCGTCACGGCCGAGGTCCGCCTCTACGCGCAGCTTTTGACCGCCGAGAACCCCGCAGCATGTGAGGACTTCCGGTCTTGCCTCAACCCCGATTCCCTGGAGGTCCTGACGGACTGCCGGCTGGAGCCCGGCCTGGCCGACCCGGAACCGGAAACGGGCTACCAGTTCGAGCGGATGGGCTATTTCTGCGCCGACCGCGACAGCCGGCCCGGCCGCCCGGTCTTCAACCGGACCGTGACCCTCCGGGACACCTGGGCCAAGATCCAGAAGAAGTTAGGCTAAGGGCTAAGGGCTGAAGGGGATCGGTCGGATGGTGCCCCTTCAGTCTGCTTTTCGACAAGGGAGGCAGCATGACAATACAGGAATCCGGAGGGTGCGAACTCAGCGTCTGCGCTCTGGCGAGCGGGAGCCGGGGCAACGCCATCTACATCTCGGATGGCCGGACCGGTCTTTTGGTGGATGCCGGGCTCTCGGGGGTGGAGATTGAGCGTCGCCTGGCCGCCCGCGGCCTCTGCCCGAAAAGCATCGATGCCATCCTCGTTTCCCACGAGCACACGGATCATATCCAGGGGGTGGGGGTGATGGCCAGGAAGTATTCCCTGCCGGTCTACATGACCCCCAAAACCGAGCAGGCCGTCGGGTCGAAGCTGGGCGGCGTCAGGGAGATCCGGCATTTCGAGCCGGGCACCCGGTTTTCCGTGGACCGGCTTACGGTCCATCCCTTCGCCCTCTCCCACGACGCGGCCGACCCTGCCGGGTTCACCGTCAGCCGGAACGGCACCAAAATCGGCCTGGCCACCGATCTGGGGATGGCCACGGCCCTGGTCAAGACCCACCTCAGGGCCTGCTCCCTCCTGATCCTCGAGGCCAACCACGACCCGGACCTCCTCATGAACGGCCCCTATCCGTGGCACCTCAAGCAGCGGGTCAAGGGCCGGACCGGCCACCTCTCCAACGGGCAGTCCCGGGAGCTGCTCCAGGAGGTGATCCACGAGGGGATGCGCCACGTCATCCTGGGCCACCTGAGCCAGCAGAACAACACCCCGAAGCACGCCCTCCAAGAGGTGGGCCAGGCCCTGAACGGGTACAAGACCCGCATTTCCGTCGCCCTCCAGGACACCTGCGGCGAGCTGATCCGGGTGTAGGCGGCTTATCCGCGTCACCCCGGTGCGACGGCAGGAGCCCCGGAGCGAATTCCTTTTGACCCCCGACCGAACCTCAGACTATCGGAGGTGATCCGTGAAAAAACTTGCGGTTGCCGTTTTCCTGGAGAAGCTGGCCCGGCATCTGGCCCTTTTGGCGTGCCTGGCGATCGTGGCCAAGGCCTCCGGCTGGACCGATCCGAGCCAGGCATCGATTCTGCTCCTGATCGCGCTGGCCACGGCCGCCCATTGGTGCGGAAGGGCGTCGTCCGGCATTCGCCGGTAGCCTCCGTCCCGATGATCCACGAACTCCTTCGACCGGATCACATCCACCTGGATGTCAAAGGGCCCTTCGATCAGATCCTGCGGCGGATGGCTGCGGGGCTGCCCCATGGAGAGCAGTTGCTGCAGGGCCTGCAGCCCATCATGGAGGAGCCGGACACCCTGCTGCTGATGCCCTCCGACGATGTCGTCCTGCCCCATTTCCGATTGGCCGGCCTTGGGGCGCCCCAACTGGCCCTGGGGATCTCGCGCCGCGGGATTGCGTGCCGCGGGAAGTCCCCGCGCATCGTCCTCTTTCTGGTGTCGCCGGAGGAGGATACCGCCGGGCACCTCAAGCTGCTGCAGCGGCTGTCGGCCCTTCTGCCGGAACTGGCGAAGCGCCTGGCCGCAGCAAGGTCCGCCGACCAGGCGATCGGCATCCTGACGGCGGGGGAACAGCACTCCGTTCGCCCCTCCTTTCTCAACCTCACCCAGGATCAGGTGGCATTTGAACTCCGGACAGACCTTTCAACGGGTCTGAGCGGACCGGAGGCGGCGCATCGGCTGGATCTGCACGGGCCCAACCTGATCCGGAAGAAGCGCCGGATGCCCTGGCATTTGAAGCTGCTGCGCAATTTTTTCAGCTTTTTTGCGGTGCTCCTTTGGCTGGCGGCCCTCTTGTGCTATCTCCCCGGCGTGGACATGCCCCAGTTGGGAGCGGCCATACTGATCGTGATTTTTCTGAACGGGTGGTTTTCCTTCCTGCAGGAATATCGCTCCGACAAGGCGGTGGAGGCCCTGCAGCAGCTCATCGGCCAGCGGTCCCGCGTGGTGCGCGACGGCAGGGTCACGGAGATCGACGCGGCCCATATCGTTCCCGGCGATCTGCTGCTCCTGGAGGCCGGCGACATCGTTCCGGCCGACGCCAGGCTTATTGAAGCCAACGAGGTGGAGGTCGACAACTCCTCCCTCACCGGGGAATCGACCTCGGCCAAACGCTACAAATCGGACCGGCCGGCCCTGCTCCCCGGCCGGTTTCTCTGGATTGAACTGCCGAACGTGCTCTTTGCCGGGTCGAACCTCATCACCGGCACCGGAAGGGCCGTGGCGTTCGGGACGGGCATGAACTCGGAGATCGGCCGGATCGCCCGCCTGACCGAGGCCGTGGCGCCCGAGGAGAGCCCCCTGCAGAAGCAGCTCCGGGGCACGGTTTACGCCATCGCCCTGCTGGCCGCCGTCCTGGGCCTGGCGTTTCTGCTCCTGGGATGGCTGGTGGCGGGGCTGGGATTCCTTCAGGCCATGGTCTTTTTTATCGGCATTTTCGTCGCCAACGTTCCGGAAGGGCTGCTGCCCACCGTCACCCTCTCCCTGGCGATGGGGGTGTCCCGGATGGCCAAGCGCAATGCCGTGGTCAAGCACCTCTCCTCGGTGGAGACCCTGGGCTGCACCACCGTGATCTGCAGCGACAAAACCGGGACCCTCACCCAGAATCTCGTCATGGTCAGCCGCTTCTGGGCGGACGGCCTGCTCTACGAGGTGACCGGCGAGGGGTACCGTCCGGAAGGCGAGTTCCGCCTCCGCGGCGAAAAAATCGACCGGGGGAAAATGACCGAAAACCCGGCCGCCGCCAGGCTGCTGGAATGCGCCTACATCTGCAACAACGCCCATCTGGAAAAAAACCTGGGCCAATGGCGGATTTTAGGGGACCCGACCGAAGGAGCGCTGGTCGTTCTGGCCCGCAAGGCCGGTTTGAGGGGCACGCACCAGCGGCTGCACGTCAACCCCTTCGAGTCGATCCGCAAGCGCATGAGCGTTCTGGTAAAGCTTCCGGCCGGCCGGGAAAAGATCCTTTACCTCAAGGGCGCCCTGGTGGAAACCCTCGAATTGTGCGACCGCATTCTCCATGACGGACGCCCCCGGGCCATCTCCGAGGAGCAGCGCCGGGAGATCCTGGCCGCGAGCGACGCATTCGCGCGCCAGGGGTATCGCATCATGGCCTTTGCCTACCGTGATGAAGTCAGCCTGGCCGACCTCCAGGATTTCGGCATCGAATCCGCCGAACAGAAACTGATCTTCATCGGGTTTACGGCCATGTCCGACCCGGTGCGGCCGGGCGTGCCGGAGGCGGTCCGAACCTGCCACACCGCCGGCATCCGGGTGATCATGATCACCGGCGATTACCCCCTCACCGCGGAGAGCGTCGGCCGGGAGGTCGGCCTCGGCGAGGGGAGCGACGCCCCGCCGAAGGTCTTCACCGGCGCTGCGATCGCCGACATGGCGGACAGCGATCTCAAGGATATTCTCGCCCGGGGGGAAACGATTTTCGCGCGGGTTTCGCCCGAACAGAAGCTGCGCATTGTTTCGCAGCTCAAGGCCCTGGGAGAGGTGGTGGCGGTGACCGGCGACGGGGTCAACGACGGACCCGCCCTGCGGCGGGCCGACATCGGCATCGCCATGGGGCGCCGCGGCGCGGGCGTGGCCAAGGAGGCGGCCCACATGGTCCTGACCGACGACAACTTCGCCTCCATCGTCGCGGCGGTGGAGGAGGGCCGGGGTGTTTTCGAGAACATCAAACGGTTTGTCGCCTATATCCTCAACAGCAATCCCCAGGAACTCTACCCGTACATCTTCTGGATGCTCTTTCCCGGCACCCCCCTGGCCATGACGGTCATGGGGGTGCTCGCGGTGGATATCGGCACCGACCTGATTCCGGCCATGGGGCTTGGCATCGAACGGCCTGAAAGCGGCTTGATGGATCGTCCTCCCCGGCGAAAAGAGGAAAAACTCCTCTCCATGGGGTTCATCCTGCGCGCCTATTTCGTCCAGGGCACCCTCCTGGCGCTGGCCTGCTATACCACCTACTACTTCGCCGGCTGGTACATGGGGTGGTGGTCGCCCGGGTCCCCCCTTTCGGCCATGCCGGCCTCGCCCGAAGGCCTCGACATGGCGGAGGCTTCCGGGGCCTACCTGATGTCGCTCGCCGCCTATTTCTTTCCCACGGTGACCACCCAGATCGCCAATGTTCTGTGCAAGCGCTCCTGGGCCACCTCCCTTTTCAGCCGGGATTTCCTTCCTCTCCATCATCGGGAGGAGATCCTGGCGCATATCCGCACCTGGCGGCCGCTGGCATTCCCGGCCCCCCAGAGGCTGGATCGAAGCATTTCCGATCAAGCTTCCCCCGGCGCGACGCGTCGCCCCATGGCGCTTCTCTGGCACTGGCTGGTCTTCCCCCCGCGACTTGCGCTTCACCACCTTTCCCGATTTTTCCAACTGCTGGAGGGGCCCCTGATCCGGCCGGTCATGGAAAGCGCCGGACGTTTTCTGGAGCGCCATCCGATCCTGCTGAATTTCATCTCCAACCCCTTGATCGATTTGGGGATTGTTTTCGAGGTGGCGCTCTGCTGGGCCTTTTTCTACACGGGCCTGTCGCATATCTATTATTTTGCACCGCTGCCCTGGCCCGTTTACCTCTTTGCCTTTCACGGAACCATCATCTTTTTTGCCTTCGAGGAGACCAAGAAATATTTTCGCCGGCGGGGCCTTCGGCTCGATTTTCTGGGGTGACGGCCTGCAGAGAGCCAGGACCAGGGGATTGCCCGGAAAGGTGAAAGTGTGCTCCCCCTTGAAGGCCCCGTAAGTCGTCATGCATGTGTCTTGTTTTTTCCGGGCCTAAAGCGCGATCCTTTGCTCAGCGCGATTCTTGAACAGGAGATGATAGATGAGATCGCAGTAGCGGTCCATCTTGACCATTCCCTCTTCGGCCACGCTGTATCGCCAGAACCCATAGAGATTGGTGAGGGTCAAGAGTTTTTCGGAGTAGAGCTCCCAGGTGAAGTGTTCCCGGACCCGGTGTATGCCCGCGTCGGAGATCGCTCGCCAGTGCCCCTCGTCCTTTTGGCACGTTTTGAAAAACGCCCAGATCACCTCGGCGATAAGCTCTGGCTTGCTGGTGTTCATCAGAAACCCGCTGCGGCCGTCCTCGATGATCTCCGAAGGGCCGCCGAACTCGGGGCCGAAGGTAGGCAGCCCGGAGAGCATGGCCTCAAGAATGGTCAGCCCGAAGGCTTCGAACAGCGCCGGCTGGACGAAGATGCCTCCCCGGTCGGCGATGACCCGGTAGACCTCGCCGGTCTCGCTCTTCTCCACGCTGGGAAGCCACCGCACCCGACCGTAAAGGTTCAATTTTTGGATGAGGGCGTGGGCTTGTTGAATCTGCTCCTTCTCCTCCCGGTCCTTGGAATCTTCGAGCCGGGTGGTACCGGCGGCAAAGACGAGGTTGCAGTATTCCCGCAGCTCCGGGTGTCCGCCGAAGGCCTCGATGAGACCGGTGATATTCTTGATCTTGTCCAGCCGGGCCATGGTGAAGATGGGTGGTTTATCGGGATCCTCGAGGTGTCCGGCAATGTCATCGATCTCCCCGGTGAAGAGGCGTTTTTCCCAATAAAGGCGGCTGCCTTCCCCTCGCCGCTCTTTTTCGGTGTAGGGAAAGTAATTGTTTTCGTCGACCCCCGGAGGGACGATGTTGAATTTGGGGTTGAACAGGTTGATCCCGCCCACGGCCTGGTAAAGTCCCGGAAGGGTGAAGAACTGGTAGGACTCATACTGGCCCGCGGCGATGTCGGTGCCCGCGATCTCCTGATAGGTGCTGGTGATGATAAAATCGGATTTGTTCATGGCGATCATGTCCGCGGTGAACTGGAGGGAGAAACGGTAGTCCGCCTCCATCTGTTCCCAGTAGAGATCCGAAAAGAGATACTTGGTTTTCTCCAGGGCGTGGGCGATGGTGCACTGGATGACGTCCAGCCGGTCCGAAAGGAGGCTCGCCACCAGATTGCCGTCGGAGTAGTTCCCGATGATGAGATCGGGGCGGCCCTCGAATTCGCTGACCAGCTCCCGGCGGGCGTCATAGGCGAAACGGTCGAGATAGGGCCAGATGTTGAACCTGGAGATCCAGTGGCGCACCGCGGCCATGCTGGGGTCACGGAAGGGCAGGCGCAGGATCCAGCAGTTGTCTGTGCCGTGGATCTTCTCGATGCGGTGGTCGCAGGTGGTGTCGTCCGCGTCCGGGATGAGCCGGGTCAGGACGATGATCTTGGGTACGGCGTGGATGCCCGCCAGGTGGAAGCACTGGATCATGTATTTTTCCAGGGCCCGGACCTGATCGAGAATATAGATGACCTGGCCGCCGGTATCGGGCCGGCCCAGGACGTTCTCCTGGCCGAACCATCCGTGGGGTGAAATGACGGCTATCTTGGAGATCATGGGAATGCGAGAGATGAAACGCTCGATCAGATCGCTGTCGGGCTCGTTGAAGAGGTCGTAAACCAGCGACATCGTCTCCCGGGCTCTCGCCGCGTCAAGGCCCCATCCCTCTTCGAACCCCCTTTTTTTCAGGCGGACCTCGAAGACCGAATAGGGGATGTCCGGAGGCTGGCCGTTCAGCCAATCGATGGCCTTTTCCAACTCTTCCAGAAATTCCGGAACGGTGCTCAGGATGTTGCCGTTGACCAAGAGGGGGCTGCTGTTGATTTTGTGGAGTTTGATGAAATCGAAGAGCTTTCTGCCCCACTCTTCCGGGGCCTGAAAAAGGCTGCTGGAAAGGTGCTTGTTGAGAAACTGGATCCCGTTGCCGATGTTTCTGCTGTCCCGCATGACGGGCGAGTAGTCGTAGAAGGGCATGAAATCGATGGTCAGCGGGGCTTGGTGACGCCAGGCATCTTTGCCCATGACAAAGCTGTCCTTGCGCCTGAGGTAATCGGCGGTGGAGATCTCCTCCATGAATTCGCAATGACGGTTGGTCTGATAGAACCGGTATCTGGCAATGGCATGGCGGTGAAGGATGAGAAGCGATCCGTCGATGATGAACATCTCGGGAACCCGGTCCAGAAAGCGGGCCGTCTCCGAGCCACGGAGAAAGGCTTCGTCCCGATCTTTGAAAACTTCCCGGAATTTTAAAAGGATGTCGTTTTTCAGCAGGTAGTTTTGCTCCAGGTTGCACAAGGCGAAGAGGAAGTCCTTAAAGTCCTTCTGTTCCTGCTCTGGTATCAGTTTGTCCAATAGCGATGTCATGTTAATCCTCGCTCACGAGGCCGAAGTGGTTCAAACCGTCGATGATGCCGGCCGCATAATTTTTGGATGAAAAATAGATCCGCCGCCTTCCCTTGAGGGCTTCGAGCTCCGCGGCGTAGTTGCCCACCACAACCCCCATGGGGCTGCCGACGAGCATCTCCCGGTCGT
This sequence comes from Desulfococcus sp., assembly GCF_041737845.1. Lineage (GTDB taxonomy): Bacteria > Desulfobacterota > Desulfobacteria > Desulfobacterales > Desulfococcaceae > Desulfococcus. Next base: position 24,489 of record NZ_JBGSQX010000048.1, read on the forward strand.
TGCCCGAATCTCCGCAGACCAGGATATTCTCCAGCGGGATCTCCCATTTATAGCTGAGGTAGCGCACGGCCTTGCCCTTGGAGGCTCGATGGGGCAGGATGTCGAGATACTTGTCATGGGAATAGATGACGGTGCAGTGGCACTTGTTGCGGTTCAAGACGGCATTGACCTTGGCGATGCGGTCCTTGTCCGGAGCCATATAGTAGCTCAGCTTGTAGGGGAACTGGTGCTCCTTTTCCTGGAGCTCCAGAAAATCGAGGGGCGCCAGCACCTTCTCGATTTTTTCACGCTCCCACCATTTGGAGATGTGGCTCTTCCAGCCTTTGTCGGCAAAGGACCCCGAGCGATAGTAGATTTCGGAGCCCACCGAGGTGATGATCACCTCGGGAAGATCCAGCCCTTTTTTCTCGAAAAGGGTTGTCGTGGAAGCAATGGATCGCCCCGTGGCGACGCCGAACCCGATCCTTTCCCGGTGCTTCTCCAGCAATGCGATCAGATCCTCGAGGGCGGCGTCATCCCCCAGCAGGGTGTTGTCGATGTCCGTGATGATCAGGTGCTCCAGCCGGACCAGCCGTTCACCCACCGGGTTCAGGGCCGACCGTTTGAACGCCTCCTGGCCGCCGAACCGTTCAAAGATTTCGATTTCATGAAGATATTTTTCTACGTGGGCTTTCCATCTGTAGTGCTCGTAGACCCCCTTGATGCCGCTGTCGGAAAACTGTCGCCAGAGATCGCGGTCCGCCACAATGCGTTTGATGGCGCTGCTGATGGCCTTGGGATCCTTGGGGTCCACGAGAACCCCGTTTTTGCAGTTTTCGATGATGTCCCGGGGGCCGCCGTTGTTGGTGGCCACGATGGGAACCCCGCAGGCTGAGGCCTCGATGAGGCTGAGGCCGAAGGGCTCCACCAGGGCGCAGTTGACGAAGACCCCCTTACGTTCGGCGGCGATGCGATAGAGTTCCGGTACCTCGTATGTGAAGTCGTGCTTCTTGGGGATGGCCATTTTGCCGTAGAGATCGTAGCGGTCCATCTGCAGGAGCATGTCGGTGAGGACCCATTTTTCATTCTCCTCCATATCCTGAATGTTTTTGCGGATCCCGGCGAAGATGGCCAGGTTGGCCATGGCCTGGAGTTCCTTGTCGGTGCCATAGGCGTCGATGAGCCCGGCGATATTCTTGCGTTTGTCCGCCCGGCAGAGGGCCAGGATCAGGGGCTTGTCCGGGAAGGTGAAAAACCGGTTGAGCTCCTCCATGAGGGCCCCGTAAGCCATCATGTACTCGTCTTTTTTCTGGGCCGACGGCAGTCTATCCCGATGGAAGGGGTAGAAATTCTCCAGGTTGATCCCCGGGGGGATGACGCTGTACCGTGCCAGGTTCCGGTTCCGGTACATGCCGTACTGCTGCTCCACCTCCTGACGGGTGCTGGTGATGACGAGATCCGCGTTCTTGAGAATCTCCTCCTCCACGGCGATGCGGTGGTCGATGAAAAGTTTTTTCTGAATCTCTTCGTCGCTCATGCCTTCTGTCAGGAGTCGCTTTTTCTTGGGGTGTCCCAATGAATGGCCCGTATAGATGAAGGGGGTGCTGAAATACTCGGAGAGGGTGATGGCCACATAACCGGCATCGGGGTAGTGGCCGTGGACGATGTCCGGGCGGCGGTTATCCCGCTTGATGAATTTGATGGTCCTGTCGATGTACTCGTCTAAATAAGGCCAGAGAAGCTCCTTTCGCATGTATTTCTTCCCGCCGCATTGGATCCGGACAATCCGGAACTTGTCTGAAACCGCCACCACCGGCCGGCTGTAATCGTCGGAAACCCGCTTGTCGGTGATCAGGCGGGTAAACAGGTCGACCCGGCCAACCTGTTCATGCCGGCTGAGGGTTTCAGCCAGCTCGACGACGTACTTGATCTGTCCGCCGGTGTCGGCATCCCGGCCCAGCTCCATGCTTTCGTGACGCAGGAGCCCGTGGATACTGAAAAGTTGAAAATAGAGTCCCCGGCTCATCGTTCACCGCCATCGTTCATCCATCCCAGAAAGGGGCGATAGAACTCAGAATCCTCCGGTATGGCCCCCGGGATCCTGCAGAGGGCCCCGGCAAAGCGGGCGGCCCTCTGCAGGATCCGGGCCGGTTGCCAGCCAAGCAGGCAGCCGGCGGCCAGAATGGCGGCGTATCCATCGCCTGCACCCACCGTGTCGACCACGGCATCCTGTTCGTCCGGGTCGGCGAAAAAGACATCGTTCCGGGTGAACAGGGTTGAGCCCATAACGCCGCTGGTGAGGCTGACCCACGTGATGGCGAAATTGTGCATGAGGTCGTCGATGAAGAGCTTGTCGGCGGCGCGAACGTTGAACAGGTCTTTGAGGATCGAAAGCTCTCCGTCGCTGAGTTTGAGGATGTCGCAGTGGACCAGGGATCTGGTGATGCTGTTCTGGCTGTAGCAACCCTTCCGGAGGTTGAGATCGCAAAAGCACCGGGTGGAAGGGGAACGGTTTTCGAGGATTTTCATCACCGTGGCCGATGCGGCGTGAGACCGCTGGATCAGGGTGCCGTAATAGATCATGTCGGGGCCCTGGGCCAGGGCCGCTGCAACGGCATCGCTGTAGGCCAGGTGATCATAGGCGACGTCGGAAACAATGGTGAATTGCGGGATGCCGTCGTCGTCCAGCGTGACCGTCACCCGGCCGGTATCGTGACGGGGATCCCGCTGGATCATCCCGGGATCGAATCCCCGGCGGACGAGGGCGTCCAGGATGGCGTCACCCTCTTCATCCACGCCCACGCGGCTCACGAAGGTCACGGGAAGGCCCAGCGCCTTCAGGTGCGCGGCGAAATTGAAGGGTGCGCCTCCCAGGCGGTTGCCTTCCGGGTATTGGTCAAAAAGGATTTCTCCGATGCCGAGTATCATTTCGGGCTCTCCTGGTTTTGTGGTTGAAAGTTTCGTCATCGGCGACGAATCAGGTGCCGATCTGGTATTATCCGGGCATGGCGGCCATAAGGGCGGGAAAATTTCGCTTTCCGGAAATTTCCAAGGTGCTGAATTATACTATAACGGCTGAAGGATCATTTTTCAAATGAAGAATTTTCAGGCGGACCGCCCGACGACGTTTTCAATTCATGTTTAGGAGAATCTATTCAGGTGCTCGGGCCGTTCGGGACGGCCTATCCGGGCTGATTTTCCAGCCAGAGAAACTGGTAGGAGCCGACCTGGAGGGGCTCCCGCGCCGAACGTTCCTCCCCCGTGATGTGATCGATGAAGCGGTATCCCAGACCGTAGAGCCGAAGGCGGTTTTCCCCCATTGTCTGGGGGTGTTCGGAGAAGTTGTTGATCACCAGAAGCCGCTGCCCGTTTTTCTGGCGGACGTAGCCGAAAAGGTGGGGGTTCTGGGTGCCGATGACCTCCATACCGCCGTTGTAGAGGGCTCCTATCCCTTTTCGAAGCCGGATGAGCCGTGCGGTTTCGTCGTAGATGCGCCGCTCCAGTGTCTGGGGATCCTTCCAGTACGCCATCTTTTCCCATTGGGTCCTGGGCCGGTGGACCCAGCGGTTGTCGTAGGTCTTGCGTTCGTCGCCGGCAAAGGAGTAGTCGTTCAAAAGGCCCCATTCCTCCCCCATATAGATCAGGGGGATGCCGCCGATGCTCATGACGATGCTCCGCAGAAGAATGATGCGGCGGACCGCCATGTCGACGAGGACGGGGTCCTGGGCATGCACGGCCTGCTCGAGTCCGGCCAGGGAGGCGAGGGTCCCCGAGATCCTGAGATCTCCGTTGGACGGGTTGAACTGGAAGGGCAGGCCCCTGGCGAAGGAACCGGGATACTGGCCGGTGTAGAACTCATTGAGAAAATGGCGATGAGCTCCCGGGTCGATGCCAAGGCTTAGGGCATCGCTGTCGTCGAAGGTCCAGCCGATGTCGTCGTGGCATCGGAGATAGTTGACCCAGGCGCAGTCGTCGGGGATGCGGCTGCGGTTGCGCATGGCCAATTCCAGGAGCCTGGGTTCCCGGGTGGCCAGGGCCTCCCACAGCAGGGCCATGAGCATGGGGTTGTAAGAGAGCTGGCACTCCCTTGCGTCGATATACCGGATCACCTCGTCGGGGTGGACGATGGCCTCGGATTTGAAGAGCAGGGCCGGGGCCGCCATGCGGGCCAGGGAGTTGAAGGCCCGGATGATCTTGTGGGCCTCGGGCTGATTTTCGCAATCGGTTCCCAGACGTTTCCAGATAAAGGCCACGGCATCCAGGCGGAGCACTTCCACCCCGGCGTTGGAGAGAAAGAGCATCTCCTCGGCCATGGCCCGGAACACGGCCGGATTGGCATAGTTGAGGTCCCACTGGAAGCTGTTGAAGGTCGTCCAGACCCACTTGCCCATGCTTTCACGCCAGGTGAAGCTCCCCTTTCGAACGGTGGGGAAGATGTTCCGCAGGTGGCGCTCATACTGATCGGGCATTTCGCGGTCCGGAAAGATGTGATAGAAATCCTGGTATTCCGGGTCCCCTGCGGCGGCGCGCCTGGCCCATTCGTGCTCGTCCGAGGTATGGTTGAAGACAAAGTCAAGCACCAGGCTGATGCCTTCCAGGCGCAGCCGGGTGGCCACCTCCGTGAGCTGTTCCATGGTGCCCAACTCGGGATTGACGGCGCGATAGTCGCTCACGGCGTAGCCCCCGTCGCTGTTTCCCCGGGGGACGACAAAAAGGGGCATCAGGTGCAGATAGGTGAGCCCCAGTTCCTTGAAGTAGTCGATATGGTCGCCGAGACCGGAAAGGTTGTCGCTGAAGAGATCCACGTAAAGAACCCCACCGACCATCTCCTGGCTGTGGAACCAGTCCGGATGGGCTTCCCGCTCGGCGTCGAGTGCCTTGAGGGCTTCTGGGCGCGTCATCCAGCTTCGGGCTGCGGCGGCCAGAAGTGCTTCCAAGTGGTAAAAAAAATCGTAGCGGCCGCCGTAGAGTTCCACGAGAATTTGAAACAGAGAAGGAAATTCCCGCTGGAGACGGATTTCAAAGCCGTTCCATTCCTCGGAGGCGTTGAAGATCTCCGCTTCCAGATCCTTTCGAAGCCGGGGCAATATCCGCTTCAGTGATTGTTCTGCATGGCGCCGTATCCAGTCTGATGCCATGGGGCTCTCCCTGCATTTCTCGGGCGGCCGCATCAATACGGCACTGTCCCGATGCCCGTGTTGAATGGCCTTCGCCCTGGGTCCATGGGCGAGCACGGACCTGATTTTCTGATATTCGAACAGGTTTCCTTTTGGGAAAAGAAATGTTCGCATGTGTTTTTGCAGCAAATTCTTGCGCAACTGACCGATTCTGTCAAGTCCCTGTCGCATTTCAACCGTTTCCGCAGCGTCTCTTAAAAACAAAAGGAACAGAAAAGGGCGGCTGACAGATTCCATGTGCACAAAAAAAGCGGAACAAACCGCCATCAAACGATTCGTTCCGCCGCTATCCCGCCGATTCATTCAAGCGCTTGGTCCAAAATTCAGCGCAGATGAACAGCTCCGGATGGGGCCTGCCAGGGTTTAAACGGTCGCTTTCCAGAGCCCGTGCAGGTTGCAGTACTCCCTTGCCGTCAACTGGATTGCCTCAATGGCAAAGAAGGCTTCAGGCTGGACCCCCGGTTTCAAAAACTGCCGATAGGCTTTGCCGTCTGCGATCAACTCAACCCATTGGATATAGTGCTTCTCTTCCATGGGATGGGGCACCTCGCCGACCTTCACTTTAACGCCGCCGTCCACCTTTTCGATCACCGGGACGTGCTTTTCCTTGGCTGCATCGACGGTATTTTCGGTCATCAGCTTCATGGGTTCGCCGCAGCACACCAGCTCCCCTTCCCCGCCGTTGACCACTTCTACAATGTTTCCACATGCCTCGCATTTGTAAATCTCCAATCTTTTCGCCAAAACAGGCTCCTTTCACTTTAGGGTTTTCGGGGGGGGTGAAGCCCCAATCAACTGAATTTGTCATGGACAGTGGACGACTGCATGGGCGCGTACAACCCGGTGCCCAAGATGATGCCCATTGTTGACGATAGCCGTGGATTCGTCCATGGGGTATTCAACTCATGGCAAGGGCGAATGGGGTGTATTATCGGAAATTGGATACTGTAGCACGAGCATTCAGCAGACGGGTGATTTTCATTCGATCGCGATATCAGAGGCGTTTTCCCGAAAACGACACCGGACATCGCGGCGTATCCGGGGTGTTGGCCTTATCTTGGAAGCATGGCGTGGATCTTTTTTCCCTGACCGATCCGTGAATCGATCCACCAAAAATCTCGCACCGCTCGCGCATGGCAATCAGGCCATATTCTTTTTCTTCCAGACTGAACTAGATCGACGCGAGGCTGGCCCCGATACTATCGTGGATCTCTTTGGAAACTGTCCTTCAATCAGCCTCCAAGGTCTCCAATATTCTCACGGACATGTGCTTAATCCGCTCCCGGGAGAGCGTCAGGGCTTCCTCCATCCGTTTTCGTTCGGTGATTTCATTCTCCAGAGCATTGATGGTGGCCTGGAGGTCTTGGGTTTTTCTGGCCACCTTCTGTTCCAGCTGGCCCAGAATTTCTTCGAAAGGAGGTTCCTGGCCTGCGTTGTTCGCAGCGTTTGTTTTGTCAACCATGAATAAATCGTTGATGTCGGCGTTTTCAGGGGTCGATGGACCCTTTTGTTCAAAGATGCGGCTTCTCTTGAGCGAGGGACACCTGCATGGGCAGGGTGCATTCAACTTGCATTGTCGCCGCCGGCTATTTTTTGTGTTCCAAAAGTCCTTTGTCAATGGCATATGACGTCAGCTTGGCCACGTTGTGCAGATCCAGCTTGCCCATCAGATTGGATCGGTGTTTTTCCACTGTCTTGTCACTGATGTGGAGAAAATCGGCGATCTCCTTATTGGTATAGCCTTCCGCCAGAAGTTTCAGGACTTCGCGTTCCCGCTGAGTGACACTATCCCAGCTGGACGTCTTCTTGAGCTCTTTTCGGCCGGTCAGGTAGCCTTCCATGACCTGGCTGGAAATATCCGGGCTGATATAGATTTTGCCTTTCAGGACGGTGTCGATGGCCATCATCAGCTCCTGCCTGCTGGCATCTTTGATGCAATATCCGTCCGCCCCGGCTTCAAAGGCTTCCAGCACAAACTGGTCGGATTCGTGAATCGTCAATGCGAGGATCCGGGTATCCGGCAGTTCGCGCTTTACTTCTTTCATTACCGAAATGCCGCCCATCTTGGGCATTGAAAGATCCAGCAGGACAAGATCGGGCTTCGTCTTGCGGATTTGGCGAACAGCCGCCAGGCCATCTTCGGCTTCTCCTGCAATTTCGATGTCGTCACGGCGGCTTAACATGGACTTCAGCCCTTCCCGAAACAACTGATGATCCTCGACAATGAATATCGTGTGTCTCTGTTTCAATGACTGATCCTTCCAAACCGAATGATGCCAAATGATATGGATCGCGGCAAAAATCCGTGTCATCCATAAAGGTGCAAGAAGTAGAGGTGATCGTCTAAAAAAACCAATTTCCAATTCATCGATATTTTACATGATATCTTAAATTGTGGCAAATACAAATTCAGAATTTATCCCACCCGCCCCAATGCATTTCGTCTCGAGTGGAAGAGTGGGCAGTCGATTCCTTGTTCGAAGAATACCGAATTCTATCTGATCAAGCCTTATAGGCCGTATAAAATCAAATAGCCCACCACAACGCTGGTAAAGCCATAAGCATGCAAAAATAGATACGTTGATTTCGAATCGGAAAATCTCAACTTTCCAAAAAAACCTTGTCAAGTAAAATATGAAATATTTTCATTGGCCGCTGAATAGTTACGTCTTCTTTAGAAGAAGAATCCGGACAAATATTTTGGCCGAGCGTTGTCGGTTTTACGATACAAATAAACCATTTCAGCCGCTAAACTACTTGATGCACCCTATACCCGTCGCTGAACAAATTAGCTAACTTTAAGGTCTCGTGGGATAGGGGAAATTGCCGTGATCACACTTGAGACACAACAAACGGAAACTTTTTGCCAATCAAAGGGGGATCTATGGGTATAGAAGTGAGAGGCGTGTTCGCTCTGATCATCCTGGTTTTGGATATCTGGGCAATTGTAAGCCTCTTCCGGAGCAATGCGACGACAGGAAAGAAGGTGCTTTGGATCGTATTCATCCTGATTCTTCCGGTTATCGGCTTTATTTTGTGGTATATCGCCGGTCCGAAATCCGGAAGGGTATAGCTGGCTTATTCTCTATAGCTTTTTTTAAAGGAAAGTTAAAAAAGCGGAACGAATCGAAATCAACCGAATCGTTCCGCTTTTTTTTCATGTGACCAATTATTTTCCTCCGGATCCCGACGCCCGGTCCCGGAGGAAATCCAATAGGGTTCTGCCTCCCGGGTCTGTTTTGGAAATAAAGAAGTCTGCTCCTCTTTTCAGTGCTTCGGCCTTGTATTCCGGCCCGTCATTAATGGTCAAGACCATCACGATCGTGTCAGGGAACCGGGTAGCGATAATTTCGGTCAGCTCCAGTCCGCTGCCATTCTTGAGATGAATCTCGGTGATGACCACCACGGGGCGGTGGATTTTGACGAGCTCGAGCGCGGACTCGAATCGATCCGCCTCCAGCACCTCCAGTTCAGGGAGCTCATTTCGGATCATCCTGCCGGCAGAGAACCTGAACAGAGGGCTGCCGTCGATGATCAATATGGCGGGATTGTTTGACATAACGAAGCCTTTTAAAAAAATATTGGACAGCTGTAAAAACTATAAGCGAATTCATGCTACAGTAAATGATATGTTGACAGTAGTCAGGAAGAATGATCACTGTAAATTATTGCTTCCAGATAAAGATGTTGGCAACGTTATCGGTCCTCGGTTTATAACGATGGGTATACCCCCTACACCTTCCTTGCTATGCCTTACCAAAATCATTATCTGAAAGTCTGATATGATTGACAGTTGTCAAGAAAAAAAAGATATCTGCCGTCCTTTTAATCGTGAGAAAAAAAGGACTTTTTATGATTACCCTTCCAGGGCATTGGTAGAGGCGGGATCGTTTTAAACGACGGTTGTTCGCTCT
>NZ_JBGSQX010000114.1:0-11005 GCF_041737845.1 Desulfococcus sp.
TCTGTCAAAGAACAAAAAAATGAAGCCTGAAAGGAGGTCAAAAAACATCATTTGAATAGTCGTCCGAAACCGCTTTTTGAGCATTTTTGAGTGGCACCATTACGGCGATCATCGGTGGCACTATTAAGGCGATCATTGACAATATCACCGTTCTTGCGACGTGTCCACCGTGCACCGGGTTCAGTCGAGCCAATCCTGAGAATCATCTTCGTGATGACAAGCGAAACAGCTTGGTGCGTCGATCGGCTCAGTTCGCTGTCGCCCTATCGGTTGATATTGTCGTCATGGAAAACGCCCGTGAGCTGATTCGTGGCAACTTCAAGCACCATTATGAGTGGTTCCGGGAGCATCTGGAACGTCACGGATACAACGTCTTTGGTAGGACTTACATGCTATCCAGATTCGGCCTGCCACAAGTTCGTGAGCGGGCAATCGTGATCGCCGCCAAACAATATCTCCCGCTTCATACGTTAGATAGCCTGTGGGATGGCTGGGGTGCCTCAGACGAAGCTTTGACCGTCAAAAGAGCCTTTGAAATGATTCCAGCGAATGCCGATGGCTTCGATCTTTCCCCAGATTTTTCGTCCGACACAGTACGTCGAAGGATTGCAGCAATTCCGAAGGACGGCGGTTCATGGATGGATCTCTTACGGCGAAGAGATGCCGATGAGCTTTTGACTGATGCGATGAAGCGGATCGTTGCAAATAAGCGGTTCGGATCCTACCCTGACGTTTACGGTCGCATGGCCTGGGGCAAACCCGCCCCCACAATCAAGCGCGAGTGCTCTCATGTTGGAAACGGACGATACGTGCACCCCGAGAAGGATCGACTATGTTCTGTGCGAGAGATGGCAGCTTTGCAGGGGTTCCCGAACGATTTCGTACTCAACGGGGCCGCCATATCGAACATGTACCGTCACATAGGCGATGCGGTCCCTCCCTTGATTTCCTATCAGCTGGCACACATAGCCCACTGGATTCTGACGGGGAAACAACCCCAAATTAAAGATATACTCCTACCAGGGACTAACCTAAGACAATCGGACATAATGAAAAAAGGCCAACAGGAGCTTTTCTATGATTGATTTTACCGTTTCTGTAACTGCGGCTGAGGAGCGAAGGCTCAAAGAGTATAATTACCCCCAAAAATTGGACAGCCCATTAAGCTCTGATATGGTAGGCTGACCAAAACTAAAAGGAGGGGTGATATAAGGCAATGCAACGCAAAAGTTACTCAGCTACTTTCAAAGCAAAAGTGGCATTGGAAGCCATCAAAGAGAACCGTACATCGGCTGAACTGTCATCAGCATACGGTGTTCACGCGACGATGATCACCCGGTGGAAAAAGCATCTGCTGGAACAACTTCCGGACGTATTCTCAGATAAAGCCAAACGAAAGGATAAAAATAGCGAGGAATTGATTTCATCACTATATCAGCAGATCGGCCAGTTGAAGGTAGAACTCGACTGGCTTAAAAAAAAATCTGAACTGCTCAAGTAGTGAGAGAAAAAAGTTGATTGATCCACAACGACCGGATATCCCGATAGCTCGCCAGTGTGAACTGCTGTCTGTTGCGCGATCGAGCTACTATTATCAGCCGGCAGGTGAGAGCGCGGTGAATCTCGACCTGATGCGGATCATAGATGAGCAGTACACAAAAACGCCATTTTACGGCGTTCCGCGAATGACCGAGGTTCTTCGTAGGGGCGGATATCCTGTTGGCCGTAAGCGGGTGGCGCGACTGATGCAGATTATGGGAATTCAGGGCATCTGCCCGAAAAAGAATTTGAGCAAACCCGCTGAAGGTCATCGCAAATTTCCATATTTGCTCAGAAAATTGACGATTGACCATCCGAATCATGTGTGGGCAACGGACATCACCTACATCCGGATGAGATCCGGCTTTCTCTATCTGGTGGGCATAATGGACTGGTATTCGAGATATGTGTTGAGCTGGCGCATTTCAAACAGTCTCGACAACTTGTTCTGCATTGATGCCCTTGATGAGGCATTGGCGACAAGGCAGCCTGAAATCTTCAACTCAGACCAGGGCAGCCAATTTACCAGCAACAACTTTATATCCATTCTTGAAGGCAAGGAAGTCCGCATCAGCATGGACGGCCGAGGTCGGGCACTGGACAATATCATGATCGAGCGACTATGGCGATCAGTCAAATACGAGGAGGTGTATCTGAAAGATTACATGTCGGTCAGGGATGCTGTTGATGGGCTGGGACGATATTTACACTTCTATAACAATGAACGGCTCCATCAGTCTCTTGGTTACAAGACGCCATCCGAGGTCTATTTCAAAGAGCGATGAAAAAACGGCAGCATGAAACATTCACGTCCGTCTAAAAAGGAAGCGGCTGACGCCGCGTCGATTATGGTTATTTCGGCGGGAGCCGATTTAAGGGGGTGTCCCCCTTAAAAATCCCCCTGGATCGTGCAGAGCACCCGCAGAAGATTGCCCCGTGCTCCGACGAGCTATGGCGGGCCCATTCTCGCACGGGGCAATCTTCTGCTATATATTGTGCGATATGGGTTTTTATTCAGGAAAACTAGTAAAAACAACCTGGCCATTTGATTTCAACAGAGCTTAACTTTGCCAATTTTTTGTCTTGACTTTGGGGGTAACCATAGAGTTCATCAGTGCTTTGCGGACGAACTGTAAGGTGGAAATGAATCCGAAGTCTCCTTTTAATAGCGATTCGTTCGAGAGCGAATTCCGCTCGAAACTTCTTACTCATCACTGTTTTATGGGTTCGCCCCTATTTCAGGAAAGCTTTGATTCCGCCTTTATTGCGGCTTGTTCGCATGCTGGGCACAAGGTAGAGGAAGCAGCTGATGGACAACGGTTCTGGGATGTAATAGTTGATGGAAGAAGGATCAGTCTGAAGTCATCGAAGGCCAAAAGCCTTCGCGAGGACACGCTCCATATCAGCAAGCTTACTGAAGCTGCATGGATTCAGGATTGCAGAACTGCTGCGAAGCGTCGCGAGCACACGCGTCGCCTTTTTAAAGAGTATTGCGATGAAGTCGATGCCATTGTGCAGCTACGGTATTTTCAATCCTTGCATCGGTATGAACTTGTCGAAATTCCCGTCTCCCTTTTCTCTCAAATAATGGATGTCGGACGAGAGCACTTCTCCGCTGATGGTCCAACGATTAATATTCCTATCGGGAAAAACCCTCCCGACTTCACATTAAAGCTGGATAGGTCTGATGCAAAGGTCACAATTGCAAAAATCAACAAGCATTTGTGCTTGGTGCATGGGGTATGGCAACTTTAACGTGCCTGCAAATCGGTGCTCGAACAATCGCATCAACCCGGACTGGCGATTCCGCTACGCTCCATTGCCAGCCGGTTATGCGGAGCGTTCTGCCCCCCTATCGGTCAAAGAGAACAAATGACAAAGCACGACAAACTGCTCAAAAAGGTTTTGAGTGGAAGGTCCGATACAACCATTGATTTCGATGATCTACGGCGCCTCTTGGATCATCTCGGCTTTGATGAACGAATCAGGGGCAGCCATCATGTATTTGTCAAGCCCGGCATTCAGGATATGATCAACCTTCAGCGGGAAGGCCGTATGGCCAAACCTTATCAGATACGGCAAGTCAGATCCGTCATCACCAACTACGCCGTGGCGGTGTACGAGGAGGAATGATGCATAAATACGAGATAATCATCTATTGGAGCGATGATGACCAGGCTTTCATTGCTGAGGTTCCTGAATTACCTGGTTGCATGGCACATGGAAATGGTCCGGACGAAGCACTGAAAAACTGCAAAGACGCTATGGATCTATGGCTGGACACTGCAAGAGAATTCGGTCGAAACATCCCCGAGCCGAAGGGAAGGCGACTCCGATACGCTTGATCTTGGGTGGGAAGATCGGGATGGGGGTAGCCTCACGGCAGCAGAAAAGCAGTTTTTGATGTAAAAATCTGAATATAGCGTATCCTGAAGCAGGTCTCGATCAGGGTACCAGAAAAATTCGAAACATGATAATGGGTCGGATATGCTTATGATGAATGATAAAAAGATGGGGCTGAAATCCGCACCCACCCGGGGAAGGACCCTGGATCACGCCGCCTTTGTTTACGATGCCCTTGAACCGGTTTTGCTTCTCGGGAAACAGGCGGAATACGACAAGCACATTGTTTCCCTGCTCGATCTCAATGAATCGAACCGGGTTCTCGATCTGGGTTGCGGCACCGGCGTGCTCACGCGGATGATTGCAGACAGGTTGAATGCGGAGGCAGGAGGAAAGGCCATCGGCATTGATGCAGCAGCAAAGATGATACAGGTTGCCCGAAAAAAGCGGGCTACGGTCAATTGCGCGTTTGAAGTGATGGCCGCTGAATCCCTGTCCTATGAAGACGTTTCCTTCGACGCCGTTGTGTCGAGCCTTTTTTTTCACCACGTGCAGATGGACTTGAAGGAAAAAGCGCTTTCGGAAGCCTTTCGCGTCCTGCGGCCGGGTGGCAGGCTCGTCATCGCCGACATGCACGTGCCTGTCACCTGGATGGGCTCGCTGGTGTCTCATGTGTCCAGATGGTTTTTCATGCAGCCGCAGATCGGTGAAAATATTCGGGGCGTCCTGCCGGACCTCATCGAAAAGGCCGGTTATCAGCGGCCGGAAATCATTGCCACCTATTTTGGATACATCGCCCTGTTCAGCACCCAAAAGCCGGAAAAGTAAGGATGCGCACCATCGGAAAGCAATCAGGCGCCATGGTTCAGATGGAAAATATGCCGGCGGTAAAAAGCCTGCTGGCGGAGCTGAGATCCGGCCTTTCCAATTACTGGAAGGTTGCGGACGGGATCCTCCGGCAAAGCGGGGTTACCCTCAGGGCGCCGCAAGAGGATGACTTTTCCTTCAACAAGAATTTTTTCTCGCTCCTGTTTCTTTATTCCTTTCACCATGCCGGGATACAAAAACCCCGCCGTATCCTTTACGCGGCTACGCTCCAGTGCCTGCGAGGCATGGTTACCGGTTGTGACAACCTGCTGGATGGCGAATACAAGCAGACACTCGATACCGACATCCCGGAAACCGGGACCCGGTTTCGCTCGGTGATCGACATCATGGTCTCGGATCGGGTGCTGTTTCAGCTCCTCCTTGAAGCCTGTCGCCGGCAGGAAATCAACTTAAACCAGGCGATAGAGGCGGCAGCGGGGTCGATGAAGACGATGACCCGCAGCGGTGTGCAGGAGGCATCGGAGGAAGCGGGAATAACAACAATTTTAACACCGGACGACATCCTTCAAACCGTCCACCATTACAAAACGGGCATCCTTTTCAAATGTCCATGGGATATCCCCCTGGTCGTCGAGGACCTTGATGAATCTGAGATAGCGCCTCTGCTGGAGGGGCTCTACTGCATTGGTATGGGCTGCCAGATTATGGACGATATGGTGGATTTCATGTCCGACCTGGAACGAAAACGACACAATTTTCTGGTCTCTTTGATCCATCACAGCTCGAACCCACTGGAAAAGAACCGGCTTCATGAGCTGGTCGATACAGGGGGCCGGCAGCAGCTTACGGATCCGGCAAAGGATTTTCCCGATAGTGTAATCAAGGCATCCAAAACCTCCCACCGGTTTCTGGAAAACGGGCTGAACTTACTCTTTTCCGAGGAACACCGATTTCTTGTGGAACCTTCCATCCAATTTCTGGAGAAAAGAATCGGTGTCTCCCACTTATGCCGACGTCAAGACAATGAAATCTGATGGGATTCGATTCTGGACCCGCATTGCCCTGCTGTTTCTCGTTCGGTCCGGACGCTCCACCGCACCCCTGTCCATAATGGTGATCACCGCGGTTTCCGCCCTGATTTTCCTGTCCGCATTGGCAATCGGCGTTAACGACGCCATGCTTCGGAATACGGTAGGCTTGTTTTCGGGACATATTACCGGCCGCAAGTTAGCTGATTCAGTTCTTCCCGAAGACCTGATGGTGAAGGGGGTAGAGGGTGTTTTAAAGCGGGTCTATGTGCCGGGCGTTCTTTCCAGCGGCAGCCTCGGTCAACCGCTGATGCTTTGCGGCATCGATCCTCCCCGGGAAACCGCCTTTACGGCTTTTGAAAAGAAAATTATCGAGGGAAGGTATCCGCAAAGCGGTCATTCCGGGGTGTTGATCAGCAAGCCCCTGGCCGAGGAACTTGGCGTTCAAAAGGGGGCACCCCTTCTCTTCACATCCCGGTCGCAAGGCCGTTCCCTTGGGTTAACGGTTTCGGGAATTTACCAGACCCACATCGACCTGCTTGACAGGGGAATCGCTTTTTGTCCGGTAAGCGTGATGCCGGAGAAGGATCCCGGCTGGTCGGCGGCTGTTTTTCTTGAAACCGGTGTGAACGCCAAAGATGTCATTGATGAATACAGTCAAAAATGGCCGGGAAAATACGATTTTGAATCCTGGGAAACGATGATGCCGGACCTGCGGCAACTCATCGACCTCGAGTACATCTCCATGGGAATCGTCATCATCCTGGTGTTTGGTGTGGTGGCGATCGGCATTGCCTGCTCATTTGTAATCTTTATCATCAAAAACATGCGGGAATACGGCATCATGAAGGCCATGGGGGTAACGACCACGGAAATGTCGGTTTTGATCGTGATGAAGGTTGCGTTGATGAATGTCATCGCCTGCGGCGTCGGTCTGCTGATCGGCAGTCTCGCGGTATGGGGGATTGCCGAATCCGGCGGTATCGACATCACCGCTTTCACGTCTCATAACCGATACTTCACCGTATCAGGGATCATCTATCCACGTCTGACCGTATTTTCATTACTGGCACCCCCGGCGACGGCCGTTTTATTCAGCCTGATGGCGGCGGTGTGGCCGGCGGCTCTCCTGGCCGGAAAAAAAACCGCTGATATTATGAGGATGATTTGAGTCCATGATTCAGTTGGCGTCGGTCTCAAAGACATTCCAATCCGGGCGCGGGAAAGTCAGGGCGTTGATAGATATATCCTTCCCCATTGAGGCAGGCACGTTTACAGCCCTCATCGGGAAATCAGGATCCGGCAAGTCAACCCTGCTGAACTGTATTGGCGGGCTGGAACCTCCCGACACCGGGAACATCGCCTGTTTCGGGACGCCGATTTACTCACTTGGTCCCCGCGAACTGAGCCTTTTTCAGCGTCGATATATGGGTTTTGTCTTTCAACGGGGAAACCTTCTTTCCTATCTGACGGTTGCCGAGAACATTGGTTTTCCGCTAACCTTGAACCGGGTTCTGGGAAGAAGCCAGGCAAAACGGATCGACGAACTTCTGGATAGGATAGGTCTTGCGTCTGCCGCAACGGCGCTTCCCCACGAACTTTCGAGTGGTGAAACCCAGCGGGTGGCCATAGCGCGTGCCATTGCGCACAGCCCCAGTATATTGCTGGCCGACGAGCCGACCGCCAATCTGGATACGGTAACCGGTCAACAAGCGGTGGAACTGATGCGCGACTTGGGGAAGGATCATGGCTGCACCATCATCATGGCCACCCATGACATCGAAATAACCGGATCTGCGGACGCGGTCATCTGCCTCAAAGATGGCCGTATACATGAAGAGGAACGATGAATGTTTTAAAAAAAATCATGATGTGCTGTATTGTGCTGGCGCTTTTCAGCGGCTGTGCCTATCGGTATTATCTGGGCGTGCACGGCCCTTCGGTTAAAGCCTATCCGGATATCCATGAAGGGGTAACGGAAGATCAGGATTGCCTGGGCTGTCATCACCCGGATCGAAATCCTACAGGGCCGCCCACATCCCATCCGCAGTTCACCGGCTGCCTGAAGTGCCACAATGACGACCTGAAATGATTGAGCGCCTATTCTACACCGCGCGATGGACGGGGATGACGTCTGTCACAGACTTTTCCGCAGCGCCGGATTCAACAATCATCATCCGATCCGCGAATCCAGGATGCAAACCGAAACCATGCGGGATTCATCGCGGTTCATTATCGATAATCAGGTTTTCAAGTTCGTTCCGGTCATCGGGACCCATTGGAAATTTCTCCTCTAATATCCTGCCGACCTCTCCGACGGCCTGGCAGATACCCTCCGCCGGCCGCCCATCCCTGATCGCCTGAACGATTGCGGCGACAACATCCTTCCAGTGTGTCTCGGCAATGGCGGCGTTGATTCCCCGGTCGCCGAGGACCATGACGCTGCGTTCGAAAACGGAGATATAGATGAGGACCCCGGTCTCTTCACGGGTCCGGTACAGCCCCTTTCGGAAAAACTGGATTTGGGCGGCCTCCCGGACTTCTTCCGCCATTTCCGATGCCCGAATGAAACACCGCTTCAGGACATGAACGCGCTTGACGGCCTCATGAAATCCCAGGAAGAGGGGAATCAGCGCCCCCAGGAATATCCACATGTTTGAAGGGCCGGCCCAGAATAGAGCCCCCAGCGCCGGAGTGAGCGCGACGGCTGCGGGCAATGAAAAGGCGGCCGCACCGAGCAGGCCGGCCACGGGATAATGATGGCTCGCGGGAGCCAGCATGACGACGATTTCGCCCCGCGTGCGGCTTTCCGCCTCACGGACGCAGTTTTCAATCCTCTGCCGATCCGCTTTGGAAATGAATCGTTCCATCCGGTCTTTCATGGCATCTCCATCCGCCCCCAATCTACCAGCTGCCTGAAGCACCGCCTCCCCCGAACCCGCCCCCGCCGCCGGAGAAACCACCGCCTCCTGAAAATCCGCCCCCGCCGATGGAGAAGCCTCCTCCAGGGGGGAACCTGCCGGACCGCCTCCCGGAATGCAGCGGCAGGATGCCGGCGACTGCCGAAAGGATGAATCCCGCAACCAGACCGATGCCTGCCAGGGCAGCCAGGAACCCCGGCCCGGGTGAAAATGCCATGTACCCGAGGAACGGACTCAACAATCCGCCGGCCGCGGTCCCCAGGAACCGACTCACCCGCCCGAGCGAGAAGACGATAAAGATAAACAGGAACAGGAAAGGGATGGCATCCGTCACATCCGTTGGGCCGATCCCGCCGGAGTCCTTCTTGTCTTCTGCCTTGAACTCGCCCCTCACCATATCGATCATGGCCTGGACGCCGTTCACCACCCCCTGATCGAAACGGCCGGCCTTGAATTCGGGTACGATGATCCGGCGGATGATGCGGCCGGCCTGAAGATCGGTCAGGCGGCCTTCCAGTCCGTAACCCACCTCGATCCGCACCTTGCGGTCCGCCTGGGCGATGAGCAGGATGGCCCCGTTGTCGAGCCCCTCATGCCCGATCTTCCATTGCTCGGCCACCCGCATTGAAAATTCCTCCACCACTTCGCCTTCGAGGGAAGGTACGGTCAGCACCACGATCTGCGTCGAGTCCTTCTGCTCGAAGTCCGTCAACAGGAGATCCAGTTGGCGTACCACCCCCTGCGAAAGCATTCCGGCATGATCGTTGACGCGCCCCCGGAGCGGCGGCACCTCCAGGGCTATGGCCGCCTGGATCATCAGCACCACCAGCGTCAGGGATACTGCGGCGGCAATGCGTATGCCTCGATATATCGTCGGTTTTGGAAGCATGTCCGCGGCCCTAAAACTTCACCTTGGGCGCAGCCTTGGCTGCTTCATCGGCCTGGATGTATTCCTTGCGCTTCAGGTGCAGCAGCACGCTGTTGGTGAGGCTGTTGGGAAAACTGCGGATCGAGCTGTTGAACGTCTCGGCGGCCTCGTTGTATCGCTGCCGGGCCACATTGATCCGGTTCTCCGTTCCTTCAAGCTGATTCTGCAGGTCTTTGAAGTTTTCGTTGGCCTTGAGATCGGGGTACTTCTCCACCACCAGGAGCAGGCGGGAAAGGGCTGACGACAACTCTCCCTGGGACTGCTGGAGCCGCTGCAGCGCGGCAGAATCGCTCAGATCTTCGGCGGACAGCTTGACGGAGGTTGCCCTGGAGCGGGCATTGATCACCGCTTCGAGGGTTTCGCGCTCGTGGGAGGCATAGCCCTTGACGGTCTCCACAAGGTTGGGGATCAGGTCCGCACGCCGTTGAAGGGTCGCCTCCACGTCTCCCCATGCCTTGAAGACCTTTTCTTCCTGCTGCTGCATGGTATTGTAGCCGCAGCCGCCGAGTGCCATCGCCGCTGAAAAAATCAGGATCAGAACGAGCGTTATCCTTTTCATTTGAAATACCCCGTCTTCCTAAATGTTCATGATGCTAAGATTTCATATCGGGAAACAGCCGACGGATGTCCGCCGCCGCAGCCTTGCAGATGCCCCGCTCGGTGATGAAGCCCGTCACGAGGCGGGCGGGGGTGACGTCGAAGGCGTAGTTGCCCGCGGGGCTTCCTTCGGGCGGCACGAGGACGCTTCGGATGGCACCGCCGTCCAGGCCCTGGACATAGCGGACCTCGTCCGGGTTTCGCTCCTCGATGGGGATCTCCCGGATGCCGTCCTCGAGGGTCCAGTCGAAGGTGGTGGAGGGCAGGGCCACGTAGAAGGGGATGTTGTTGTCCCGGGCCGCCAGGGCCTTGAGATAGGTGCCGATCTTGTTGGCCACGTCGCCGGTGCCGGTGGTTCGGTCGGTGCCGGTGATGACCAGGTCCACGAGGCCGTGCTGCATGAGGTGGCCCCCGGCGTTGTCGGTGACGACCGTGTGGGGGATGCCGGCCTTGCCCAGCTCCCAGGCCGTGAGCCGGGCGCCCTGGTTCAAGGGCCGGGTCTCGTCGACCCAGACATGGATGTCGATGCCCTCCTCCCGGGCCACGT
This sequence comes from Desulfococcus sp., assembly GCF_041737845.1. Classification (GTDB taxonomy): domain Bacteria; phylum Desulfobacterota; class Desulfobacteria; order Desulfobacterales; family Desulfococcaceae; genus Desulfococcus. The sequence goes on from NZ_JBGSQX010000114.1 coordinate 10,732, forward strand.
ACATGGGCGCCGTGGCCGTGCCATACTCCACGCAGGCGAGCCACCCGGCGTTGCAGTGGGTCAGGAGGTTGACGGTCGCCCCGTTTTTCCGGTCGCGGATCTCCCGGATCAGGGAGACCCCGTGCTCTCCGATCCTGCGGCAGTTGTCGGCCTCCAGTTCGATGATCTCTCCGGCCCCTGCAAGGGCCGCGGCCCTCTTGGCCTCGGGCGTCCGGGCCGCCCGGATTTCGGGCACCATCCGGTCCACGGCCCAGGCCAGGTTCACCGCCGTGGG
>NZ_JBGSQX010000117.1:0-63280 GCF_041737845.1 Desulfococcus sp.
ACGTGGCGCTGCCGCCGTGTAGCAAGCCCAAGGGGTCGATGAAAAACGCGGCATCAGTTGCGGATAGCGTCGTTGCCCACAGGTTCGGATCGAGCATTCGTCGCACTTTGACTTCATGCACTGCGGCGCGGCCGCAGGCGCCGGTGCCCCCCTTCCCGTGTATCCGGCCGCCCGCCTGTCGGATTCCGGGGCGATCGAGGAGGCTGTCTGGCGGGACGCCCTGGGGCAGCTGAAGTCATCGGGGCTGAAACCGGCCCTGGCGCAGTTGATGGGTGCCGCCTACACGGCGGTTTCGCCCCGACAGAAGAGCCGGTACCGGCTTTTGATGGCCAAGCTCTGCCTGAAGGCCCGCCGGCCGGATCTCGCAAGACCCCTGATCGAGGAGCTCAGCGCCCTCGTCGAGGAGATGAACCTAAGCCGGTGGGAGTCCCCCATCTGGATCGCCGATGTCCTGGACACCCTCCGCCAGTGCTTGATGACGGCAGCGCCGGACAGCGACGACGCCTTCCGGGCCAGGGACCTTCTGAAAAGGATCTGCACGCTGGATGTGACCCAGGCCCTCGACTAGAGATCACGCGAATCAAGACGTTCCGTTTTGTTTGGAAAGGAGGAACCATGGCCAGAGAAAGCAGGCAACACACCCTCGATCGGGTCCGGTCTCCCCGGGTGCATATCACCTATGACGTGGAGATCGGGGACGCGATCGAAATGAAAGAGATTCCCTTTGTCGTCGGCGTGCTGGCCGATCTTACAGGGAAGCCCGAGGAGCCGCTGCCCAAGTTGAAAGACCGGAAATTCATCGAAATCGACCGGGACAACTTCAACAATGTCATGGAAGGCATGGCGCCCCGCCTGGCATACCGGGTCGAGAACCGCCTGACCGGGGACGGATCCAAGATGGCGGTGGATCTCCGGTTCAAGAATATCGACGATTTCCATCCGGAGAAGGTGGCCGAGCAGATCGACCCGCTGCGGAAACTGGTCGAGACCCGGGGGCGGCTCTCGGAGCTCCTGACCAAGCTCGACGGCAACGACCGTCTTGATGAGCTGCTCCAGGATGTCCTGTCCAACACCGAGTCCCTGCAGAAACTGGGGGAGGCCGCCGGCGTCGCGGCGCCGAAAGAGGAACCCAAGGGCTGAAGAGCATAACCCATGAACCCACCAAGGAGGGGCGATATGGCCGAAAATGAACAACAAGCGCAGCCTGAGGCCGCACGCACGGAAGAGATCCAGGAGGAGCCGAGTCTTCTGGACACGATCATTCAGGAAGGCCGCATGGCACGGGAGGAAAGCTACAAGGAGCGGGCCAGGGACCTCATCGGAGAGTTCGTGAGTCAGATCATGGAAGGCACGATGACCATCGCCAGGGACACCGAGGCCATGATCAACGCCAGGATCGCCCAGATCGACACGCTCATCTCCGAGCAGCTCAACGAGGTGATGCATGCCGAGGAGTTTCAGCGGCTGGAGGCCTCCTGGAGGGGGCTGCATTACCTGGTGCACCAGTCGGAAACCGGAGAACGGATGAAGATCCGGGTGATGAACGTCTCCAAAAAAGACCTCCTCAAGGATTTTGAAAAAGCCAGCGAATTCGACCAGTCGGCGCTGTTCAAAAAGATCTACGAGGAGGAGTTCGGCATGTTCGGCGGGGCTGCCTACGGCGCCCTCATCGGCGACTACGAGTTCAGCAACCACCCCCAGGATATGGCGCTGCTCGAGGAGATGTCTCATGTGGCGGCGGCGGCCCATGCGCCGTTTATCTCGGCCGGGTCCCCCAAGCTGTTCAATCTGGACAGCTTCACGGAGATCGGAAACCCCAGGGACATGGCCAAGACCTTCCAGAGCGTGGAATACGCCAAATGGAAGTCGTTCCGGGATTCTGAGGATTCCCGCTACGTGGGGCTGGCGCTCCCCCATATCCTCATGCGGCTTCCTTACGGACAGGCGACCGTGCCCACGGAATCCTTCAATTTCGAGGAGAACGTGGACGGTACCGACCACGGGAAATATCTGTGGGGCAACGCGGCCTGGGCCCTCGGGACGCGCCTCACGGATGCCTTTGCCAAATACAGTTGGTGCGCCGCCATCCGGGGGGTGGAAGGCGGCGGCCTGGTCGAGGGGCTGCCCACCCACACCTTCCGGACAGACGAGGGGGAGGTCGCCCTCAAGTGCCCCACCGAGATCGCCATCACCGACCGGCGGGAAAAGGAGCTGGCGGACCTGGGGTTCATCCCGCTGGTCCACTGCAAGGGGACCGACTACGCGGCCTTTTTCAGTACCCAGACCGCCAACAAGCCCAAGGTTTACGACACGGATTTCGCCAACGCCAACGCCCGCCTCTCCTCCCAGCTCCAGTACATCCTGGCCGTGTCGCGGTTCGCTCATTACCTGAAATCGATCATGCGGGACAAGATCGGGTCCTTCATGACCCGGAAAAACGCCCAGGATTTCCTGAACCGGTGGATCAGCAACTATGTTCTTCTGGATGATGACGCGGGCCAGGAAACCAAGGCCCGGTATCCGCTCCGGGAGGCCCGGGTGGATGTCAGCGAAATCCCCGGAAAGCCGGGCGCATACCGTGCGGTGGCGTTCCTGAAGCCGCATTATCAACTGGATGAACTGACGGTGTCGCTGCGTCTGGTGTCGGAGCTGCCCCCGCCCGCCAAGGGATAGGCGGCGGGTGCGGGCGTCGACGCGGCGCAGGCGGTATATTCAACCCAAAGCGTAAAGGAGGCCACCATGCCAGCGGATGTATTTTTAAAAATCGACGGGATCAAAGGAGAGAGCACGGATGACAAGCACAAGGAGTGGATCGAGATCCTCTCCTTCAGTTGGGGCTGCAACCAGCAGGCCTCGGCGTCGGCGAGCACCTCCGGAGGAGGGTCGACCCAGCGGGTGGATTTTGCGGATTTCAACATCGTGAAAACGATGGATTCCGCGTCCCCCCTGCTTTTCAAGGCCTGTGCCAAAGGGGACCACATCAAGGAGGTCATCCTGGAACTCTGCCGAGCCGCAGGGGATGAAAAATTGAAATTCATGGAATACAAGATGGCGGATGTCATCATCAGCAACGTCAGCGTCGGCGGGAGCGGGAGCGGGGATTCCACCGAAAGCGTCTCCTTCAACTACGGGAAGATCGAACAGACCTATACCAAGCAGAAGCGTGAAGACGGGACTGCCGGCGGAAATGTGCCGGCGGGATGGGACCTGAAGGCCAACAAACCGGTATAGGCCCCGATGCGTGAAACAGATATGAGCCGGTCCGATGGTGGATAAACATCGTGCGAATGCGCAGGCATCTGTGCTGGACAGACTGGTGGACACCGAGCCCCAACTGTCGCGCGAGGCTGTTCAGCGCAGATTGTTCGACAGCGACCAGATCCGTGCGTCCGTGGTCCGGGATCTGGAGAACCTGATGAATACGCGGCGGAAGATCACGGTCCCGCCCCCGGGCCTCGAAGAGGTGAACCGGTCGCTTCACATGTACGGGCTTCCGGATTTTTCGTCGGAAAACCCGAGAAGCCCTGTTTTTCAGAGAAGGCTCCTGCAGGCCATCGAGCAGGCCATCGCCAGATTCGAGCCCCGTCTGAGGAATGTCGCCGTCCGGCTGGACACCTCCGTAAAGCGGGAGCGGGTTTTCAGCTTCAGGATCGCAGGCGTTCTGGTGGTGGAGCCCCTGTCCGAGCCGGTGGTCTTCGATTCCTACTACGATGCCAAACGGGGGAACTATGTGGTGTCGGGGTGAGGGCGGCGGCGGACAGACACAGGGGCTGAACCGGAAACCGGCCCGGACCCGGGCCATGGCTTTTGCTCCCAATCCTCTATCGGAAGTGATGCGGGGTGAGTATGGAAGACCAACTGCTTTCCTACTACGAGCGGGAACTGACCTTCATTCGCAGGATGGGGGCCGAGTTTGCGGGGAAGTATCCCAAGATTGCCGGCCGTCTTCTCCTGGAGGCGGATAAGTGTGAAGACCCGCACACCGAGCGGCTGATCGAGGCATTCGCCTTCATCAGCGGGCGCATCCACAAGAAAATCGATGACGATTTTCCCGAGATCACCGAGGCCATCCTCAATATCGTCTATCCCCACTATGTCCGGCCGATCCCCTCCATGACCATCGTCACCTTCGCGCCCATCCCCCAGAACATCCCGCCGGTCGGCAGCCGCTTGCCCCGGGGAACCCGGCTCTTTTCAAAGCCGGTCAAGGGGGTGCCGTGCCAGTTCACCACCTCCCAGGACGTGACGATCTGGCCCGTGGAGGTCGTCTCCGCGTCCATGGGCGATCCTGAGCGACTGGTCAACGGCGCGCAGCAGGTTCTTTCCATCGGTCTCAAGACCTTCAACGACATCCAGGTGTCGGAGCTGGCCTGGGACCGCGTCCGGTTTTTCCTTCAGGGGCAGCACCAGCATGTATTCCTCCTCTATGAACTCATCTTCAACCATGTCTGCCACGTCGAATGCGAGGTCCAGGGCAGGGACGGCAAAACGATCCGCGTCACACTTTCCGCGGACGCCATACAGCCGGTGGGATTTGCGCGGGATGAAGAGATTCTGCCCCATACGAAGCGGTCCTTTCCCGGATACCTCATGCTTTTTGAATATTTTGCCTTTCCCGAAAAATTCCTGTTCTTCGACCTTGCGGGGCTGGAGCACCTGGCCGGGTACGATCTGGCCGATGCCCTGCGCATCCTGATCTACCTGGATACGACGCTCAGGGCCAGGCTGCCCGTCGACCGGAATACCTTCCAACTGAACGCCTCACCGGCGATCAATCTCTTCAGCCGGATCGCCGAGCCCATCCGGGTGGATCACCGAAAGCCCGATTACGCGGTGATACCGGACATCCGGAGGCAGGAGGCCACCGAGGTCTTCTGCGTGGACAGGGTGATCGCGGCTTCGGCGGAACATGCCGAAACATCCATCGAGTTCAAGCCGTTCTATTCCATTCGGCATCATCTGGGCGAAGGACGGGGGGAGGACCGGAAGGTCTTCTGGCACCTCAAACGGCGCCTGTCGGGCAAGAAGGGAGACGCGGGAACCGATCTCCTCCTCTCCTTTACGGACCTCGGCCTCCAACCGGCGGGTCCCGGGGTGGAGATCCTGACGGTTCATGTGACCTGCACGAACCGGGACCTTCCCGGCCGCCTGCCTTTCGGGGACCCCGAGGGGGACTTCGACCTGGAGACGGCGGCCCCGGTGGCCCGGATCAGCAGCCTGATCAAACCGACGGCGACCCGCCGCCCGTTTCTGGATGGCGCGCTCCAGTGGCGGCTGATCTCCCATCTCTCCCTCAACTACATGTCCCTGGTGGCCGGGGGGGAGGATGCCTTCAAAGAGATCCTGAGCCTGTACGATTTCGAAAATTCTGCGGCGACGCGGCAGCAGATCCAGGGCATCGCGGGCCTCACGTCCCGGTACGTGACCAAGCGCGTCGGCCGGTCCTTCTGCCGCGGGGTTCAGACCACCGTGACCTTCGACGAGGACAAATATGTCGGTGCGGGCCTGTTTCTGTTTTCGGCGGTCCTGGAGCGGTTTCTCGGGCAATACGTATCCGTCAACTCGTTTTCCCAGCTGGTGGTGAAAACCCTTCAGAAGAAGGATGCCGTCAAGCGATGGTCGCCCAGGAGCGGCGATCGCATCCTCATTTAAGCCATTGACCCTTGGACGAGCAGGGTGGGAAATGACATCCGAGATGCCGCTTCACCAGAAAGACGCCCGGCGCGGGAAGCCCTCCGGAGAGAGCCTCGCGGCCCGGCTGTTCCGCGAGATCTTCCGGTTTTCCTTCTTCAAGGCGGTGAGCCTCCTGGAGGCCCTGGCGCCGGACAGGAAACGGCTGGGGGAAGCCCTGACCCCGGGCGAGGAGGCGGTGCGGTTCAGCGTCAAACCCGGCTTTGCCTTTCCGGCCTCCGACATCTCGGGCCTTCGAGCGGCCGCAGACGGTCGGGTGCCGGAGATGTCGGTCACCTTCATGGGGCTGATCGGCCCCAACGGCATCCTTCCGGACTGGTACAATGAACTGGCGCTGGAGCGGAACCGGGAAAAGGATTTCGCCGTCACCGCGTTTTATGACATGTTTCACCACCGGATGATTTCTCTCTTCTACCTGGCATGGAAGAAACACCGGTTTCCTGAAAATTACCTTTCCGGGGCGCGGGACCGGCTGTCAAGGCATCTCTTTTCGCTGATCGGCCTGGGGACTCCGGGCCTCTCGGGCCGCATGGGCCTTCCCGAGGAGTGCCTGCTCTTTTATTCCGGGCTGCTTTCCCGGACCGTCCCCTCTGCCATCGCCATCGAGGCGGCGGTGGAATACCTGGCCGACGTCCCCGCGCGGGTCGAGCCCTTTATCAACCGGATGCTGCCCCTCAGCGAGGAGGACCGGACCCGGATCGGCGCGGCCAACAGCCGGCTGGGGGAGGATACGGTCTGCGGGAGCTACGTCTGGGAAAACCAGACGAAATTCCGCGTCAACCTGGGGCCCATGCACTACCGCCGGTTTCTGGATTTCATTCCCACCGGCAGCCTGCTTCGGCCGATCTTCGCGCTGGTGAGATATCAGGCCGGCATCGAGTTTGAACTGGAGATCCGCGTGCACCTGAAGCGGGAGGAGGTCCCGGGTTGCATCCTGGGGTCCGACGCCCCGTCCGCCTCCCGGCTGGGCTGGTCCACATGGATCAGGCATCCGGATTTCGTGCACGCCGCGGATCCGCATGTCACGTTTCCGGACCATAACCCCTGAGGGCCGTTCCTCCCCGACCCTGTTTCAGCGGCGGCGGCGAGCGGCCGGAAAGATTTCAACCCGAATGTGGCTGATCCCAGGGTCGAACAGCCATGGACAGCGTGGCATCAGACAGCGCGGCGATGGCCGACCCCGCGCCGCATCAACCCCGTGCGCCAAGACCCGCGCGCCAAGACCGGCGCGCAAAAGAAAGGAGCGTCCCCATGCCCGGATCCAACCTGAAATCGCTCATCGCGAAATTGAACGCCACCTGCCGCCAGGCGCTGGAAGCCGCCGCGGGTCTGTGCCTGTCCCAAACCCACTATGAAGTGGAGATCGAGCATTTTTTCATCAAGCTGCTCGACATCCCCAACACGGATTTTGAGAAGATCCTGCGGTATTTCGAGATCAACACCTCGCGGCTGATTGCCGACCTGACGCGGGCCATGGAGGGGTTCAAGACCGGCAACGCCCGGAACCCCGCCCTCTCGCCCCGCATCCCGCGGATGATCGAGGATGCCTGGCTCTCGGCTTCGGTTGACTACGAGGCGTCCCGTGTGCGGTCGGGGCACATCCTGGTGGCGCTTCTAGGCAGCGACGAGACCGCCCGGATGCTGAAATCCAGCTCCGCCGCTTTTGAAAAGATATCCCCCGAGCAGTTGGGGCGGAACCTCATGGACCTGGTGGCGGGCTCCGTGGAGGATGCGGGCGCGGAGGCCGGCCAGGCCCCCGGGGACGGCGCCCCCCGAAAGGAGGGGCCCGCGGGCACCAAGGCCCTGGACCAGTTCACCATCAACCTGACAGAGCGGGCCCGGAAAGGCGAGATCGATCCGGTTCTGGGCCGGGATGTGGAGATCCGCCAGATGGTGGACATCCTGATCCGAAGGCGGCAGAACAACCCCATCCTCACGGGGGAGGCCGGGGTCGGTAAGACGGCCGTGGTCGAGGGGTTTGCCCTCCGCATCGTGGAAGGGGACGTCCCCGAACCCCTCAGGAACGTTGCGCTCCACACCCTCGACCTGGGGCTGCTCCAGGCCGGGGCCGGCATCAAGGGCGAGTTCGAAAATCGCCTCAAGGGGGTCATTCAGGAGGTGAAAGCCTCTCCCATCCCCATCATCCTGTTTATCGACGAGGCCCACACCCTGATCGGCGCCGGCGGAGCACAGGGGTCCGGGGATGCGGCCAACCTCCTGAAGCCGGCCCTGGCCCGGGGGGAGCTCCGGACCATCGCGGCCACCACGTGGGCAGAGTACAAGAAATATTTCGAAAAGGACGCGGCCCTGACCCGCCGGTTTCAGGTCGTCAAGATCGAGGAGCCCGACGAGGCCAACTGCCTGGCCATGATGCGGGCCGTGGGACCGTTTCTGGAGAAGCACCACAAGGTCATGATCACCGACGAGGCCCTCCTCGACGCGGTGAGGCTCTCCCACCGCTACATCTCGGGCCGGCAGCTCCCGGACAAGGCGGTGAGCGTACTGGACACGGCCTGCGCGCGGGTCGCCATCGGCCTCAACACCATCCCGCCGCCCATCGAGGCGGCCAACCGGGAGATCGCCCACATCGGCCGCGAGATGAAGATCCTGAAACGCGAATCCCTCATGGGGAGGGACCACGCCGCCCGCATGGAAGCCCTTTCGGTGCGGAAGGCCGACACGGAGACCGAACGCGAGGCGCTGAACGCGCGCTGGGAAAAGGAGATGGCTGCGGCCCGGCAGATCCTGGCCCTGCAGCAGGAGATCCAGGCCGCCGTCGAGGCCGAAGGCGGGGCGGCGGAGCCGGGCGATCTCCAGGTCCGGCTGAAAGCCCTCGAGCTCGAGCTTGCGGCCATCCAGGGGGATGCGCCCATGGTCCAGGTCGCCGTGGAGTCCCAGGTCGTCTCGGAGGTGATCTCCGGCTGGACCGGCATCCCGACCGGCCGCATGATGGCCGACGAGATCGAGACGGTCCTGGGCATCGAGGAGCTTCTCCGCCGGCGGATCATCGGCCAGGACCACGCCCTTGCCGCCATCGCCCAGATGGTCCAGACCGCCCACGCCGGTCTCGAGGACCCGTCCAAGCCCACGGCGGTCCTGATGATGGTGGGCCCCAGCGGGGTCGGCAAGACGGAGACGGCCCTGGCCCTCGCCGAGCTTCTTTACGGCGGAGAGCAGAACGTCATCACCATCAACATGTCCGAGTACCAGGAGGCCCACACCGTCTCGGGCCTCAAGGGGTCCCCGCCGGGGTATGTGGGGTACGGAGAGGGCGGGGTGCTCACCGAGGCGGTCCGGCGCAGGCCCTACAGCGTCGTCCTGCTGGACGAGATCGAAAAGGCCCACACGGACGTCACCGAGATCTTCTACCAGGTCTTTGACAAGGGCATGATGGAGGACGGAGAGGGCCGGCGGATCGATTTCAAGAACACCCTCATCATCATGACCTCCAACCTGGGCACCGACCTGATCATGAAGGTCTGCGCCGACGAGGAGACCATGCCCGATGCCCCGGCCCTGGCGGAAATGCTTCGACCCGAACTCCAGAAGCATTTCAAGCCCGCTTTCCTGGGGCGGCTCAAGGTGGTGCCCTATTTCCCCATCACCGACGCCAACATGCGGCGCATCGTGAAGCTCAAGCTGAACCGCATCGCCCGGCGGATGAAGGAGAACCGGAACGTCGAGTTCGTTTACGGCGACGAAATTATCGACGCCGTTGCCGGCCGCTGTACCGAGGTGGACAGCGGCGCCCGGAACATCGACCACATCCTGACCAACACCCTCCTGCCCGAAATGTCCAAAGAGATGCTCTCGATCATGGCAGCCGGCGGGGAGATGCGGACGGTGCGCGTGGCCATCGCGGGAGAGGGGTTTGTGTTCGACATCGCATAACGGAAATGACCCGGCCCGCGCGGCGGCAAGGTTCATGCGGCGCCGTGCGGCTCAATAGGAAAAGGGGAGTTGTCCATGCCTACGGATCCATCCACCATAGACGTCAATATCCGCCTTGCCTCCTCAGGCGATGCCCCGGTGTCCGGGCCAACCTCGGACATGCCGTTCCGGATCGCCGTCATGGGGGATTTTACCGGGCGCATGAACCGGAAGGTCTCGGAATCCCTCCGGGACCGCCGCCCCGTCCCCGTCGACCGGGATACCTGCGCGGCGGTGCTGGCCGGGCTCTCCCCCGAACTGGTCCTGGGGTTTGCGGGCGACGGAGAGGCGGGCGTCCCGATCCGGATCCGGGAGCTGGAAGATTTTCACCCGGAGCGGCTCTTTGAAACCCTCGCGGTATTCCAGGAGCTCCGGCAGGTGCTGAGGGACCTGGAGGACCCCCGGACGGTTGAATCTGCCGCGGCCCGTATTGCATCCTGGACCGGGGATGACCGGTCGACAGGGAAGGCGGCCCCGCCGGAAAGGGAGGCCGATGAAGGCCCCCAAGAGGCGGGGGGCGGAATCCTGGACCGGATCCTCGACGAGGCCGAGGGAGCTGTCGATGCGCCGAAACCCGGGGCGGGCCGGTCCGCCTGGGACCGGTTCCTGGGGGCGATCGCGTCCTCCTGCCGGGCGGCACCGGAGGATCCGCGCCGGGACGCGCTCCACACCGTCGTGTCGGGGATGATCTCCGAGATCATGCGCCGGATTCTCCACCACCCCGATTTTCAGCGGCTCGAAGCGCTCTGGCGGGGGGTGTGGCAATTGGTGACCGACCTGGAAACGGACGAATGGCTCAGCATCCATCTTCTGGACATTACCTGGGCGGAGCTCTCGGCGGACCTCTCGGGATCGGAGAACGGCGCGGATTCCGATATCTACAGGCTCCTGGTCCAAGAGGCGGTCCGCACGCCGGGCGCTTTTCCCTGGGCGGTGGCGGCGGGCTGCTATGCCGTCGGCAGTGCGGCGGACGTGGTGGTGCTGGCCCGGATGGCCCGGATCTCGGCCGCGGCGGGGGCCCCGTTTCTCTCGGCTGCGGACAGCAGGCTCATCGGGTGCGCCTCCATCGCCGAAACCCCCGACCCCCGGGACTGGCGGCCGGAGGCCGATGTCAACGCGGCCCTGAAGGCCCTCCGGGGCCGGCCCGAGGCGGTCAGTGTCGGTCTGGCCCTGCCCCGGTTCCTGGTGCGCATGCCCTATGGCCCGGAAACGGACCCGGTGGACGGCTTCGATTTCGAGGAGATGGGGGAGCCGCCCCGCCACGAGGACTACCTGTGGGGGGATCCGGCCCTCTTCTGCCTTCTCATCATGGGCCGGTCTTTTTCCCGGGACGGCTGGGATCTCCGGCCGGAGCGCGGCCTGGAGATCGGGGGGCTTCCCCTCCATCTCTTCCGGGAGGGCGGCGAGAGGGCGGTCAAACCCTGCGCCGAGGTGCTCCTGACCGAGACTGCGGCCCTGCGGATCATCGAGATGGGGATCATGCCGCTCCTGTCGATCAAAAACCGGGACGTGGTGCGGCTGGGGCGGTTCCAATCCCTGTCGGATCCCCCGGCGCGGCTTTCCGGAAGGTGGGACGCCCATGAATAGCGGGGCGACCGGCCCTTTCCGGCTCGACGAAGCGGGGATTTCCCGCATGCGGGAGGTCTTTGCCGCGGCTGATTTTACCGAGGCCGGCGTGGTCCGGCACCTTCACTCCCGGGACCCCGTCAAGGTCGAGGCGCGAGAGATGCCGCGCCTGCTCAGCATGACCCGCGGGGGAACTCCCCTGGATGTCTTCATCCGGCTGTTCATCATGGGGGTTGCGGTCCCGGCGGATGCGGCCCGGACGGCGGTCTCGCCCATGGCCCTCGATGCCTGGGAAGAGGTCGGGCTCCTTTCCGCCGCGGGAAGCTCGGTGCGCGCCCCGCTCAGGCTGGTCCCCACGAGCCACCTCCTGGCGGCCTTCGACCCGTCGACGCGCGGAACCGATGCCGAGACCCGGCCGGACCATGTCCACGGGTTGGGGATCAGCTCCCTCAACCTCATGAACGCGACCATCCGGAGGCCGGTGGAGAGGACCCTCGACCTGGGGACCGGCTGCGGTATCCAGGGGATGATGTGCGCGGGGCACAGCCGTCGGGTCGTCTCCACGGACATCAACCTGCGGGCCCTCAACATCGCCCGGTTCAACACCATGCTGAGCGGCCTGGAGAATATCGAGTTCCGATGCGGGAGCCGTTTCGAACCGGTCACGGGGGAGCGGTTCGACCTGGTTCTCATGAACCCGCCGTTCGCGATTTCGCCGGATCATCGCTTTCTGTTCCGGGACGGCGGCATGACGGGGGACGGGTTCGTGAGGGCGCTGATCGGAGAGGCCCCGGCCCATCTCACCGAGGGCGGTTACTGCCAGATCACCGCCCAGTGGGCTCACCAGAAAGGCTGCGCCTGGCAGGATCGGCTGAAAGGGTGGGTCGAGGGCAGCGGGTGCGACGCCTGGGTCATCCGGCTCACGACCCAGAATCCGGAAACCTACGCGGCCAACTGGATTTCCGAAACCGAAAAGCTGGCCCCCATGGATTACGCAAAAAAATGGGATGCGTGGATGGCCTATTTTGAAGCGGCCGGCATCGAGGCGGTCAGCACCGGCATGATCACCCTGCGGCGCAGGCATTCGTCCGATCACGGCTTCTGGATCACGGAAGACGCCGAAAGCGTCGGCCCGCATGCCGGCGAGGCATGGCACCGGGGATTTCTCCTGCGGGACTTTCTTCGCAGCACGCCGGCCCCCGAATGGCTCGATCTCCCGTTTCAGATTTCCCCCGAGGCCCGGATCGACCAGAGCCTGAGGCCGTCGGCCCCTGGGTGGCGGGCCGAGAAGACCGTCCTGAGACACGCCGGGGGCATCCGTTACGCCGGCAATCTGGACGGGCTGATGATCGGTCTGCTGGGCGGGTGCGACGGCCGGACGCCCCTCGGGACCCTGGTGGACGCCCTGGCCCGGGACATGGGAACCGAGAGGGGCGACATCGCGGCCTCCGTGCTCGATGTGATGCAACACCTCATCGTGCGGGGCTTTGTGGTACCGCCCGCGTTGATATGATGTCCATGCAACCACTACTTCCGGAAGGTAGGTGAAACATGAGGAAAATTATTTTTATCCAAGCGTTCGTCCTGATGGCGCTGCTGTTTTTCGGCTTCGGCTGTTCGAGCAAAATGGCAGGAGAGGTGCAGTTGGGATTCGGCAATTATGGCGCCGCCATTCAAAATTTCGAGAAAGCGGTTTCGGAAAACCCGGATGACGGGGAGGCGAGGAAGCTGCTGGGAATCGCCTATTACAAGAACGGGCAGGCCGAGCCGGCCGCCCTGGAGCTGACAAGGGCGCTGGAAATCCTGCCGGACGACCCGGACGCCCGCTATTACCTGGGACTGGCCGAACTCCGGAGGGGAAACGGCGAAAGCGCCGCCCGAAACTGGCGCCGGCACCACGATCCGGAGCATCCCAGGGTTCAGGAGGCCGTCAACCAGCAGTTGACGCTGCTTGAAATCAGCCAGAGCATAAAGCTGGCCAAAAAAGCCGTCGCAGACGAGGAATCGCTGCAGACGCAGGCGCCTCAGCCTGGAAGCGTTGCGGTTTTCTATTATTACGACGCCACCCCGGACCAGCAGTTCCGCTATCTCCAGAAAGCGCTGGCGGCCATGATCATCACCGATCTGTCGCAGGTGAAGTCTCTCACCGTGGTGGAACGCCTGAGGGTGCAGTATCTCCTCGAAGAGATGGCCCTGGGCCGCACCGATGTGATCGACCCGGGCACCGCACCCAGGACCGGCAGACTTCTGGGGGCGGAAAGCCTGGTGATCGGCACCCTCGCTTCGGGTAGCATCCAGAGTGAAACCTCCGTTGCCTCCACCGTGAAAAAGGATGTGATCGCCACATTCCCCGCGGCCGATGAAGAGGAAAACTTTTTCAAGCTCGAAAAGGAGATCGTTTCGAATCTCCTGGGCATCCTGAAGATCTCTCCGACCCAGGCCGAAAAACAGGTCATCGACAAATACCATACCACCAGCTACCCCGCCGTGATCTGCTACGGGCAGGCCCTGGATGCACAGGACAAGGGTCAATGGAAGGATGCCCGGGAATATTACCGCTGCGCCCTGACCGCGGACCCCGGCTTCTCCCTGGCCCGACAGGGCCTCGATCACTGCCCGGGTGAGAATGCCCCCGGAATCGGCGAGCTGGGCGAGATGGACGCATCGGGATTGGCAGAAATGGCGGAAACCGGCATCCGGAGCGCCCAGGTCAGGGATCATCACGAGGCGGAGCAGGAACAGAGAACCGGCAGCACCGGAGACCGGGAAGAGGCGGATGCGGGCGACGGCAGGGGGGATATCTCCGTGAGCTGGTGAAAATGATGCACGGAACGGGACAACCTTACGATATGGAGGGAGCGCCATGAGGAATATAAAACGATTTCATACGGCCAGATGGTATGGCATGTTGGGGACGATCTGCCTTGTCTTCCTCATGTTGTCATGCAGCGGCGGGGGAGGTGGGTCACAGGAATCCGGGTCCCCGACGGGAAGCGGTCAGATCCTGCTGACCCTCCAGATAGACGAAAGTGGAATGGATGGCTACGGGCTCAAGCAGACGGGCGCTGAATTCGACTGCGTCGGCAACCACATCGACACCATCGAGATCCTGGTGAAAGACGCCTCGGGGAACGAGATCGCCCAGGGCGGTCCTTTCGACTGCACGGGCGGCACCGGCACCGTTTCAGACGTCCCGGCCGGGATAGGCTACACGGTCCAGGTCAATGCCTTTGATGAGGGCGGGGTTATGATCTTCAGCGGCGAGGTTACGGGCGTAACAGTGCTGCCGAACCAGGTCAACGCCGTGGGGCCCGTCATCTTACTTCAGGTGAAGAACCGGGAGCCGCGCATTGAGCCGCCCATCGGGGACAAAACCGTGCTGGAGGGTGAACTTCTTCTTTTTACGGTAACGGCCGAGGACCCGGATGCGGCTCAGACCCTTACATTTGAAACCGGCGTTCTTCCCCGGGGGGCCGTCTTTGATGCGGAGACCGGGGTGTTTTCCTGGACTCCGGGCTTCACGGATGCCGGCGCTTTCCAGGTCTTTTTCCGGGTGGTGGATGACTGGGAGGGCGACCCCGCCAGCGATGCCGAAACCATCAATATCCTCGTGGGAGACGTCAACGGCCCGCCCACCATGGCCCCTCCGGGAAATTACCGGATCGACGAGGGGGAGACCGTCTCCTTTGCGGTGACCGCCTCCGATCCGGACCCGGGGGATACGCTGGCTTTCAGCGCGGGCGATCTCCCCAGGGGCGCTTCCTTCAATCCGGCGACCGGCAATTTCACCTGGGAAACAGGGTTCGAGGATTCCGGGAACTACACCGTGACCTTCAGGGTGACCGACGACGGGAATCCGCCCGGAAGCGATTCCAAATCGGCGGCCATCACGGTGGGGAACGTCAACCGCCCGCCGATACTGGATCCCATCGGCAACCGGGAGGTGGACCAGGGGGAGATTCTGGAGATCGTTGTCACCGCCAGGGATCCGGACGGCGACAACCTGACCTTCAGCGCCGCCAATCTGCCGACCGGGGCGTTGTTCGACCCCCAGGGCCAGACCTTCTCCTGGCAGCCCGGGACAGGTGACATCGGCACCCACACGGTGCTCTACAGCGTTGCCGATGACGGCGAGCCGCCCTTAGGCGACAGCGAGGAGATCACCATCACGGTGGGGACCGGCAACCGCCCGCCGGAGTTGAACCCCATCGGCAACCGGTCGGTGGATGAGGGGGCGCTCCTGGAAATCGTCGTCACGGGGAGGGACCCGGACAATGATCCGCTGGTCTACAGCGCCGAGAATCTGCCCCCCGGGGCGGCCTTCGACCCCCAGACCCAGCGGTTCACCTGGCAGACGGGGTTCGAGGACGCGGGAAATTACCCGGTCACGTTCATTGTCTCCGATGTTCGGGAAGATTCGCTGAGCGACGCCGAAACCATCACCATCACCGTGGGGGATGTGAACCGTCCGCCGGTGATGTCCCCCATCGGCACCCGGACCATCGATCTGAGCGTCAGTCAGGAAATATCGTTCACCGTGACCGCCATTGATCCCGACGGGGACCCCCTGACCTATGACGTGATCCGGCCGCCGGAGGGGTCGACTTTCGAGAACCAGGTTTTTCGCTGGCGGCCCGACATCCCCGACATCGGCATCCATATCGTCACGTTCCGGGCGAGCGACAACCAGGATCCCCCGCTGTCGGACACGGAGGATGGCAGGGTGATCGTCACCTATCCACCGCCCACCGTGGTATCTACCTCTCCTGCAAGCGGTCAGCAAGGCGTCGATAGCGGTATTTCGAGTATCAGCGCGGTTTTTTCCAGGGAGATGGACCCGGCGACGATTCCTCAGGCCTTCATCGTTGAATATTTTACGGATGGGGTATTTTTGGATCTCTCGGGGAGCGTTAGCGTAAGCGGCAGAACCGCCACATTCAGAATAAACGAGACGGAATTGCCGTTGCCTTTCGGCACAATTGTCCGCGCCACCATATTCCGGTCCGCGAGAGATACCAGGGGGGTGGGCATGGCGTCGGATTATCAGTGGACTTTCACTACCGAGATCCCCGGGTAGGAACCGATGGGGCAGGTACATCACTAACCTCAACAGGATGTTGCAGTGCTCGCAAAATGCTGAAATCTGGACTTCATCAAATAGTGATCGGTTGCCTCCTGATCTTTCCACTGCTGATGCCGGCGGTGTGCCAAGGTCAGGGGGTGGACACCGGAGAGGTGTTTCCCCTGCCCGCGGCGGAGATGGAGGCCCGGATTAAAGCGGGGCTTGAGCAGCGCGGTTTTGTTGTTCTCAAAAGCCCCCTTGCCATGGGGATGACGGCCTTGAAAGCGCAGAAGGGGGAGGAAACCCTGCGGTTCATCCTGGCGCCCCGGTCGGCCCTGGCGACCCAGGTGCAGGCCTCCGGTGCGGCCGGGGGCCGGACCGGGGAAGCCTATCTGAGGGATATCATGGGGCGGCAGCGCCTTCCGGCAACGGAGGGGTTCGCCGACAGGGGGCCTGCGGCCTCCGATGGATCGTCCAACCTGGCGATTCCCAATCCGATCCTGGCCAGAATCGAATCCGTCGTCTGTGTTACGGCAGTGTTGAAGGAGCGGACGGTGCAGTTTTCGGGATTTGTCGTGGACAAGTCCGGCCTGATCCTCTGCACGGCCCACGACCTCAAGCAGATCCAAGCCATGAATGCCGTGTTCTACGACGGCGGCCGCATGGAGGCCCGCATCGTCAGGATGGATCCGCGCCGCGACCTCGTGCTCCTTCAGGTCCCGGCCCGCCTTGACGCCTATATCCCGCTGACCGGCGGACGGAACCTGGTCGGCATGGGGGAGCGACTCTTCACCGTCGGCTGTCCGGAGAACCTGAACGGCACGGTCTACAGCGGGTTCGTCAACGGACCGCCGAGACGGGTCAAGGATCTTCCCCTGTGGCAGGTCAACATGGAAGTCCTGCCGGGCAGCAGCGGCAGCCCGGTCTTCGATGTCGAGGGAAACCTCATCGGCATGGTCAAGGGCCGCCTCCGGGGAACGGATTCGGTGGGATTCTTGATCCCCGTCGAGACGATGATCGCTTTTCTGAAAGAGAACCAGAGAAGGTAAGGTAGATGCTGAAATTCGGCCGCTATGAAGTGATCAGCGAGTTGGGAAAAGGGGCCATGGGGGTGGTCTACAATGCCCACGACCCCAGGATAGACCGGTTCGTTGCGTTGAAAGCCCTGCACGATAATCTCGTGAACGACGATTATTTTGTTCAGCGGTTTTTTAAAGAGGCTGTGGCCATCGGGCGCCTTTCCCATCCCAATATCGTCACGGTCTATGACGTCGGCCAGGATCACGGGACAATCTATATCGCGATGGAACTCCTGAAGGGCAGGGCGATCAGCGACCTCGCCAGGGAACGGCCGTTCGGCATCGATGAGATCGTCCGGATCGGCATTCAGACGGCGGAGGCCCTGGATTACGCGCACGGCAGGGGCATCGTCCACAGGGACATCAAACCGGCCAACATCATGCTGGGGGAGGACAACCAGGTCAAGATCACCGATTTCGGGATCGCCCATATCGAGGATGTCTCCTCCACCCTCCAGACCCGGGCCGGCGAAATCCTCGGAACCCCGGTCTACATGTCCCCCGAGCAGGTGCTGGGGACACCCCCTGACGGCCGGTCGGACCTATATGCCCTGGGGGTCATCCTGTATGAGCTGGCGGCGGGAAAAAGGCCTTTCGGGGGGCCGAACATGGCCGTCATTTTCAAGCAGGTGACCGACAGGAAGCCGCCGGCCCCCGTTTCCGTCAATCCGTCAATCCCCCGGGCACTGTCGGATATCATCATGCGGTGCCTGGAGAAGAATCCGGACCGGCGGTTTCAGACCGGCCGCGACATGGCCGAAGCCCTTCGCGCTCTATCCGTTATTAAAACCGAGAAGAGAGCCGATGGGGCTTCCGTACAGAGGAGAAGGATCCTCAAATCGATCTATGCGGTCGGTGTCCTGGCGTTTTTGCTGATCGCCGTGGTGATCGGGCTTAAGGTTTTCCCGCTGAAAGAGCAGGTGGTCGAGGAACCCCCGAAGCCTCCGGTAGAAACGGCGATGCTGACCATTGAGAGCGACCCGGTGGACGCGGAGGTGTTCATCAACGGCACGCTGAAGGGACGCACGCCCCTTCAGATCGAGCTCCCCCTGGGCAAGCAGGAGGTCCGGATGCAGCTCCAGGACTACTACAACTGGGAAGCCCAGATCGATCTGGACCAGGCCGGTGAAACGCCGGTATTCGTGAAATTGAACCCGGTGGCCGATTGAGCGGTATTTCTTCATTAGATTACAAATGATTATATTGATTCATGACCAGAACCGGGGTATGCATCAGCCTCGTTTCCAGCGCAGCGGCCTGGTGCGGACCGGCGGTGTCGGACACTGCCGGCGGTGCGTTGACCCGAAGATGAAGGAGGATCGGATGAGACCCGTATCGAAGCTCTTGGTGATTCCGTGTTGTGCGGCCCTGACGGTATTGTTGGCATCTGTTTCCGCATGGGCGGCGCCTCGCTCGGGACAGGCGGCCCCGATGTTTGCGGGCGCGGGAGTGGACGGGAAGTCCTACGATCTGTCTGTGCTCAAGAGCCGGCCCATGGCGGTGCTCTATTTTTTTGACGCGGCCTCACCCTCCAGCCGGGACGGGCTGGCAAGTCTTGGCCAGATCTGCCGCAGGTTCAAGGGCACCGACCTTGCCGTCTGGGGGATTACGAGGTCCCCCAGGCAAGGGGTCGCGGACTTCGTGTCGCAGAATGCCGTCGATTTTCCCATCCTGCTGGACGCTGAAGGCATCAGTGATCTGTATGGCGCGCGCGTCATCCTGCCCACGGTGTATATCCTGGGGCCGGGACTCACGGTGATGGATTATTTCCAGGGCGGCGGAAAATCCACGGAGGTGATGCTGGTAAGGCTCGCCGAACGGAATCTCCAGAGGAAAGAGACCGCCCTGGCCAAGGCCATCACCCGGGAGGTGGCCGACAAGAACCCCCGGAATGTGGAGGCCCGCTCGGTTGAGGCCTACGCCGCCATCCAGGAGGGCAACCTGAAGGAGGCCGAAGACATCTCCAAAAAGATGATCGCATCCAAAGGCGAGGGGGAGATCCTGGGAAAGGAGGTGGCGGCCGTTGTCTACGCCAAAACCGGGCAGACGGACCGCGCCGCCCGGTTGGCCGGGGAGCTGGAAAGGAAGGCGCCCGGCAGGGTTCAGGCCCAGGTGATCCAGGGCGATATCCTCTACTCCCGGAACCAGAAGGCGGCGGCCGAGGAAAAATACCGGAAGGCAGCGGCAAAGCCGGAAGGGTCCCCCACCCAGAAGGCTCAGGCCCGCAATCAACTGGGGCGGTTCTACGCGAGCCTCGGGGAGTACAAGGAGGCCCGGGGCCTTTACGACCAGGCCGTGGAGATCGACCCCTACTATGTGGAGGCCACCTCGAACAAGGGCGTAACCTACGAGAAGGAGGGGCAGTGGGACCAGGCACTGGCGAGCTATCGCAGCACCCTCGCCCTGGACAAGGGGGACATGATCGCCTCGGTGCTGGCCGGAAAAGCCGAGGAGATGATCGCCCTCAACCAGGACCGCAGCCGGAAGGAGCGCATCGACAAGCTCGTCAAGGAGCTTGCGGAAAGATACCGGCGGCAGAAGCAGTCGCCCCAAAAGGGCGAGGAGGATACCTGGACCTCCCGCCCCATGGTGCTGACGCTCATGGATTTCCAGGAAAAAGGGGGCCTTTCCGAGCGGGATGGTTTATCGACGGCCCTGGCCGTCCAACTGGGGGACAGGCTCAACGCATCGGGCCGGGTGAAAGCCGTGGAGCGGACGCTCATCGAGCACCTGCTGGAGGAGCTGAACCTGGGCTCCTCCGAACTGGCCGACCCCAACACGGCGCTCCGGCTGGGAAAGGTTCTGGCCGCCAAACTGATCGGCACCGGCACCCTTCATCACATGCCGGACGGGACCCTCTTCAACCTGCGGCTCATCGACACCGAAACCTCGGCGGTCCCCAAGGTCATCACCCGCCGGTTGCCAGCCGGGGGGTCTTTGGAGGAAGAGCTGAACCGATTGAACCGCGAACTCCTTCACGCCGTCATTGAAAAATATCCTCTGAGAGGATTCGTTGTGGAGGTCCAGGGGGAGGAGGCGCTCCTCAACATCGGTGAAGCCCAGGGTGTGGTCCTGGGGACCCGTTTTGAGATTTTGGACGCCCCGAAGCGGATTCAGTACAAGGGCAAAACACTCGAGGGGACGGCAACACCCATCGGTCTGATCGAGGTCGTGGCGGTGGAAAAGGAGTTTTGTCGGGGTCGGATCACGAAGAAGGCGCGGGCCCTGAAAAGAGACGATCAGGTCCAGGAAAAGATCGATCCTTTCGTCTCCGAAGGATGACATGAACCCAAACCACGCGCGAATCCGGGTGTTCGTTCTTCTGGCGGTTCTTCTCGCGGGCCTGTCCGGGTGCGTCACGGCGCCCGACGGAAAAGGGGCCGCGCCGTCGGTGCAGAGCGTTGCCGTATGGGACCTGGAAAACTTCGGGGATGTCTCGGCGGCCGATTGGGGGGAGGTGCTCTCCGCTTCCATCGTGGCGGTGTTCGAAGAATCCGGCCGCTATACGATCGTCGAGCGGGAGCAGCTCGTGCTGGCTTTAGAGGAGCTTCACCTGGGGTCGTCCGCGCTGGCGGACGAGGGCACGCGGCTGAGGATCGGTAAAATCGTGGGGGCCCGGTTCATGGTGTTCGGGGGCTATATCGTCATGGGCGGCCGGATGCGGCTGGATATCCGGCTCGTGGAGGTGGAAAGCGGCCGAGTCCTGCGCGCCGCTGCGAAAACGGCGTCCGCCCCGGGCCTTGCCGAGGGCATGACCGCGGCCAGGGCGGCCGCAGGCGACATCCTTCCATCCCCATCTCCGGCGGGCGACCCTACCGGTTGAACAGCTTGTCGATCATGGATCGCCCCCTGGGGGCGCCCTTGAGCGGGGTGCCCGCGGGATCGGGTCCGGCTTCCGGCGGACCCCCTGCGGCTGCGCCGGGTTCGTCGATCTCCGCCAGCCGCCCTCCCGCCAGAAATTGAAAGCTGGGCCCTTTCGGCCCCAGACGCAGCCGGTCGTTGGGACTGAGAAGGGCATGGCCTTCAAAGGGATGCCCGTTGACAGACACCATGCGTCTCCCGGTGAGATCTTTGATGCCGTATCGGTCCATGCTGAAGAAGATTTGAAGGTGCCGGTCCAGGATATCCGGATGGTCCAGGGGAAAATCGCAGTCCGGGTGTCTTCCCACCGTGATGGGCAGTTCCTTGAAGGCCTTCAATGTCGGTCCGTATTGAATCGCGAGGGGGGCTTTGACCTTCCCGACGATGGGCGGGGAGGGCGCTGCCGGCGATGGGGGGGACGGCGTGCGGATCGGGGGGGCGATCTCCTGGTCCATCTCGAGTGTCCTGCCGTCAGGCTCCGGCGGGGCGGGGTAGCGCTCTCTCGGCGGGGCCGGATGCTGCCGGGCCGGAGGTGGAGGAGCGGACGCCTGTACATCGGACCGTATTTCAGCCAGGAAGCTGATCTTCGGGCCGTTCTCCTCGGCAAGGATCAGCACATCCCCTGAATTAAGATATGTCTCAGTTATCCGCTTGCCCCGGATAAACGTGCCGTTGATGCTTTGGTCCACCAGCTTGAACCGGTTTCCGTCCCGAATGATTTTGGCGTGATACCGGGAGATTGTGGCAAGGTTCTTTGGGAACTGGACATGGCAGGACGGGTGACGGCCGATGGTGATTTCAGGATCCGAAAACTCCTGAATCGTTCCTTTGAGCGGCCCATGAATATGGATAAGCTGAACAATAATAGTCGGTTGCTGAGGCATGCGATCCTATGGCCTTGTGGGGGTTGCACGGGTTGATGAACGCGTCAGAAAGTCTATAGAATTCATCCATGTTGTCAAGCACATATTATAATGCGCCTCACGAATTATTCAAAAAATCATTTGATATTGAGGTGGTTTTCCGTTAGTTTCAGCACAGGCGGCCCTTTTGAGCGCCCCGGCCGAATCTCCGATCCTTCATGCCGCTCGCGTGGCTGAGGGCAGCCTTTCATGCACGCGGCTTCGGGGCTTTCATCGCCTCCCGCCGGAAGCGGTTATCCCCGGCGTGATGACCTGCCGCCATTCAGCATGATCATAAGCCTGCGGCCGGCGGGGTGACCTGGTTTTGAAAACCTTCATTAGAATTAGCGATACCATATGCCTGACATTGCATTCTCCGGCCAGACCGACGTCGGTCTGAAGCGCACCAACAATGAAGATGTGTTTCTCATCAGATCGGACCTGAAGTTCTGTCTGGTGGCCGACGGCATGGGGGGCGCCGCCGCGGGGGAGCTGGCCAGTCGATATTTCGCCGAGACCTGCTTCAAGGTTTTCTCCGGAAGGAGGGCGGATTCGATTCCCGCAGTGCTGCTCCTGGTTCAGAAGTCTTTCCAGGTGGCCAATAAATACATTCTGGATCACGTCAGGGAGGAACCCCGGCACAAGGGCATGGGGTGCACGGCCGAACTGATGGCCTTCTGCAACGGGGGATTCGTTCTGGGGCATGTCGGCGACAGCCGGACCTACCGGTTTCGAAACGGCGAACTCAAGCAGCTCACCCGCGACCATTCCCTGGTCCAGAACATGGTGGATCAGGGAATGATCTCCGCCGACCAGGCGCGGCGCCATTCCCATCGCAATGTGATCCTGAGGGCGGTGGGCATCGAGAAGAACCTTCACCTCGACCTGATCAGGGGAAAATCCCTGCCGGGGGACATCTATCTGCTGTGCTCGGACGGCTTGACAGACATGGTCGAGGACGCGGAGATCACGGCGGCGCTGGCGGCCGATACCCTCCTGCCCCAAAAGGCCGACGCATGCATATCCCTGGCGAAACAGGCCGGCGGCTCAGACAATATTACGGTCGTCCTCTCCCGGATTTCTTAACCGCCCGGATGCAGGCGAAAAGGGCTCCTGCCGATCCGCTGCACCCCTGTCATCGAAGCCGGTCTCGCCCACCGCCCGCTTTCAGGATACCTTCTTGAACTTTTTCAGTTTTTTCAGCAGGGCTTCGGCCTGGAGGATGTTTTCCGAGACATCCTTGTAGCCGGGGTCGATGAATCGCACCTTCTCCCATTCCTTCAGCGCGTTGTCCATGCTGTCGCCGTCATTGCCCGTAAAGTACTTGATGCCGTTGTTGTAGTGGGTTTTCTTGAAGGCCTCTTCGTAATCGGTGCATCCGGGGCATTCCGCGCGGTATTGGCGGGCCTGGTTCAGGCTGGTCCGGGCCTGGATGTAAAGGCTTCTGTCCCCCGAGCGCTTGTATTTAAGGAATTTTTTCAGTGCGATCTCAAAATGAGATTTAAAGAGATATTCCGCCGTCTGGGAGTGGTTCGGCGGAATCCGGGCCTTCTCAAATTCCTGTATGGCCTTGGCATAAGACCTTTGCCTGAACAGGCCCAGGCCTTTTTCAAAATGAAGGCCGGCGCGCGTCTTGATCTCTTTCAGGTAGGGCGCACAGGGATCGCAGCGTTGGTCTGACCCCGATTCAAATGCAAAGGCATCGTATGCTGCGGGGTAATCTTCCCGTTTAAATGCAAAGACCCCTTCCTGGAAACGGCTGAAGGCGGGCCCTTCTGCGGTCCTTCCGTCATCCTCCGGGGGGGGTATGGATACCGCGGATGCATCATCGCCCCCGCCGTCGGACGGGCGCGGCGCGCCCGCCCCGGGTTCGAGCCTCTGGTCGGGGGGGAGGGAGGCTTCCATCCCGGATTTCGGCCGGACCTCCCCGTCAATCGTCATGGCCGGGAGGATCAGCTCCCATCCGGCCTGAACCGTGTCCGTTTCCTGGATCTCGTTGACTTTTTTCAGCGTCTGCAGGAGGTCTTTCCTGGACGTGCCGTAACGTGCCTTGGCGATTTCGGAGAGGGTCTCCCCGGCCTGGACCAAATGAATGACATGGGCGCCGTCGATGCCGACCTTGGCAAGCCTGGCTTCAAGGGATGGGATGCTCCGCTGTTTAGAGTTTTCTTTGGGCTTTTCGTCGGACGGGCTTTTCCGAGTTCCAGGGTCATGGGTCGAGGCGTCTTTTCCAGGCAGGCCGTCGATCGAATCCACCGGGGCACGGTTGTAGGTGTCAGGGGCGCCGGGAGCGGCGGTATGGGGGGCGTGGCGCTCTATCATACACCCCATGACTCCCGCAAAAAGGCTGAAAAAGATTAATATTCTTATTTTTCTCATTAATCATGTCAATGGTTATGGGTCGATTTCCGTCAGGATGCCGGTGCGCCGAAAGCGCTCTGCAACCGTCTTGCTTGGCCCGATGCAGCATGCGCGGCGGGGGTCCGTTACCTTGGGGATCTGCCGGCCGATTGTCGGCATCGATACTCCCCATGGCTTTATACCAGAGAACCGGGAGGGTGTCATCAGGATGCTTCAGGAATTTTTCATTTCATCGACTGCCGAATTTTGCGGCCAGATTGTTGTCGATCACGTACATGCAGACCTCCTTGGCCCCCTGCTCCGTGTATCTGGACCGTTGCGTGAGGTTGTTCATCAGGAAGGTCACATCCTCCCGGATGCGTTTGTCGTAGGTCTTGAAGGATTCCTTGCCGTAGTCCTTGACGGCCTGCCGGAAGTTTTCGTTCTTGAGGAACGGGTCCAGCACCTTCTCTTTCAGGGTATGGACGTACCGTTCCCGAAGTTCGCTGAAGAGCTGGGTTTCGGTGATGGGCAGCCCTTCCATGAGGATTTCCTGGGTCAGGGTTTTTGCGGCATAAATCTTCTGTGTCTCTGAACGGAATTCGGATCTCCGGGCATCTGTGACGTTCCCTCCTATGAGCCGGTTCTCAATTCCCCACAGGAACTCATCCGTGATCTCAAGGTGTTCGCCCGTATACGGGCTGGTTTCCTTGGCGCCCGGTTCAAAATTGATGGAAAAGAGATAGTTCTGGATATCTCTTGCGATCTGAGCCTCGTTGTAGTTGTAGAGAGATTCCTTGACCTCCTGAAGGACGGTGTAGTCGTACATCCTGAGGAGGGACTCCAGAAAGCCCGGGGGAATGTCCTCGCTCAGGTCGGCACGGATCTTGGTAAAATAGTTGCACAGGGTGGACATGTTGATCAGCTTGTCCTCGCGGGCGCAGGTCGAATAAAATTCGTTGAAGATCTTGATGGAGTCCCGTCCCGAAAAGCCCTTCTGTCCTTCGGCTTCCGATTCCGCAAGGATTTTCCGACGGACCTTCGCGGTGAAGGTCTTGCGGTCATCGTCCGACAGCCATTTGGGGATATAACCGGTGTAAATCTCCATCTTGAGGAGGTGGAGGTTGGCGTCGCAGTAAAGGCTGTATTTGTCCGGATCGCCGATCCATTGAAGGAGGGCTTCGGATTTCTGGTTGAGACGGGACGAGATGATCACGCGGGCGAAATTATGAAGGACCCGGGGGAGGAAGCTGTCGAGGATATGCTTGCCGAAGATGTTTTTATAGATCTCCACCTCTGTGTTCAAATCAAGGACATAGAGGATCTGGATGTATTCGATGCGGTCGGAAAAGGACTGGAGCCCGTGGATGTTCTTCTTGTCCTCGGGATTCATGAGGGCGAAGAAGAGGGAGTTGACGTTTTCCTCGACGTCCTCAACCTTGTGGACCCCCTCGCTGATGATGTTGTGGAGTTCCATCAGCCGTTCGATATTGTGGGATTTGATGTCCATCAGGGCGTAGATGCCGTTGTTGGTTTTTGCATATTGGGAAAAGATATAGTTGACCTGGTTGCTGTCCTTGAGGATGTCGTTGATGCGCCGCTGGAGCATGGGGTTGGTCATGGTGGCCTGGCGCATGGGCTTGTCCCCGGGGTTGAATACGCTGATGCCCTGACCCAGCCGGCGGTTGAAATGATAGGGCCTCACGAAGACCATTTTGAAGACCTCTTCAGGGCGCTGAACGCGGGCCAGAAGGGCCTGGTAGAGGGAACTGCAGATGGTGCAGGGTTTGTCCCGGAAAACCCATTCGTAGGCCTTGTCCGTGAAGAGTTTCCACTTGAACTCGTCGTTTTCGAACAGATCGTCGAAAAGCTGCCGCCGGTATCGCTTGGGGATGATAAGCAGGGGGTGCTCATGACTGGGGCAGGGGACGTCGATATAGTCTTCATGAAAATCCTGGAGGAAGGCGTCTCCCTCGCAGGCGTTCTCCTGGGATGGCGCCGTCTCGTCGTCGTTCAGGTCAAAGGCGTCCCTGGCGGGCGAGGTCACGGAAAGGATCCGGTAGAGGTTGTCCAGCATGGGATTGTTCTCCCGGTCGCGATAGCTTCCCAGGACCTTCCGGTTCAGGCGCCATACGGTTTCATATCGCAGCCCCGCGGGCGTGTTGGCGTAGGTTTCGTGTTTTTTTAACAGGTTGTTCAGGAAGGTGCTTTTGCCGCATCCGGGAGGACCGTCGAAAATGTAGATTTTGTTCTGCTGGGCGCCCCGCCGAAGCGCCTCGATATGATTGATGAAACGGTTTGCAAACAGCCGGTCGGCGAAAAAGGGATGGTCCGTGTCTTCAACGAACAGGCGGCTGCAGTCATAGTAGACGTAATGAATGGATTCCGGGTCGTCCGGGTACTCGTCGGGGCTCTCCTTGACAAAATACCGGATCATGTCGTGGAACATCTGGAAGATGTTCCGGATCACCTGGGAGGGCTTATCGGACATGACCTTCAGAAATTCCTCGAAAGAAATAAGCTCGTTCGGGGTTTTTTCGGCCATGGTGCGGTTGAGGTTGTCCATGGCCTTTCGGATGCTGTTCATCGCTTTAATTTATCCCCTCATGACGGTGTCTGGAAATCGGCTCATACATTTTCCATATCGTAAAGGATTCTGCGGGTCATCCGGCGTTTTTCCATGGTGTAGAGGACCCGCTGCCATTTGATTTCCGGGGCTTCAGGCATCTCCTTTCCGGGGGTGCCGCCGACGCTGAAAACGCCGTAGGCGGAAGGGGCCTGGGTGCCGGCCACCTCGCTGGTCTCCAGCTTGACCGGACCTCCCCAGAGGTATTCGATGCCGATCATGGTGTTGGTGATGTAATCTTTCACCAGGGGCTTGTGTTCAAACCGGTGCACGAGATACAGCACCCTGTTTTCGGTCTTGTTCGGGTCGATCTCGATATGGGGCGGGTGATACAGCCCGTCGATCAGCATGTCGCGATAGTCCTCGGCATTGCGGGATTTGACGTAGTATTCCCAGGCCGTTTTGGCGGCGTTGATCCGTTTCCCCACCACGAACAGCCTGTGGGCGTCGATGAAATCCTGATCGACGAAGGTCCTGACGAAAAGAAAGTCGTCCATATTCTTCCGGACGTCGAAGAGATATCGGCGGCCGGCGTTTGTTTTCGCGTCGAAGGTCTCCCGTTCGCGTGCGTCTCTGATCCGGCTGAAGTCAAAGGCGTATTTCCCTTTGTCGGCCATTTCCTCGATAAAGTAAAAAAGCCGCATCCCCAGCGCGTAGGGGTTCAGGCCCACGCGGGGCATTGCGGTGACGCCGGCATTGATGCGGGCGAAATCGACCTCGTGTCCCCGGATGCGGTCATCGGCCATGAACAGGATCTCGTGCCAGTAGCTTGCCCACCCCTCGTTCATGATCTTGGTGCGGATCTGGGGCTGGAAAAAGAGCGACGTTTTCCGGATGACCTGCAGGATCGATTTCATCCAGTCGTTTTCTTCCTTGTTGAGGAATTCGGAGTGAAGCATCAGGTACTTCAGGAGATCCATCCTGGTCTCGGGTTTTTTCTGAAGGCTCTTCTGGTAGACCGCCTTGAATTCGGGGTGCTTTACCGCGGTATCGGATAGAAAGGTCTCTTCCCCCAGCTTCCCGTAGGCGCGCATGCACGCGTTGTATCGCTCGATCTCCTTGATGTAGTCGGTGATATTGACCTTCTTCATGGATTGGAGGAAGACATCGAAATAGAAATTGATCGGGCCGGAGCCGGACGCGGCCGCCGGCGGCGCGATTCTGGAAAGCTCGCGGTGGAAGGAGACCAGATTGTCGATTCCCCTTGCGAACTCGAGGACGTAATCGACCCACCGCCCCTTTTCGGACCTCAGTTTGGCGATCAGCCGCTTGTCCGAGAGGGCTTCACCGGTAAAATCATAGTCGTGGGTGTGCTCGAAAAAGACGTTGTTCTGAAAAAAGTCGATATGGCCGATCACGTGGTAGAAGATCATCACGTTGAGCCAGTCGGGGTTGTTGTCGTTGTAAAAGGAGATGGGGGGGCGCGTGTTGATGACGGTTTCGTAGGGATTTCCCGGATAGAGCTCATATTTGCCCTTGCCCTTCAGGACCTCGACATCGTGGACCCAGTAGTCGTAAAGGGTCGGGATCATGATTTTGGGAGACAGCTCCAGGAGGTCCCGGTTGGTCACGATATATTCCAGGGTGTCATCCTGAAATCGCAGCCCGGCGTCCCGTGCCCGCTGTTTGCATCCCTCCATGATTTTTTTCGCGTGCTGGCCGATCAGTTCCATAGGTACCGCCACTCCCGATTAGGCAAAATTGAGTTATCCCGCCGTCATGGAAATCAGGGCCTTGATTCCCTCGATGATCCGCGCCTCGTCGGCATCCTGCTTGATGACGTCCATCCGGATGAGGCCGGGTTTGTTCTTCAGGAGCCCCGACCGGTTGAGGTATTTCTCCACCTCGCTCTCTTCGCCGCTTGTGCCGTGCCGGGCGATGGTCACCCCCACGCGGCTGGCATACCGGAGCACCCGCTCGATTTCCGGAAGGGTCTCCTTGCCGTCCGCGTCCCAGTCGTCCCCGTCGGTGCCGTGGAACACATAGATGTTGTAGTCTTTTTCAAGGTTTTCCTTTTCGACGATCTCGTTGACCAGATGGAAGGCGGACGCCACCTTGGTCCCGCCGGCGACCCGGGTGTTGTAGTAGGTATAGAAGTCCGCCACCTCGGTCGCCTCGGTGTCGTGGAGGATGAATCGCGATTCCACCTGCTTTTCATACTGGTAGAGGAGCCAGCTGTAAATGAGCACATGCTGGGACACGATCAGCTCGGTGGGCTTGCCGGTCATGGATCCGGAATAGTCCCTCAGGAAAAAGACCATGGCCTGGGATTCATAATCCTTTTCACGGGAGAGGATCCGGTAGATCCTGTCGGTCGGAGAGATCAGAAACCCGGTGGGGTCGATGTCGGCCACATCCGGGAGGTTGCCCAGGTGAATATTGGTCTCCAGGATCTGTTTCAGGGTGGCCTTCTTGTCCAGAAACTGGCCGAACCCCTTGTTCCGGTCGGTCATGTCGTAGGTGTACCGCGTGAGCGAGCGTTTCTTGCCTTTGTCCTTGAGGTTGGGCAGCTCGAACTTTTCCGTCAGGATTTTGCCGAGGTCGTAGGCGCTCGATTCCATTTCATGGGGGCCGCCGCGGCCTTCTCCGGGGCCTGCGCCGGATCCTTCCGGCGAGCGGATGGGCTGTTCGCCGATCACCTCCCCCTCCTCCCCGTCACCGGAGCCGCCCGACTGCTCTTCATCCTCGGGGGC
The DNA here is from genome assembly GCF_041737845.1 of Desulfococcus sp. Lineage (GTDB taxonomy): Bacteria > Desulfobacterota > Desulfobacteria > Desulfobacterales > Desulfococcaceae > Desulfococcus. The sequence goes on from NZ_JBGSQX010000117.1 coordinate 29,751, forward strand.
GCGGATGATGTCGTGGATGAACTTCTCCTCGACGGTGGTCGGCACGACCACGATCTTGTCCTTTCCGCCCTTGCCGGGTTTCACCAGCCTCCCGACCCGGACCTTCCTCGGAAATCCGTCCTTCTCGCGAAGCTTGTCCCGCTCCAGCAGCTCGTCCAGGGATCTCAGGCAGGTCGCATGGGGGACATGGGGCGGCGACATGTCCTGGAGTTCAAAGAGATCGAAATATTCGTACAGGGTCTCCGGGCCGGCCGGAAATCGATCCGTCTCCGCCGCCTCCGGGTCTGCCGGCATCCCGTGGGAGCGGTCTTCTGAGAGTTCCTGAAGAATGCGCTCCTCCCGCCCGCGCGGAAGGCCCCGTGCTTTCAATTCTTCGATATAGGCTTTGAGTCGCTGTTCCGTCATGGTTGCCCCGCCTTTTCTTCGCGACGGTGTTGGGTCCGGTCGGGACCCGTTCCGGGAATGGCCCCGATCGATATCCGGTTATTTTTCGTCTTCCTGCGTGCAGAAATATTCGATGGTCTTCTGGGCGCAGGTCATGCAGTAGCCCAGCTTGTTCAGCATGGTGTCGACCATGCGGTCGTAGAGCTTCTGGTTCTCTTCGTTGGTGCGGTTGGCCAGGGCACCGATGAGGCTGCCCGCGCCCGCGATGTCGGATTTGAGCCGGACATCGGTCACCGCCTTGACCAGATCCAGGTTGTCCATGAAGTCGTAATTCGGCTCGACCGTGATCTTCTGGCCGTAAATCTTGCGGATGGTGGTCCGGAAGCTTTCCCGGTGCTCCTCGGTTTTCAGCCCCAGCCGGTCTTCGACGCTCTGGATGTAGCGCTCGTCGATCTTGAGTGCCCGAAGCTCCCTGGACTGGGGATCCTTGTACTTCCACATCTTGTCCGGGCCCAGATTCTCCGCATCGATGCCGATGATCATGTTGACGTAGTTCATCACGTCCTTCCGGATGGCCATGGGCTCGTCCATGTACGCATTGAACATCTCCGTCATGATCCGCTCGCGGTAGAGCCCCTTGGCGATCTTGAGGTCCTCCAGGTACTTGGCCCGGTCGTTGGCGTCCGATACGTAGTCGAGAACGATGCGCTCCATGCACTTGAAGATATCGTAGGCGAACATGCACTGCCCCTCGTTGGTTTCCGAGCTTTCGATCAGGAGCTGGAGCGCCCGGCCGAGGTTCCGCTGACCGAGCCCTTTCTGCCCGAACCGCTTGATGATGTCGGGGTCCTGGTTCAGGGTGTCGATGACCTCGGCCAGGGCCTTGATGCTCTTCTCCCCGGCCACCTCGCCGGCCGCCAGCTTCATGGTCTCGATGGGCGTCAGTTTTTCGGAACGCGCCAGCCGGCTGAGCACAACGGCCACGGAAGTGGCGTAGTTGAGGTTGGGGTCCTGGTGGAGGGATTCACGGGTGAGGGTGGTCCGGGCCTCGCTGCCGATGGAATAGGCGGTCAGTTCGCTCTGGAGCTTGTAATTGGTGTTGTGGGAGACGTAGCAGATGCGGCACCGGTCGACGATGGGCGCCTCTTCCTTTTCCGCCAGGAAGCGGTTGAATTCGGAGTTGTTGCTGGTGGCGATGATGAGGGTGTCGATGGGCCACTTGTATCCGTCGATCTCGATGTTGCGATTCTGGATGACGCCTAAATAGACCTGTACCAGATCTTTCTTGTTCTTAAAGATCTCGTCGCTGAAATGGATGCCGCCGCCCGCCACCCTCGCCAGGGCCCCCCGCCGCAGGTCGAACCGGTAGGGGTTGTTGGTGTCGGTGATGTGGAGAAGCCGCTGGATCGACTCCTCGCCCAGAAGGTCCACCGCCGAGGAGGTGATCTTGTCCTTGGCCGGGTATTTGCCGGTGACGGTCCCCAGGCTCTCGGTCAGGGGAACGGGAATGATTTCGACAAACCCCAGCATTCGATCCAGATCGCCGTCGCAGTGATTTCGGATGTCGTTCCAGATGTATCCGCTGCAGGCCCCCATGGGCCGGTAATTGTCGTAGAGGGTTTCAACCTCCGCTTCTGAGAAGCCGATCTCCCGGGCCAGAAACGCGCGGTTTTCACCGGGGTCTTCAAACGGGTTCATCCCGAGGATCATGGGGTCTTCATAGGTCTGGGATTCAATGGTTTTGATTCTGCCATAGCTCCCCAGTTGATCGACATTGTTGAAGCGAAAGGTGAATTTGCGGTTTCCAGGCTTCGAAAGGAATTCACGGTATTTCGCGCAGAGAAAATCCACCAGGAAGGTCTTCCCGTTTCCGGGTTCTCCCACCAGAACATAGGCCATCTCTTTGGAAGAGCCCCCTTCCGCGGCATCCTTGACATAGGAAACAAAGCTGTTGATTTCATCGTACATGCCGATGACATGCTTCTTTCCGGTTCTGAAGATATCGAAATCATAAGTGGTTTTACCGTTGACAACGACTTTCCGGATCTCGCCGTCCAAGATCATTCTGGCGACGCCCTGAAAGGCGTTTTCAAAACGGCGTGTTCCCTCTTTTACCGCTGCAAGATGGTTTCGGAGCGTGTTGCTGGTCTGACCCGCCATGATTTCCTCCTGTGTCTGGTGGATGGGGAGAGGGTGTGTCCGGGCATTCCCTGATCCGGATGGGGTTGCGTATGGCCTTGTCGCCGCCGTTCCGCCGCGGGCGCAGAATTTAAGATAACTCATAGGAAAAGCGGCATTATGCTCATACTATAACCGCAAAGAGATGGATTGCAATACCAAACTTGATGGGTTCGCAAAAAGTCGATTTTCAGACGGTTCCGAAAAAAGGCCGAGATCAAGGCTTGCGAATCCCGAGGAATGAGGAATACTTATAGTACGCCGCAGTGACGAGGGATGAAGCGTAACGCAGATATCGGCCTTTTTGCGAAACCGTCAAACTTGGATGGGGTGGCCCGGCAGATTTTTTTGACAAAAAGCCGCGGCGGAAGTAGTATCCCCGGCATTCAGCCGTCAACGGCCCCTGGAAACCGTCCGGGAGGCCAGGCCGCCCAACGCCTTTGCCTTGGAGAGTTGCCCTTTTGGACCCGAACGACAAGCGATACATCATCGGCATTGATCTGGGAACCACCAATTCCGCCGTGTCCTATGTGGATCTGGCGCCTGCGGATCGCGATGCGATGCGGATCCGGAGCTTCCAGATTCCCCAGTTGACCGGCGCGGGAGAGTTTTCCAGGCTCCCGGTGCTGCCCTCCTTCATCTATATCCCCGGAGAGTACGACATCTCCCGGACGGCCATCACCATTCCTTGGAGAACCGAGGATGACAATTTTGTGGGGTCCTTCTCCCGGGATCACGGCGCCACCGTGCCGGCTCGGCTGGTTTCCTCCGCCAAGAGCTGGCTCTGCCACGACAAGGCGGACCGGTATGCCCGGATTCTGCCGTGGGGCGCCGGAGACGAGGTGGCCAAGGTTTCGCCCGTGGGGGCCACGGCCTATTTTCTCAGGCACATCCGGAACGCATGGAACCACGACCAGGGGGAGGACCCGGAGTTTTATCTCGAAAACCAGAGGGTCACCATCACGGTCCCGGCCTCCTTCGACGAGGTGGCGAGGGATATGACCCTTGAGGCCGCCGCCATGGCCGGATTCGGCCAGGTCACCCTCCTCGAGGAGCCCCTTGCGGCCTTTTACAGCTGGCTGATCCGGCACGAAAAGACCTGGGGCGACCACGTCCGGCCCGGCGAACTGATCCTGGTCTGCGATGTCGGCGGGGGAACGACCGACTTCACCCTTATCACCCTGAGAGAGGTGGACGGGAGCCCCCGGTTTGAAAGGATCGCCGTGGGCGACCACCTGATCCTCGGCGGGGACAACATCGATCTGGCCCTGGCCCGCCATGCGGAGGCGTCCCTGTTCCGGAAAAAAACCAGGAGCGTCCTTTCGGGAGACCGATGGAAAATGCTCTGCCACCAGTGCCGCCAGGCCAAGGAGATGCTCCTGGACGGCCTTGGCGAATCCCGGAAGATCACCCTCATGGGAACAGGCAGGAAGCTCATCGGCGGCACCCTTGCCACGGAACTCTCCCGGGAGGGGGTCGAACGCATCGTTCTGGACGGCTTTTTCCCCGTGGTCGATCGGACCGTCGAAAGACAGGCCGCCCTTCGAAAGGGGATCACGGAATTCGGTCTGCCCTACGAGCCCGAGCCCGCGGTTACCCGCCATCTGGGCTGGTTCCTGGAGCACCATGCCGATGACGTCCGAAAGGCGACGGGAAGGGAAACCCCGACGCCGGACCTGATCCTCTTCAACGGAGGCTCCCTCAAGGCCCCGGTGATCCAGGAGCGGATCCGGGAGGCCCTGCGCCACTGGTTCGGGATATCCGACGCGTCGCTGCCCCGGGTCCTCGAAAATCCCCATCCGGATGTCGCGGTGGCCCTGGGGGCGGCGTATTACGGCCTCGTCAAAATCGGGCGGGGCGTGAGGGTGGGGAGCGGCAGCGCCCGTTCCTACTACATGGGCGTCCAGGCGGACCCCGCGGAAAGGCGGGCCGTCTGCATCGTGGAGCGGGGCCTCGAGGAGGGCAGCCTGATCACCCTGAAGGACCGCTCGTTCGAGGTGCTGGCCAACCAGCCGGTCCGTTTCGAGATGTACAGCTCCAGCTTCCGTTCCGGAGACGCCTCCGGGGACCTCGTGACGGTGGATGACACCCTGACCCCCCTGCCACCCCTGCAGACGGTCGTTCAGTACGGCAGGAAGGGGGTGGAGAAATCCATTCCGGTCGAGATCGAAGGAGAGTACACGGAGGCGGGCACCCTCGGGATCTGGTGCCGGTCCCGGGTGAGCGACCACCGCTGGCAGCTCCGCTTCCAGTTGCGGGATACGGCCCTGCCGGCCGAGGTGTCGGAAGCGGAGATCTTCGATGAATCAGTCGTGGCGGCGGTGTGCCGGAGGGTCGATGACGCCTTCTCGGACCCGGCCGGAAGTTTTGAGCTGGCATCCCTGGTCAAGGAGATCGCGTCGGTCGTCGAGAGACCCCGGGAGGATTGGCCCCTCTCTCTCATCCGGAAGATGGCCGATGTGCTCCTGGAGCGGGCGGCCGGCCGGGGGGCGCGACATCTTTCGGAGAGCCGCTGGCTCAACCTCGCGGGCTATTGCCTGAGGCCGGGGGTCGGCGACGGCTTCGACGAGTACCGCGTCAAGAAGCTCTGGAAGATCTACAAGGGGGGGCCGATCCACGGCAACACCCCCCAGGTCCGGTCCGAATGGTGGATCATGTGGCGGCGGGTGGCCGCGGGGCTGACGCCGGGCCAGCAGCGCCAGTTCATTCAGGACCTGTCGAAGGTGATGTTTCCCGGGAAAGGTTCTCGGGTCAGGGTGCCTCCCCAGGAATACCTGGAAATCTGGATGGCCGTCGCCAACATGGAGCTTCTCCTCGTGAAGGACAAGGTGAAATGGGGGCAGCGGCTGCTCTCGGAGATGGGCGACAGGAAGGAAGCCGCCCAATATTTCTGGTCCCTCGCCCGCCTGGGGGCCCGGGAGCTGCTTTACGGCCCGGTCGACCGGGTCATTCCCCCGGACGAGGCGGCCCGATGGATAGACGCGCTCCTGGACCGCCGGTGGAAAGATCCCCGGCCCGCCCTTTCCGCGGCGATCCAGATGGCCAGAAAAACAGGAGACCGCATCCGCGATGTCGACCCTGGAACGACCCGGCGGGTGGTCGAAGCCCTCTCCCGGGATGTGTTTGCAGAGGACGATATCCGGCCCCTCATCGACGTGGTCCAGATGAAGCGGCAGGAGATCAACACGATGTTCGGGGAGGCCCTTCCCTCGGGCATCGTCCTGCGAGGCTGATCAACGGGGCGCCCTGGACACCAGATCCCGGATGAAGTCGCCGATGACCCGGTGGACAATATGGGCGCCGGGGCCGGACAGGATGCCGTGCCGTTCAAAATTGAACAGGACGTAGGTCTTCTGCTCGGAGCCGATGAGATCGAAGATCCGTTTCGACTCCTCCGGGCGCGCGACGGGGTCCCGATGAGAATGGATCACGAGGGCCGGGGGGTGGATGTCGGGGAGCTTTGCGTCAAGCCTTTCCATGAGCCGCTCGATTTCACGGATTCCTGAAACCGGGTTCTTCCGGTAGCTGATATGGGGGTTTTCAGGCGTGTTCGGGATGAATTCCTTCTCCCGGTAGGACGTTCCCCGAACCTTTTTCACCATAAGGTTCCAGAAATCCACCGCCAGGTTTTTCTTCAGGGAGGGGTCGTGAAGCCTTCTCGGCGGGCAGACGGCAAAAACCCCCTGAACGCCCTCGCTTCGGGACACCAGGTCCAGGGCCAGGGCGGCGCCTGTGGAAAACCCCCCGACAACCACCCGGCGGCACAGACAGCGAATGACCGCAAACCCCGCATCGATGGCATCGAGCCAGTCCGAATAGGTCCGCAAAGCCAGGTCCTCCGGGGCTGTGCCGTGGCCTTTGAGCCTCGGGACATAGACGGTTATCCCCCTGTCCCCCAGGTATCCGGCAAGGTCTGCCATTTCAGCGGGGGCCGACATGTAGCCGTGGATCAGGAGAACCCCGATCTTTGCGCCGCGGCCCCGGACCAGGTAGGGCATGCCGACCTCCATCGGTTTGGATTCGCCCTCCATAAAATAGGTTCCATAGTCCTGGACATAATTCTCCTCGGCCTTCCGGAGCAGATGGGCGGCCGTCCGACGCTTGATCCAGAAGGCCGGTGAAAACGCGATGCGGCGGATCCCGCGCTGAAGCGGACCCAGGGGCTCCACTTCATTGGCCATCACGGCAACGGGGTTGTCGATGCGAATCTGATGAAAATTGAAGACCTGCGCAAAGGAGGAGGTGTTTTTCACGAGGTATGACCCTTCCCGCGAGAGGACCATCTTTTCGAGGACCACGGCGAGAAAGTCGCTCAATTTCCGATAGCAGTCATCGGTGAGGAGATGGACCTGGTCGGTTTCGAAACTCTTGTGAAAGGAGATCCCGGCGGTCTTCAGATCGAGCTGGGTCGCGAGAAAGAGCCGCCGTTTCAGGTCGTCGATGTGGATGCGTCTGAAGGGCATGTGCCGGAGGATGGAGGCCGCCAGGTGATCGTGGTTTACGGTGGTCATCTCGTAGATGGCCGTCATGTAGCGCTCCATGAGCCTTACGGCCGCCTTTTTTAATACGCGGGCGGAGGGGAGGGGATCGTCGAAGCTGGCATACCCCGGCTGCGCGATGTCCCTGGAGACGGCCCAGTGGTCCAGGTAGGCCCCCGCATCGATGGGGGGGCCAAACCGGATGTCCACATCCACGCCGGAGAGCAGCATGGACCCCTCGGTCATCAGCTCCTCCAGGGCGCGGTGGTCCAGGTCCTCCACCAGGGTCGCGGCCAGCTTGCTGAGCACGTTTTCATGGGCCCTCAGCGGGTAGTAGGTGATGTTGACGGGGACGATGTAGGTCCGCTGCGCCGACACCGGCGGGAGGGCGTCGATTTCGAAAAGCGACATCAGGCGCCGGGCTTCATCGGGTGAACTGTGGACGATTTTGGCCATGCGCCTTCGGTAGAATTCGGTCCGGAGGGCCAGGGTGGCCGCACCCGTGTGGGGCCGGTGTTTTCCCGACTCGCCAAGGATCACGAAACGGCCTTTGTCCATGATCTTCTTGTTTTTGACCATCCGGCCTTCGGGAAAAATGATCCAGGCCGCGTCTCCCTTGAGCAGGGTTTTGGCCATCAGGCGGTCCCGGTCGGGATCCCGGGTGGAGATGGCGCCCACATGATCGAGATAGGTCTTGAAGCCGCCCTTGAACAGGGTGTCGTCTGCAAGCGACCAGACGGGGATGCCGCCGATGATCTTATGGATAAAGCTCGGCAGGATCATGGTTTCAATGCGGGTGAAGTGGTTGACCGTGAAGATGATCGAACCCTTGGGGATATTCTCGGTGCCGTGCAACTGAATGCTGGCTTTGGAAAGACCGGAAACAGCCTTTATGGCCAGACCCGTCGTCAGGTATGCGAATCGGTTCATGGGTTCACTGGGATACGCTGCGGCTGTTGGACTCAGGTTTCGATTGACATCAATTCATCTTGTAAGTAATCTATTATGTTTAGAACTAAAAATAAAGTTTTTTTCGGAGGTCTCCCATGTATTCCAAGATACTGATCCTTCGGTTTTCCCGAGAGGTTGCCCATAAGCCCATCGTCTGCCATCTGGTCAAGGATTACGACCTGATGTTCAATATTCTGAACGCTCAGGTGCTGCCGCGGAAGGAGGGCATCCTGGTGCTCGAGCTTTCCGGGGAGAAGAAGAATTTCAAGGCCGGCGTCACTTATCTCAAGGAACAGGGCGTCAAGGTCACCAACGCCGACCAGGAGGTCAAGCGGATCGAAGAGCGCTGCATTCATTGCGGCGCCTGCACGGCGGTCTGCCCGACCGGCGCCTTAAGCATCCGGCGGCCGGAAATGACCGTCGAATTCGAAGAGCAAAAATGCAGCGTCTGCGAGCTGTGCATCACTGCGTGCGTCACCCGAGCGATGAAGATCCGCCCCACCAATACGATGTTTTTTGAATGACATCCAGAACGGCCATCGCACTGAGCGGCGGCGTCGACTCCCTTGTTGCAGCCAGCCTCCTTAAAGACCGGGGCCACAGCCTTTTCGGGATCCATTTTTTCACCGGATACGAAAGCACGCCGCCGGATCAGATCGAAGATGTCGCCCGTCAGTTGGAGATCCCCCTTGAAATGGTGGATGTCGGTGAACTGTTCCGCCGGGAGATCGTCGATTATTTCATCGAAACCTACCAGGAAGGCAAGACGCCCAATCCCTGCCTGGTCTGCAATCCCGTGATCAAGTTCGGGGCCGTGCTGGCCGCGGCCGAAACGCTGGGGGCGGGGTTTCTTGCGACCGGTCATTATGCGCGGACCCGCAGGGACGCGGACGGGGCGTGCCAACTGCTGAAGGGGGTTGACCCGGAAAAAGATCAATCCTATTTTCTGGCCTTTTTGTCGCAGGCCCAGCTTTCCCGTGCCATGTTTCCTCTTGGAGGCATGACCAAGGCCCGGGTCCGGCGCCTGGCCGAGGAAAGGGGGCTGGTTCCGGCCGAGCGCAGGGAAAGCCGGGATGTCTGCTTCATCACCTCGTCCTGCGGAAGATTCCTGGAGGGGGAAGGAGGGATCACGTCCCGTCCCGGACCCATTTCGAACGCCTGTGGACGCGTCATTGGAACCCATCCGGGTCTCCATCATTTTACCGTGGGTCAGCGCAGAGGCATCAATTGCCCCGCGTCGGAGCCCTATTACGTGCTCGACCTGGATCCCCGTGAGAACCGCCTGGTGGTGGGATTCAAGGCGGACCTGCCGGTTGATCGGTGCCGGCTTTCCGGGGTCCGATGGATCGGCCGCCCTCCGGAAAGGGAGATCCGCCTGGGGGTCCGGGTCCGATATCGGCATCCGCCGGTTCCGGCGGTTTTCGAACCCGGGAGCGACGGTTCGGGGACCCTCGTGTTCGATGCGCCCGAAGCGGCCGTCACGCCCGGCCAGGGCGCGGTTTTTTACAGCAGGGAAGCGGTGCTGGGCGGCGGATGGATTGAGAGGTATAGTTGAAATCGTTCAGGATCATCACCTTGGGGTGCAAGGTCAACCAGTGTGAATCGGAAGCCCTGGGGGGGGCGCTGCGGGAGGCCGACTGGTGGCCGGCGCCCGAGGGATGGCCGGCCGGGCTTTGCATCATCAATACCTGCGCCGTTACGGGAAAGGCCGCCATGCAGTCGCGCCAGGCCATCCGCCAGGCCATCCGGGCCAATCCCCGGGCCTGCATCGTCGCGACGGGGTGTTACGCCCAGATCGAGTCCGAAGCGCTCCGCAAGATCGGCGGGATCGACCTCATCGTGGGCCACGGCGACAAACACCGCATCGCGATGATGGTTGACGCCCACCTGAAGGAAGCCCCGAGGGATGAATGCTCCGGGACGGATTTCGAACCGGACGCGCATGAACCGGAGGCGCATATTCCGGAGGTTCATGTCCGCGACGTCATGCAGGTGCGCCAGTTCAACCAGTTTCCGGCCGCCCCCAACGGAGACCGCACCCGGCCCTTTCTGAAAATTCAGGACGGCTGCGATGCCTTCTGCACCTACTGCATCGTGCCCCATGCCCGCGGCCGGAGCCGGAGCATGCCGCTACCGGAGGTGCTGGCCGCCATCGGAAGGCTGAAGGCCCGGGGATTTCGGGAGGTCGTTCTTTCCGGCATCCACATGGGGTGCTACGGCCGGGATTTGGAGCTGCGGACGGATCTCCTGGAGCTCCTGCGGCGGATCGATGATGCGGCGATCATCGACCGGGTCCGGCTCAGCTCCATTGAACCGCTGGAGATGACACCGGAGGTCATTGATCTGCTGGCCGCCTCCGACCGCTTCTGCCCCCATTTTCACATCCCGCTTCAGAGCGGCGACAACGGGGTGCTGCGGCGGATGGGCCGGCCCTACACCCGGGAGCTGTTCGAGGAGGTGGTCTCAGGGATTCATGAGAAAATCCCCGACGCCACCATCGGCGTGGACGTTTTGATCGGGTTTCCGGGCGAGAGCGAGGCGGCCTTTTCCAACACCTATGATACGGTGGATCAACTGCCCGTAAGCTATCTCCATGTCTTCCCCTTTTCTCCGAGAAAAGGCACCCCGGCCGCCGGCTATGCGGATCCGGTGCCGACCGAGGTGGTCAAGGCCCGCTGCCGGCGCATTCGTGCCCTCGGAAGCGCCAAGCGAAAGGCATTTTACCGGCACTTTCTGGGGCGGATCGTAGACGTTCTGGTGGAAAACGAGCGGGACGGGGAGACGGGCCTGCTGAAAGGCGTCAGCTCCAATTACCTGACGGTGCTGCTGGAGGGGGACGACGCGCTGCGGAACCGCATCGTCCGGGTCTGCGTCGAACGGGTAGGGTCGGGCAGGCTGGCCTTCGGTCGGCAGATCGACGGCCCGCCTGCCTGCTGAATCAGGTGCCGCGTCATCTCACCCGGGATGGGCGGCAGGCGTCCGGGGCATTTCAAGGGAACCGCGGCCCATCAGGGCTTACTCCCCATTGATCCCGGAGGGATCGGATCGCCCGGCATCCGAGGCCGGGTGGCTGCTTTTTTCGGCCGCCCTGTCAAAAAAGTTCTTTTCCGGGGCATCCGCCTTCAGATCGGGTTCGCCCGCGGGTTCGATCTCCTGGGGCATGGGCCCGAAGGGATAGGGTTTTTCGGATTCACACAGGACGATATAGCGCAGCATCCTGTAGATGTAGACCGTAAGCCGGTGGCAAAGGCCTTTGATGGCGGGGTTCGGCCGGGTCAGGATCAGCAGGAAGAACCACTGAAGGGCCGTGAGGATCAGCAGTGCGAAGCCGATCATCCCGCAGAGGATGCAGTAGAGGGCGGTGAGGCAGATATAGATTGCGATTTTTTTCCTTGTCAGAATAAACTTCAAGGCGCTGCTCAAGAGGGTGAAAAGCATTTTTTTGATTTGGTCCATGGGGGCGTCTCCTTTCTGGGATATCAATGTTGATGATTTCGTAAAAATTCCGATAGCTGCATTACAGAGACCTTCAGCCATCAGTTGGTGAGACTCTGGATGGGCGCGGGGATTCGGCCGCCGTGGCGGATAAAGGCGTTGGGTCCGGGGATGTTTTGCACCGGCATGATGATCGATTCCCCCAGCAGGCCCCCGAAATAGGCGCGCTCCCCGGCTTTTTTTCCGGGCACCGGAATCAGGCGTGTGGCCGTGGTCTTTTTGTTGATGACGCCGATGGCCATCTCATCGGCCATGATGGCGGCCAGGGTGTCCTCGGTGGTGTCGCCGGGGATGGCCACCATGTCGAGCCCCACGGAGCAGACGCTGGTGATGGCTTCGAGCTTTTCGATGGTGAGATAACCGTCCTCGGCGGCCTTTGAGATGTTGAGGTCCTCGCTGACCGGCACGAAGGCGCCGCTCATGCCCCCCACGTAGGAGCTGGCGAAGGCGCCGCCCTTCTTGACCGCGTCGTTCAGGAGCGCCAGCGCCGCCGTGGTGCCTGGGACGCCGATGCTCTTCAGGCCCAGGCTCTGGAAGATTTCCCCCACGGAGTCGCCCACGTTGGGCGTCGGGGCCAGGGAAAGGTCGACCACGCCGAATTCGGTTCCCAGGGCTTCGGCCACCTCCCGGCCGATCAGCTCGCCGATGCGGGTGACCTTGTAGGCGGTCCTTTTGATCTCTTCGGAGATCAGGCCCAGGGGCATGTCCGGGTGGGCCGCCAGGGCGCGGTCGATGGCCTTCTTGACGACGCCCGGCCCGCTGACCCCCACGTTGATGACCGCATCCGGCTCGCCGATCCCGAGATAGGCGCCGGCCATGAACGGCACGTCCTGAGGAATGTTGGCAAAGACGCAGAGCTTGGCGCAGGCCAGACCGTCTTTGTCCGCGGTCATCTCGGCGGCCTTCTTGATGCTCCGGCCCATCATCAGCAGGGCGTCCATGTTGATGCCGGCCTTGGAGGAGGCAACGTTGACGGATGCGCAGACGCGGTCGGTTTCGGTGAGGGCCTGGGGAATGGCCGCGATCAACGCCCGATCGCCTCTGGCCATGCCTTTTTCCACCAGCGCTGAAAAGCCGCCGATGAAATCCACGTTGACCTCCCGGGCGATCTGGTCGAGGGTGTGGGCGGCCTCCACCAGCTCCTCCGAAGAGAACGCGGCGCCGACGGCCGCCATGGGGCTGATGGATATCCGCTTGTTGACCACGGGGATGCCGTATTTGGCGCCCACGTCGTCGCATGTGCCGACCAGATTCTCGGCAAGCCCCAGAATGCGGTCGCGGATTTTCTGTTTGAACCGCCGGATGTCGTGGCCGGCGCATTCAAACAGGTTGATGCCCAGGGTGACGGTGCGAACGTCGAGATGCTCATTCCGGAGCATTTCAATCGTGGAGAGGATCTCTCGTTGGGTTAACATGGCATCGGCCTTCATTGTGATGGTTTTCAGGTTGACCCGTTCCGGAAAAAAAACCGGCGCCGGGCTGCGCCGCGGAGACGCCGCAGGCATGGAAGCGGTGGCGGGGGATTGTTGACGTCACCGCGGAATCAGTCTCCCTGGCTTTGGGCGGGCAGGCCCGGCCTCACCTTGAGGATGGTCTCTTTTCGGATGCAGACCGTCCCCGGTTTTGCGCCCCTGGGTTTGGTGACGTATCGGGCCTGGGTGCAGGCGACGGGGACGATGCCGCCGTTTCTGGCCTTGCTGTGATAGGCGGCGACGGCGGCCGCCTGCCGGAGGGTCTCCCGGACCGGCTCCTGGCCGGGTCTGGCGCGCAGCACGACATGGCTGCCGGGCACCCCGCGCACGTGAAACCACCAGTCGTCCGGAGCGGCCAGCGCGAGGGAAAGGGTGTCGTTGTCGGCATCGGTCCGCCCGGCGAGGACGGTCCAGTCGCCGGGAAGCCTGTACTCATAAAGCCTGGGCGGGGGTTTTGGCGCAGGGATGCCGGTGCTCATTCATCGGCCTCCGGTGCCCCGGAGAGCAGCGACAGGATGTACCGGAACAGCTCCTTCGACGCCCGGGCGCGCATGGGCGGGTGCGCCGCTTTCCCGGCGTTTCTCACCAACTGCCGGATCCGCTGCCGGTCCACCGACGGGATCGCCTCCGCAAGCGCCGCCAGCGCGGCGTCGCCTTCCGTCAAGAGCCGTCCGCGCCAGGACTCGGCTTCTTTCAGCCGCATGACCTCGCGGTAGCCGCGCTGGTCCAACTGGTCCAGCCCTGCCTGGATGGGGCCGGGGTCCACCTCCCGCATCAGTGCCCCGATCCGTTGCATCTGCCGCCGCCTTGCACCGTGGCTGGTCAGCGTTCGGGCGAAGACCACCGCCTCCCGGAGCTCGGGAGGCAGGGAAATCCGATCGGTCTGCTCCCGGGAGAGCGTCACCAGGCGCTCGCCCATTTTCTGAAGCCGGGTCACCTCCCGTTTGCGCTGCGATCGACTCGCCGGCGCATCCTCGGCGGGTGCGTCCTCATCACCGGGGCGGTGGAGATCGCTCATGACACCAGCCAGACCGCCCGTCGGGAGGTTTTTGACAGAACGTAATTGGAGACGCTCCCCATGAAAAAGGCCCGGTCGGTGCCGCGCCGACCGACGACCACGGTTCCGTAGTCCCCCTTCTGGACCTCTTCCAGTATGGCGTCGCCGATGCTTAATCGGGGTTTGGTCTGCCGGACGATGACCTGTTCCGGGGAAACGCCGGCGTCTTCGAACTTTTTCCGGACGATCTCCAGGAATTGGTCGATGCATTTCTTTTCGCTCTGGAGGACCGCGGATTCCAGGTCTTCATCGTCGGTGAAATAGTCCAGCCGACAATAGTCCTTGAGCCTCGGCGTCGCATGGAAGAGGGTGATGGTCACATGGGGATTGCCGCGAAAGATGAAGCTCACATGATCCACCGCCCTGAAGGCGCTCTCGGAGCCGTCGACCGCCACCAGGACCCGATGGGAGGTCACCTTGCCGTCCACCACCCAGAGGGGGATGACCTGTGAATGTTCAATGAGCTTGGAGGTCAGGCTGCCCATGAAGACCTCCTGCATTTTCGTCAGGCCGCGGCGCCCGACGACAATGGCATCGTATCGATGCTTCTGGGCGAACTCGATGATGTCCTTTGCAAGCCCTAAACCTCGGGGGGCGGTCTTCAATTCGATGCGGGTTTCATCGACGCCTTCGTCGAGCATGTAATCCCTGTATTTCTCCAGCAGGATGTGTGCGTTCTGGGTGTTTTTTTTCTTGAGTTTTTCCAGCGCGGACTGGGTTTTCAGGCTGGTCCGCGCCTCATCCCTGAGAAATTGGGAGATCTGCGGCTGAACATGAAAAAGGGTGTATTTGAGCTGGTTGACCCGGGATGATATGCCGATGGCATATTGAACCGCATTCCTGGCATGCTTGGATTCGTCTATCGCCAGAAGTATCTTTTTTTCCATGGGACCCTCATGCGCGTCTGGTTTAATGGTGTTGCCGGAACAAATGCAGGCCCGCCTGCATGGCCGATCCGCGGCCGGAAAGGGCTATTCCGGGGACGAATCCCCGATATCCCCGGCGCCCGGGCGACCCTGAAGATGCGCCGGAACGCGTCGAAAGCGATGTCCGGACATCCGTTTCCGGGGGCGGTCAATCATCGGGGGTGATCCAGAGGATATGGTTTTTATTGATGATGAAGAGGGAATTCCTGCCTTGCGCGGTCACATCGAAAAGCACGACGAAGGGGCAGACGCCTTTCATGAAGAAATCGCTCATCCGGTCCGCCGGGACGGCTTCGCTGTTCAGATTGACCTTGCCGCGAAAAATCGTCCCGTCGGTCAATTTGATCCTTACCCGCTGGGATTTGATCTCCTGCCATTTTTCGCTGATTTGGGAGTCACCATCGTTGCTCATATCATCACTCCAGATCGATACCGGTTCAGGCCTTGGCCGCTCAAGATCGCCCGGCGTCCAGCCCGGGCCGGGAACGTCAGCGCCACGGCAACCTCCGCCCGATCGATTGAATCCGGGTTCCAGCCGCCTAGTTCCATACCAGAATTGCCGGGGGAATCAAACAGGAAATTCTCAGATTCGGTTGATCGCCTCGAAGATCTTCCGATGCTGGATGCTGATATGGAGGCCCAGCTCGGCGGCCTTCCGGTTCAGGTCGCCGGCCAGCGCCGCGCGATCCGTGCTCGCGGGAATGCTCACCTCGTAGATCATGATGTTTCTCGTGGGATCGTCTCCCCCTTTGAAAACGGCCTGGAGATTGGTGACATTGACCCCGTATCCGGCGATGATCGCCGTGACGGCGGCAACGAGCCCCTTTCGGTCCGGACCCTGGGTGGTGATGACGAAGGGGTCGCCCGCGGCATCGTCGGCAGGCGGCTCGGCCGGGTTGACCGCCTTGATGTAGACGTGAAGGCCCAGGTCTTTCGTCCGATCGATCAGACGGCGCTGGAGCACATCGATCGTAAGGCTTCCGGGCATCGACACGATGAAGATGCCCGAGAATTCGGATTGAAGGATCGTCTGGCTGACGTTTTCAACATTGCAGTCCTGCTCGAACAGCACGCCGGTGACCCGGGCGATGATGCCCGGCCGGTCTTGCCCCAGGACCGTGATGACGATTTTTCTTTCCATGAGATCCGGGTCCTCCTCAGGAGAATTCGCAGAGTATTTTCCGGTCCACCGAGGCGACCGCCGGGGTTCCGGTCAGGACCATGGCGGAAATTAGCTCCGAACGGACCTGATCGATGTATTCCCTGACCCCTTCCCGGAGGCCGCCGACCGCGGCGACGGAGAAGGGGCGGCCGATCATGACGGCGTCGGCCCCCAGGGCCAGCATTTTGAGGACGTCCCCGCCGGTCCGGACGCCGCCGTCGGCGAGGAC
This sequence comes from Desulfococcus sp., assembly GCF_041737845.1. Lineage (GTDB taxonomy): Bacteria > Desulfobacterota > Desulfobacteria > Desulfobacterales > Desulfococcaceae > Desulfococcus. Next base: position 46,083 of record NZ_JBGSQX010000117.1, read on the forward strand.
GGTGATCCTTCCCCTGACGGCGTCGGCCACGGACGGGAGCGCCTCCGCCACGCCGGGGGTGTGATCGAGGACCCGCCCGCCGTGGTTGGAGACCACGATGGCGTCGGCGCCGACATCGACGGCGAGCCTGGCCTCCTCCGGCGTCATGATGCCCTTGAGGATGAATTTCATGGGGGTCTTTTCGATGATCTTCCTGAGTTTTTCCGGCGGCTTCGGCGCCACCGGGCGCCCCATGAGCTTGAGCGTGACCAGGCCGGCCGCGTCGATGTCCATCCCCATGACGGCGGCCCCGGTTTCCTGTGCCTTCTGCATCTTGTCGAACAGTTCGGCGTCCTCCCAGGGCTTGATGAAGGGGATGCCCTGGCCGTTCAATTCCCGGATCGCGGCGTATCCGGCCTCATGGATGAATGCGGGCACGCCGTCCCCGACGCATCCCAGGATCCCCCTGTCGGCGCAGCCGCCCAGCACAGAAAGGATATAATCGTCCTCGGTGATTTTCCCGCCCATGTTGAAGGAGACCCCGCCGATGGGCGCGGCCAGAACCGGAAGGTCAAACCGCCTGCCGAAAAGGTCGATCCCGGTGTCGGGCGACGTGACGTCATGGAGGGTTTTCATCCTGAACCGGAAGGCGGCCAGGGCCTTGAAGCTGTTCATGAAGGCGCTTCCGGTGCCGATGCCGCCCATGCCGGGGACCTCGCCGGCGCAGGCGCGCCCGTCGCATACCGGGCAGACCCGGCAGTATCCTTTCATTCGTTCCCTTGCCGTTTGACGCGTTTCTTTCATTTGGTATTGTCTCGCTTTTTCAGGATGTCATTCCGCCTTGAACAAAGAGCGGCCTGTGTGGTAAGGATTGCATGTCTGCGGCGCTGCAGATGCCGCACGGGCGTGTGCAGTCGGTAAAATCGGCATTATGTTTACGCATGTGGACCCAAAATGGGCCCCCAGGCATAGCTTTGAAAAATTGTACCAGGGAATTCAGTCAGGGAAAACAGCATGATCAGCCAAAAACGAAGTATTGCATCTTTGTTAAGAGAACACAAGACCGTTTTTATCATCATCGGCGTGGTGCTTTTCCTCATCGAGCTTGAGATCTTCGCCGTCGCGGCCATGAATTCCGGGAGGAAGGCGTGGCTCCAGATCATCGACGGCAACGGCAACGTCATCCATGAGACCGACGGCAAAAGCCTGAGTGATTTTAACAAGTATTATTTCGAAAAGACCTTCGGGCCCCTGGACCAGTATGAAAAAAAGCTGGAGGTCCGGGAGCAGCCCTTCCCTTTCCGGGCCTGGTTCACGGCCGCGGTGGGGATCCCCGTCGGCGTGATCCTGCTCTTCGCCTTTGTCGTCAAGGCCTATGTATCCCTCTTCTATGGAGAGGAGGCGGCCCGCTCGAAATCCCCGGACGGGAAAACCGGTCCCTATGAAACCGAATTCGAGAAGATCGTGGCCACCATCAGCAGCTTCAATATCTTCACCATCGGCTTTCTGCTGCTGCTCGCGGTCTTCATGTACTGGGTCCTGCCCAATATGGTCACCTATATCGGACGGGTCAGCGTCGACACCCTGATCCGGTTCAAATGGGTTTTCATCGCCGCGGGCGGGGTGGTGGTCGGCCTCTTTGTCTGGATCATCTATCTCCGGTACCTCCTGGCCAAGCGGAGCATCGACAACCAGGCCGAACTTGAAAAGGCAAGGCTCCAGCTCGAGTACCAGCGGGATCCCGGCCCCCGGGCCCGGCTGACCTACGCACCCGATGCGCAACCCGCGCCCCGGCTTGCGGAATGGAAGGCCCAGGACCCGGCCGATCCGCCGCCCTCCGCGTCCTTTCCGAAATCGACGGAAGATGCGGATCCGGCCCCGGAGCCCTCATCCGCGGGCGACACAACCCGCGTGACCCCGGCGTGACCCCATGCAGATCATCACCACACACAAAAACACCGATTTCGACGGGTTCGCGTCCCTGATCGCCGGCACGGTCCTCTATCCGGGGGCCGTCCCCGTCATCCCGAGAAACATCAACCCCAATGTGAAGTCTTTCCTCGCCATCCACAAGGACCTGTTCGACGTGCGGACGGTGGATGACATCGAGCTCGAAAAGGTCACCTCCCTGGTGGTGGTGGACGTCAATCAGTGGCACCGCCTGGATGACCTGCGAAAGGTGAGGGCCAAGCCCTCCCTCGAGGTGATCCTCTGGGACCACCATCCCGACAAGGGGGACATCAGCGCCAATTGGGTCCGGCACGAGCCCATGGGGGCCAACATCACCCTCATGGTGCGTCAGATGCGTCATGAGGGCAAGTCCATCACCCCCATCCATGCCACGCTCTTTCTCACCGGCCTCCACGAGGACACGGGCAGCTTCATGTTCCCGTCCACGCGCGCCGAAGACGCCGTGGCCGCCGCCTACCTCATGGACGCCGGCGCCGACCTCAACGTGGTGGGGTCCCTGTTGCGCCCGGCATACGGTGAAAAGCAGAAGAACGTTCTGTTCGAGATGCTGAAGTCCGGGGAGCGGGAAACCATCAACGGCTTCAAGGTCTCCTTCCACAAGGTTGACATCGAGGGCCATGTGGGGAGCCTGTCGGTGGTGACCCAGATGTGCAGGGAGATCCTCAACGTCGATGCCGTCTTCGGAATTTTCACGGGCCAGAAAAAAGGCAAATCCATCGTCATCGGCCGCAGCGGGGCCGACGGGCCCAACGTCGGCACCCTCCTGCGGAGCCTGGGCGGGGGCGGGCATCCGGGCGCCGGATCGGCCATGGCCGACTTCGTCAACCCCGACACCATCCAGGAGATGATCTCGGACCTCATCCGGGGCAACCAGCAGGCATCGGTCCAGATCAGCGACCTGATGTCCTTTCCGGTGACGACGATCGCAGCGGACGCGCCCATGTCGGAGCTCCGCAAGCTGCTGCGGGAGAACGGCTGCACCGGGGTGCCGGTGGTGGAGGACGACCGCCTCGTCGGCGTCATCTCCCGGCGCGACTTCAAGAAGGTCCGGAACAACAAGGGACTCAAGGCGCCGGTCAAGGCCTTCATGAGCAAGGACATCAAGACCATCGAACCGGGCCGGAGCCCCATGCAGGCCGCCAGGCTCATGGTGAAGCACGACATCGGGCGGCTTCCGGTGGTCGAGGACGACCGCATCATCGGGATCGTCACCCGCTCCGACGTCATGCTCTACTTTTACGACATGCTTCCGGACTGATGGGTGGACGCCTCGCGGGCGGCGGCTGATCCCGTCATCGCCCTTGTCGATATCGCCGTGCGCGTCCGGGACCGGCGCCTTCTTGAGGGAACCTCCTGGCGGATTGAGAAGGGCGAGCAGTGGGCGGTCGTGGGGCCCAACGGGGCCGGGAAATCGACCCTCGTGCGGGCCCTTGCAGGAGATCTGCCGATCGTTCGGGGCAGGGTCATCCGGGGGCCGCAGGGTTGCGATCTGCGCGTGGGCTATGTCTCCTTCGAGCTGCACCGGGAGTTGATCGCCCGGGAGGAGGGGCGGGACGATGCCCGGCAGTTCAGCGGCGACTGGAGCGGCGAGGCCACTGTACGCCGGCTGTTGGAGATTGATCCTCCCGCGGCCGCCGGGATGCCGGAAACGGCGGCCCGGTCCCTCGGGATTTTTCCCCTCCTGGACCGCCCCATCCGGACCCTGTCCACCGGGGAGATGCGCAAGGCCCTGATCGCCAGGGCTTTGGCCCCGTCTCCGGGGCTCCTGATCCTGGACGAGCCCTTTGACGGCCTGGACACCCCGTCCCGGAGCCGTTTGACGGCGCTGATCGGCCGCCTCATGGCGTCGGGGACCCAGATCGTCCTCGTCACCCACCGAAGCTCGGAAATTCCGCACGAGGTGACCCACATCCTGGAGGTGGCGGACGGGCGCGTGGTCCGGCAGAATATCCGGGAGGGTTTTTTCGCGCGGGATGCAGAAGGGCGGGAGCAATATGGCGAATCCTGTGCCGCGACCCTTCCGGCGCCCCTTCCCGAGGTACGAACCGGCCGGCCGGCCTTCCAGGCGCCGCCGGTGCTGATCGAGATGCGGGCAGTAACCGTGCGCTATGGGCCGTCCGTGATCATCGAGAATCTCGACTGGACGGTCCGGCGGGGGGAGAACTGGACCCTCCTGGGGCCCAACGGCGCCGGCAAGACGACCTTGCTGAGGATGATCTCGGGCGACCATCCCCAGGCCTATGCGAACGAGATCCTCCTGTTCGGCAGGCGGCGGGGAAGCGGGGAGAGCATCTGGGAGATCAAGGCGCCCATCGGGATGATCTCCTCGGAGTTCCAGATCGGCTATCGAAAGGGGGTCACCGCCATGGAGGCGGTCCTGTCGGGATTTCACGATTCCGTCGGCCTCTACCGGCGATCGACGCGGCTCCAGAAGGAAACCGCCCGGGACTGGCTGCGCTGCCTGGGCATCGCGGACCGGGCCGACCGGCCTTTCCCTCACCTCTCCCAAGGCGAGCAGCGGATGGTCCTGCTGGCCCGGGCCCTGGTGAAATCACCGGCGCTCCTCATCCTGGACGAGCCCTGCCAGGGCCTCGACCGGGAAAACCGGAGGCGGTTCCTGTCGATCGTCGACGCCGTCGGCCGCCATACCCCCACCCACATCCTGTACGTGACCCATCACCCGGAGGAGATTCCCGCCTGCACTACCCACATCCTGCGGTTTGTCCCGGGGCCGGACGGCTCCGGTCGTTTTGTGCCCGGCCCCGCCGGCCCCGGCCGGATTACCACTTGACCGGAATGCGGACGATCTGCCGGGCCTTGTTCCGGAACAGGAGATAGCCCTTTTCCCTGCCGTAGAGATAGAGATCCCGTGTTACGGTCACATCCATGCGGCAGTAGGCGATAATGTCCTGAATGCGCCCCTCCTTCCACCACCGGAGGGCCTGGAGGCCGTCGGCCGTCTTCTCCGCTTCCAGGGTCGCGCCGGCCAGGTGGTTCAGGGAGAGCCGGTAGCCCAGATGGCTTTTCACTTCCTCCAGGATGTCCAGGGTGGGCAGGGTCGTGAAATCGAAGTCGATCAGCCCGCCCAGCACGCAGTAATCGAACCGGCGGATGTTGAAGCCGACCACGAGGTCCACGGTTTTCAGGCGCGCCACCAGGTCCGGGATCTGGTCTTCAAGATAGTCGTAAAACCGGTCGGCCCCGGCATCGTAAAACACGGCGCAGGAGACGCCCATCCGGTCTGCGCGGTGCCATCCCCCCACCTCGTCGGCGGATCGCCGGGTTTCGACGTCCAGCACGCCGAAGCGCTTCGGGGCGGACACCATTCCCCGGGACGGTGGGGGTTTCGCGGCTGCCGCCGGCCCGTCCGGCGCCGAGGTCTGCATCGGGTCGGGTTCGGTCGGTGCGACGGGGCCGCTCTGGATGGCCTCCAGGATGAACCGGGCCGCCGACTTGTCGATGGGGCGGTTTCCGGAGCCGCATTTGGGCGAATGGACGCACGAGGGGCATCCGGATTCGCAGGTGCAGGCCGTGATGGACTTGAGGGTCGCCGACAGAAGCCCCTCGGCCCGCCGGAAGGCCTGGCGGGTCAACCCGGCGCCCCCCGGCACGCCGTCGTAGATGAAGACGGCGGCCTGGCCGACCTGGGGGTGGAGCGGCGTCGAGATGCCCCCGAGGTCGTTCCGGTCGGTCATGACCAGCAGGGGGAAGATACCGATGGCCGCGTGTTCGACGGCGTGGATGCCCCCCATGAAATGGCGCCGCTCTCTTTCCGCCTCCCGCTGGACCCAGTTCGGGATGGCGATCCAGAGGCCTTCGGTTTCAAACACCTGGGGCGGCAGGTCCAGGGGGATGACCGAGAGCTTTTTCCGGCCGTGAATCTGGTGCTTTTCATATCCCGTCACCTGGTCCGTGACCTTGAGCCGCCCGGTGAAGACCTCGGCCCCCCATGCGGTGCGCCGGTCGTAAATCTCCAGGATCTCCGTCGTCTTTGCGGCCCGGACCCGGGTGTAATAGTCCACCTTGGCCTGCACGATCCGGGCGGTGCATGCGCCGATGTCCAGGGTCTCCACCAGGAAGGTTTCGCCGTTGTGGATGTAGACGGCGCCGGGATGGGTTTCCCGGAAGGCCCGGAAGGCGTCGATTTCGCCTTTGCCTGCGCCGGTCCGGGCGCAGACGATGGCATACCGGCTGCCGGTCCCCCTGAGGTCCACGTTGCGGTGGGGGGCCTTGTTTCGGCTGAAGAGCGTCCCCCCGTCCGCGCTCCTCAGCAGCTCACCCCCGGCTTCCAGTTCGGCCGCGGCCCTTCTGGCGGCATCGTGGGCGAGGAGGGCGTCGCCCGCCTCGATGGGGAGCTCCGCCGCCGCGCAGGCGAGATGGCGCTTGAGGATTTCGGGATTCCAGGGATTGATCACGGCGGCTTCGGCCTCCCGGGTCACCAGTTCCAGGGGGTGCCGCATGAAATACTGGTCGAGCGCGTCCTCGCCGCCGATCAGGACGACGGCCGCGTCCTGGCCGCTCCTGCCCACCCGGCCGGCCCGCTGCCACATGGCGACGATGGTCCCGGGGTATCCCACCAGAAGGCAGAGGTCGAGGTCGCCGATGTCGATGCCCAGCTCCAGGGCGCTGGTGGAGATGACGGCCAGAAGATCGCCTCCTGCGAGCCTCGCTTCGATCTCCCTGCGCTCTTCGGGCAGAAACCCGGCCCGGTAGGGGCTGATCCGATCCGCGAAGGCGCCGGCCCGGCTGCCGGCCCAGAGGGCGATCAGTTCGGTGAGTTTCCGGGACTGGGCATAGACGATGGTCCGGAGATTCCGGTGCAGCGCGGCCTTGAGCAGCAGGATGGCCGTGCGGGCCGGCCCCTGATTGGGGTCGACGAAGATCAGGTGCTTTTTCCCCTGGGGCGCGCCGCTTATGGTGATGGGCGCCACATCGAGGCCGGTGAGCTCCGCCGCCAGTTCGGCGGGGTTGGCGACCGTGGCGGAGCTGAAGACAAAGACGGGGGAGGTCCCGTGGTGGGCGCAGATTCGCCTGAAGCGCCGGAAAACCTGGGCCATGTGGGACCCCATGATCCCGCGGTAGGTGTGGACCTCGTCGATGACCACGATGTCGATGTGCGATAAGAATCCGGACCACGCGGCATGATAGGGCAACAGCGAGAGATGGAGCATCTCCGGGTTGGTGAGGAGGACGTTGGGCGGGTTCTCGCGGATCCGGCGGCGGTGCCAGTTGCTGGTATCTCCGTCGTAGATGGCGGCCGTGGCCCGGTTGAGGGCGCTGCTTTTGCCGGCCATGGCGGTGAAGGTGCGGAGCTGGTCCTGGGCGAGGGCTTTCAGGGGAAACAGGTAGAGGGCACTCGACGCGGGGTTCTTCAGAATATTTTCGAGGACCGGAAGGTTGTAGATCATGGTCTTGCCGCTGGCGGTCGGGGTGGCGGCCACCACGTGCTCGCCGTTCCGGATCCGGTCGACGGCAAGGGCCTGGTGGCGGTAGAGCCGGGAGATGCCGCAGGCCGAAAGGATCTCCAGGATGGGGGCCGGGAAGGGGCGCTCCGGAGCGGCGAGGTCGGCCGGACGCTCCGGGAGGACCATGTGATAGATCACCTGATCCCCCATGCGGGGGGAGGCCTTGAAGGCCCCGACGTATTCGTTGATGTCGGAAACGGGCGTCATCTCGCCTGACGACGCTTTCCTGCAAAGGGATTCATGGATGCAGGGTTATCAGAATCGAGAAGGCCGGACAAGGAAAAAACCGGGCCGGGAAACCGGCGCAACCCCGGGTCCTCGCGGCGGCCGGCCGGGATACCCGCGGTTTCCGACGGAGGATTTCCGGCCCCGGCTTCGGATCGCCGATGCCGCTCTATTTTGTTGATAAAACGGCAGAACGCGTATATAATCAATCTTATACATTACTATGCCATGTGCGCGGATTTGGCCCGTGATTTTTTCTCCCCGGCCTTGATCGGCATCGTTTGCGTGTTAGATTGTAGGTGAATTTCTTGCAGTTACCCTTTCAGGAGGATGGCATGAGCAGATTTGACCTGGTGAAGGAATACCTGATCGACATGGGGATGGCCGTCGTGTCGGAAGACCCCGAAAACGAACTGGTGGTGGTGGAGAACGAAGACGAGGGCATCAAGAACCTGATCGTAGACTGCGAGGCGCCCATCGTGATCGTCGAGCAGCTCATCCTGAAGCTGCGGGCGGGAACGCCGGAGAAGTATAAACGCCTGCTGCAGATGAACCGGACACTGGTCCACGGCGCCTTCGTTCTGGACGAGACCGGTGAGATGCTGCTCTATCGGGACACGCTTCAACTGGAGAACCTCGATTCCAACGAGCTGGAGGGGTCCGTCAAGGCCCTGAGCCTCGCTCTCTCCGAATACGGATCCGAGCTTCTGGGGTTTGCGTCGGCTTAGACGCGCCGAAGCTGACGCCTTCGAAACCGGTCATGACCGGCCCATCCGACTTTTCGATGTCACATCGGGCAGATTTTCAAGGAGGTTGCAACATGTCGTTTTTCAGCCGCATCTTCAAGATTGGACAGGCGGAGGCTCATGCCGTCGCGGACAAGTTCGAAGATCCCATCAAAATGACCGAACAGGGCATCCGGGATTTAAAAAATGATCTCCAGGCGGCCATGACCAGCCTTGCGGAGGTCAAGGCCATCGCCATCCGGACCCGCAGGGACGCCGACAACAAGAGAAAGCTGGCCGCCGACTACGAGCGGAAGGCGATGCTCCTCCTCCAGAGAGCCCAGGGCGGCGCGCTGGACATGCAGGAGGCAGAGCGCCTGGCGACCGAAGCCCTGTCCCTGAAGGAGCAGCAGGCCGCCGAGTCCGTCCGCGTCGCCCAGGAGGCCGAGCGCCACGAACAGATGGCCGCCCAGCTCCAGGCCAACGTCAATAAGATCAAATCCGCCGTCACCGGCTATGAGAACGATCTGGTCACCCTCCGGGCCCGCGCCAGAACGGCCGCCTCGACCAGGAAGATCAACCAGCAGCTCGCCAGGGTCGACAGCACCGGCACCCTCGCCATGCTGGAAAAGATGAAGTTCAAGGTCGAGGAGGATGAGTCTCTTGCAATCGCGTACGGCGATATGGCCTCGGCGGAAAAGACGGTGGAGAATGAAATCCAGACGGCGCTGGAGAGCGGAAAGAGTTCCACCGCGGCGGCCGATCTGCTGGAATTGAAGAAAAAGATGGGAATTATTTAAGAGTAGGAGCGACAATGGGCTGGAAAGAATTTTTCGGCTTTGGACGGAAACGGCGGGAGCCGGATCCCGGGGGATCAGAAGAAAAACCGTCCGCTTCGGTGACAGACCTCACCCTGGCCGACCTCCAGGTGGGGTATGTGCTGGATTACGATATGAAAACGTGGGAGGTGACGGCCCAGCATCATTACGACTGGGGGGACGGCGGAACCCTCAGCCACGAGTGGCAGATGAAAAGCCACGACGATACGCTCTACCTGGAAAAGGCGTCCGACGATGAGGTCGAGTGGTGCGTCTGCCGTCCCATCCCCTTCAGCCGCCTGGGCGCGCGCGTCCGTAACCACATTCAGGAGCACGAGGACCCGCCGGATGAAATCGAGTTCGAGGGGACGACCTACCACCTCGATGAATTCGGCGGGGGCAAGTTCTTCCGGAACGGCAAGGGGCCGGGCCGGGAATTCCTGGTATGGGATTACGAGGATGACGCCGGCGAGCGGTTTCTGTCGATTGAACAGTGGGACGAAGACGACTTCGAGGTTTTCGTGGGTATTTTTGTCGAGGAATATCAGTTCACCAATATCCTGCCGAGGATCGGATAGGCCCGGGCGCCGCAGGAAAGGCCCATGGCCTCCTGCGGGAAGGCGGCCCGGTGCACGGCCCCGGTATGCCGTGTTGCCCGTGGCCGGAAAGCCGCCGTCGGATCGGGCCTGGCCCGGAAAGGCGCCTGTGGAACCCGGGGCCGGATGCGGGGCCTCAGGAGTCAATCATTTGCTTCATTTGCGGTGAGGGTGGCCAGGATGGATTCGAGGCACACCTCCGCCGCTTCGGCGGGTACGGTGCAGGATCCGGCCCCCCTGTGGCCGCCGCCCCCGAACCGGGTCAGCATCAGCCCGACGTTCACCCTGCAGTTGAGATTGAAGATGCTGTGCCCCACGCCGATCACCACCCTCCGCCGCTCGCGGCCGTCGTATCGAATCCGGACGCTGACCACGGCCTCGGGGTAGAGGGAATAGACCAGAAAGCGGTTGCCGTTGGGGACTTTTTCGAGGGAGCGGAAGTCGGTGATCGTGACATGGCCCTGCAGCCGCGTGTTTTCCTTCAGAATGCCCGTAAACGACTTGTTCTGCGCGATGACCCGGGCGCACTGGCGCTTCACCTCCGGGTCCGCCATCACGGCATCGATGTCATGGCGTCGGATCAACTGAATGAGATGATTCCAATAGGGCTCCTCCGCGTCGTCCCGCCCCGACACGGTCATGGAGAGGAGCACGTAGGGGTATTTTTCCGGGGCGAGAACCTCGTCCAGGGTGAGGTCGGCGGAATCGATCCGGTCGGTCTGGTGGATGAGCTCATCGTAGTTCCGCTGAAATTTCTTCCGGTAGTATTCGTAGATCAGCCCGGCGGCGGACGGCGCCAGTTTGTAAAGCCCCATGAAGGGGGTGTCGGGCCGGTTGGTGACGTGGTGGTCGAACCAGATGGCGCAGTTGGGGTGGTAGGGGAGGTTGGCGATGATATCCCCTTCAAATATCTCAACAAAACCTTTTTGCAGTTCGTTGGGCTCGGCCCAGCGGATGGGCCGGTCGATCTCTTCGGCATCGTAAAGGAGGGCGGCACAGACGATGCCGTCGAAATCAGGACGCGTCACGATTCTCATGGGGTTTTCCTTTCGCGATTGGACATTGAGCTTTTCCATAAATTATCCTATCATTAAAATGATCTTATTGCGTTTCCGGATGATTGGACCCTGCGAAGAAATCAAACTATAAAACATACCGGCAATCGCGAAAAATTACAAGAAAGAGATCAATATGCCTCTTTATCTCGTTCAGCATGGAAAATGCCTGCCCCGGGAGGTCGATCCCGAACAGCCCCTGTCGCCTGAAGGCCGGGGCGACGTGCGGCGAATCGCCGAGGTCGCCGGGGGGTACGGGGTGGCGGTCTCCCGGATCCTTCACAGCGGAAAGACCCGCGCCCGGGAGACGGCCGAGATTTTTGCCGAGTTCCTCCGGCCCGAAAAGGGTTTGGGCGCGGCCTCCGGTCTCAATCCCCTCGACGATCCTGCGGACTGGGCCGCCGCCGCGGTCCCGGAGGCGCGCGTCATGCTGGTGGGGCACCTCCCCTTCATGGAGAAGCTGGCCGCCCTGCTGGTCACAGGCAGCGAGGGCCGGCCCGTATTCCGCTTTCAGAACGGCGGTATCGTCTGCCTCGACATCTATCCCGGGACCGCCCGCGGCTGGGTGATCACCTGGGCCTTGATGCCCAAGGTCGGATGACCGGATGACCCCGGGCGCTTCCGATCTCCGGCCGAAGAGCTTCACCCCGCCGCATGCCAGGGAGCGGCTCTACATCATCTTCGCATCGCTCCTGGCCCTGTTTCTGAGCGCCCTGGACAGCCTGGTCATGGGCGCAGCCATGCCCACCATCGTGGCCGAGCTGGGCGGCATCCACCTCTACAGCTGGGTCTTCTCCTCCTACATGCTGAGCCGGGCCGTTGCCCTGCCCGTGTTCGGAAAGCTTGCCGACCTCTATCCCAACCGGACCCTTTATGTGGCCTCCGTCCTTATCTTCATGGTCGGCTCCGTCTTGGCCGGCATCTCCCGGAGCATGATCGCGCTCATCGTTTTCCGGGCCATCCAGGGGGTGGGCGCCGGCGGGATATTCTCCCTGGTCTACATCGTGCTGGCCGACATCTCCAAGCCGGAGGACCGGGGTAAAATGATGGCCCGGGCGAGTCTGGTCTGGGGGCTGGCCAGCGTTCTGGGGCCGACCTGCGGCGGGTTTATCGTAGCCTATTTTTCCTGGCGGTGGATTTTTTTCGTCAACATTCCCCTGGGGGTCGTGTCGCTCTGGGGAATCGTGATGTTCCTGACCGAAACCCGGGAAAAGCGCGCGGATGCCTTTGTCGACTACGGGGGCATCTGCCTCATGACCACGGGCGTCCTCTCCCTGCTGCTCGTGTTCCTGTTGGCCGGACGGGATTATCCCTGGTTTTCCCCCCAGGTGATCGGACTCCTGGTTGTGTCCGTCGCCTCCGGCATCGGGTTTTACGTGGTGGAGAAACATGCCCCGGAGCCGCTCCTGCCCATGGAATTCTTCAGGGTCAAGGCCTTCAGTTGGGGCAACGCTGCGGTGCTGATGAGCAGCGTTGCCGTTTTCTCCCTTTCGGCGTTTACCCCGCTGTTCGTTCAGGGCGCCATGGGCCGGACCCCCGTGCAACTCGGGATCGCGATGTTGTTTCTCAGCCTGGGCTGGTCCGGCGGGGCGCTGTTCTGCGGCCGGATGGTCCGGCAGGGGAGGGAGAAGATGTTTGCCCTGGCAGGAGCGCTTCTCCTGATGGCGGGGTGCGGCGTCATGGTCCGCTTTTCATCCCAAACCACGCTCACGGCCTGTTCCGCAGCCCTCGCCCTGGCCGGTTTCGGGATGGGCCTGGTCTCCATCGCAACGCTTCTCATCGTCCAGAACAGCATCGGCAGCGCCCACCTGGGGGTGGCGACCTCCTCCCATCAATTTACGCGGTCCCTGGGCGGAACCATCGGGGTCGGCGTCTGCGGGAGCCTGATGACCGCCGTCTTTTCCAAAAGGCTTGCGGCCCTCGCCGAATCGGTGCGCCAGGCCGGCCTGTCGGCGGCGGTTTCCGACCAGATCAGACAGAACTACGAAAATTTTTTCAAGCCGGAGGTCCAGGCGGCTCTCTCGCCGGAACTCCGGGAACTTCTCCACGAATCCCTGGGGGAGAGCGTGATTTATGTTTTCTGGGTGGCCCTGGCGTCTGCGGCGATCTGCCTGGCCATCGGCATCATGTTGCCCGGGACCGTTCGTGCGAGGTCAAAAACCTGAGGGAAATTATGGATCGCAGGGTGACAACAACCATCGATCCGGAGAGGTGCATCGGCTGCGGGGCGTGTGTCTCCGTATGCCCGTCGGGGACCCTGACCATGGCGGACGGCAAGGCCCGGGTCACCGGCGAGGCATCCCTCGGATGCGGCCACTGCGAGGCGGTCTGCCCGACGGGGGCCGTCCGGGTGGGGGCCATCGCGGCCGACGCGACCCGTTTTCGGACCGTCGCGATAGACCTGTCGTGGCTTCCCCACGGCCGGTATGACGCGGCCGGGCTCATCCGCCTCATGGGCTCCCGCCGCTCGTGCCGGAACTACACGGACCAGCCGGTGGACCCGGCCGTGCTGGAGGATCTGGTGCGGGCGGGCGTCCTGGCGCCGTCCGGCACCAACAGCCAGGGGTGGACGTTCACCATCCTTTCCGAACCGTCGGATGTCCGGGCATTCGGCGAGCGGGTAGGACGATTTTTCGAACGGCTCAACCGGACGGCGGAGAAGGCGTGGCTTCGTCGGGTGCTGAAATGGTTCGGCAGGCCGGAGCTCGACCGTTACTACCGCGGCTATCATCAGACGGTGAAGGAGGCCCTCCGGGAACATGCCGAAGGCGGCGTCGACCGCCTCTTTCACGGGGCCACGGCCGCCATCGTCGTGGGATCAAGCCCCGGGGCCACCTGCCCGGTGGAGGATGCACTTCTCGCCACCCAGAACATCCTGCTGGCGGCCCACGCCATGGGCCTGGGCACCTGCCTCATCGGGTTTGCGGTGGCGGCCATGAAAAAGGACCCGTCCATCGGCCGGTTCCTGGGCATCCCCCGGGATGAAGCGGTCCATGCGGTCATTGCACTGGGGCATACGAAGGAAACCTATCTGCGGATTGCCGGCAGAAAACCCTTCGAGATGCGGATGTTTCGGGCCTCCGGTCGGCAGCCTGATCCCCTGGAGCGAGCCGTCAGCACACGACATGAGGAGGCATAACATGGAACAGCCGTCCGAAAAACCGGAGCGCAGTATCTTCACGACCCCGCTCTCCAAGCGCGGGGTCCCGACATTCGCGGTCTATCTTTTGGCGCTCCTGGGGGCCGTCTACATGCTGAACCCCGGCTCGGGGATCATCGAGTTCATTCCCGACAATATTCCCTTCATCGGCAACCTGGATGAGGGCGGCGCCATGCTGGCGGTCTGGTACGGCCTCATCGAGTTTTTCGAGGGGCGGCGGAAGAAGCGGGGGTAAGTCCTGTTTTTACGGCTGTCGATGTTAGATTTGCAGCACGCCTGGCGATCATTGCCTTGACGGACGGGGGTCCACCCCTCAGCGACCGGTCATTCGCTCCAGTTTTTCCGGATACCGAGCCCCTTCCACCGTGATCTTTGAGGCGGCGCTGTCGATCTCGCGCAGGTCGTCGGACGTAAGTTCGACTGCAACCGCTCCGATGTTCTCGTCCAGGCGATGCAACTTCGTGGTGCCGGGGATGGGCACAATCCACGGCTTCTGGGCAAGCAGCCAGGCGAGCGCGATCTGAGCCGGTGTCGCCTTCTTCCGTTCCGAACGGGCCGTAAACTTCGGCGGTGTCGAAGGCGGGGCTTTTGTTGAACTTTTTCAGGCAAAGGCGAACCAAGATATGAATGATTCGGGAAATCTCCCAATATTTAGTAAAGGCAAATTGCGATTAAACAATGAAATAACAAATAGTTTTCAGCCAATTCATGTGATGGTTCCTTCAAAGGTTTCAACGTGTGGCAACCGTGGATTGGCAATGTATCAAGAGCAGTTCAATAACTTGTTATCATATGTCTTTTCAAATAGGAGGGGTTACGCGTGAGGATCTGTCAGGTTGAAGATGCCTGGTCAATGGAAAATGTGCGCATTAACACACGGCCGGAACCGCAACCCGGAGCCGGCCAAGTGCGGCTCAGGATGAAGGCTTCCGCCATAAATTACCGAGATCTTCTTGTGCCTTTGCGCGGCTACGGATCAAGAATGAAGGCATTACCGTTGATTATGCTCAGCGACGGTATCGGTACAGTGGAATCGGTGGGAGAGGGTGTGAAAAACCTTAAAATCGGAGATAGGGTTTGCCCACTTTTCTTTCAGACCTGGATCAGTGGAGAGCCGAATAAAAAGAGACTGTCTTTGAGCTTGGGTTGTGAGCTTGATGGAACAATGGCCGATTTGATGGTACTCCCTGAGGAAGGCGTGGCGCTTGCACCCGGGCATTTGGACGATATGGAAGCGGTTTCGCTTCCCACGGCAGCAGTGACTGCCTGGCGGGCATTGGCTACAGAAGGCTGCGTGATGCCAGGCGACAAGGTATTGGTGCAAGGCACGGGCGGGGTTTCGCTTTTCGCCCTGCAATTTGCAAAGATGCTGGGTGCATTTGTGATTGTCACGTCCTCCAGTGATGAAAAGCTGGCCCGAGTTCGCAGGATGGGTGCGGACGAGACCATCAACTATCGTATGGTTCCTGAATGGGGTAAACGTGCACGTGAAATCGCAGGCAGCGATGGTGTTGACCATGTTGTAGAGGTCGGTGGTCAGGGTACGCTTCCACAATCGCTTCGTGCCGTCAGGACTGGGGGCACGATAAGTATGATCGGCGTGCTTGCGGGTGGAAATATGGATGTGCCGTTAGGGCCTATCGTTACTCGACATGTCCGGCTGCAGGGGATCACTGTCGGTAATAGAGATGATTTTGTCAAAATGACCAGAGCCATTGAGCAACACATGCTTCACCCGGTGATTGATCGCGTGTTCGCGTTCGAGGAATTACACGTTGCCCTTGACTATCTATCGAGCGGCAAGCATTTCGGCAAGATTTGTATCATGCATTAGATTACACCACCTGAGCCTGTCGATGGATAGGTAAATGATGATGCCAGTTATATATGACTTGAGATATTGAAGATTCTCAATGTATCTTTATTTGCGACACGATCCGCTTTTTAGGTGGTTAACGTTACCCGTGTGATGATATCCATAAATGCATAATCACTCGTTATGTGTAAAATATCATAAAGAGAGTTAATATGAACGATAAAAAATTCGATCCCAAAAAACTGCATAAACTTAATAATCCTGAAAGACTATTGGACATCCCTCCAGAATACATTTGGAATAAAATCAGTCTAGTTAAGCCGGATGTATTCGTTGATATAGGTGCTGGGACCGGTTTTTTCAGTATTCCCTTTCTCAATTATGTAAAGAACGGGAAAATTTTTGCCTGTGACACATCCGATATTATGGTTCAATGGATGAAAAACAATATTTGTCCCCAGTATCCCAATATAGTTCCGCTGGAAATGGAAGAAAATGCTGTTCCTCTCGAAGATGGAATTGCAGACTTGGTCTATATGATAAGTTTGCACCATGAGTTGGACAAGCCAGAGGCAATACTTGAAGAATCCTTTAGAATCTTAAAAAACAACGGCGCAATATTTATTGTTGATTGGAAAAAAGAAGATATGTCTGAAGGACCTCCAAAGCATATCAGATATTTACCTGAACACGTTAAAGACCAATTGGTGAGCGCTAAATTTAAAAACGTTCATATTTTCAATGAGATGTCGAAACATTTTTTAGTCGTCGCCGAAAAACGATAGCTTCGATTTGATACACACATATCGGAAATGCTTTTGGAAAAAGCAGACTTTATCCCTCAATGGAACAGCGCTATTAC
Source organism: Desulfococcus sp. (assembly GCF_041737845.1). Classification (GTDB taxonomy): domain Bacteria; phylum Desulfobacterota; class Desulfobacteria; order Desulfobacterales; family Desulfococcaceae; genus Desulfococcus. The sequence goes on from NZ_JBGSQX010000117.1 coordinate 62,755, forward strand.
AAACCGATCCAATTCGCCAACACACTCACCACCGGTGTCGGCTTTCTCCTGAGCCTGTCCGGACTGGTTGCTTTGATCGTTCATGCCGCCTGCAACGGAAACGGCCGGCATATCGTGAGTTGCATCATCTACGGATCGAGCCTCGTCATTTCCTGTGCGGGGTTTACGCTGTATCATATTTACAAATTTCATGAGCGCTGGGGAAAGGTGTTCAAGATCCTCGACCACGCTACAATATTTTTCCTCATCGCAGGCACCTATACCCCGTTCGCTGTGGTTTTTCTCCGAGGGAACTGGGGCTGGTCGCTGTTTGGCGCGGTGTGACTCCTCAGTCCAGAGTTCTGATCCCTTTATGCGTTCAGCGGCAAAGCGTTCTCACGCGGGTCACGGTTCTTTGACATAATAATTCGATAAATCGCGTCAGTGCTGAAAGCGCGAAAATTATGGTAGTACTCCTGCTGGACGACCGACCGGACCACTTCCTCGGATGGGATGCTGGAACTGACCGTTCGGAGCCAGCCCATGT
>NZ_JBGSQX010000126.1:0-7457 GCF_041737845.1 Desulfococcus sp.
CCCTGGCCGAGCGCGGCGCGGCCCTGTCCGGCGACATGGTCGCGGAGTTCGAGCGACTGGCGGCGTGGAAGACCTCGCGCGGGATGCGCTCGCGCGTCGTGACGGTGTCGGACATTGTCGGGGGAAAATTCGGCGATTTGACTCAAGGCGGGTTCGCGCGCGATCTGCAGGAGGTTTTGCGGAATTTCATCAAGCACGCCCACGCGAACTGGGATACGCTCTACGCGCTGCTGGCGGGCGACCTGAACGTGGTGCCCATACGCCAACTCGCCGGTTCCAGCACCTACCACACCATCGGCTGCGCCCGCCACGGCACCAACCCGCCGCCCGCCGCCCGCTGCCATGTCATTGCCGCCAAGCCGCTGGTAAAGCTGCGACCCATGTTCACGCCTCAGCGCACGGACCCGCTGTCGACGATGCACGGCGGTCTGCGAATCCCCTTCGACCGGGAGGCGGGCGCAGGCCGCCTGGGCTGGTACTACACGTCGGAGGCCGACTTCACGACGAAGGACGAGGGTTTCGCGCGGCTGGCGGCGGGCCAGTCATCCAATTTCATCATCGTCGAAGGGCCGGCATCCGTGATCGATGACGATTACTACTGGTTTCGCGACGTCAACAGCATCCCGTCCGACCTGTATTACGCCAGTCTTGTGGGCCCCGGCTACGCCAAACCCGGCAAGCACGACTTCGACGGCAACAACAACGGTCTCTATGGCCAATACCACTGGAGCGGCGGCAGCGACCAGACCCTCGACGCCGTCGACCTGTGGTCCGACGTCTGGGTCGGACGGGCGTCCGTCGAAAGCGGCGCCCGGGCAATGGCTTTCGTGGACAAGGTCCTGACGTACGAGCGGCTCGAGACGCCCGACGGTGAAAGCGGTGTCGATGCGACCTACCTGCAGAAGGTGCTGTACGCGTCGGCCTACTGGGGGCGGGAGTTTCAATCGCGGCAGCCGGATACCTCGATACCGCCGGCGGAGGGCAATTTCACGCACGCCGCCGCTTCGAACGCGACCAAGGTACGCACCCGCTTTGACCTGACGCTGTCCGGAACAACGTCTTCGCATCGCTTGGTTGCGCGGCTGGCAAGTTCGCAGGTGGTTGTGCCTTACAATACGGCGGCAAATGCCGCCAACCTCGGCTGGTATTTTGCGGCGAGCGATACCTACGCAACGCAAAGCGCGACCCCGACGCGTTTTGTCAGAGTGCTCGGTCCGGAAACGGACATCGATCCCGGTTTCTTCTTCTGGGACCCGATGGGTCTGGAACTGGCCGCCCAGGAAAAGGAAAACCTGCGCGTGCTGATGAACGGCTGGTATCCCTCGTTCGCCACCGTGGAAAGGCATTACGAGGATTATTTCGATTTATCGCCCCCCCCGCCGCTGGTTCCGCTGGAAGCGCCGGTGCTCCGGGGCGCCTTGAACAACGGCGTTCATTTCACCAGCTTGACCGGCCACGGGTGGTCCGGAGGATGCTGCGGTATCAATACATCCTCTCAACCGGATTTCAGCAACGACAGGAAGTATTTCATCGCCTTTGCGGACTCCTGCTCGACGGCCCGCCCCGACGGCGTCGACTCGACCGCCGAGGTCGCAACCGTCGATCCGGACGGCGGCGCGGTGGCGTATGTGGGCAACACGCGTTACAGCTGGATCGGCATCGGCGACAACTATGAACAGTTCTTCTGGGGAAAACTGAGCATGCTGGGCCGAACCGGACCCGCCGCCGGTCTGCGCCTGGCCACCGGAGCCATACACGTGCTCTGGACCGTCTATGCGCAGACGCTCTTCGGCGATCCCGAGATGCCGGTGTGGACGGACGTGCCCCAAACCCAGGAGGTCGCGCACCCGGCTTCGGTTGCCTGGGGCGGCACCGTCAACGTCACCGTGCGCAGGCTGGGGTCTCCCGTCGCCGGCCACCGGGTGACCCTCATGGGGGGATGGACGGATTCGTCCAGGCGGCCCGTCGTCTATGAATCCAAGACGACCAACAGTTTCGGCCAGGCCGGTTTCCAACTGCCGTCATCGGGAGCGCCGGTTGGGATGCTGACGATTACGGTGACGCAGTGGAATATGAAACCCTACACCGGCCGGATCAGCGTGACCGTATGAAATGACGGCGTTTTGGGAGCCGATGCGGATGTACGCGGCCGGAATTTCAGGGCCGGCCAGATCAGCATCATGACGGATGCCGGAACCGTGACGGGCACCGATTCCTTCGTCGTTCTGTAACACGGTAAAGGAGGGTATCATGGCTTTTGACATTTATCCTAGCACTCTGACGCAGCCCTTAAGCGTTGCGGCAAATACGACCAGCCCGCCCCAGTCTTTTGCCGAGCAAGTCATCATCGGCGGGAACCTCGGTCCCTTCGGCCTGTTCGACGCCATGTTCATCCGGGTGGCCATGCTGAACCCCGCCGTCCCCTGTCTGACGCCGGGCCCGCCGGCCCCCACCATCATTCTGTCGGCGGACGGCGGAACGCCGGTCGAGGTTCCCGCCTCGCCGACGACCGCGTCGATCTTCAACGGATCGGCCGTCCACGTGGCCGACGCCAATGTTGTGGCCGAGGCCAACGGCGTCTACTTCGTGGAGGTCTTCTTTCAGGCCACGGGCAGCGCCTGGGATCTCCGGATCCGCAACAACAACCTGGTAGACACCCGCGAGTTCATCTGGGTAGTGGCGGAGACCAACCCCGAGGCCAGCCAGCCGTGGCTGGATGTCTCCGCCACCACCTCCCCCGCCGGAGAGCTCGACTGGGACGCCCTCATCGGGGCGCAGATCCTGGTGAATCAGACGGAAAATCACACACTGCAGATCGCCAACCGGGGCACGGGGCCTCTCACGATCACGAGCGTGCCGGGTCAGATCGCGGCCTCCGAGTTCGAGATCCTATCGGTTCCCGCAGACCCCATCACCCCCAACGCCTGCGGGGACATGGTGATCGCCTTCACCGCCCCGGCCACGGCGGGGGAGAGCGTCGAGACCTTCAGCCTCGCCAGCACCGACGGCCTGGCCCTCGACAACCCCGCGACCTTCCACAACCGCGAGGTCACCCTTCGGGCGACACACGGGAAGCTCGAGATCATGTACCTCCTGGACACCTCGGGCAGCATGGCCTGGTCCCCCGGCGGCAACACGCCGCCCGCCAACCCCAACGAGTCCCGCTGGGGCCGCCTCAAAAGCGCCGCCAAAGCGAGCCTCGCCCTCCTGGGGGATTTCGCCGACGGCGCCGGCCGCTTCGGGATCAGCATGTTTCCCGACATCACCGTCTCCCCTGTTCCGGCGGCCAGTTCCGCAGATTTTTACCCCCCCGCGGACATCAACGCCGCAAACGTCGGGGATGCCGACGCCAGCCTGGACGATCATACCCCGTATAGGGGGGGGACCCCCATGGGGCACGGCATCGCGAGGGTCATCGGCGAGAACGGCTCCGGGAACTTCGAGGAGTCTTCCGACGCGTTGCAGTACAACCGCCGCTGGATGATCCTCATGACCGACGGGGCTCACAATTCCGGGCCGCCGGATCCAGCGGATTTCTATAAACCTAGCGAGGGGAGTGGATGTGGGATTGAAGGAACCGCACTCGACGGCCGATCCTTTGTGGACAAGGGGGTCCGTGTCGTCACCGTGGCCTACGGCGACGACACGGGAACCGACGTGAACCACGATATCCTCAATACCCTGGCATGCAAGTCCGACGGCCTGCCCCTGGATGCCGGGGTCAACGACCTCGACCCCATCGATCCCCTGGCCAAGGCCATGCGCGCGGCAGTCGTCGAAGGGCTGAATCTGACCGTTGCGAACGATCCCGTGGGCTACCTGACGAAGGCGTCGCCGGAAAAGCGGGCCCAGATCCAGGTGACGCCCTACGACAGCAAGGTGAGCTTCGTGGTGGACTGGAACACCTTTGATAATGATGAGCAGGTGAACGTGCAGCTCCTGACGCCCACCTGCGAACTCATCACCCCGAAGATCGCCAAGGTCACCCCGGATATCGCCTATCACAGCCATCCCTACTACAGGATCTACACCATCGGGGAAAAATATCTGAAAAATGCCGCAAGCCCCCAGGAACCGCGCTACGGGGCCTGGACCCTGATCCTCTCGAGCAGGCGCGTCGAAGGCAGGATGGGTGAGGCCTACCAGTACGAGGTGCTCATGGCTTCCCGGCTCAAACTGAAGCTCGATTTCGACCGGAAGGTCTACTATGCCGGGGACGCCATGGGCTTGACCGCCGCCGTCACCCTGGACGGCAAGCCCGTCTCCGGGGCGGCCATGACCCTCCATGTCACCGCGCCCGGCCAGTCTCCTATCAACTGGCTGGCCCAGGCCCATGTGACTGCCGGGGAATACTCGAATGCCGCCGAGCGGTTCCATAACCACGACATCACGACCCTGGGCATCAAGTCTTTCGCCCTTCGCGAGAAAGGGCTGGTGTTTGACAATTTCAAACAGTCCAATACCATCCCCATGACCGAGGACGGCCATACGGGCCGCTACACGGCGACCTTCGGCAATACGGCGGTCACGGGCGGCTACAAATTCTACGTGACGGTGACCGGCCAGACCGAAGAGGGCGTGGCCTTTCGCCGGGAGATTCAGCGTCAGGCGAGGATCGGCGTCCGGCCAGACCCGAAATTCACCCTGTTCGACGTCATCTACACCCGGGTGATCAAGGCCGGGCGTCCGGTGTACCTGGCCGATATCCGCGTCTGGCCCCGGGACCGCTTCGGCAACCTGGTGCTGACGGATATCGGGGTCAATCCCGGCGTCGCCCTGTCGGTCCGGGGCGGTGAGTTCACCGGACCTCTCGCGGGCAACCTCGACGGCAGTTATTCACGCCAATTGAGATATTCGGTATCAACGCGGCCGGTCATCAGCCTGAACGTCGCCGGATCCGATATCGTCGCACGGTTTGAGGCGGCGCCCCTGGACGACCTGGTGTGGGCGGACCGCATCTTCGATTTCCAACTGGGCCGCGAGGCCGAAAAGGGCGCCAACCGGCACACGGACCCGAGGCATGCGCTGGGGGAGGTCACGACCCGGAAAGAGGAGGCTTTTGTCTCCCTGGGGGCATTCGGGTCCCTCGCCGTCGGCATCAAGGACCGGATCCTCGAGGGGCGGGCCGAGGACGACGTCGTTGTATTCGTCAAGCCCGATGAAACGCTCCGGCCTTATGCCGTGGAAGCCCTGCCGGCGGACAGCCGGAACAAGTGGATCTCCATAGGCCGGTCGGAGGGGATCACGCAGTCCTTCAGCCTGAAGAGCGCAGGCGTCAAGGCCGCGACGGCCATCCGCATCGTCGACGCGGGCGGCCGAACCCTCACCCGGGGGTTCAAGCCGAGCCCCACGCCGGGGGTCAGCATCCTGGGCGTCGGGTTCGGGCGGTCGTCCCTGAAGTCCCATCACTGGCTGGGCGGCATCCACATCAGCCGGATCGACGGCATCAGCAACAAATATGTCAACACCTTGAAATTCGAAGGAATCGAGACTATCGCCGACCTGGCCGACATGGACCCGACGGCCCTCGAGGGCGCCCTGCCCATGATGCGGATGGTGGAGGTGCAGACCAAGGCCCGCCTGGCGCTGCGCACCGCGGCCGCCATCGAGCCGGTGCCCGGCCTCGAGCGGGCCACGGTCTGGGCGGTTCTCACCACGTCGCAGCAAAAGCTGGCAGCCAAGGCGGGGGCGTCGATCGAAGCCATCAGCCGTCTTTATGACCAGATCAGCACCCTTCAGCTCGCCCTCGACAACCGCTATCTGCAGGAGTTGACCATCGGCGAGCTGGTGCGCGCCAGGTAGCCGCGCACCAGGAACGGGCCGCCTCATGCCGCGGGTGAATCCACGGCGCGACGGGAAAGGATAACAGATCATGCGGGGAACCTACAGGGATGTGGTGCGCGATCCCTTCGGCCGGACTCTGGCCGACAGCGGCTGGAGATCCAACACCATCGTTCTTGCGGCCTGGCCGCTCATGGCCGGGCTCCTGAAAAACGATCCCTCCCTCCGGGGCATCCTCTTCTGGGCGGTGGGGGGCGGCCTTTCGGCATGGGACGCGGTACGCCCGCCCGCCGATATCACCGCCGCGCGACTCGCGGAGGAATTCGACCGCATGCCGGTGGCGCCGGAGGCCATGGTCTATATCGGAGCCGACGGCCGTCCGTCCGGGGTGCCGACACCCTGCATCGAGGCTGCCGTCGTCTTCACCTGGGGGCGGAATCTTGTCCTCAGGGAATTCGGCCTCTTCGGCGGGGATGCCACTGAAACGCCGGGCAGCGGGATCCTGATCAACCATGTCATCCACCCCCGGATGGAGATCGCCGCCGGCCGGACATTGACCCGCCGTCTCCGCCTGACGCTGTGTCCGGATATCGGACCCGAATGGCACGCCGTTCCGTCCCACTGGCTGGGCCGGGAGACGGTGGAGTGGATCGACGGCGTGGGCGGGGCATCCGCGGGCAGCCTCAACCGGGCCGGCATTTTGACGATCCGGGCACTGGCCGTCATGGTCCCGGTCCACCTGGACGAGAACGTGTCACTGATGCGGGCGGTGGGACTCCGGGCCAAGGCCCGCATGGCCCTGCGCACGGCGGCGGGCCTGACGCCCGTTTCGGGGCTGAACGACCGGACCGTCTGGGATATTCTTGCCACCCCGACCGCTACCCTGATCGCCGAATCCGGGGCCGCCGCAGACGAAGTTTTCCGGCTGCAGGAACATACCGGCGCCCTGCAGATGGCCCTTGACAACCGCTACCTCCGGCAGGTGACCGTCGGACAGATGGCGCAGCAGGGGTGAACGCCATCGCGTCGGTGCGTTGATTGACATGCATCATTGTGCGGAAAAAACTTTTCCCTATGAACGACCTTCGGCCGAAGTTCGGCAGGAAGGAGGCGAGGATGGGATTTCAAACCAAGACCAAGAGGAAAAAAACCGGATGCGGTAAGCATTCGACACGCCCCGGCCAATCGACCCGTACCCTTGAGCCGAAGCACAACATTCTTGAACTGCAGCGGATGATTGGAAATAAAAGCGTCTCGGGCCTTCTGCAAGCCGAATGGCAGGCGCAGGAAGCCGAACGCCCCGACAAACCGTTCAGCACAACGGATGCGGACCCCGCACGGGGCTCATTTCTCACCCCGGCGGTTCGGCAGGTGATATCCGGGGGCGGAAGGCCCCTCGACCCTGAATTCCGCCGGGAGGCTGAAGCGCGTTTGGGCCAGGACTTCAGCGCCGTAAGGGTGCACACCGGCCCCGACGCCGCCCGTTCCACGGATGACATCGGTGCCGCCGCGTATACCCTTGGTGAACACATTGCCTTTGCCGGCGGCGGATTTCGGCCGGAGGATCCCGCAGGCCGCCGGGTGCTGGCCCATGAACTGGCCCACGTGGTGCAGCAGCGCCGGGGCGGCCTCCGACCCCCCAGCCCTGCCCGGAACGGCCACCTTGAGCAGGCGGC
>NZ_JBGSQX010000128.1:0-2764 GCF_041737845.1 Desulfococcus sp.
TGTCAATGATCGCCTTAATAGTGCCACCGATGATCGCCGTAATGGTGCCACTCAAAAATGCTCAAAAAGCGGTTTCGGACGACTATTCAAATGATGTTTTTTGACCTCCTTTCAGGCTTCATTTTTTTGTTCTTTGACAGATTGTTTCGGGGTTTTCAGCATGGGCTTGGTTGACCGGTAGCTTTTGCCGTCAAGCACCACTTTGTAGGCGCCATGCCGTATTCTGTCGATCGTGGCGGCGCCGAGGATCCGGTTGGGGAAGGCTTCGGTCCACTCGGGCAGGTCCAGGTTGGAGGTGACGATGGTGCTCTTCCGTTCATAGCGTTCTGCGATGACATCGTGCAGATCCTCGTCCTGCGAGCCTTTGATCGGTTTGAGACCGAAGTCGTCAATGATGAGAAGGTCCACCGCCGCCAGCTTGGCAAAATGCCTGTCGAAGCCGTTGGTTGCCCGCGCCGCATTGAGATGGTTGAGCATCTTTGACGCGCTGGTGAACAGGACATCCCGCCCCGCTCGGATGGCACAGTGCCCCAGGGCCTGTGCGATGTGGCTTTTGCCGGTGCCGCAGGGGCCGACGATCAGGACGCAGACCTTTTCTTCCATGAACCGGCAGGATGCCAGTTCGACGATCAACGAGCGATTGATGTTGGGGTTGAAGGTAAAATCGAACTCCTCAAGGGTTTTCTGGTTTCTGAAGTTGGCCCGGCGAAGAGCCGATACCAGCTTTTTTTGAGCCCGCCGGGCGACTTCATCCTGGATGATGGTGGCCAGAAAATCCATGTAGGAGAGCTTTTCCTCGATGGCCTGGCGATTGCGGGATTCCAGAGAATCCAGGATGCCGGACAGGCGAAGCTGCTTGAGCATGGGGATCAATTCGGGCATGGGATTCATGTCGGCCTCCTTTCTGATTGAACCTGCAGATCGTCGGCATGCCGGATAAACCGGCCGGCAGCTGTGTAGATGGACGGGAGGGGAAACGAGTCTCCATCGTCGGGCAGCGCCGTTTGATCCAACCCCTGTTCAAGAATGCTCTTCACGCTGCGGTATTTGACGTTGTCGAAAAACAACGCCCGCCTGCAGGCGTTTTCCAGCCGCATGGCACCATATTTTCTGGTAAGGCCGATCACCCCCTGGGCGGCCCGCAGATTGTCCAGAACGCCGTTGTCCAAAAGGCCGTGGATCAGCCTGTGGCAGTCGATGCCGACGGATTCAGCCTGCCGGAGGCACCACTGGGGATCCCGGGTTTTGAAGGCAATGGCCTCCGGGGGCAGATGGTCGTCAACGGTGGCGCGCGAGCCGGGCTTGCGAAGCCTGGGATGAATCGCGACCAACTGCAGATCGTGATATATCTTGACGGTGGTATCGGCGGTCTTGACCCACAGTTCCTGGCCCACCAGCCGGAAGGGGGCCGAGTAACAGGATTTTTCGAATCGCAGGTGGCAGTCCGAATGAAGCTTGAGGCGGGTCCAGGCTGCGGTCTCGACGGGCATGTCCGGAAGACGGCGCAGAAGGGCCTTTTCGGTCTCTGCAAACAGGGCAAGCGGCTTCTGGTGCGTGGTCCCGTGGATGCGGTTGCCGGCGGTTTCCATGACCCAGCGTGCCAGCTGCCCGTTGGCGTCGGCAAGGGAGCGGTAGCTGCGAAGCGGAACGAAGCTGTTTTTCACGTATTTGACACCGGCTTCCACCCGGCCTTTCTTTTTGGGATCCCGCGGCGGGCACGGCGAGATCAGGAACCCGTATCCTTCGGCCAGTTCGCCGTAAGAGCGCTGGACCTCCGGGTCCCGGAAGCAGGCGCGGGTGATGGCGCATTTGGGGTTGTCGATGATAAGCCTGCCGGGAACGCCGCCGAAGAATTCGAAGGCGCGGCGATGGCAGGCCAGCCAGGTGCCGACTTTCTGGTCGACAACCATCTCGGCGTACATGTGCCGGCTGAAACAGAGCGTCATCACGAATATCCAGGTCTTGATGACTTCTCCTGTGAAGACGTCCGTGATCGTGGGGCCTTTGCCGAAATCCACCTGCCCGGCCTCGGCCGGGGCGAAATCCAGGATGCAGGTGACTTTCGGATGTCCGTTTTTCAATCTCTGCGACATCCGGCGCACGGACGAATAGCTGCCGCTGAAGCCGAACTGCTCCACGAGCGCCCGGTAGATGGTGGTTGTGTGAATGCCCTGGTCGAGCCACTGCCGGATCTGCTGCTCATGGGGCAGGCTCATGGACTGACGGGTCGCATTGCAATCCCTGTTCTTTTCAAAAACTTCGGCCAGTTCGGCGTCATCGGGAAGCGGGTCGGAACCCAGCCATCCCTGCTGGTCGGCAATGGAGCGAAGCTCGGCGCATTTCAGCCGGCCCATCAATTTGGCCGCGGCTATGGCGCGATCGCTTTGACCCATACGCATGCAATGAATGATGTGACGGTATTGGAACATCTCGAATCTCCTGTTTGACATGGGCGCGCCTCCCGGTTTGGTTGTTTTTTTCCGGGAGTATAACGCAGTTGTTTCCATGGTCCGAGATGCTTTTTGAGATGTGACGCCTCAAATGGGTGGCGCGAAAATCCACTGAGGATGGAGCGCCGGGGGGATAATCAAATCCCCCCGGCGGGCCATCCGGTCGTCATAACAGGGTGAGATTCCGGTGGCGCTATTTCGGTGATCACAAAGTGGCTCGTTTTCGGTGATCATCAGGTGGCACCATTTCGCCGATCACAAAGTGGCTCGTTTTCGACGATCACGGATTGGCACTATAGCACCGATCAATAACA
>NZ_JBGSQX010000159.1:0-50297 GCF_041737845.1 Desulfococcus sp.
AATTGCCCGGCCTGCCTGAACGGGCTGGGCCGCCAGCGGGGCGTAAGGCCTGTCCACCTGGCCGTCGCCCTGGCGGAAGCCCTGGACGGCCGGGGGTGGAAGGACGACGTCGCGGCGCGGCTGGCCGGGGCGGAGCTGATCCGGTTTTAGGGGTGTTGCCGGCCGGTGTTTCAACTGCAGGGGCGAGGCGTGCCCCGCCCTGGAGGTCTGAAAGCCCATATGACGGATTACTACGAAAGCCATTTCCAGGCCTATGCTGCGGAAACCTTTTTCATCGACCCGGAATCCTTTCTGGGGCCGTTTGTCCGGCGGCTTGCCCCCGGTGCCCGGGTTCTGGACGTGGGGTGCGGTTCGGGCCGGGACCTGCTGTGGCTGAAGCAGCGGGGGTTCCGGCCGGTGGGCTTTGAACGGTCCCGCGGCATGGCCGCCTTGGCCAGAGAGGCCTCCGGATGCGAGGTGATCGAGGGGGATTTCGAAACCTACGATTTTTCGGGGGCGTCGGTGGATGCCGTCCTGCTGTCCGGGGCACTGGTCCACATTCCCCGTGAAAACCTGGGGCCGGCCCTGGAAAACATCTCGCGGGCTTTCATCGGCTGCAATCCTTCCGGAGGAGGCCCCGCCGGGGGAGGCCGGCTCTACGCGTCTCTCAAGGAGGGGACGGGCTCCTTCATCGACCGGCGCGGCCGGGCCTTTTACCTGTGGCGCGACGGCGCGCTGAGGGCCTTGTTCGCCCGCCTGGGCATGGAGGTCCGCCACTTTCTGCGAAGCCCCTCGGTCGACAGTACGGGAAGATTCTGGCTGGGGTATGTGCTGGCGCCGGGCGGAGGATCCGGCGTTGAATCCTGATCGGATGATCGCCTAAACTGTTGCCGTACCGGCTGCTTGATGATATCCGTTTGGGACGTCGCATGCGATGATGCCCGGATTTCCGGCCGGGCGGCTCCCGTCATCCGGGGGCGATCCCTGTTCCTGCGAGCCCTCAGAGGATGGAACCCGATGGCATACAGTGTCGACGATCTGCTGAAATTCGATATCCCCGAGATCATCTACGGTCCTGGCGCGTTGTCCGTGATCGGGCGTTGCGCCGCGCGGCTGGGCGGGGAGAAGATCTTCCTGGTCACCGATCCGGGCATTATCCGGGCCGGCTGGGTGGACCAGACCCTCCAATACCTGAAGCGCATGCGGCTTGACTGTGTGGTGTACGACAATGTGGTCGGCAATCCGCGTGATTTTCAGGTCGATCAGGGGGCGAAGCTATACCTTCAGAAAAAATGTGATGTGATTGTGGCGGTGGGCGGCGGCAGCACCATCGACACGGCCAAAGGGATCGGTGTATTGGCCACGAATTACGGGAGCGTCAAGGATTTCGTCGGCTGCAATCTCGTTTCCCAGCCGATTCCGCCGCTGATCTGCGCGCCGACGACGGCCGGGACCGGGGCGGATGTGAGCCAGTTCGCCGTGTTGCTGGACAGCCGGGAAAAAATGAAGATGTGCATCCTGAGCCGGGTCATCATGCCGGATATTTCCATCATCGATCCCACCCTGCTCCAGACCAAATCGCAGGAGCTCATCGCGGCGACAGGCATGGACACCCTGACCCACGCCATCGAGGCCTATGTCTCCTCTTTGTCCTGGCCCATGACGGACCCCCATGCCGTCCATGCCATCGAGCTGGTCAACGAGCATCTGGTAAGGGCCGCGGAAACCAAAGATATTGTTGCCTTGGAGGGGATGGCCGTTGCCTGCCTGGAGGCCGGCATCGCCTTTTCGAACGCCATCCTCGGCGCAGTTCATGCCCTGGCCCATCCGGTGGGCGGGATCTACGACCTGCATCACGGGGTTGTCAATTCCGTCCTGCTGCCGGCGGTGGTTCGCCGCAATCTCGATCATGCCCATGACAAATTCGCCGTCATGGCCAGGGCCCTGGGGGTGAAAACCCGCGGCATGAGCACGGCGGAGGCGGCTTTTCACGTACCCGAAAAAATTGAGGAATTGATCAGCAGGCTGGGGCTTCCCAGGCATCTCGCAGAACTGGGCGTGTCATCCGACGATATCCCGATGATGGCCGAAATGGCCCAGCAGGATATCTGCATGCTGACCAATCCGTGCACCTATTCAACTCGCGATATCGAGGCCATGTACCGCGAGGTCTGGTAGATTCAGGGAGTCGTGATATGGCGGAGAAGAAAACCCCATCCTCACCCGACTTCAAGGGGTTGGGCCATTCCAAGATCGGTTACTTCAAAGAGGTGCGGTCCAAGATAAAGGAGCTCGAAAAACTTAATATTCAGCTCGCCCGGCGGCACAGCCGGCTGGATGCGATTTTCAACAGCATGGTAGACGGCGTCACGATCCTGGACCGGGGGTTGAATATCGCTTTTACCAACCGGGTGCAGAAAGAAATGTTTCCGGAGAGTTCGAAGCCGGAGATGAATTGTCACCAGATCTTCTACCAGAGAGACCGGCGGTGCCCCAATTGCCCGGTCCTGAAAACGCTCGAGACCGGTGAAATGCTTCGCGGGGAGCATATGTTCAAAAAGGGAAGGCTGGCCGGTCGATATTATGAATGGACCACCTCGCCCATCTCGGATGCCTTTGGCAAGGTGGAGGAGATCATCCTGATCATGCGGGATATCACGGAAAGAAAAAAATATGAATTCAAATTGATGCAGACAGATCGGATGGTTTCCGTGGGCTTTTTGGCCACGAGCCTCGCCCATGAAATCAACAATCCCCTGACATCCATTGCCGGCTTTTCCGAGGGGCTGCTCAAGCGCCTGAGGACCAAGGACCTGCTTCAGGACGATAAGATAGTGGCATCCTTCAAGGAATACCTGGAGATTATCAACAGCGAGGCTTACCGGTGCAAGGACATCATCCAGAACCTCCGGGAATTCAGCAGCAGCGCATCCGATGAATACGAACCCATCGAGATTGATCAGATCATCCGGGATACCCTCTCCCTGATCCGCCAGCATGCCAAGGATCACCATATCCGCATTGTCTTCGAGAACCACCTGGCCGCCGGTTTCAATAAAATGATCGGGAAAAGAGGCCAGTTGAAACATCTTTTCCTGAATCTGTTCAAGCAATTGTTCAATGCCATGACCGCAGGCGGGGATCTGTGGGTCGAAGCGCGAAATGATGGGGAAAAAATCGATATCCTGCTGTCTGACCCGGATGGGAGCCTTACCCATGAATTTTCAGGGTGCCCGACCTATCAGGCCCTGGATGGACGTGTCGCAAAAGCCGGGGAAAGAATGGATTTGTCAATCTGTTACAGCATCATCCACCACCATCGGGGCGACATCAGATCCATGCAGGCGAGCGACGGCGGTCGTCTGCTGACGTTCCGTTTTCCGGCCGCATTGACGTGAGGGAGGCGCTGAATATCCAAAAAATGGAAAAGGAAACTGCGTTATGGCGCATGGAAAAATTCTGGCCATCGATGATGAAAAAAACATTCGTCATCTGATTCAGAGCGAATTCACACTGGAAGGGTTTGAGGTCGTAACGGCCGGCAGCGGGGAAGAGGGACTCGAACGCTTTTACCAGCAGAAGTTCGATATCGTCTTTCTGGACCTCAAGCTCCCGAATATGGACGGCATCGAGACCCTGCGGCGATTGAAGCAGAAATCATCGGCCGCGGAAGTCATCATGATTACCGGCCACGGAGAGGTCGAATCGGCGGTGATGTCGCTCAAGCTCGGCGCGAGGGATTATGTCACCAAACCCTTCAAGCTTGACGAACTGGTGACCCTGGCGAAGCATGCCATTCAAGACCGGCGGGCCGCGCAGTGCGAACCCAAAACAACGGCCGGCAGCGTTTGCGCAGGCGACGGCAGGGGCATCCGATGCCCCAGTCCGGCCATGGCAGAGATATACAGGGCCGTGGACCGTATCGCCCCCACCGATGCCACCGTGTTGATTCAGGGAGAAACCGGCGTGGGGAAGGACGTGCTGGCCACCCAGATCCACCAGGGAAGCCCCCGGAAAAAGGCGCCTTTTGTTGTTCTCGACTGCGGCATGCTCAATGAAAACCTGGCCGAGAGCGAGCTGTACGGGCATCGGAAAGGCGCCTTTTCAGGGGCCGATGAACAAAAACGGGGCCTGGTCGAGCAGAGCGACAAAGGCACCCTCTTTCTGGATGAAATCGGGAATATCGACCTCGATCTTCAGAAAAAATTTCTCCGCTTTCTGGAGACCGGCCGGTTTCGGCGCGTCGGGGAAACCAGTGAAATTCAGGTCGATGCGCGCATCATTCTGGCCACCAACGTCGATTTGTGTGACGCAGTGCAAAAAGGTCAACTGCGAAAAGATCTCCTCTACCGGATGGATGTCGTCTCCCTGACGATCCCGCCCCTGCGCCAGCGCCCCGAGGACATTCCCCTGCTCGTCGCCAAAGTGATCGAGGTATACGGCGCAGGGGACAGCAAGATCAGGATGTCTTCCGACGCCCTGGAGATTCTGGCCCGGTACAACTGGCCCGGCAATATCCGGGAGTTGAAATCGGTGATCACCAAAGCCCTGATTTTTGCCGACACAGACGTTATCCTGCCGGACGATCTTCCCCGCCATCTTGCGGCCCATCGAAAAGCGCCAACAAGGCAGCCCAAAACCCTTGAAGAGATGGAAAAAAACCACATCATCGCCGTCCTGGCGGAGACCGAAGGCAATCAGTCCCAGGCGGCCGACATTCTGGGAATCAACCGCAAGACCCTCTACAAGAAAATACACAAGTTCAAGATCTTCTCCTGACCCGGAGCTCCTCCTTGAAAACGACTCCATTCTCCGGCAAGGAAGGGGGCATGTGGTTGGGTGTCCATTTTGGCCCCATCAGCGGATTGCTAAATAAATACAAGCAATAACAATATTTTATATTATAAATTTCGGAATTACCATCACCCGGATCACCTCAGCCCCCATTCACGGCCCATTCTGCGTTTTTTTTCTTCCGCCCGATTTTAGACAATTTCTACCGGGTGGTTTTGCATATATAAAATTGATATTATAAAACAATCTTGAAAATTGGTTTTCGTGCGGTTCCATCGACTGGCGGTATTCAAAGAGGATGGTACGGCATTTGCTGAACTCATTTGGGTACGGTTTGTCTCTAATCTTTCAGCACAGGGGAGGGGGGATGTATTTCAGAGGTCATGGGAGGCCGTCGGCATGCGTCGCGGCATTTGAAGAGGCAGCGAAAAAACCGTTAACACCCAAACTGCGAGGAGGAAGCATCGATGACTGATTACAAATGCGAACCGACCAAATGGACCGAGATGAAGGGGCCGGTCGACGGAGGTCGCGACAACTATCAGGCAAAAAGCTGGAAACCGCCGAAAGAGAAATGGGGGCCGTTTACCGAAAAGGGACCCGGCAAGGTCTGGTTTGCGGAGGCGAACGCTACCAACTGGACCGAATCCATGATCTGCAAGTCAAAGGACCTCTTTTACGAAGCCAAGCTGAACGAATGCTTTGACAAGGGGGACGAGGTCGCCATCAAGATCCACTACGGCGAGTATAACCGGACGGCCGTTCTGCGGCCGGAATATATCGCCGCCATCGTGGAGGAGGTCAAGGCTTGCGGCGGTCATCCCTATGTCGTCAACGACACCACCCTTTCCTACCATACCCACAACAGCATGGCGATTTCCCAGTACCAGATGGAAGGGGCGATTCGCCACGGCTATACCGACGCTACCTTCGGCTGCCCGGTGTTGATCGCGGACGGATATGCCGGTGAGGATGATTACCGGGTCGATCTCCCCGAGGGGCTCATTCTGAAAGAAACCTATGTGGGGCGGGCCATCGCGGAGGCGGATGCCATGATTGTCCTGGCCCATGCCCGCGGGCATTCCATTACCATGTACGGCGGGGTCTTGAAACAACTGGGAATCGGCTGTCAGTCGAAGCGGGGCAAGTACATCACCCATCTGGCCCACTGGGGAGATCCCCACGATGCCATCGGCTGGCCCAAGTTCACGGATAACTGTCCGGGCAAGGCGTGTAAATTTCATCAGATGTGCGATGATTCCTGCCCGAGAAACGCTCACAAGGTGACGGAGCACGGCAAGCAATGGTTCCCTGAAAGGTGCCGGCTGTGCTATTCCTGCCAGGTGACCTGCATCTTCTCCGGCATGACCGGCATCACCTTCGAGGAAAATTACTTCCCCAATGCCATGATCGCCCATGCGGACGCGGCCCTGGGCGCCCTCAAGTGCTTCGAGCGCGGCAAAGTGGGCTATATCAACCACGCCATCGACGTGGTTCCGGAATGCGACTGCTTTCCGTGGGCCGGCCTGGCGGTATGCCCGGATGTGGGCCTTTTTGCCGGCAAGGACATGATTGCCCTTGAAATGGCGACACTGGACGCCATCGACAATATGCCGATCAATCCGGGATCCGTGGCCGCCGAAAAGGGGCTCAAACCAGGCGATGACAAATTCCGCGTGATCAACGGTTTCAGTCCGCGCATCACCATGGCCGCGGGTGAAAAGATCGGTCTGGGGACCCAGAAATATGAACTGATCCATTACGAACCGGTTCTGACCCCGGAAAATGCCGCCAAGTGGCAGGTTCGCGACGGCAGCCATAAACCCACGACCGTCAGGCTGAGGGATACGTTCCATCGGCACGATCTGGCCACGGAGGTCATGCCGTTCAGACGAAAGGAATACAACAAGGAATGGGTGTTCAACGAGTGGAAGAAATATGACCCGTTCAAGGGTGCAAAACCCGAATAAATCGGCACCTCAAGGGGGAGGCCGTTACGGCCCCCCCGGATCCCCAATGCCGAGGCGCGGGAAAACATGAACCCTTATGCAAAAAGGCAACCGATATGAGTGATGTGGTCTGGGTGGACAATCAGCACGTGTCCTTTGACAATACGGTGGAGCACAAGATCCGTCGGCTGGCCGATGCGGCGGCGGCGACCCGCAGGTTGTCCGAGGGCATGCGGGTGGCCTTGAAGGTAAATACATCGGAATCAGGGTATGAATACGGATTGCGCCCGAGTTTTATCCGCACCCTGTCCGATCTGGCTCGGATTGCGACAAAACAGCGGCCCGCCATATGCGACGGCCAGCGATTGGTGGACTACTGGAAGCGTGCGGGGGGCAATGCGTTTTTTGAGATGAGCAACCTTACGGGATACTCGAGCGAAACCCTGGGCGGCCATTTCGTCATCAACGGGGGATTCAGCGGTGATGAAGGGGACCTTTTTCCCTGTGGCGACGATTCCGGGCTGGGCGGGGTGGAGGTGGGAACGGCCGTCTGCCGAAGCGACGCCCTGTGGGTACTCTCGCATGTGACCCTCAACCCGCTGTTCGGTTTAAGCGGCGCCCTCTATAACGGCGGATTCGACTGCCTCTCGGCCCGGGCACGCACCCGGGTGCTCAAGGGGCTGAACCCCTACCTGTTCAACGGGCAGCGACCTTCACCGGAGGAGCTCAGGGCGTTTCGCATCCGGGCGCTGGAAAGCCATATGGCGGTCAGGACCGCCATGGAAGACCGCGTATTTTATGTCAATTTTCTGTGGGATATCACGCCCCAGCCGGAGTATTACCCCTTCAGCGAATCGCCGCTGCTGGCAAATATTGGGTTCATGGCGTCTCATGATCCGGTGGCCCTGGATGCGGCCACCTTTGCCGTTATCAAGGAGAACGCCGCAGTCACGCCCCGGATCGACGAGACGGTTTTCGAGGAGGTTATCGAACACGCCGAGCGGATGGGTGTAGGGATAAAGGGCGAAAGCCTTAACCGTTTGTCATAATATGGAAATAATGGGGGAGGACGGGATGGAGTTGGACCGCAAGGAATTCGTTGACAGGCAAAAACGACAGTTGATGATGGACGGGTCGATTGCCGACGCATTGAAATACGTGAAATACAAGATCGCCATATTGTCCGGCAAGGGCGGGGTGGGGAAAACGGCGGCCACCGTGAACCTGGCGGCCGCGCTGAAAAATATGGGCCTCCGGGTGGGCATTTTTGATGCGGATCTCCACGGCCCGAGCGTTCCCAAGATGCTGGGGATTAAGCAGGAAGCCAAGCTCGACGGCGCATTCTGGCTCAACCCGGTGACCACCCGATCCGGGATCAAGGCGCTTTCGGTGGCCCTTTTCTGGCCGGGGGACATGACCCCGGTCATGTGGCGGGGCCAGACCAAAAGCCGGACCATCCGGCAGCTTTTATCCGCCGCCAAATGGGGCGCGCTCGACTTCCTCCTGGTGGACCTGCCGCCGGGCACGGGGGATGAACCCATCGCCATTCTCAAATCGATCCCCGACCTGGACGGCGTGGTCATCGTGACGACCCCCCAGGAGGTCTCCACGCTGGTCTGCTCCAAGGCGATCAATGCCTCCCGAACCCTGGGCGCCAAAGTGCTCGGCCTGATTGAGAATATGAGTTCCTATACCTGCGGGTGCGGGGATACCGTCTATCTTTTCGGAAAAGACAAAGGGAAACAACTGGCCAAGATGATGGAGATCCCCTTCCTGGGGTCCATCCCCATCGACCCGCTCTTTTCTGAAGCGGCCGACACCGGGGTGCCGGTGGTCGATCTTCACCAGGGAAGTCTCACCGCAAGAGCGTTTGTGGAGATCGCGGAAACGCTGGCAAAACAGCTTCCGCCCAAAGTGGTGGCGGAGGCGCCCCCTGAAGCGGCGAGCGCCCCCTGTCCCGGATCGGGATGTCATCACCCCCATCACCCCCGCCACGGGGATGCGGCGGCTCACAGCCACCATCATCCGCCGGCGGGCATGACCATCATCACGGGCAAGTAACCGGCCGGCATGCCCGGTCGTCAGCAGCACGGGAATTTTCGAATCGGATACCTATCGATTCGTTATTATACGTAAAATTCGTCAAAAGGAGATGAACATTGAACGAACAAAAAATGGGAACCCACTACGTCAGGGAAATCAGCCAGAACTTCAGGGAAATCGCCCAAAAGACCTCGGTGGGGGTACTGAAAGACAAATTGACGGGGTTGGCGGATCAACTGGACCCCCTGGCCACCAAACTCTTCTTCAAAACCCAGAAGGGGAACGAGGATATGCAGAGGGCGGCGGAAGAGCTGGAGGGCATCAAGGATAAACTGGCCGCGGCTCAGGATCCTGCGGAGGCCGAAGCCATGATTGCGCCGCTGGCCGAAAAACTCGAGCAGACCATCAAACACGTCAAGACGATGAAGGTTCGGATGACCTGAGGAGAAGGCAATGGGCTTGAATCCAGCGGATCAGGAGATGGTGAAGGATATCACGCGCATGGGTGTTCGCGCCGGCGTGCTTCTCAGAGGGGTCATGCTTCAGAAGGTGGACGAGGAAACGCTCCGATGGGGGCTGCGGGAGCTGGCTCCCGGCGACATGATGGGCCGGTATATGCCGGTGCTGAGGAATCACCCGGAATATGTGCAGTTGCTCAACATCCTTCATCTGATCTTCAGCCTCGAGGGACAGCTCGATTTTCAGATACAGGAATATGGGTTTGATTCCCTGAAGGATGACCTCCAGGAGATCAATTTCAGCCTCCAGCAGGTCGGCGAACAATTTGACCTTCAGGAATTGGCCCAGACCGTCTGATGATCGTCCGGTAAGGAAGCCGGGGCAATTCCACGGCCGTGCTGTCTCAAAATGGGTAACACAGGTTGTTGACATCAAGAAAGGAGCGGATTTATGAAACTGGAAGGGAAGGTTGCCATTGTCACCGGCGGGGCGCGCGGCAATGGCCTGGCCATTGCCAGGTGTCTGGCAGAAGAGGGCGCGGACATCGCGATTGCCGACATTTGCGAGGATATGAAAACCCTGCCCTACAAGCTGTCCACGCCCGAAATCATGGCGGAAGCGGTGGAGGGAATCCGGGGGATGGGCCGCCAAGCCCTGGGCGTCAAATGCGACGTGCGCAAGGCATCGGATGTTTCCGCCATGGTGGATCAGGTGTTGAAAACCTTCGGCAGAATCGACATCCTCATCAACAATGCCGGCAACACCTCCATGGTGGCTATCGCCGAGATGGCGGAGGAGGTGTGGGATGAGGTCGTCGACACCCACCTGAAAGGCATGTACCAGTGCTGCCACTTTGTGCTTCCCCACATGATCGGCCAGCACAGCGGGAAGGTGGTCAGTATCTCATCCGTGGGCGGTCAGCGCGGGTTCGGCATGGGCGGCCACTATTGCGCCGCGAAACACGGCATCATCGGGCTGAACAAATCCATCGCCATGGAGGTGGCCGATCACAACATCAACGCCAACGTGGTCTGTCCGGGTACCGTGTGGACCCCCATGATGAAAGGAATCGCTGAAAGCTTCGGCATGGGCGACGAAGACGGCAAAGAGCAGTTTTTTGCAGGTCACCTGCTGAAAGATCGCGAACTTACGCCCGAGGATATCGGCCGGGCCGTGCTCTGGCTGTGCACGGAAGACTCGCAGAACATCACCGGCAACGTGATCACCGTGGATCAGGGATGGACGGCGCAGGCGCCTTGAGCATCCCCTCCGGCGGACATTTTTTCAACCCTTAATGCTAACCCGCATCATTTCAACCCTCATCATTGAAGGAGCAAAACATCATGCAGATCAAAGAGAAAGACATCAAGGAAACCCTGGAGCAGAAAAAAGAGACCGATACCCAAAACCAGCAGACCATCGCCCCCCCGTTCCTCGAGGAGATCACCATCGAAGAGCTGGCCGTGGACGGGATTTGCGGGATCTATTAACCCAATATGTCAGGGGAAGCCATGCATCTGGATTCGGTATACCGGCTGGCGGAGGGTGTTCAGGTTCGGAACGAGGTCTTTGGGCTCCTGTTTTACGATTATCGCGGTCCCCGGCTCTATTTCGTGCCGTCAAAGAATCTGATCACCGATGCGTTTTTCGAGGGCAGGCAGCGGGTGGCGGACCTCCTGGACATCCTCTGCGCGGAAATGCCCTGGCCCCGGAAATGGATACAGGATCAGGTGGAGCAGGTACTGGAAAAACTCGAAAGAAAGGGGCTCATCCATGGGCAATCAGTATGTTGAGATGGGCCTCTCGGCGCCCGTCAACGTCACCTGGGAGGTGACGTACGCCTGCAATCTCTCCTGCATCCACTGTTTGTCGGATTCGGGGAAAAAGCGGGCGGCGGAGCTCTCCACCGAAGAATGCCGTCAGGTCATCGATGCCCTGTCCGCCATGAAGGTCTTTCAGTTCAATATCGGGGGCGGAGAGCCCTTCATGCGGCCGGATTTTCTCGATCTCATGGATTACGCCCACGACAGGGGAATGGTCACCTGCATCAGCACCAACGGCACCCTGATCGACCGGGATATCGCGCGAAGACTCGACCACCGGCTGGTATACATCCAGGTCAGCCTGGATGGGGCCTCCCCCGAATCCAATGATCCCATCCGGGGCAGGGGCAGTTTCCAGAAGGTCCTGAATGCCCTGGCATGTCTGCGGGAAAGAAATATCGAGGTCAGCATCAATACCGTCCTGACACGGCTCAGCTTTCCCGAACTGGACCGGATGACCTCGCTGGCGACCGAATACGGCGCCAAGCTTCGGGTCTCCCGGTTCAGGCCGTCGGGGAGAGGCAAGCAGTCCTGGTCGCGGCTGAATGTCACGGGGGAACAGATGCTTGCCTTCTCCGACTGGCTCGGCCGCCACCTGGGGGTCTCCACCGGCGACTCCTTTTTTTCCGTCTCCACCGAAACCAGGCGATCCCTGGGGCTCAATATGTGCGGGGCGTGCAAACTGACCTGCTGCATCTCTCCCGAGGGCGGCGTCTATCCCTGCGCCTTTCTCCAGGAACCCGACTTTCGGGCCGGCGCGGTGCCGGAATCGTCGTTCGGCGATATCTGGCGTCAGTCCCCTGTTTTTCAATCGTTCAGAGGGCTGGAGATCAAATCCTGCGAATCCTGTCATCGGTTCGATCTCTGCCACGGCGGATGCCCCGCCATCGCCTACCATACCCAGCGGAAACTGGGCGTGGCGGATCCCGGATGCCTGGAAAACTGCGTTCGGGTGAAGGCGGCGGGCGCGGGGAACTCCGCATGAAAGAGAAAAGAGATGAACGAGATGCCTGAAGTGTCGGCGGTGGGCCGGGCCGGGCATGAACGCCTGCGGACGATCCTGCGGGAGATGGGACAGGTCCTGGTGGCCTTTTCC
The DNA here is from genome assembly GCF_041737845.1 of Desulfococcus sp. Classification (GTDB taxonomy): domain Bacteria; phylum Desulfobacterota; class Desulfobacteria; order Desulfobacterales; family Desulfococcaceae; genus Desulfococcus. The sequence continues at coordinate 12,144 of NZ_JBGSQX010000159.1, forward strand.
GGGGGGGTGGACAGCACCCTGCTCCTGAAAGTCGCAGCCGACGAGCTGGGGGACCGGGTTGTCGCGGTGACGGCCCTGTCGGCGACCACACCGGCGCACGAAAAGCGGGATGCCGTCGAAATCACCCGTGCCATGGGCGTTCGCCATCTGGAGATCGCCTCGCATGAACTCTCGATCCCGGCATTTGTCGAAAATTCCCCGGACAGGTGCTACATCTGCAAAAAAAGCCGTTTCGGAGAACTCGTCGGGCTGGCATTCGAACACGGGATCCCCTGGGTGGTGGATGGTGAAAACGTGGATGACGCGGCCGACTATCGCCCCGGGAGCCGGGCCGCCAGGGAACTGGGGGTTCGCAGTCCCCTGCGGGAGGCCGGCATGACCAAGGGCGAGATTCGCCAATGCTCCCGATGGCTGGGGCTCCCCACCTGGAACAAGCCCGCCTATGCATGCCTCGCATCTCGGATTCCCTACGGGCATTCGATTACGGCCGAAAAATTGGAACAGGTGGATGCGGGGGAGTCCTTCATCCGGGAGCTGGACATTTCATGGCAGGTAAGAATCCGGCACGAGGGAGACACGGCCCGCATCGAGGTCGAGGCCGAAGCCGTTGATCGCTTCATGGACAAGGACATTCGCCGCCGGGTGGCAGCCCGTCTCAGGGCCCTGGGATTTAAATTCGTGGCCCTGGATCTGGAGGGGTATGCCACCGGAAGTCTAAACCGCGTCATTGACGCACCGGCCGGCATGGAACAGAACACACGGGGGGAAGGAGTCGCCAATGGATAACCAGCACCTCATGGAATTGCTGAAACGGGTCCAAAGCGGTCAGACGGATCTGGACGCGGCCATGCAGCAACTGAAGAAGCTTCCGTTTGAAAATCTCGGATACGCCAGGATCGACCATCACCGCTGCCTGCGCACCGGCGTGTCGGAGGTGATCTATTGCGAGGGCAAGACCATTGAACAGACCCAGGGCATCATTCAACGGCTTTTGCGTCATCATGACAACATCCTGGCGACCCGGGCGAGTCGCGAGGTGTACGAGGGCATCCGGGAGGTGACGGAGGACTGCGAATACCACGCCATGGCCCGCATCGTGGTCATCCATCCCAGGGAGGTCGATCGCGTGGGAAATATCGCCGTCGTCACCGCCGGCACCTCGGATATTCCCGTGGCCGAAGAGGCGGCGGTCACCGCGGAAACCCTGGGCAACCGGGTCAATCGCATCTACGATGCCGGGGTGGCCGGCATTCACCGGATCCTGAACGTCCGGGAGGATCTCTTCCAGGCCAACGTCGCAGTGGTGGTGGCGGGCATGGAAGGCGCTTTGACCAGCGTCGTGGGGGGACTGGTATCCTGTCCGGTCATCGGCGTGCCCACCAGCATCGGTTACGGGGCCAGTTTCGGCGGTGTGGCCGCACTGCTCTGCATGCTGAACAGTTGCGCTTCCGGAGTGTCGGTGGTCAATATCGACAACGGGTTCGGCGCGGGCTACCAGGCCAGCCTGATCAACAAGCTCGGCGCAAGGCACCTGGAAAACCGGTCCTCCGGAACGGACGCCGCGAACCATCCGGAAAGAAAAGACGGCACGACCGACGCCAGAATCTCTCTGGTGAAGTCATCCTGAGGCATGGGCTGAAACGCGGCCCCGGTCGAATCCCGGACGGACGCCGTTTCGACGGAAGGGTGACGGATAACGGAACACTTATGGATACGGTTCGGAGGGTCTTTTGAAAATTGCCTACTTTGATTGTTTTGCCGGCGCCAGCGGGGATATGATCCTGGGCGCCCTGCTGGATGCGGGGTTGACCATTGAGCGCCTCCGGGAGGAGATCGCCAAACTGCATTTATCCCATTACGAACTGGATGTGGAAAAGGTGGTCAAGAAAGGGATCGGCGGCAGTCAGGCCCATGTCATCATCGACCAGGACCACCATCACCACCATCACCGCCATCTTTCCCACATCCGGGAGATCATCGGGAAGAGCGATCTGGATGCACCGGTCAAGGAGAAGAGCACGGCAATCTTCATCCGGCTGGCCGAGGCCGAAGCCCGGGTTCACCGATCGAGCGTGGAATCGGTCCACTTTCATGAAGTGGGGGCAATGGACGCCATCATCGACGTGGTGGGCGGCGTCGTCGGGTTGACCGCGCTGGGCATCGACAAGGTCTTCTGTTCGCCCCTTCACGTGGGCAGCGGCACCATCGAATGCGCCCACGGCACCCTGCCGGTGCCGGCGCCGGCCACCCTGGAACTGATCCGGGGGAGACCCGTCTATTCCACGGGCGTGAAGGGCGAACTGCTCACCCCTACCGGCGCGGCCATTCTGACCACGCTGGCATCGGGGTTCGGCCCCATGCCCCCCATGGCCGTGAACCAAATCGGCTACGGGGCCGGCACGGCAGACCCGGGCATTCCCAACCTGCTCCGGGTGGCCATTGGGGAAGCGAGGGACGATACGGGGGATTACGAGGTCGAGCAGACCGTGTTGATCGAAACCAACATCGACGACATGAATCCCCAGCTCTATGATTACCTGATGGGGCTGCTTCTGGGTGAAGGTGCGCTGGATGTCTTTCTCACATCCGTCCAGATGAAGAAGAACCGGCCCGGCACCCTGTTGTCGGTGATCTGCCTGCCGGATTCGGTCGGAAAGTTTTCGGATATCCTTATGAGAGAGACCACCACCATCGGGCTGCGATGGCGGGTGGAAAATCGCATCATGGCCCATAGACAGATCCGACAAATCGATACGGTTCATGGACCCATTCATATTAAGCTGGCCGAGAGCAATGGCCGGATCATCAACCTGACCCCGGAGTATGATGACTGCAAGCGGGCGGCACTCGAGAAGAATATTCCACTCAAAACGGTGATGGACGATGTGCGGTCCGAGGCCATCCGGCAGCTTCAGGGGATGGACGGTTTAACAAAACAGGGTTGTAATTAGGAAATGTAGGGGCAGGCCCCCGTGCCTGCCCCTTGCCGGGAGGAACCGCATGGGGTTGCCCTGCGGAGGCACTACGGCGGCGAGGTTCATGCCAAACCAGGAGGAAAGATCGTTATGGACAAAATTTTAAGAATCAACATGGGGGCCGACGGCGGTCCTGAAATCAAGGAAGATCCACTGGGCGACTATGCCGGCCTCGGGGGCAGGGGGTTGACATCGATGATCGTGGGCAAGGAAGTGCCGCCCTCGTGCCATCCCTTGGGGGAGGACAACAAGCTGGTCATTGCGCCGGGTCTCTTGAGCGGGACCATTGCATCCATGTCCGGGAGAATTTCCGTGGGGTGCAAAAGCCCCCTGACCGGCGGGATCAAAGAATCCAACTCCGGGGGCCAGGGGGCACAGGTCTTGGCGCGGCTGGGGTACGCGGCGATCGTATTGGAGGGCAAACCCAAAGATGACACCCTCTACAAAATCCTCATCAACAAGGACGGGGTAAAGATCGAGGCGGATAACAGCTTGAAGATGCTGGGCAATTATGATCTGGTCGAGAAATTACGGGCGGCATACGGGGAAAAGGTCGCCTGTATTTCCATCGGTCCGGCCGGCGAAATGAAGTTGAGCGCGGCATCGGTGGCGTTTACCGATATGGAACAACGTCCCACGCGCCATGCGGGCCGGGGCGGCGTCGGTGCCGTGATGGGCTCGAAGGGCGTCAAGGCCATCATTCTGGACGACACCGATATGAAGATGCGGCCGGCCAGGGATCCGGAAAAATTCAAGGCGGCCAACAAGGAATTTGTGGCGGGACTGAAAAAGCACCCGGTCACGGGAGAAGGGCTTCCGGCGTTCGGCACCAACGTGCTGACGAATGTCTTGAACGAGGCGGGCGGGTATCCCACCCTCAATTTCAGCAAGGGCCAGTTCGAAGGTGCGGGCAAAATCAGCGGAGAGACCCAGGCGGCCCTGGAAAACAGCCGGGGCGGCGAAGGCTCGGCCACCCATGGCTGCCACCGGGGCTGCGTGATCCGCTGCTCGGGCACCTTTTATGATAAAAACGGCCGCTTCCTGACCAAACAGCCCGAGTACGAAACGGTTTGGGCCCACGGCGGCAACTGCGGCATCGACGATATCGACGCCATCGCCATGATGGACCGCATGGACGATGATTTCGGGGTGGACACCATTGAAATGGGCGCCACCATCGCGGTCGCAATGGAAGCGGGGCTTGCGAAATTCGGCGATGCCCAGGGCGCCATCAATCTTCTCAAGGAGGTCGGCAAAGGGACCCCGCTCGGCCGAATCCTGGGCAACGGTGCCGCGGTGACCGGCAGGGTGTTCGGCGTGGAGAGGGTGCCCGTCGTCAAGGGTCAGGCCATGCCCGCCTATGATCCCAGAGCCGTTCAGGGCATGGGCGTGACCTATGCCACCACCACCATGGGCGCAGATCATACGGCCGGATATGCCGTGGCCACCAATATCCTGGGGGTCGGGGGCAGCGTGGACCCCTTGAAACCCGAGGGGCAGATCGAACTCTCCCGGAACCTCCAGATCGCCACGGCCGCCATCGATTCCACGGGAATGTGCCTCTTCATCGCCTTTGCCGTTCTGGATCAGCCGGAGACCTTCCAGGCCCTCATCGATCTGTTGAATGCATTCTACGGATTGGAGATGACAGGAGACGATGTGGTGGCTCTTGGGAAAAAGATTCTGACAACCGAAAGAGATTTCAACGTGCGGGCCGGGTTCACATCGGAGCACGACCGGCTGCCGGATTTCTTTCACAAAGAAAAATTGCCTCCTCATAACATCACGTTTATGGTAACGGATGAGGAGTTGGACGAGGTTTTCAACTGGTAGCAGGCGTGCGGTTTTGAGGATTGGTGTTTGAGTCAATGGGCGGGGAGTTTCCCGAGAGAACTCCCCGTTTTTTCCTCTGCAGCGTTTCACCAGGCGGCACCCCTGCCACCCCCTGACCCCCGGATGCGCCCATGGTCAAAGCCGAAACAATTCTATTGAAAGATCCATTTTCCCGGAAGACGGGAAGACGAATGGGCGCGGGCCTGGTCGAAAAACTGGGGATGGCCCCCGATGCCTGCTGGCTGTTCTGCTCTCCGGAAAACGGTCTGGAATCGCTGGCCAAAGGCGTTTATGAAGCCGTCGGAACCCGATTGCTCATCGGATGCACCACCGCCGGCGAAATCTCCACCGCCGGTTTCACCAACGGATCGGCCGTTCTGGGCGGTGTCGCGTCGGATCAGATCGGCTTCGAAGTGGTCTCCGTCACTGACATCGGCCGAGACAGCGAGCAAGCCGGCAGGGATCTGGCAACGGCTTTCTCCGATTCGGTCCGCTACGTTCAGCTCTTTTCCGACGGCATCACCGGAGACGGCAGCGCGATTTTGCGGGGGATGGCGTCTGCATTCGGGAAAAACATCCCCGTTGGGGGCGGGACGTCCGGAGATGCCGGGAAATTCTTGAAAACCTGGCAATTCGCCGGCGACCGCGTCCTCTCCGACGCGGCCGTGGCCATCGGCTTCACCGGTGATTTCAAGCTGGGCACCGGTGTGCGGAGCGGATGGTCGCCGATCGGCCTGCCCAAGAAGGTGACCCGCGCCGTCGGCAACATCCTCTATGAACTGAACGGCGAATCGGCCCTGAATGTGTACGAGCGGTTTCTGGGCAAGCATGCGGAAAAACTGCCGGCCGTAGGTGTGGAGTACCCTTTGGGGCTCATCGGCCAGTTCGAGGATCTTGACGGAAACGGCCAACTGCTGATGCGGGCGACCATGTCGGTGGACCGGGAGGAACGGTCGATCCATTTCGCGGGGGAAATCCCTGAGGGCACAATGGTCTATCTTACTTGCGGGGACAGAACCTCTCTTTTGGATGCCACGGAAACGGCCGTCCGGTCCGCCATCCAGGACCTGGGGCATACCACAAGGCCGTCCCTGGTCTTTTTCTACTCCTGCATGGCCCGGAGGGCCCTTCTGGGGCTGCGAACGAAAGAAGAGGTCGATCGGGTTCGATCCCAGTTCAGCCCGGAGGTGCCCCTACTGGGGTTCTATACCTATGGGGAATACTGTCGTATCAAGCCGGGCGGCCCCAGCCTCCTGCACAACGAAACCGCAACCCTGTCCGTGATCGGGGTCTGACGCGTGCGTGCCAACCGGTCCCTGCTGAAGAGGATATCCGATTTGCAGGAACTGATCGAGGTCTCCGAGCGAAAAGCCGACATCCTCACGAACCTGCTCAAAGAGGCCGGTGCGGAATACGAGCAGACCCTCAAAAAGATCCAGGTATCCGAGGCGAACTTTCGGACCATTTTTGAAAACGCGCCCGAGGCCATCTACATCATCGATATCGATACCCGCCGGATCCTCGACTGCAATCCCTTTATCCAGAAATGGCTTGGCTACACCCGGGAAGAACTCCTGACCATGCGGCTGGAGGAGATTCTTGCGCCGGGGGCCGAAAATGTCCATGAAAACATTCAAAAAGCCGTCGAGGAGGGACTGGTTTACGTTCAGGAGCGCCGATTTCAGAAGAAGGACGAGGCCATTGTCGATGCCGAAGTGACGGGCACGATTGTGGACTATGAGGGTAAAAACTGTTTCGTGGCCCTGATCCGGGATGTCACCGAGCGGAAACAGATCGAAGCCCTGTCCCGCTATAAGGAACTTTTCGAGAGCGTCAGCGACGTGGTGTTCATCAATGACGCGCTGGGCAGGTTTCTGGAGGTCAATGACGTGGCCTGTCATTGCCTGGGATATTCGAGAGATGAGTTTCTGAAGCTCACGTTGAAGGACCTGACCTGCCCCGAGTATCACGGCGTCCTGTGGGAAATGGGCCGCCAGATCAGCAAAGACCGGGCGTATCAGTTTGAAATCAGCATGGTGAGCCACAAAGGCTTGCCGATCCCCTTCGAATTCCAGGGGCGTATCATCTCATACCGGAATAGAACGGCCTTTTTAAGCGTCGCCCGGGACATGAGTGTGCGGAAAAAACTCCAGGAAACCCTGATCCGGACGGAGCGCCTTTCCGCTGTCGGCGAAATGGCCAGCGGCGTAGCCCATAATTTCAACAACCTGCTTCAAATGATCATGGCCGGCGCCGAAGCCGCCAGGACCAAACTTGAGTCCGGCAGGATCCTGGACTGCCGGGAGGCCATTCAGAACATCATCAACGCCTCCCACAGGGGGGCTGACGTGGTTCGACGCATCAAGGATTTTACCCTGGTAACGCCCGATGGGATCGATGAGGGCGCTGTGTTCGATCTGGAAGCATTGGTTGCGGAATCCATCGAACTGACCCAGCCCCTGTGGAAACCCCCGTCTTCCCCGCGCAGGTATCGCCTCAATTTTCTCAAGAAGGGCGATTGCCACATCAAGGGAAAATCCTCCGAGATTTATGAGGTGCTGGTCAATCTGATTAAAAACGCGCTTGAGGCAATGCCCCGGGGCGGCATGCTGACCCTGTCGACCTACGCGATGGGGGGCGCCGTTTTTTTGAGGGTATCGGATACCGGCCAGGGAATACCGCAAGAACAGTTCCAGCGGATTTTTGAACCTTTTTTCACCACCAAGGGCACCCAGAGCAGCGGGCTGGGCCTGTCATCGTGCTACGGTATCGTAAAAAAACACCAAGGAGAGATTCAGGTCGACAGCTTCCCCGGACAAGGAACTGAGTTTATACTAAAATTTCCGAAAGCCCAGATGATTGGGGCGCCGGAAGCGGAGGCTATGCGCCCCATCGAAAAACAGACCGCCATTCGATTTCTGTTGATCGACGACGAAATCAACATCCTCAAGGCGGTGGAGATGTATTTCGAAGACTCCGAAATCGCCATCTCCACGGCCAATACGGCCCAGGAAGGGCTCGCGGCCATCCAGTCCGATCCGTTCGATGTGATTCTGTGCGATCTGGGTATGGATGACATGAACGGACTGGAGGTGGGAAAATGGGTGGTCGAATACTGCCGAAGCCGGGGAATCCCCAAGATCCCGCTGCTGCTCTATACCGGCCTGGACAAAAAGCTCGATAGCGTCAGGCTCAAGGAGGCGGGCGTTGACCGCGTTGTCAACAAACCCACCTCCTGCAGGGACCTGCTTTACATCATCCGGGAAATGGTCGCGCTCCGCAGGTCGTCATGATCCGCCGCCCCGAGACGGCCTGAACCCGCATATGATCCTATTCTTCGGCACGACGCCTGCGGTAAACCGTTTTTCGAAGCCGGCACCGGTCTTCGACGGAGAAGAAATCCCCGTGGGCCGAATAGGCGCGGCCCATGCAGCCGGCGCCGCACCTTGCATAATCCGGGCAGACCTTGCAGGCGGCCAGCCGGGTGAGGCGGGATCCGCTGATCTGCTGCAGCCTCGACCATGACGCGATCTTTTCGGAGATGGCGGCGGTGACGGGGCGGTTATAAACCTCCGTGGCCGCGAAGTCGTCCGCATGGAGCATGACGCAAGGGTGGAGGCGCCCCTCCGCGGTGACGTAGGGCGTTTCGATGAAGGTGCAGCAGGTGCCAGCGGCCCGGGCGGTTCCCAGGAACCATTCCAGCGCGGCGATGTTGCCGATGGCGTCATACCGGTCTCTGAAGGTCCTGTCGCGCTGGTAGCGCGACACCAGCGCCGCATACTGGGCCGGGGTGGGCGGTTCCGGACCGCCCGGCGCAGCGGCCCGGCCCCTGGAAACCAGGGTGCCCGTGACGAACCGGCCGATGCCCATGTCGCCCGCAAGCTTCAGGAGGTCGGGGATGTCCTCCAAATTATGCCGCATCTCCGTAAAGGTGATGCAGATCCGGGGGGCCATCCCGCTTTTTTCCAGCAGGCGCAGCCCCGCCAGGGTCCGGTCGAAGCTTCCCGGCCCTCTCACCCAATCGTGATACGCCGCCGTCGCCCCTTCAAGGCTCGTCTGGATGAAGAGCCCCCGATCCTTCAAGGACAGGAGAGCCTCCACATGCGCCGGGGTGATCAGGATGGCGTTGGTCTGGAGACGGACCTCCCTGATCCCCGGCCGGGTGCAGGCATAGGAGAGCATCTCGAACCAGTCGGGGTGGGTCAGGGGCTCGCCGCCGGTGATGACGAGCTTTTCGGCGCCCAGTGCCGAAAAGCCGTCCATCAGCCGCAGCACCCGGTTTTTCGGCACCACCGGCGCATTCTCGTCGGGGCCGCTGTCGGGCCAGCAATGACGGCAGCTCAGGTTGCACCGGTTGGTGACGGCAAGGGTCACCGACCGGGGCGGTTTCAGCCCGACCTCGGCCAGACGCCGGATAACATCCGCCGCTGTCGGCGTCACCCTGTCAGATCGTGCCGTATCGATGGGGTCCCTTCGGGTGCGATGCATTCATGTTGTTCACCCCCGCGCCGGCGAAAGAGGGTCATTTCGACGGCTCGCTGATCATCTGCCACAGCGCGATATCCACCGGCGCCCTCAACATGCCGTCGGCTTTTCCCAGAAAGTCCTTCAGGTACGGCATGGCCAGATGCTCATCCAGTACTTTTTTGCTGACCCAGTTTTCATAAAGCATGAAAATGGACGGATCCTCGGTGGATTGGTGCAGGTCATAGTTGATGCACCCGGATTCTGCCCGGGTCGGCGGGATCAATGCCTGAATTGCCTCCCTGACCGTCTCTTCCATACCCGCCTTTGCCTTGAATGTCGCGACCACGGTGACTTTGCCATGAGCCATGAGTGACCTCCTTGGGTTGACGCCGGTTTATCCTTCCGCGCTCGTCGGATCGATCATTCGTCTGACTTCCGAGATCTTGTTTGCCGGAAAGCCGCCTTCCTCGGCGTGCTTTTCGATTAATTCCCGGTTGGGGGCAATGTAGACGCAATAGATTTTATCATCGGTGACAAAGCTTTCCACCCACTGAATCTGAGGCCCCAATCCACTCAGCACCTGGCATGATTTTTGTGAAATTCCCAAAATCTGATCGTCTCCAAGATCGCCTGCACCCGGTAATTCGCGTTCGATGATGTACTTTGGCATAGGATCGCTCCTTGTAAAAGTGGTTTAAGATAGTTTAGTTGGGATACAAAGGGGTTGTCCACCTATTTCCGCCAAAAAAATCGGCAAGGTTTCAGGAAGTCGCATCAGGTCAGAAGAAAAATGCCAGACGTCCCCCGATGGTGCTTGTTTTCAATCCATTTTCAACCTCCAGGTCCTGTTTGTATTTGAAGAGGAGCTGGCAGGAAGGCGAGAGCATGAAACCCAGGGTGCATCCGGCTGAATGATCGTTTTCTTCATTTTCCTGATCGATTCCGTCCGCATTTGTTTCCCCCCCCGTAGTGATAAAAGTAATCCGCGGAGAGAAAAAAGGATGGGTTGAAGTCGTAGCTCAGATGCCCTTCCAGGATGTATAAGGGGTCCTGTTCGAGCGTCAGGCCGGCGGGTGTGTAGTCGTCGTTATCGGTGTAAAATTCCACATTGGCGGCGAGATCAAGAATAACATTCCCAAAGCCTTTGACAAACCCCAGTTCTGTTTTGAAAGCGTACCGGTTTGCTCCCAGATTGATTCCCTTATTGTTGTCATATTCCCCGATGGGCAAGGTGATAAACGGGGTAAAGCCCAACCAGGTTTTCGATTCCGGATCGTTAAGAAACCAGAGGGTCGCTGCCAATATCGGGTCGGCAAGTCCGGATGATTGGATCTCAACCCCTCCCACGGCCTCTCCGTCCAGGGATTGCGCACCGAAAGGAATGATCGCCTGGGGGTCTATGGTAAACGGGCCGATTTTTGTATAGTAAACCGGCCGGATAACCCCGATGTTGGCGTTAAGATTCGCATCGCCGCTGATTTTATCCCCTTGTTGATACAAATCCGTTGCGCTGGTATAGTTGTAGTAGAGCGCCATCAGCATGGTGCCCGGCGGCAGCGGTATGTAGTCCCGGACATCGTTGTCTGCGAATACCGATGTGGGCAAAACCAGTAGAACTAAACTGCAGCATACCCCGATACTTTTCAACAAGCGTTTCATCGCGCCCTCCAGATTCGTTGATGCCTTGAAAATTTATTTTAATTGTCTCTTGCCGAGGCCCTCAGTTAGTAAGAATCTTCCCTCCTTTCAGGTTTCGATGAATTGTGAAAACACGCAGCCCCCTGCGTAAAGTATTTATCGAGGCCCATGTGATGGTGCATGTGGAGAAACCGTTTTCTGCCCATCTTCGGCAGCAGGGAGAGATACGTCCACCCTTCACAGGGCAGGCTGTATCGTTCGAGCCCCGGTTCGGTGCAATGGCGGCATTCCGGAAAACGGCCGGCCTGGCGGCGGATTCGGACGGCCGCGTCCGATGCCAGCAGGGTTTCAACAGGGGTTTCCGCCACGTTTCCCGGGCTGGCATCGATCATCGGGCAGGGAAAGAGAGCCCCATGGCTCCGGATAAAGAAATAATTGAATCCGCAGGAACAGGCTTTTTTCATTTGTCCGGTTTGAAAGTACCGGACGAGGCACTCTTCGTGAAACGACCACCGGGATGCCTGTTTCTGAAAGAACCGGGTCATCTCCTGAACCTGCTCCGGGGTGAACGCCAGATCCTCCGCCCGGTCGGGGTTCAGGTACCTGCCTCGGGTAATGATGCAGGGAGAAATGATTGTGAAAAGATCGTTTTTTTTCGCATACCGGACGATGGCGTCGAGCTGCCCGACGGTTATCGGCAATACGGTGGTTTTCAGGCCGATGATCAGGTTTGAAAATTCCGCCCGCAGACGCTTGAGCCCTTGAATGGTCTGGTCGACCCGGCGCCAGCCTCCCGGAACATTTCTGACGCCATCATGGACATCCCCCACGGCGTCCATGGCGCAGACCATGACCAGGTCCACGTCGGCGCACCGGGCTTCAAACAGAATTTTTCGGCTTTCTTCCAGGACCCGGCGGGTCAGGAATCCGTTGGTGGTGACGGCGATGGACCTGAGGGAGGCCAGACGGCTCTTTTTCAATTCGCAGACCGATGTCAGCAGGTCGGACAGATCCTTTCGCAGAAACGGCTCCCCGCCGGTAATGTCCAACTCCACCAGATCGCTGAACAGATCGCGCGAGAGCAGCGCCAGCCAATCCTGGGCGGAGAGCGACGGGGTATCCCGGGGGATCCGCCAGATATTGCACATGATGCATCTGGCGATGCATTGGTGGGTGACCTCGATGCTGACGGCCGAGGGTTTTTGGACTTTTCCGGATGCCCTCAGGCAGCGGAAACGGATGCCGTTCGTGATCAGTCGTCCCGCCAGCGTTATCAGGGAATCCGGCAATAGGGTGCCTCTCGAAGGTCAGCCTCGGGGGGCTGCCCGTACGGTTTATCTACCACGGGTGGTTGCTCCTGCGTTCAGGGTTGGTTGCCGGCGGCAGGGCATGGCCGTTTGTGCCGTCATGAGACCCGTTTGTGAACGATCCTCGGGAGTACCGGGCTGAAATTGACCCGGTGAATGCACTCCCACCATACGCCGGATTGATAGGATGCCTGTTCCAGCGTGAAAAAGAACAAAAAGGAAAAGGGGTTCAAGCGCGGTTTCCGGACCGCGTATTCCACCATGCCTGCGGTCAGGTGCATTCCGGCCATGACGGCGGCGGCCTGCGGGGAAATCAGGGTGACCGCGGGCAGGGCGACCAGATAGTAGCGGGATATAAAACCGCAGCAGTGATGGACGAAGGCGAGGTATCCGCGGACGACGGCCGTGAAGGTCTGACGTCTTGTCACGGGGATCTGCCGAATTTTCAGCCTGCCGTGTTTTCTAATGCCGTCGGCAAGGAGCAGGATCGCGCCCGGAAAAAGGGGCAGGGCGGTTTTCAGAACCACCGACAATAAGAGGAAGAGCCAGAAGAGGGATTCGGGCCAGGGCATATACAGGGTTTTCACCCGGCCGGCGTGGATTTGCTGAAGTACGGGTTCAGAGGTTCCGTAATCGAACCGCCGGGCGCAAAAAGCCGCAAGTCGGTTTCGATGTCTGTGAGACACCTTTCCCATGGGCCGATATTCCAGAACATGGCCCGCATCCTGCAGTCGCCAGCAGAAATCGACGTCCTCCCCCACATGAAGGTCCTCCCGGAAGCCGCCCAGGCTCAGGAAATCCGTCCTTCTCACCAGGAAATTGCAGGTGGGGACATAAAAGAACCGTTCGGCCGGTTCGGACCGCTTGAACCAGGACCCGATGTTCAGGGCCGATTTGACTTTTTCATACCGGTCCAGCCCGTTCTCTTCCGAGGCGGCATCGACCCAGCCGCCAAGGGCGCCGAGGGCGGGGTCCCGAAACGCGGGCACCAATTCCCTGAGCCAGGTGGCATCGGCCAGGCAGTCCGAATCGATGAAGGCCAGGATGTCGCCCCGGGCGGCTTCGGCGGCCCGGTTTCGGCAAAAAGAGGCCTGGCGGTGCTGCTGCATCCGGAGCAGGCGGACCTTTGGAAATCGGGCCACCGCCTCGGGGGTGTCGTCTTCGGAGGCATCGTCTGCCACGAGGATCTCCAGCTTTTCGGCCGGATAATCGAGGCGGGCCAGGGAGGCGAGGCAGTCGGTGATCTCCGCCGGACGGTTTCTGACCGGGATGATGACGGAGACCGCGGGGCAGTCGGCGTCATCGAGCCGGGCGAATCCATCCTGGGCGACGTACCCCTTCTGAATCAGGGTGTTGAGGAAACGTTCGATCTGGTCGGGCGGAATATGGGGAACCGCTTCTGTGATCTGTCCCAGCGGCACCCACGCATCATCATCATGAATATCATCCATATCATCAGGGCACAGACAGGCCAGCAACGGATGCCAGAAGTCATGGACGAACACCGCCCGCAGCGGAAAAAGCAGCACCATCGCAACCTTTCCGTCCGGGAGGCGGCGGCATAGTGCCCGGGGCCTCAGCCGAAAGGCCAAGGGGCGGTTAATGGGCTGCACCGTTCGCCCCGAGGAAGCCGTTGGCTTTCAGAAAGGCGATGATCCCCTCGACCTGCGATTCGGGGTTTCCGGTCAGCATCTCTCCTTTTTTCTCGACCCGGCTGCCGGTGAGAAGCCGCATGACCCGTTCATAGGCCTGCAGGCGGCTGTCCGGTGCGGGGACGATTTTCGGGCGGGGGCGCGGTTGAAACCGCCGGGTGCAGACGACCTTGGGAGCGACGACGTCTTCGCCCAACGCCAGTTGGCGGGGGATATAGGTCCCGGCCCATTGCCGCCCGGCAAACCTGGGGAGCCTGAGATCCGGACCCAGATCCACACTGAGGACGGCCGGCAGGCGGCATTCGATGATCTCCCGGACCCCCCGGCCGGCGCTTCGCTGCACCTGCAGGGCGCCGCCGGAGGGGTCCATCTGAAGATCGGTGATCGCCGATACATAGGGCCGGTCAAGGCGATGCGCCAGGAGCGCGCCGACCTGACCGCTGCCCTTATCGAGAGACGCTTTGCCGCAGAGTACCAGGTCCCCCCGGATGTTGTTTGCGGCTCGGGCCAGGAGATCCGATTTGACCCACGGGTCGGGCTGATCGAGGGGATCGGACGCGGGGGAATGCTCCCCTGACGCGCACGGCCCGTTGGCAGGGATGTGATACAGATCGTCGGCGCCCGCGGCCATGCACCGCCTGAGCGCGTCTTCGGCGATCATGGGCCCCAGGGTGAGGAGCACGACGGTGGTGTTCTCGTGCCGGTCTTTCAGCCGAAGCGCCAGCTCCAGGGCCGCCTCATCGTGGGGGTTGACCCGGTAGACGCCGTCTTCGGGGCAGATGTAATGGGATTCGGGCGATGTTCCCGTTCTCGCGTAGGTATGTCGAATTTGCTTGGCACAGACGATGATCTTCATTTCATCCTCGTTTGGTGATGGAAATGGTGGCGGCTATCCCAGCGAATCGGCAACGATGTCGATGATATCGGCCACTTTCGGCGTTTTCTCCAGTTCGAGGGATTTCACCCCGTCGTCCAGCATGACCAGACAGTAGGGGCAGGCAGTACCGATCAGATCGACGCCGGTCTCCGCCATCTCCCCGGCCCGCACCACATTGATGTTCCGGCCGATGTTTTCATGCAGCCACATCCGTCCGCCGCCGCCGCCGCAGCAGAAGCCGCTGTCCCGGTTCCGCGCCGTCTCTTTGATCCGGGTGCCCGGCACGGCCCGGAGGATATCCCGGGGCGGCTGATACACCTGGTTATACCGCCCCAGGTAACAGGCATCGTGCACGGCCATGCTGTCCGCCACGGGATACTTGAGGGTGATGCGCTTGTCCCGGATCAGGGTCATGACCAGTTCCGTGGCATGGATTACGTTCAGCGTGCAACCCAGCTCCGAATATTCATTTTTCAGGGTGTTGAGACAGTGGGGGCAGAGGGTGACCATCTTTTTCACCTGATAGTGATTGAATCGGTCGATGTTGGCCCGGGCCAGCTTCCGGAAAAGGATCTCGTCGCCCAGCCGCCGGGCGGGATCCCCGCAGCACATCTCCTCTTTTCCCAATATGGCGAACCGGACGCCGGCCGCCTTGAGAATCTTCACCAGGGCCCGGCTGGTTTCCTGGTTCCGGGGGTGGAATGCGCCGGAACAGCCGACCCACAGGAGGATGTCCACATCGAACCCGCTTTGGGTCGGGGTCCGGGACATCCGGGTAACCTCCCGGTTCACGGCCCAGTCCGCCCGGTGCGCCGCACCCTTGCCCTGAACGTCGCCGTAGAGTTCCAGGTCCCGGATCATCGGCCGGGCCTCGGCGGGGAGCCGGCCCTCGCCCATGACCTGATACCGCCGCATGTCGATGATCTTGTCCAGGGGTTCGATGAAGACCGGGCAATGCTCCACGCAGGCCATGCAGGAGGTGCACGCCCACATTTCATCGGCGGTGACGGCGGTTTCCAGGAGCGGCGGCTCGGGCGCATTCCACATGACATGCCACGGGCGCTGCTGATCTGCCGTGACCGTCTCCATCTGTTCCCGGATATTCCGGATGACCTTCCGGGGCGACAGGGGTTTGCCGGAGATGGCGGCGGGGCAGTTTTCATCGCACCTGCCGCAGGCCACGCAGGCTTCGGCATCCAGCATCTGCTTCCAGGAGAGGTCTGCCACGGTTCTGGCGCCGATCTCTCCGTTTTCGATCGACGGGTGCGTCAGGGCGGCCCGGGCCCCCCGCTTCCTGTAAAATACGTTGAGGGGAGAGGCCGCGGCATGGCGCATGAAGGTAAACGGAACGGCCGCGATGAGCAAGAGCACGGCAAAGAAGTGGAGGCGGATCATCATCTGCATGAAGACCGGCGATGCCGGCGAGATGAGGGAGAAGACCCATCCCGCGGGAGAGGGCCACGGAAACCCGTCGGCCCGGAGGATGCCAAGCCTGGCCCCTTCTGCCAGAAACCCGGAGACAAGGATGGTCAGCAGCAGAACCATGGGCAGCATGGTGCGCGAAGGTCCTTGGGCGTCCGTGCTTCCCATGCGCCGAAAGAGCAGGAAGAGGGTCCCGATCAACAGCGCAATGCCCGCAAGATCCTGAATCAGGGAGAGCAGTCTGGCCGGCGCCTGGGGGATGATGAACCCGAATTGGGCGACGATGATCACGATCAGGGGAATGACGACCCCCCAGAACGCCGCCAGATGGGCCCCGCCCACCGAGGGCCTTCGCAGGATGTCGCGGTGCTCGATCAACGCGGTCTTGAGGCCCTGCCAGTCGCCGGGGATGCCGGCGGGTTTCCGCTGCCGCCACAATGACCATCGCCCTGCCAGGCCGACCGCCAGGATGAGAAACGCCAATGCGATCAGCAACAAATCAAATGAGGTTAACAGTGCCTTCAACGCTTATCTCCTCGGTAACTGAATTGGATTGGGGTTGCCGCTTTGATCGCATCATTATTGACCCTTTTCGGGTTTACCGGTTTCGGGGGATCCGGTCGAAAACGAGATCCAGGAGCCTGCCCAGGAGCACGATCAGACCGATGCCGACAAAGACCTGATAGATGGATGCAGCGAAAAAGACGGTCGGCTGGGTCTTCATGTCCGCCCTCGGGTGCATCACCCCCCACATGGCGCCGGTCGCCTCCGGAGACAGGTGGCACTTATGGCAGTCCTGATCGTTGATCGGCTCCGGCTCGCCGTGGGCGGCGGCGCCCTGATGACACCCCAGGCAGTTGTCTTTTTCGTAGGCGGTCGCGAAATCCCCTTTGTTGTGGGAGGCGATCTGGAACGAGGGAAACCACGAAAAAAAGTCGGTTTCGCCGGAAGCTTCCGGATGGCACCCGGCGCAGGTGACCGCCAGTTGATCCGGGTGAACGGCGGAAGCGGGGTCGGTCCTGGCGCGCATGTCATGCGGGGTGTGGCAGTCGTGGCATTGGGGCCGAAGGTCTTCCGGTCCGTTCAGGCCGTGCCGGTTGACCTGCTCGTGGCACGCGCCGCAGTCTGCGGCCCCCGAACCCTCGGTGCTCTGGTGGCTGTCGTCGATCACGCCCGTATGGCAATCCAGGCAGGTGATCTCCGGGCCGTGAACAGATGCCTTGTATTCCTCGACGGAGATGTGCAGCCCGCTCTCTTCGCTCCCCGTCTGGTGGCATTCGATGCAGTCCTCCGGGGTATAGGCCGTTGCGGCTTCGTCGGTTTCGGAAGCCCTGCCGTGTCCGGCCATCAGGAGGGTGATGGCCATGGGGATCATTATGGCGCCTGCGCATAGGGAATGAAAGGGGGATCGCTTCATTTCTGTTCCTCGATTCGGGAGATCAGCAGGGGCAGGATTTCATGGACGTCGCCGATGACCCCCAGGTCGGCGAACCGAAACATCCGGGCCCTCGGGTTGAGATCGATGGCGATGACCTGTTGTGATTTTTCCATGCCCGCCGTGTATTCATTGGCGCCCGAGATGCCGCAGTTGATGATCAATCGGGGGGAGACATACTTGCCGGTCTGGCCGATCTGGCGTTCGTAGGGCAAGAGTCCCCAGTCGACGACGGGCCGGGTGCCCCCAACCGATCCGCCGATGGCCCGGGCCAATGCATGGATGGGTTCAAAGGACGCTTCTCCCTTGCCGAGGCCCCGGCCTCCGGCCACGATGATATCGGCCTCTTCCAGGTCCAGGTCTTCGGGTGCGGCCTCGATCACCGACACGGTTCGGGTTTTCAGATCATCGGCGGGCGCAGGCGACGGGACGCGGATCACGCTTGCCGTCGCGTCCCGGTCGGGTTCCGTGTCAAAGAGCACGGACGGCAGAAACAGGACAATGGGGGACGGGCGGCTGTCCATGACCAGGTCCTCGAAAAGGTAGCCGCCCGCAACCGGACGAATGGCCCGGGCAGAGCCGTCGGGCGTCATGGAGAAATCCATGGCCCGGGTGACGAGGGCGGTCTTCATCATGGCCGCCATCCGCTGGGCCAGGTCTTCCGTTTCCGCTGACTGGACCATGAGAAGACAGGCGGGATCCTCCTGTTGAACGAGATCAACGAATGCCCGACTGAAGATTTCGCCCTGGTAACGGTTCATATGGTCGCCTGAAGCATGCAGCACACGGTCTACGCCATAGTCGCCCAGGCGCTCCAGCACCGATTCGGAGGCGGGGCCCAGGGCGACGGCAGTTATCCGGCCCGCTTCGCCCTGTTGTGCGATCATCCGTCCGGCCTCGGCGGCAAGGCCGTAAGTGGCGTCCTCGATGTCGTCGCCCCGGTGTTGAACGAATATCCAGATATCAACCATGGCCCCTCCTATATGGCTCTGCCGATGCGGTGGCCCTCGATGATGGCCATGTCCGTTTTCCGGGGCGCCACGCAGTCGCCGACCCGGTATAGTTTTTCCACGCGGCCTTTCAGCTCGAAATAGAGGCTGTCGTTTGCGATATTCCCCGCAGCCAGCACCACCGTATCGTAGCCGTCGAAATCAATCAGTTCGTTGGAATAGACGTTGAGCCCCTTGACCAGGGTTCCCTGGATTTCGAGCACCGCGATGTCAGGGGTGAAGGTCACCCCTTTCAGGGCAAGCCGGTTGCGGGTGAGATAGAGATCCTGGAGGGGGCCCAGGGCCGAGCCGATAAAGAGCGCCGCGGTGATCATGTGGACCCGTCTGCCGCGGTCCGCCAGAAACTCCGCCGTGCCGGTGGCCTGATGGTGGCCGTCCAGGTCGATGAGGAGCACCCTTTCCCCGGCCTCCACCGCATGGGTGAGAATCTGCACGGTGGTCACCACCTGCGGCGGTCCGTATTCACCGGGAAACGGTGCGGTTTTGGGGAAAGAGCCGGCGGCGATCACCACCACGTCGGGCTTTTCCGCGAGCACCTGGGCCGCAGTGGCCTCGACACCCAGCCGGATATCCAGGTCGAGCTTGTTCAACTGGCTCACCAGCCATCGGGTAACCCCGGTAATCTCCTGGCGGCCGGCCGCTTTTCCGGCAAGGATGTTCTGGCCCCCGACCTCATCCTCCTTTTCGAATAAAATAACGCGATGTTTCCGCAGGGTGGCCACCCGGGCCACTTCGAGGCCGGCGGGACCCGCGCCGACCACAACGACCTTTTTGGGGGTCTCGGCGGGCGTGAGTGTGCCGATGCCCAGGGCCTCCTCTTCGCCGGCGGCCGGATTGTGAAGACATCCCAGACGGTAGCCCAGGCCCATGCGGGCGATGCAGCCCTGGTTGCAGGCGATGCAGTTCCGGATATCGTCCGTCCGTCCTTCCATGGCTTTGTTGGGCAGCTCCGGATCACAGATCAGGGCCCGCACCATGCCGATGATGTCGGCCTGGCCGTTTTCCAGGATCTTCTCCGCCAGATGGGGGTCGTTGATCCGGTTGGTGCAGAATACCGGCAGGTTGACCACCGACCGCATGCCGGCGGACAGGGGTACGGTGTAGGCCAGGGGGGTGTGCATGGAGCCTTCCACCAGGAAGAGATTGTAAAAGGTGCCCAGGCTGAGGTCCAGGAAGTCGAGCTGACCGGATGCCTCCAGACGGACGGCCACCTGTTTGGCATCCTCGTGGGTGAGCCCTCCCCGGGGATGCATTTCGTCGGCATTGAGCCGGATCCCCAGGGTAAAATCAGGACCCACGGCCTTGCGGACCGCATCGATCACCTCGAGGGCGAAACGGCAGCGGTTCTCCATACTCCCGCCGTAAGCGTCCTGCCGGTGGTTGGTGAGGGGCGATAAAAACTGGCGGATCAGGGAACTGTGTCCCAACTGGAGTTCGATACCGTCGAACTCGCCTTCTACGGAATTTTTCGCGCATATGGCGAAATATTCGATGCATTCCTGGATATCTTCGAGTTCCATGGCCTTGCAGGTTTCCCGAAAGATGGGATCCTTGCCGGTCGACGGCCCCCATACCGGCAGTCGGGAAATCTTGCCGTCCCCCTGCATGCCGTTGTGGTTGAGCTGGGCGAAGATTTTGGTGTCGTAGTCGTGGATGGCGCGCGACAGCCGCTTGAACCCGGGAATCACCTCCGGTTCATAGACATCCACCAGCTTGTCATAGGGGTGGTCCGTGGGATGGATCCCCATCTCCTCGGTGGTGATCAAGCCGACGCCGCCTTTGGCCCGCTCCCGGTAATAATGGATATGCCGGTCGCTGATCAGGTTGTCCACCGCATAGTTGGTCATATGGGCGGCGAAATGGATCCGGTTGGGTACCACCGTGGCGCCGATTTTGAGTGGTGAAAAAAGATATTTGAATTCGCTCACAACAGTTCTCCCACCTGTCTGCCTTCGATAATCGCCATGTCGATTCCCCTCGGCGCGACGCAATCTCCGGTTCTGTAGAGCTCCTTGACCCGGCCCTTCAGCCGGTGGTACAAATCGTCGTCGGCCGCACTCCCCACATCCAGGACCACCGTGTCGTAGCCGTCAAACAGGATGGGCGCGTTGGTGTAAATATCCCGGGCCTTGACGCGCAGTCCGCCGCCGCTCGTATCGATTTCCAGGATGTCCAGATCGGTTCTGAAGGTGGCGCCCTGCTGAAGCAGACGCTGACGCCCCAGGTAAAGCTCCCCGCGGGGGGCCAGTTCGATGCCGATGAAAAGATCACTGGTCACCATGTCCACTTTCTTGCCCTGTTCGGCCAGCAGCTCCGCCGTGGCCATGGCATGGTGCCCCCCGTCCTCGTCGATGAACAGCACCTTTTCACCCACCGGATGGGTGCCCAAAATGACGTCCCAGCCGGTCAGGACGGCCGGCGGCCCGTATTCCCCGGGGAAGGGCTTTGAGACGGGCACGGAGCCCGTGGCCACCACCACCGCATCCGGATTCTGTTCCAGGATCATCTCGGGAGTGGCCGCCACGCCCCGCTGAATCGGCACGCCGTGTTGGATGAGCCGATGCCGGAGATACCGGATCACCCCCTGCATGGCGCCGCGGCCGGGCCGCCTGCCGATGAGCCGGACCTGGCCGCCCACGGCGTCCTGCTTCTCATAGATCGTCACGTCGTGTCCGCGTTCGTGGGCCACCCGGGCGGCTTCCATGCCGGACGGCCCCGCCCCCACGACGATGACCTTTTTCCGCTGTCGGACGGGGGGCCAGGACTCGTCCCCGGTCAGGGACTCGCAGCCGACCCGGGGATTCTGGATGCACCCCAATGCCTTGGATTGATTGATGCGGCCGACGCAGCCCTTGTTGTCCTTGACGCAGTAGCGGATATCGGCCATTCGGCCTTCCCGGGCCTTGTTGACCATGTCGGGGTCGCTGATCATGGCCCGCACATATCCCACCATGTCCGTCTTGCCCTCCGCGATGAGCCGTTCGGCCTTGCCCGGAAAACCGATCTGGTAGCTGGTCATCACGGGAATGCCGACCCCCTTCTTGATCTGTTCGGCCGCGTCCATGGTAAAACCAAAGGGGATGTGCATGGACGGCATGATCAGGTGAAGATTGTAGTAGGTGCCCACGGCCACATTGATGAAATCCACGGAGCCGGTGGCCTCCAATGTCCGGGCCATACGGACCGATTCCTCTGGCGCGATGCCGCCCCAGAATTTTTCATCCGCGCACAGACAGACCCCGATGGTAAGATCGCCGCCCACGGCCCCTCGAACGGTTTCCAGAATTTTCAGGGGAAAGCGCATCCGGTTTTCCAGGCTGCCGCCGTAGTCATCCCCGCGATGGTTGCTGATGGGCGACAGAAACTGGCGCAACAGAGATTCCGGCCCCATGTCGATTTCGATCCCGTCGAACCCGCCCTCCCTGACCCGGGCTGCGGCCCGGCCGAAGGCTTCCGCGATGTCGGCCATGTCTTCGGGCTCCATGGGTTTGCAGGTTTCGCCGAATACGATGTCGGCGACGGCGGAAGGACCTATGATCGCCTTCCGGGTTACATGGCCGCTGCTCTGGAACCCGTGGTGGTTGAGCTGCGCGATGATCCGGGTATCGAATTGGTGGACGACGTCGGTGAGCCGCTGAAAGTCCGCCACGGCCTCCGGGCGATAGGCCTCGATCAGGGTCTCCCACGGGCGGTCATCCGGGTGCACCGCCATTTCCCCTACGATGATCAAGCCGCATCCTCCCTGTGCCCGGCGTCGGTAATAGGCGATATGTCGGTCCGTAATCCGCCCGGATTTACCGAAATTGGTGCGATGCGCCAGCAGGCTGATGCGGTTCGGCAGTCTGGTTCCCCTCAGTTTCAGAGGGGAAAATAGATTTTCATGCATGGTCGGCTTCACTTTAACGGTCTGTTTTTTTGTCATAAGTTTCTGACGCAGGACGTATGATACCTATGTCGGCAACAAAGCAACTTATGTGCCACGAAAAGATATCGCCATGATATCGACCGGAGCCGCAAGGGGGAGGCTGGGCCGCTACGGTATGTTGAAAAGCCTGTATCGATATAAAGTTATCGGTCCGTGACGTGCGAAAACCCCGATCGATGCATGAAGAAATTCTGGATACATTCTGAATTTCGGGGGGATTTCTCGGGGAGGGTCATGTCCGGTATTGGGGCAATAGACCCCATCCGGCAAGGGGTTTTCACCCCTAACCTGCGATGATCAAAGTGAATATCCTGACATGTGGCCGCCTGTGGCGAGAAAGGATGGGGCGATTCATGCTCAGAAACCGCAGGGCAGGCTCGGGGAATCAGCCCCTGGTGAGGGTGGATTTTCCGGCCGATGGGATGCCCCGAATCGCAAAAATAGTTATGAACGCAGCCCGGAATCCGGTATGATGTTCATCCTATCCGAACAGTCCGCCCCTCTTGAATGAAGGAGATCCCGTGTTGAGAGAGCGATTCCGGGAAAAGCAGGTGCTGGAAGACGGAAGCCGGGTCTGCGTCGTCGGCGGCGGGCCGGCCGGCGCCTTTTTTGCCGTTCATCTGCTCCGGGAAGCCAGGCGGGCAGGCCGCGACATCGCCGTCACGATCATCGAGAAGAAGGCCCAGCGCCATCCCGCCGGGCGGCCGTGGCTGCGAAAGGGGTGCAACCACTGCGCCGGCGGAATTTCTCCGCGGCTGTACGATCTCCTGCGCGAGAGCGGCCTGGATCTTCCCCGCGAGCTGATTCAGGAGGATTTCACCCACATCTGGATCCACGGGCTCTGGAAAAATTTCCCCCTGAGGGTCCCCCCGGGCCAGCGGATGACGGCGGTGTTCCGGGGGAGCCTGCCCGGCGACCGGCCGGACGGCCGGGTCGGGTTCGACCACTTCCTCCTGAAGTCGGCCTTGGCGGAGGGGGCGACCCTCCTGACCGGCGAGGTCCTGGGGGTCCGGTATCTGCCTTCCGGCAAACCGGTGCTGACGGTGAAGACCCCCCGGACGGAATCGGAAGAGATCGCCGCGGATTTCGTCGCCGTGGCCGTGGGCATCAATTCCCGGCCCGGGCGGCCCCTCGCGGCGGACAGGCTTTTCCGGTCGATCCGGGAGGTCATGCCCCGTTTCAGTCCGCCGGGTGCGCGGCGCACCCTCGTATTCGAGCTGAAGCCCGGGCGCGAATACCTGAGAAAGTACATGGACCGGGAGATCTACTTCATCGAATCCGGCGGGAAAAATCTGCCCCTCGAGCACATCGCCCTGGTCCCCAAGGGGGAATACCTCACCGTGGCCCTTGTCGGCAGGAGCATCGACCGGGCCGACCTGCCCCGGGATACCCGGAAGCTCGTCGCGGCATTCCTTTCCCTTCCCCATATCCGGACCATCCTCCCCCATCTGTCTTCCGATGCCCCGCCCGTCGCCTGCGCGTGCAGCCCTTTCATGGCGGTGCGGCCCGCGAAATCGCCGGTGGCCGACCGGATCGCCATGGTGGGGGACGCCTTGGGCGCGAGGCTTTACAAGGACGGGCTTTACGCCGCGTATGTCACCGCCCGGGCCCTGGCCCGGGCCGTGGTCCGCGAGGGCGTGGACGAAGGGAGCCTCCAGCGGGGATACGGGCCGGTCATGACCTGGCTGGAAACGGACACCCGCTACGGCAGGCTGGTGTTCGGGCTGATCCGGACGGCCTTCGCCTCCCCCCTCCTGAGCCGGGTCCTGTACCAGGCCTTTGCCACGGAAATGAAGTTCAGGGAAAAGGAACGCTGGCGCCTGGGGGACGTCCTCTGGAAGATCGGCAGCGGCACCGCCGACTACCGGGATGTGTTTGTCGAGCTGCTGAGCTTCCCCGTGATCCGGTCCGTTGCCGTCGGCGCCCTCAAGACGGTGAGAAATCTGCTGACGGAGCTGGCCTTCGGCATCCGGTGGGCGGATATCGGCAGGTATCCCACGGTGATCATCAAGGAAAAACGGGGATACTTCAAGAAATCGATCGCAGCCCCGCTGGGGGTGACCCTCGACGCCGCCCCGGAGATGGAGCGGATGTACGCCATCAAGATCCGGGCATCCGCCCGGGCTGTATTTGCAGAGCTGAAAAAATTCGGCGACCCGAACCGGCGCTTCCTCAACCTCAGGTTCGTGCAGGTCCGCCGCATATCGGGGTCCCCCGGGCAGGCCGGGACGGTGATCCGGTACAGCCTGGGCCGGCTTCCTTTGGCCATGGATGTCCGCCTGGTCCGGGCCATCCCCGACAAGGCCCTGCTCTACGAGGTTCAGGAGGTCTTCTCGGACCGGGGCCGGCTCCTCTTCGATATCGCACCCACGAAGGACGGGAACAACCGCCTGGTCATCTACACCGCGTTTGACTTCAAGAAGGGGCGGGGCGGTGCCTCCGGGATATTGTGGCGGGTTTTCAGGGGACTGTTTCCCGCCTACGCTCATGATGTCGTATGGAACCATGCCATCTGCTGCATCAAGGATGAGGCGGAAAGAAACGACGGGAGCCCCCCGAGCCCGCCGCCGGATGAAACGGACCCACCCCGGACGCCGGGACCGGATCAGGCCGTTTGACCGCGTCACGATTCGCGCTTATGTTGGGGCTGAAGGTTATGGGAAATGGAATCTGCCGGAATATCCGGGATACCGTAACGGCGCCTTTGAGATCAGGACTTCATGCGCCGAACCGACGGATTCTCGGCGCATGACCGAACGCTCACGGGAGACGAGGGAAAGCATCGCAGCCATCGACATATCACGTTCTTATCGGGGAAAAGGGCTGCTGTTCCTGCTGTCGGCAGCCCTGCTGATCCTGGGCTGTCGTCCTCGGTTGCTGCCGCTTCCGCTGCTGCCCGCTTCCGTGCCGCCGCCAGGGATCGAGAGCTTCATCGTCGGGCGATCGGTGGAGGGGCGCCCCATCGAATGCGTGGCGGCCGGTGAGGCCGGCGATGTTTTGCTTATCATCGCCTCGATCCACGGCGACGAGACCGGCGGGACCCCGCTGGTCCGCCATCTGATCAAGGTGCTGGAAGCCCGGCGGGATCTTGTGCGGTCGAGGCGGGTCGTCGTCATCCCCGAGGCGAATCCCGACGGCGTGGCGCGCCGCAGCAGGCACAATGCCAGGGGGATCGATCTGAACCGCAATTTTGATACCCCAAACTGGTCCCCCGGCCGAAGGGCCGGGGAGATCCCGTTTTCGGAACCGGAGTCCCGCGCCATCGCGATGGTGATCCGAACCTTCCGGCCCGACCGGATCGTCAGCATCCACGAACCGCTCGGGTGCATCGATTACGACGGCCATGGGGAGGCGATGGCCATGGGGATTGCCGAATACAGTGATCTGCCGGTTCGTAAGCTGGGGGGGAGGCCCGGATCCCTGGGCAGCTATGCCGGCGTCGACAAAGGTATCCCCACCATTACCCTGGAGCTGCCCCCGGGCGCATCGGAGGTGCCGTCCCGGGTGCTCTGGGAAGCCTACGGCACGCTGCTCCTGTCGGCCGTCCGCTATCCCGACCCCGTCCGGGAGTTGGAGATATCGGGCTTTTTTCGAAACCATCCACACTGAAGGAGGGAAACCATGAATCGTGCGCAGTATGACATCATCTTGAAGAACGCCATTCAAAGCGAGATCGCGGCCCAGAAATTTTATGGGGACGTTGCCGGCAAAATGAAGGATGCCTTTCTGAAAAATCTTTTTACAGGCTTTGTTAGCGAAGAGAAAAAGCACCAGGAGATTCTGGAGGGGTTTCGCGCCGCCATCCCTGAAAAGCTGCCCTTTGAGGAAAGCCGGGACTATCACGTGGCGGAGGCCACGCCGGACCCGATTGTCTCGCCCGAGATGACGCCTACCGATGCATTTGCCCTGGCCATGAAAAAGGAGGAAGAGGCCATGAACCACTACACCCACCTGGCCGGCGGCTGCACCGACGCCAAACAGAAGGAGATTTTTCTGGAGCTTGCCGCCATGGAGCGGGATCACAAGCGGAAGATGGAGCGTGCCTTTGTCGACATCGGGTATCCCGAGTTGTGGTAGGCCGGGGCATGTGCCGTTGCCGCCGGAAGGCGTCCGGTCCGAAAAAGGCGTTTCGGATCAGGGGGTCTGCTTGGCGATGATGATGGTCCAGTAGCCGGGTTTCCTGTCCTTGAACGCCCGGACGTCCCGGATGATCTCCTCCTGGGGCAGGCTGCAGCAACTGATGCCGACGCTGTTGCCGATCATGTCGTTCTCCTCGAGGGCCAGGGAGATATCGGCGGCATTGCGATACGCCTTCAGAAAAACGATGTTTTCCGGCTTTGGCGAGGTGTTGCGGAGCCGATCGCCGCCCTTGACGCCCGAGGTGATGAGGAGGGACTCCTCACCCTCCACCAGGGGGGTGTTGAGGCGGGAGGCGCAGGCTTGATAGGAGGTGATTCCCGGTACGGTTTCGATGGGAAGATCCGGACGGATCGCCAGAATGCTTTTGAGGACGTATCCGTAGGTGGAATAGGTCATGGGGTCCCCCAGGGTGATGAAGGCGGCCTGTTTTCCGGCGTCCACGTGGGAGATGATGGTCTGGGCGTTCTCCCGCCAGGCCCGCTCCGTTTCCACCTTGTCCTGGGTCATGGGAAAGGGGAGCTTGATGATCGGCGTATTTTCGGGGATGTGGTGCTTGGCGATGTCGACGGCCATGCTGTAGGTGTTCTTGGATGAAGCGGCGGCAAAAACCATATCCACCCGGCCGAGGATCCGGACGGCCTTGAGGGGGATGAGTTCAGGATCCCCGGGGCCGACGCCGATGCCGTATAATTTCCCTCTGATTGTCGTCATGATGTTTCAGTGAACCCTTCCCATGGCATGGGTCGTCATGCCGTTGTAGTTGTCCGCGCGTATCTGAAGGACCTTCCGCTTGCCCGGAAATAAAAAAAGCCCTTCAAACCCATAGGGTTGAAGGGCTGCACCCGGCTTTCTTGACCCTTTCACCATGCCCGTGCATCTATCCGTCGTAGAGAAAAACAGGCTGGCATCCAAGGCAGGTCTTCTGGTTTACGGATCGTTCTACTTTCCGCACCTTCCCATTTGCTTGAAACAAACAGTGGTATCAGCGGATTTCGTCCCCGATTACAGCGGCGGGACCACTCCCGATTTCCACGGGATTCCCATTTTGAGCTCTGCGGCACCTTGAACGGTGTTCAAATGCCGCTTGATAGAAGATTTATCGGCGGTTGTCAAGACATAATCCACCGATGCATCGGCGGTTCGGGAGGGGATGGGCGCGGAGCTGCCGCCGCGGGCGCGCCGGCAGCTCCTGAGGCGGTGTGATGCCTGTTCGGGAGGCTCTTTAGAAATCCATGCACGTCGGTTCGTAGTATTCCCTGGGTTTTTTGCACGAGGGGCATTTGGGCGGCGGCTCGGTTCCTTCGACAATATAGCCGCAGACGCTGCATTTCCATTTGATGGGCTGCTCCCGCTTGAAAACGGTGCCGGCCTCGACCATGGCCAGAAGTTTCTTGTAGCGTTCCCGGTGATGGGCTTCGATCTTTGCGACCTGCTGGAAGGCGATGGCCGCGAGCTTCTCGCCTTCCGCCTCGGCTTCCTTTGCAAAGGTGGGATACATGCTCTCGACCTCGTAGTCTTCGCCGCCCATGGCGGCCTTCAGGTTTTCAAGGGTGGTGCCGAGGGCGTTGAGCATCTTGAAATGGTCCATCGCGTGCTGTTTTTCATTGTCGGCGGTCTCTTCAAAAAGCTTCGCGATGTAGTGATAGCCTTCCTCCCGGGCAACTTCGGCAAAAAAGGTGTATTTGTTCCGGGCTTGGGATTCCCCTGCAAAAGCGGCTTTCAGATTTTCCTGGGTCTTGCTCATTCCTGGTTTCCTTTCTGTTGTGTGGGTGGGTTTATGGGTCAGCGGCTGTTGTTGCTGCACTCGTTACAGATTCCTTTCAGGACGATTCGCTTGTCGAGGATCCGGAAATTTCCGGGGACGTCCTCCGGATCATCCAGATCGTCGAAATGCCTGTGATGGAAATCCATGATTTTGCCGCATTGGATGCAGTGTACGTGATGGTGGTCCGTGGTGTTGGGGTCGAATCGCTTGGCGCCCCCGAATATCTCGACGACGTTGGCGACCCCGATGTTTGCAAAGGTCAGCAGCGTCCGGTTGACCGTGTCAAAGGAGATGTTGGGGAACTCCTTTCTGACGGTCTGATAGAGGGCGTCGGCCGACGGGTGCATGTCTGACTGCACCAGCTCGCGATAAATGGCGACGCGCTGCGGCGTGATCTTGAGCTGATGCCGGCGGCATGTCTCGAGGAATTGGGCGATTCTTACGGTGATGTCTTGATCATCCATGGCACTACTAAATAGGAATTAATCCTATTTGTCAAGCCTGTTTTCAGGGGAGGGTCCGATTTTTTGGGATGCCTTCCTGCCCGGAGGGCCGGTTCAGCAACTCCCCGGGCCTGGCGGGATCGTCGAGGGCGGACCACGGCGGTTTTCGGGCCGGATTCCGAGGCGGGCCGGCCCCGGGAAGCCTTTTGACATTCGGCCATTTTGTCCTCATATTGCTGTTGTTGAAAGAAAACGCGATCCGCTGCGGGTTAAAAACGTGCTGAAGATCTGAAAGGGAGGGTGGAAAATGAATATCGGTTATCGTCTCCTTATCTGCCTGGGAATCGTGGGCCTCCACTTTGCGGCATTTATCGTGCCCGTGTCTGAACTGTTCATGATCTACATCATTCTGTTCAATCCGCGCTGGTTCAGGGATGTTCTGAAGAATATGAGTCCCCCCTGACGCACACGGACGGGAGGGGTCTATCCAATTGAAAACGGCCCCCGTGCCTGCCCTGAAACGTTTGCCGCAGCGGGATTGCAACGACACGGAGGGCAACCACGGGGAGTTGCCCCTACACGGAAATTGCCCGTAGGGGCAGGCCCCTGTGCCTGCCCATGACACGCGAAAACGGGCGGATTCAACAGGGGGGACACGAGAATATCACCATGACGGAAGAAAAACTGGCGCAGAAATACCAAAATCAGGCCGAGATGCTCGCCAACAGGGTCAGTAACCGGTTCAAGCACCTGCATCGGCGGTACGCCCGCCGGAATATCGAGGCCTTCCGGCTCTATGACTGGGAAATCCCGGAGATCCGCGCCGCCGTCGACTGGTATGCCGGCCACCTGGTCGTGGCGGAATACATCCGGCGTCAGTCCACGCCCGAGTGGCTCCCCATGATGGGGGCCGCCGCGGCCGCAGCCCTGGATGTCCCGCTGGAAAAGGTGCACCTCAAGCGCCGGTTCACGGGCGGGGGGGACGGCATCCGCTACGAGCGCCTCGACACCACCGACGAAAAAATCGTCGTGCGCGAGGGAGATCTCTCCTTCCGGGTGAACCTCAACGATTATGTGGACACCGGGCTCTTCTCGGACCACCGGAATACCCGACGGATGGTGAAGGAGACGGCGGCGGGCCGGGATTTCCTGAACCTTTTCTGTTACACCGGCACCTTCTCCTGCCATGCGGCCAGGGGCGGCGCAAGACGGACCGTTTCCGTCGACCGTTCGGAGACCGCGATCCTCTGGGCGAGGGAGAACATGGCCCTCAACGGGATTCCCGAGGCCGGGAACACCCTGATCCAGTCCGACACCTTTGATTTCCTGGAACGGGCCGCCCGGGAGCAAGCATCCTTCGACCTCGCGGTGGTCGATCCGCCCTCTTTTTCAACCCGCAGGGACGTCCGGCGGGGCATCGAGGCCTCCTTCGACGTCTCGGCCGACCACCCCGGGCTCCTCAACCGCGTCATCCGCTTGATGCGAAAGGGCGGCGTAGTCCTTTTTTCCACCAATCACCAGCAGTTTGAACCCCGCATGAACGAACTCGCCGCCTCAGGCGTGGAGGAGATCACCGCCCGGACCATCCCGGAGGATTACGCCAGTAAACGGAAGGCCATCCACCGGTGCTGGCGGATCGTCGTCTGACCGTGGGGGGCGCACGATACACCGCTGGGATACCTGGATGACAGGGAGAGACCCTATAACCGATCCGCAAAAAGGAGGATACCTCCGCCATGGACAGATTCACCCGGTTTCCGGATGCGCCTATTTCGCATGCCGGGATCATCTCCAGAACCTTTCTCGACATGGGCATCGACCGCTTTATCGCGGCCTGCCGCTACGTGCATGAGCTGCCTTACGGCTACAATTCCGACAAGGACGACCTGATGATTCTCTTCAAGGAGAAAAAAGGGACCTGCACGACGAAGCACGCGGTGATCGGCACCCTTGCCGTCGAACTCGGGCTGCCGATGACCAAGACCATCGGCATCTACGCCATGACCGAGGCCATCGTGACCGGCACACAGGCCGTCCTGGAGGCGTATCGCCTGCCCTATTTGCCCATGATCCACTGCTTCCTGACTTCCGGGTCGGTGAGGGTCGACCTGACCGAGGGCAACCGGAACGGCAAAAAGCGGCCCATCGATGATTTTCTCTACACCGAAGACGTCCGGCCCGCCATTTCGGCGAAGGCCGAGTACCTGCTCTACCGGAGGGCGTTATCGGAGGTGATCCTCAGGCGGCAGGAGCTTGCGGGCGTCACCCTGAAGCAGGTTCTCCAGGCCCGGGAGGCCGGCCTGAAGGTGCTGAAATCCAGGATTTAGCGGGAAGGCCCCGGGCTGGGATGGATCATCTCAGTCGAGCATTCCGAGCGAGGCCCGGATGAAGGCCGGAAGGTCTCCCGGAAACCGGCTGCTGACGAGGTTGCCGTCCACGACCACCTCCTGGTCCAGAAATTCGCCGCCGGCATTTTTGATGTCCTGGATGATCGATTTCCAGCCCGTGATTTTCCGGCCTTTCAGAACATCCGCCGTGATGAGGATCTGGGGGCCGTGGCAGATGGAGAAGACGGGCTTGCCACTCTTTGTGAAATCCCTCACGAATCTGACCGGGGCGTCATGGGCCCGCAGCTTGTCGGGAGAGTAGCCGCCCGGGATGAGAAGCGCGTCGAAATCCTCGATGCCGGCCTCCTCCACCGCAAGATCGATCACGACCGGCGTGTTCTCCTTTTTCCCCCGGACCGTTTTTCCCTTTTCAAGGCCGACGGTGACGACGTCATGCCCCGCGGCCTTGAAGGCCTTGGCCGGTTCGGTGTATTCGGAATCCTCAAACCACTCATCAATGATGACAGCAATACGACTCATGGAAGACCTCCCTGTCTGTTGGGTCCGATCGCGGCGAAGGCCCTCGGGAACATTCCCCGGTCCGGCGCAGTCCGCGAAGGTTTATGATGAAACCAGAAAATAATCATTGTCCGCTTCGGGGAAATAAGGGAAATTCGGTATCTATCGTCGATCCGAGCGCAGGCGGAACAGACGTGACCCGTGCTGGACCGGCCGGCGTCAGGATTGCGGATCCGGAAAACCATAACCAACCACCATGGCCAAAAAATGAGGAGGCGATACCATGAAAATCGAAACCCATACGATACCGGTCGATGGAGAGACCGTTCATTTTTTATCCGCGGGAGCGTCCGTCAACACCGTTGTGCTCCTGCACGGCAAGAGCTTCAGCGCCGAAACATGGCGAAAAACCGGCACGCTGTCGTCGCTGGCGGAGGCCGGCTTCCGGGCGTTGGCCGTCGACCTGCCGGGGTACGGGCTTTCGGCGCCGAGCGGGAAACCGGAGGACCAGGTCTTGGGCCCCATCCTGGATGCCGTGGGGGTGGCGTCGTCAGTGGTCGTTGCGGCCTCCTTCAGCGGCTGGTATGCCTTCCCCTACATCCTGGAGCATCCGGAGAGGGTCCGCGGCTTCGTGTCGGCGGCCTCCCGGGGCATCCGCAAGTACCGGGAATACCTGGGGCGGCTGCGGTTTCCGGTCCTGGCCCTGTGGGGCGAGAAAGACGACCTCGTCCCCGTCGAGAGGGCGGACATCCTTGTGGCCTCGGTCCCCGACGGCCGAAAGGTCGTCATTCCCGAAGGCACCCACGCCTCCTATCTGAGCGATCCCGAACGGTTCAACCGGGAGGTTTGCGCCTTTGTCGCCGAATGTTTCAAACAGTAGACGAAAGCCACGGCCGAATGGCCAGAACAGATCACCCCCTGGCATGGGTTGACATGCGGGGCCTAAATATGTACTGTATGCATGTACATAAATCAGGGAGGTCAACATGGCCATTCAAACCACCTATACCGATGCCCGCGCCCACCTCGCATCCCTGCTGGATGAGGTCACCCAGAACCGCGAAGTGGTCATCATCCAGCGGCGGGGGTGCGAGGATGTCGCCTTGATTGCCGCCGATGAATTGGCCGGCATCCTGGAAACAGCCCATTTGATGCGGTCGCCGGCCAATGCGGAACGGCTTCTCTCGGCGCTTGAAAGGGTCCGGAAAGGCGAGGGGACACCCCAGACGATCGATGCGCTTCGGGGTGAGGTCGGCCTTGGGTAGGCCCCCTGCCAAGGCTCCGCCGGATTCCGAACAACGGGAAGCGGTATTCCAGCCGGACTTCAGAGAGGATTTACGCTACTGGGTCGAGACGGATCGCCGAACAGCGCTGCGAATTTTCAAATTGATCGAGGCTGTGATGCGGGATCCGTTTCAGGGCATCGGCAAACCCGAGCCGCTGAAATTCCTCGGATCGGGGGTCTGGTCCCGGCGCATCACCCAGGAGCATCGCCTGGTGTATGTCGTGGGACGCAGCAGAATCGATTTCGTCCAGGCCCGCTATCATTATTGAGTTCCAGACACCCCCAACGCCCCCTCATCCACCGACGCCAGGATGCCCAGGCGCTCCAGGTTGATGCCCATGGCCAGGTAGAGCCGGGCCAGGCCTTTTTGGTAGTCGGCCAGGGCAGTGGTGTGGCGGATGCGGGCTGCGACAGCCTTCTCCTGGTAGTCGAGGACGCGGAAGGTGTCCGAGAGGCCGCTGCCAAGCCGGGCCGTCTCCTGTTCCAGGGTCTTTTCGGAAAGCCGCGCAAACCGTTCCCCGGCCCGGACCCGTTCCAGGCCCCGGTCCACGGCCACCAGGGCGTTTTGGATCTCGGTGTCGATGCGGTGTTTCGTCCGGTCGATCAAAAGCTCGATCTTGCGCTGCTCCAGTCGGCTTTTCCGGTACTGGGCACTGGCGTCCCGGTTGCCGACGGGGTAGTGGAACCGGAGCGCCGCCGAGAGCTGGTAGCCCCCGTCCTCGAGCATGCTGCCGTAGGCGTCCCCGTAGTCGCCCGTAAGCGTGGAGGTGCGGGGATCCCCGAAGATCGCAACCGGGCGGTCACCGCCCGAGAGGCCGTTGGCGCCCGCCGAGGCGACCAGGTCCACCCGGGGTTTTTTCTGGTTGCGGTAATATTCGGCCAGGATCTCCTGGCCGTCCCGGGCCAGCATCGCCTCTTTCAGGTCGGGGCGCCGCGCCAGGGCGACCCGGAGGGCCGCCGGATGCTCCGGCCGGACCTCCCGGCCTGTCGGGAGGGCCGGGGTGCGGATCTCGTTGCCATACAGGGGATCGGCCGGATCGACCGCCATGAGGTCCTTGAGCCCGTTGGACAGGGTCTCCACCCGCTGCCGGGCCTGGATCACCGCCTCGTCCCGGTCGACCTCGGCGGCCCGGGCCTCGTCCACCTCGGTGACGGAGATCATCCCCTGCGCAAGCCGCCGCTGGTTCCCGGCAAGCAGTGTCGCCGCCAGCTCCCGGGCCTGGATGCGGAGCGCCAGGACGGCCGATGCGCCGGCCAGATCGAGGCAGGTCTCTTCAATCTCTCCCCCGAGTGCCTGTGCCCGGCCCATATACCCCGCCACCGCCTGGTCCACCCGGTTTTTTGCCGCCCGGATGCTCGCTGTGTTGACGTCCGCGCCGAAATCCCGGAGCAGGGGCTGGGTCAGCTCGAAGACGATGATGTTCCGGTACTTGGGATCGAGGGTGTCGGCGAGAAAATTATCTTCCGCCCCCTGGGTCTCAAAAGCCAGCCGGGACCGGAGGCCGGTCGTGAACCGCTTCAGGACGCCCACGCCTGCGCCGATCTCCCGGTTGTGCTGAACCTCGTTGTCGTAGAGGATGACGCCCGTGAGCAGCTTTCGGTCCCCGGCAGAGAGGGAGGCCTCAAGGGCCGGGTCGAAGGCGGCCTCGCCCGACGTCACATCCTGCTCCCGGATCGGTATCTCCAGGCGCGTCATGGAAAGGTCCAGGTTCCGGCGGATTCCCCTGGCGACGGCCTCCCGGAGCCCGATCACCGTGGTGTTGTCCCCGGCTTTCGAGGGCGGGGCGCAGACGGCAAATACGGCCAGCAGGGCCGCCACGGTCAGGAGTCGGCGCGCGGTTCGCGCCGCCGGGGTGAGCATGTCGTTGCGGTCTTGTTTTCCTGAAGGGGTCCCCAAACCGGTCCCTCCTTTCGATCAGTTGATCCTGTGCCGGAAGAGCCATCCGGCGAGGGTCAGGGTGATTGCGGCGATGACGGCCATGGGCCAGAACTGGGCGAAGAAGACGGCAGGCGGCGCGTCTTCGAGAAAGACGCCCCGGAGCACCACCATGAAATAGCGTACCGGGTTGAGCAGGGTGAGGTGCTGGACCGGCGCCGGCATGTTCCCGATGGGGGTGGTGAAGCCCGAGAGGATCACGGCCGGCACCATGAAGAGGAAGACGCCCAGGAGCCCCTGCTGCTGGGTGACGGAAAGCGACGAAATCAGGAGCCCCACGCCCACGGCCGACAGGAGAAAGAGGACGAGCCCGCCGTAGAGCATCAGGAGGTTCCCCCGGAGCGGCACCTTGAACCAGAGGGCCGCCACCAGCAGGCAGGCGGTTCCCTCCGCGAGCCCGATGAGGCACCCGGGGATGGATTTCCCGATGAGGATCTCCACCGGCCGGAGTGGGGTCACCAGGAGCTGGTCGAAGGTGCCCTGCTCCCGCTCCCGTGCCACCGACAGGGCCGTCGTGATGAGGGTGACGAGCAGGGTGATGACCCCCAGGATGCCGGGGACGATGAACCAGCGGCTTTCCAGGTTGGGGTTGTACCATGCCCGGGTTTCGAGCACGGCGGGAAATCCCGTGCCGCCGCCGGATGCGGTAAGCTCCCTGCTGTAGGCCATGACCACGGCCCGGACGTAGTTTAAGGCCACCATGGCCGTGTTGGAGTTGCGGCCGTCCAGGATGACCTGGACCTTCCCCGGCCGGCCGGAGAGGATCTCCCCGCTGAACCGGCGGTCCACGTGGATCACGAGAAGGGCCTTCCGGCCGTCCACCAGGGGCGCGATCTCCGCTTCGCGTGCGATCTCCGCCACCTTTTTGAAATTGGGGGACCCCGCAAGGCGCGCCGTAAACGCCCGGGAAAAGGCCCCCGGGTCTTCGTTGAAGACCGCGTAGGGAACCTTCTCGAGATCGTAGGTGGCGGCATAGCTGAACACGAAGAGCTGGACGATGGGCGGAACGATGACGGTGAGCCGGCTCCGCTTGTCCCGGAAGATGGCCAGGAACTCCTTGACGACCAGGGCCAGAATGCGGTGAATCATGCGCCCTCCCCCCTAATCCAGCCGCTTCTTGGATTTGAGGCCGCAGAGGGTCAGGAAAAAGACCGCCATGAGGACGAGGGCCGCGAGGTTCGGCCGGACCACGGCCCAGACGTCCCCGGCCAGGAAGCTCGACTGGAGGATGGCGATGAAATACCGGGCCGCGACGATGTGGGTGACGATCTGCACCGGCCGGGGCATGCTGGCGATGTCGAAGATATAGCCGGAGAGGAGGAACGCCGGCAGGAAGGTCACGATGATGGCGACCTGCCCGGCGACGAACTGGTTCTTCGCCACGATGGAGATGAAAAGCCCGATGCCCAGGGAGACCAGGAGAAAGACCGAGGAGACGAGCACCAGAAGCCACAGGGAGCCCCGGAGGGGCACCGCGAACACCCACACCGCCATGGAGACCGAGAGGGCCATGCCGCCCATGCCCATGATGAAATAGGGGATGATCTTCCCCAGGAGGATTTCGAGGATGGAGACGGGCGTCACCATGAGGGCCTCCATGGTGCCCCGCTCCCATTCCCGGGCCATGACCATGGCCGTCAGGAGCGCGCCGATGAGGGTCATGTTCACGGCGATCAAGCCCGGCACGAGGAAATTCCGGCTCCGCATCTCGCTGTTGTACCAGATCCGGGAAACGAGTTCCACCGGGGGGCGGATCTCCCGACCCGCCTGCCGCTCCCGGTCCTCGAGCCAGAGTGCCCACACCCCCTCCGCGTAGCCGGAAACCAGGCGGGCCGTGTTGGCGTCCACGCCGTTCAGGATGACCTGGATGGGCATGGGGCCCGTGGGGGCCATGGTTCCGGCGGTGATGTTCGAGAAATTCTCCCGTACCCGCACGATGCCGTTGACCTCATGGGTGGAGAGGGCCGCCACCGCGTCCTTCATGATCGCAAACCTTCGGACATCGAAATAGGGCGATCCGGCAAAGGCCTCCGCGAGGGAGGCTGCTTCGGCGCCCGGCGCTTCCGCCACAAAGGCCAGGGGCACGTTGGTCGCGTCGAGGGAGACCCCGTACCCGTGGAGGAGGAGGAGAAAGGCCGGCAGCAGGAAGGCGATGGCGATGCTGCTGGGGTCCCGGACGATCTGGAGGAACTCCTTCCGGATGAGGCCCCGCAGGCGCATCCCGTTGATCCCGGGGCGTCGCGCGCCGGCATCTGACCCCGCGTCGTGAAGCGGCGTCATGCGGCCTCCTTCTCTCCGGTCTCGATGAGGGCGATGAAGGCCTCCTCCAGGGTCCCGACAGGGGCGCCGGTGCGTTCCGCGGCCCGGGCCTTGACCTGGGCCGGGGTCCCGATGGCCAGGATCCGGCCGGCCGTCATGACGGCCAGCCGGTCGCAGTATTCGGCCTCCTCCATGAAATGGGTCGTCACCAGCAGGGTGACCCCGGCCCGGGCGAGGGCGTTGATGTGGGACCAGAACTCCCGGCGGGCCATGGGGTCGACGCCCGAGGTCGGCTCGTCCAGGAAGAGGATGTCCGGATCGTGCATGAGGGCGCAGGCCAGGGCGAGCCGCTGCTTGTAGCCCAGGGGCATCTCCCCGCTGGTGGCGTCGGCCATGGCCGAAAGATCGAAGCGGTCCAGGGCCCACTGGATGCGAAGCTGCCGCTCCCGGTTCCGGAGATTGTAGGCGCTGCTGAAAAACCGCAGGTTCTGGAGGACGCTCAGGTTGCGGTAGAGGGAGAATTTCTGGGCCATGTAGCCGATCCTGGCCCGGGCCTTGGGCGCGGCCCGTCGAAGATCGACCCCGGCCACCCGCATCTCGCCGCCGCTGGCGGGCAAGAGCCCGCACAGCATGCGGAAGGTGGTGGTCTTGCCCGCGCCGTTGGCGCCCAGGAGGCCGAACACCTCCCCGGGATAGACCTCGAAGCTCACGTCCCGGACGGCATAAAACGCCCCGAACCGGCGTTCCAGGCCCTCCGCCCGGATGACCGCCTCCCCCGCCGCGCTGTCGCCGTGTCCTCCCATGATCTCCGTCCGGGGGGCTTCCCCTTGGCTTTCCGTTTCCTTCAGCAGGGCGATATAGCTGTCCTCGAACCGCGGCGGCACCGCGCTGACGGCGGCGCCGGGGATGCCCTGAACCAGGGATTCCGCCGCGTGCCCC
>NZ_JBGSQX010000029.1:0-24813 GCF_041737845.1 Desulfococcus sp.
ACCCGGTGACCTCCGCCGCGACCGGCCTTGCCGTTTTCGGCCTGGCCGGCGAGATCGCCGGCGCCGCGTCCGACGGCCCCGGCACCTTCATGATTCGGCTGCTGGATGCGCTCTACACCGTAACCCCGGACCAGGTCCGCACGGGGGCCAGGATCGAGGGGCCATGACCGACTTCAGGGATGTCGGCGAGTTCGGTTTCATCCGGCGGATCCAGGGGGCGTGCCTGGTCCGGCCCGAGGGCGTGGCGGTGGCCATCGGCGACGACGCCGCAGCTTTTGTCGTGCCCGAGGGCGAGGTGACCCTCGTCACCACCGACCTCCTGGTGGAGCGGGTCCATTTCCTGAGGGACGCCGCCTCCCCCGAGGATCTGGGGCACAAGGCCCTGGCGGTCAACCTGAGCGACATCGCCGCCATGGGGGGCACAGCCCGGGAGGCCTTCGTGAGCATCGCCGTTCCCGGGGGCTTGGCCCTCGAGTATGTCGAGGGGATGTACCGGGGGATGACGTCCCTGGCAACGGCCTTCGGCGTCAACATTTTGGGGGGGGACACCACCGCCTCCCGGGCCGACCTGATCATCAATGTCGCCGTGGTCGGGTCGGTTCATGAAAAAGAGATGCTCCGGCGCGGCGGCGCCCGTCCGGGAGACCGGCTTTTCGTCACCGGCGCGGTCGGCGACAGCCGGGCCGGCCTCCACCTGATCCTCAACCGGCTTCCGGCGGACGAAGAGGCACTGGCGGCCCTCATCCGCGCCCATCACCGGCCGCGGCCCCACCTGGCGGAGGGGCGGTTCCTGGCCCAATCCGGGGCGGTCCGCGCCGCCATTGACGTGAGCGACGGGCTCAGCTCCGATCTCGTACACGTGGCCCGGGCCTCCGGACTGGGCGTCCGCATCGACGCCGGTGGCCTCCCCCTCTCCCCAAACCTGGCGCACTTCTGCCGGAGGCTCGGCTTCGACCCGGTGGCATACGCCCTGGCCGGCGGGGAGGATTATGTGCTGGCGTGCGCCGTGGACCCGGGAAAAGCCGCGGCCCTCGCCAGGGCGTTCGAAGCCCGGTTCCACCGGCCCCTCCACCCCATCGGCGAGATGACCGGCGGCGGGCGCATGGAGGTCGCCCGAGACGGCTCCGTCACGCCCCTTCCCCCCGCAGGATGGGAGCATTTCCCGGCATCCCCCGACAGACGGGCCTAACGACAGGGCGCCCTTTCCGGCCCCTCGAAGATGTCGGCCATCCGTGTGACGGCCCAGCTTTCGAGGTTCAGGCCTTCGAAAAATCCGCAATGACCCCCGCGGGGCGTCCGCTCGATGACAAGCCGATCGGATGCCGGCAGCCGCAGGAGATCGACGGCCGGGATCACCGGGTCGTCATCGCTTGCGATGATGTGGCAGCAGACCTCCAGGGTCCTGAGGGTGTCGCCCAGCAGGGAATACCCGTTCAGATAAGACCGGGCATTGGGATACCCCGTATGCCGCGGCGCGAAATAGGCGGTCATCTCCCCCAGGGTCTTCAGACGAAAAAGATTGTCCAGGCCCTCCGATTCCGGAAAATATCGGTGTTTGATCTGGAGGGAGCGTCGCCATTTTCTCATAAAATAGTCATGGTAGATCCGCGGCCCGAATTCGAGGACCGCCATGGTCCGGACCGGGTTCAGAACCGGGCTGACCGCGACCACGCGGTGCAGGGAAATGCCCGCCCCCGGGGCCCGGGCCGCCGTCCTCAGGGCGAAATTGCCGCCCAGGGAGAAGCCGCCCAGGAAGAGCCGCCGGTGGGGGAAGTTTTCCTGAACGGCCGCGACCGCGCCGACGACTTCATCGATCCGGCAGGAGTGGAAGAGACCGGGGTTGAGGTGGTGGGTCGGTCCGTGGTCCCGGAGGTTGAGCCTGAAAATATCGAGCCCCCGGTCAAAGAGCCGCGAGGCGGCGGAGATCATGTAGACCGAATCGCTGCTGCCCTCCCAGCCGTGGATCAGCACGACGATATTCCGGCCGCGGCCCCCATGGGCGGTGTATTCGCCCTGGAGCCGGACACCCGCTCCGCAATCCAGGACGTGCGTCCGGGAGCGATCGAGGAACCGCCGTGCACGGCAGCGGACCAGCGGGCGCCGCAGCTTGATGCTGGCAGCAATCGATTGCACATGGGCGTTTTTCATCAGCCCCCGCGGGGCGAACGCCGTCTTCCGGATCTCTGATGACGCCATAGGAAAGGGATTTGGCGGCGGGGTTTATTCGCCGGCCACCTCCTTGCCGCAGTGCCTGCAGATTTTTGCCCGGCTCTTGATGATCTCGGCACAGAACGGGCATTCGCGGGTGAAATGACGCTCATGGATCTTCCTCACCGCCTTGAGCACCTCCTCCTGGAGCTTTTCGTTGCCGAACCGGGCGGTTTTCAGCGCATCGACGGCCTCCACGGGGCCGATGTCACCCATCATCTCCGCCGCCTTCAGGCGGACCCGGGCCGGCTGGCCCGAGTCGAGCAGCAGCCTGAGGATCTCGATGGTGTTCTGGTTGACGTAGCAGTCGGCCAGAATCGAAAACCCTTTCTTGATGTTCTCCTTGAGCACCTCCTCCTGGAGCATGACCTGGTCGTCGATGACCTGGCCGGTACCCCCGACGGCGCTGAAGACCGGCATGCACTCGAAGTTCTTTTCCCCGAGATAGCAGATGCAGCGGTATGAGGCGAGATGGCCGTAGTTCTCCTCTATGTTCTGCCACCCGTCCTTATATAGGGAGCAGTCGTCGTTGAAGCAGACAAACAGGTAGGGCGCACCCCACCCCAGACCGTCGCTGAAGTTGATGGGCGGCACCTCCCAGACGCTCATCAACTGATTGCAGTGGGGGCAGTTGGGCTTCTCCTGCATCATCATTCTTTCCAGAAATTGGTCCTTGGTCTCGATGGCCATTATCATCCTCCTTGAAAAAATTCCCGGATTCGGGAATTTTGTATGGTTATAGTGTATCACGGTTCCGGTCTGAGACCTTATATAAAGATCGCGCCCGCCGCAAGAATTATGTCGCCCCCGCTCCAGATGGCAAGGTTCCAGCCGTGGGGTTTCACCATAATCATTTAAAATTGATATGGATTTTTGCTCAAGGGTTTGACAGCGACGGGCGATTCTGGTAATCTCCAACCGTTTGGCCTCACCTCGATATCACACGACAGGAGCCTTCCATGAACATCACCGCCAAAGACGTAATGACCCCCCGCTTTCATACCCTGGCCCCGGACATGCCCATCTCCGAGGCGGTCAAGCGGTTCAAGCAGGCGACCGAGGACGAGGGAAGAAAAATCTTCGGGATGCTGGTCACCGACGGGAGCGGCCGATTGGTCGGCATGCTCTCCATGTACGACATCCTGCTGTTCATTCAGCCCAAGCATGTCCATATCTGGGGCGCCATGGACGACGTGGATATCGTCGGTCTGGTGGATGACGCCTGCGACCGGGCAAAGACCATCCTCGTGGGCGACATCATGACCACCGAGGTCATCTCGATCTCCCCCGAGACCCACCTCCTGTCGGTGCTCGACATCATGATCAAGAAGCACATCCGCCGGATACCGGTGGTGCGCGACGACAGGATCGAGGGCATCGTCTATGTGTCCGATCTGTTTTACCACCTGGTTGACAAAATGATGTAGCACGGGAGGCACCATGGCCATCATTCAGACGAACACCATCCTGTCGGAACTGACCGTCCGGGAGACCATGCGGCGTCAGGTGATCTCGCTTCCCCGGGAGGCCGGCCTGTCGGACTGCATCAACCGGATGATCAAGTTCAAGGTGAACGCCCTGCTGATCACCGGCGAGGCCATGTCCCCCCTGGGGGTGGTTTCCAAGACCGACATCATGGGCGCTTACTATGCCGGCCTGCCCGTCGATCTTCCGGCGGGGGACATCATGATCTCCCCCCCGCTCTTCTGCCGCATGGAGGATACGCTGGAGGCCGCCCTGGAGCAGATGCGGCATCACGGCGTCTACCGGCTGTATGTCCAGGGGGAGGGACGCGGGGCCGCGGGGGTGATCGCCTATCCCGACATCGTGGGCATCCTCTACCAGTACTGCCACGAATGCAAATACAGCCGGCTCCGGCGGGCCGACAGGGCCGGCGTCGATCCCGTGCTGCGGTTTCAGGTCAAGGACGTCATGACCGCGTCGGTCCGGTCCCACGGGGAGAATGACTCCCTCCTGCAGGTCATGGAGGGGCTCTCGGAGTACCGGATGGGCGCCGTCCTCATCACCGACCAGAGGGGGGCGGCCTCGGGCGTCGTCTCCAAAACGGACCTGGCCCTGGCCTACCGGCACGGCTGCGACCCCGAGGCCCCGGCCCGGACCATCATGACCGCTCCGGTGCGCTCCTGCGGCGAGTCGGAATACCTGGAGGCCGCCATCCGCAAGCTCATCTTTTCCCAGGTCCACCGCATCTTCGTCTTTCGGGACGATCCCTCCGGGATCACGGGCGTCCTGTCCCTTTCGGACGCGGCCAGGGTCCGGTCCGGCTCCTGCCAGGCCTGTGTGAGCAGCCGCATCACGGTGGGCGCCCAGGTATAGAAAACGGCACCCGGGACCAGGCGCCGTGACATGCGCTTCACCGGCCGGGCCCCTTATCCGCCGGACTTGTGGTGGTAGTCTTCCCCCTTGCCGTGGGCGGTTTTGAATTCGTGCCATTCGTCGTGGCTGATGCTGCTGTCCCCGTTGATATCAATGGCCTCGAAGACCGACTTTTCCGCTTTCGGAAAATGCCCGTTGAACTCCTCCCAGGAGAGGGAGTCGTCTCCGTCCTTGTCAATGTCGCCCATGTGGATCATATACGGGGCGGGGTCAGGAAGCTCGCCCTGGTGATAACTGCCCTTGCCGCCCTGGGCAGGGCCCGCCATGCCGTGGGCTGCCTTGAAATTGTGCCATTCCTTCTGCTCGACGGCGCCGCTGCCGTCGGTATCCAGGGCGTCAAAGACCTTACGGTCCGGATCCTTGAAATGGGCGTTGTACTCCTCCCAGCTCAACGCCCCGTCTCTGCTGGCATCGAGGCTGTTGAACCTGACGTCGTATTTCTTCAGATCCATCCCGCCCGTCATGGCGCCATGGCCGGCATCGGATCCGGCCCAAACCCCGACCGGCAGGGCCAGCACCGCGGCGATCACTGCAGCGTAAACAGAATTCATGATGATGTCTCCTTTTTCTCTTGAATGTTGCCCTCAAAATGGATTCCTGCATGACAGGACAAACCACTGATGCCGAGGAAAATAAGTATCGGGGGGATGTTCGTCAATCACCGGGCGACCCGGCAGGGTCTTCCCCTGCCGGGGTCATGGTGAGGAACAGGGAGGACCAACGCGGTCCGAGAACGGAAAACGGGCGGAAATACCCTCCCGGATGCCCTTGGGAACGGGCCCGCACCGCAGGGGGAATTCAGAGGGCAGGGCTGGGGATCCTAAACATACTCTTCGCAATAGATGACATTATTGCCAAAGGATGGGAGCCTGCAGATATGGTTGTCACCGCAGTTCACGCACAACCCGCTGTCGGCGTCGAGGCATTTCACCGCCGGCCTGCCCTTTACGGCGGCCGCGGAATCATCCGGAGCTTCGCATCGCAGCACCGGTTTGTCTTTTTTGAGAATGTCTCTCAGGGTGAGATACTCTGATCGATACAGTCCGTGTTCGTTGAGTCCGTCCAGCAATGATAGCCTCATGTTTGAATGAATCGTCTTTGAAAAAAAGTCAGCCCCCAGCAGCCTGGAAGCAGAGGCCGCCGTCAGCGCGCATCCGCGGGATACGCTGAAAAAGGCCGCCCATGCTCCGGGCGGGACGGGTCAATTCGCCGACATGCCCGGCGGCGCAACCTCCGCATACAGGTTCTTGAGGGCGGCGGCAAAGAAGGGGGGTTGCGGCGTCGAACTGAGCTTTTCGGCGATTTTTCGGACGTCGAGGTTGATTTCACACGGAAAACCGCCCTGGCCGTTTTTCATTAGCTGAATCAGCGCCTCGCTCGCAAGAATTCTGGCGTCGTAGTAAATGTTGTCGTCGGCCAGGATCGTGACGACCTGGGAAATCAGCTCCCCGCATGGATTCCGGATCGTTCCGATTCGTTTCAGGGCCTCCTCGCGAAGCCGCCAGTTTCCCTTGTATCGCAGTATCCGCACCAGGCCGGACTGACAGTCCGCCAAATTGCCGTTCTCCCCCAGCTTGTCAAAGAGATCCAGAACGGTTCCCCAATCGGTAAGGTTTCCAAAGGGATCTTG
This sequence comes from Desulfococcus sp., assembly GCF_041737845.1. Taxonomy (GTDB): domain Bacteria; phylum Desulfobacterota; class Desulfobacteria; order Desulfobacterales; family Desulfococcaceae; genus Desulfococcus. Next base: position 6,236 of record NZ_JBGSQX010000029.1, read on the forward strand.
CTTCATTTCCGTATTCCTCTTTTTGAATGGTCCCTGTCAAACAGCTTTCAATCGATCCGCATCTGCATTGCCCGGATACCCATTTTCGCGGTCTTTATTCATCAAGATATTCCGAATACTTATCAATTTGTGTTGGGGTGAGATGGCGAACCCGCATCGTCTTCTTGGGGTCAACGATATTCCGGGGGCCAAACAGGCGCCGCTCAAGGCGCTTGACCTTTCCTTCAGGTGTAATGACCAGAAATTCATCCTCTCCGGTATCGTCAAGCACGACAAAATATTTTCCGGAAGCGTTGTTTTTTACGAGTTCCACAGCGAATGACTCCAAAGGCGATTTTTGATGCGTTCGCAAAAGGTCGATTTCCAGACGGTTTCGCAAAAAAAGGCCGAGATCAAGGCTTGCGAATCCCTAAGAATGAAAAGCACTTACAGTACGCCTCAGTGACGAGGGGTGAAACATAACGCAGATATCGGCCTTTTTGCGAAACCGTCAATTTTATCCATCCACGCATCGCAATGGGGATGCTGTTGCGCGAACCTCTTTTCCTCGGGTTTGTATAAAGCAAAAGCAATGCCACCCCGGGCACATGGATCTAACCGGTTGATAACATGTTCAAATCCTGCAAATGAATCTGCGCCCGCACCCTCCCGGAATGGGCAAAAAGCGCCCGCATGGAACCGGATATCGGCGTAACTAATTGTTATTGTTTTTTTGTTTATTGTGTGCGGTTTCGCCCGGCATGGGCGCTTATGGCACTCCCGGCGTGGATATCTTGCGGAAAAGCGCTCTTCGAGATATGCCCAGGAGGGCGGCGGCCCGGGTCCGGTTGCCGCCCGCCTGGCGCAACGCCTTTGAGATCAGGGACTTTTCCAGGTGCTGAACCGCTTCGCGGAGATGTAATTCCGCGGGGACCGCTTCCCTTCTGACTTCTGGATCGGGGGAAAGGAATTCGATGGCGCCCAGGGTGACATACCGCTGCAATACATTGCGCAGTTCCCGGACGTTGCCGGGCCAGTCATATTCCGTGAGAATGTCCATGATGCCCCCGGGGACCCTTGCGGTGCCGGAAGGGGTTTTCATGTTGCGCAGGAAGTGCTCCACCAGCAGGGGGATATCCTGCTTCCGGTGGCGCAGCGGCGGCAGTTGAATCTGGATCACCTGGATGCGGTAGAAAAAATCGCTGCGCATTTTTCCGCCATGGACCTTTTCGTTCAGAGCCACATTGGAAGCCGATATCATCCGGAAATCGGGCGACAAGGTTTCCATGCCGCCCACGGGCCGGTATCCGCCCCCTTCAATGGCCCGCAGCAGCTTTGCCTGCATGTTGAGGGTCAGTTCGCTGATTTCATCCAGAAAGAGGGTGCCGCCGTCGGCCATGTCCAGATAGCCCGGGGCATCCGCGTGGGCGCTGGAAAAAGCGCCTTTGCGATGGCCGAAAAATTCCCGCTCGAAGAGGGATTCCTGGATTGCGCTGCAATTCACCGCGATGAACCGATTGTGCTTTCTGGCGCTGTGGTTGTGTATGGCGTGGGCGACCAGCTCCTTTCCGGACCCGGATTCTCCGAATATGGCAACACTCGCATCCGTTGCCGCCGCCTTCAGGATAAGCTCATAGACCTCCTGCATGGCCGATGAGCGGCCGAGAATATCCCCCAGGCGATACCGCTCCTTCAGCGAGGATCGCAAAACCCGGTTTTCATCGTTCAGCAGGTCCGCCGCGCGCTGTGCGGCCATCTGCTGCTCCTTGATCTCCGTGATGTCCTTGAATGTCGAGAGCATTGCGGGCTGCCCCCTGAAGGTGATCGGGCTGTGGCAGACCTGTATCCAGCAGGTCTTTTCCGATCGCGCAAGGCGGTGGAGGGCCTCGACCCTGCCCGTGATGACGTCGCCCGAGACGGCCTCGTAGAGCCGTGCAATCTCATCCGCATCCCCCGCGGGAGGGCTGTGCACCCACCCATTGGCCATCTTCTCCGGGGAAGGGACATTGAAGATTTTGCAGAATGCCGGGTTTACATAATAAAAGCGGGCATTTTGCACAAGGGTCACCCCTTCGTCGACCTGTTCGGTCAGCACGCGATAGCGCTCCTCGCTTTCCTTGAGCGCCTCCTCGGCGCGTTTGAGCCAGACCACCTTGCTCAACCTCTCCCCGATGGCCCTCAGCAAACGCTCCTCCTCCTCCAGAAAGGTTCCGCCGTCGCCCTCCGGCGGGGCCTGGATATAAAAGACCTCCACGTCGCCCACGTGGCTGCCGTTCAGCAGGATGCTGCTGTTCTGGCGCCAGCGCGTCGGGGTAAAATGCTTTGAGGTATACACCTCTGCGTCGAGCCGGATACGGGCGCAGGCGTTGTCGGGATACTGCCAGGCGGCTGGAATCAGGTCAACGGCGCGCTGCATGATCCATGACAGGGATACGTCCTGATTTTCCAGGAGGTTGGAGATGCCGTAAAGGCAGTTCAGCTCCTTGATCCGCTCGGCGAGGGCGTTCGGCGCGGTGGACATCGGCAAAGGCTTGCACGCCGCGGGGTCCGCCGGGACCTGGCCCGGGGGCGGCATATCTTCGGTGTGATGGGCGTTCATGGCTGCTTGCGGTAAAATCATGGATGATTGAATGGATGAGGATGCGGGAGCATCGGCTCATGCATCCTCACGGCCTCCCGGATCATTCATCGTGGCCGCCCATTTGTAAAGCAAAAAAAGGAGCCTCCCCGCAGAGGGTTGGTTTTTTCCCCGGCATACCGGGGAAGCGGCCGCCGCCGATGCGGATGGCGCAGGGGCGGCGGCCGGCAAGGGGCTTATCGGAAGGAGATATCCACGTTCAATTCGTTGGCGATGCGGTCCAGCCCCCGGTCAATGGCCTCGACGGCCGTTGTTTCCGGGATCAGGACGATCATCTCCATGCTGTAGAGGTCGACGCCGCTTTCCGGAGAGGGGCGGACCTTGGAGGTCAGGCTCTCGATATTGACCTGCTGATTCGCCAGGTAACGGCTGATTTTGTAAACGATGCCGGCCTGGTCCAGCCCCTCGACGCGCACCTTCCGAAGGCTCCCCGTGGGGGGGATGCGGGGGGCGGCCTCGGGAAGGACCCTGAGGAAGGCCGAGATGTTCTTTTCCCGCTCCAGCCGACGGCAGGCCATGTGGAGCGTCTGTTCAAGATCGTCTCCCTGGCCCGTAAACAGCAGGATCAGGGTGAACTCGTCCGCCAGGCGGGTCATGGTGGTGTCTTCCAGGTTGCACCCGGTTTCAAAAAGCACCTCGGTCACGTCCGCGACGATTCCCGGGCGGTCCGTGCCGAAGGCTGTCATGATAAAGCGCTTTTCCATTCATCCCTCCATCGTTGATGTCGAACATTTCCCTATCCGCATAGGCAGGGTTTCCGGGCCGCCGTGGCCTCGTCCAGCCGCCGCACCTTCGGGATCGTGGGCGCCTCCCGCAGCAGCTCGGGGGTTTCCGCGGCTTCCTGGACGACGGCCTTGAAGGCCTCGATGAACTGGTCGAGATTCTCCTTGGGCTCCGTTTCGGTCGGCTCGATCATGATGGCGCCGTGGACCACCAGCGGGAAATAGATGGTCGGCGGGTGGAAGCCGTAGTCCATGAGGCGCTTGGCCATATCCAGGGTGGTGATCTTGTAATCCTCCTGGTTTTTGTCGGTGAAGACGCATTCGTGCATGCAGGGGCGGTCATAGGGGAGGTGGAGGACGCCCCTCAGCTTTTCCTTGATATAGTTGGCGCTCAAGACGGCGTGCTGGCTGGCCGTCTTGAGGTGCCTGCCCATGCTCAGGATGTAGCTGTAGGCCCGGATCAGGATGCCGAAATTGCCGTGGAACGCGTGGACCTTCCCGATGCTGTCAGGCCGGTTGTACTGGAGGGCGTAGATCTCGCCGTTCTTGACCACCCGCGGCACGGGAAGGAAGGGTTCCAGGTGCTTCCTGACGCACACAGGCCCCGCGCCCGGACCGCCGCCGCCGTGGGGGGTGGAAAAGGTCTTGTGGAGATTGAGGTGGATGGCGTCGATGCCGATCTCGCCCATCTTGACGACGCCCATGACGGCGTTCATGTTGGCGCCGTCGCCGTAGACGAGGCCGCCTTTGGCGTGGACAACCTCGGCCACCTTCCGGATGTTCTCCTCGAAGAGCCCCAGGGTGTTGGGGTTGGTCACCATGATGCCGGCCGTCTCTTCGTCCATGAGGGCCTCCACCGCCTCGACGGAGAGGACGCCGTCCTCGCCGGAGGCCACGGGGATGGAGGCGTATCCGCAGAGGGAGGCGGAGGCCGGGTTGGTGCCGTGGGCCGTGTCCGGGATGAGGATCTTCGTCCGCTTTTCGCCCTTGCGCTTATGATAGGCGTAGAAGAGCAGCATGGCGGTCAGCTCCCCGTGGGCGCCGGCGGCGGGCTGCACGGTCGTGGCGTCCATGCCGGTGATCTCGCAGAGGAACCGCTCCAGCTCATACATGATCCTGAGGGTGCCCTGGGCCAGGTCCGGCGGCAGCATGGGATGGGCGCCGGCAAACCCCGGCAGGGCGGCGATCTTCTCGTGGATCTTGGGGTTGTATTTCATGGTGCAGGAGCCCAAAGGGTACATGCCGGTGTCCACGCCGAAATTCCACTGGGAAAGCCGGGTGAAATGCCGGACCACATCCACCTCGGAGAGGTCCGGAAAATCCGGGCCGTCTCCCGCGAATGATGCGTCCAGGGGCGCGGCCGCCACATCGGATTCAGGGATGGAGATGCCGCAGCGGCCTTTCTTGCTCTTTTCCCAGAGCAGGGGTTCGTTCATAATCAGGCCGGTGGTGCCTGCGCGTTCGGTCATGACGTCACCTCCTTTACCAGTGCATCCATATCGGCCTTGCGGTGGGTCTCGGTGGCGCACAGGAGATAGTGGCCGGCCAGTTCCGGATAGTGGCATTCGAGGGGGATTCCCGCAACGATCTTCCTGCCGACCAGTTTCTTGTAAGTGGATTCAAACCCCTTGGGAAATTCAACGACGAACTCGTTGAAGCCCGGACGGTCGAAGGGGATCCGGAGGCCGGCCTGTTTCAGCTCCGATTTCAGGTATTCCGACTTGTCCCGGTTGAGGCGGGCCAGCCGGCGGATGCCGGTGCCCCCCACCGAGGCCATGTACATGGTGGACATGGTGGCGCAGAGACCCTGGTTGGAGCAGATGTTGGAGGTGGCCCGCTCCCGGCGGATGTGCTGCTCCCGCGTGGCGAGGGTCAGCACGAACCCCCGCTTGCCGTCACGGTCGGTGGTCTGGCCGATGAGGCGCCCGGGCATGTTTCGCACGTATTTGTTGAGGGACGCGAACATGCCGAGTCCGGGGCCGCCGAAGGACTGGGGGATGCCCAGGCTCTGACCCTCGCCGCAGGTGATGTCGGCCCCCTGGCTTCCGGGGTTCTTGAACAGGCCGTAGGCCAGCGGCTCGGTGAAGCAGATCACGGAGAGGGCCTTCAGGGCGTGGGCCTTGTCGCCTGCCGCCTGGAGATCTTCAACGCAACCGAAGAAATTGGGCGACTGAAGGGCGACGGCGGCCAGGCTGTCGATGCCGTCGAGGGCGGACAGGTCCGTGGACCCGTCGGGCAGGTAGGGGAGTTCGACGATCTTGTAGCCGGTCGGCTCGAAATAGGTTCGAACCACCTGCCGGTAGTGGGGGTGGATCAGCTTCGACACGGCCACGGCGGTCTTCTTCCCCCGCTCGATCCGGATCGCCATGAGCAGGGCCTCGGCCAGGGCGGAGGCGCCGTCGTACATGGAGGCGTTGGCCACCTCCATGCCCAGCAGGCGCGCGGTCAGGGTCTGATACTCGAAGATGGCCTGGAGGGTCCCCTGGCTGATTTCGGGCTGATAGGGCGTGTAAGCGGTGCAGAATTCGGACCGGGAGAGGAGATACGGCACCGATGCCGGAATGTAGTGGCTGTAGCTGCCGGCGCCCACAAACACCCGGTATTCCGGCGGGCTGGCCATCCGTCCGGCCAGGGCCGCCATATGCTCGGCAAGCTCCCACTCGGTCATGTCGGGCGGCAGGTCCAGCTCCCCCTTGAAGCGGCAGTCTTCGGGGATGGATGAGAAGAGATCATCCAGGGTCGCCGCCCCGACCACCTGAAGCATTTCAACAACGTCTTCATGGGTGTGCGGTAGATATCTCATGGATTACAATCCTTTCAGCATATCGAGATAGGCGTCCTTGTCCATCAGGGCGTCGAACTCGGCCGAGTCGGTCGGCGCGATTTCGATCATCCAGCCGTCGTCATAAGGCGATTTGTTGACCCGCTCCGGATCGTCCGACAGACCGGTGTTGACGGCGACGATCCGCCCCCCCATGGGCATGTAGAGTTCGGATACGGCCTTGGTCGACTCCAGGGTCCCGAACTCGTCGCCTTTCCCCAGTTCCGCGTCCACCTCGGGCAGTTCGACGAAAACGATATCCCCCAACTGGTCCTGGGCATAGTCCGTGATGCCGATCTTGACGGTATTTCCTGTTTTGGTTGCCCATTCATGGTCTTTCGCATACCTGTAGCCGTCTTTCAGAATGATTTCATTAAGTTCTTTGGCCATGATTCCCTCCTTCTCTGTGGATGATCGGTTGTCGATAAACGGTGCCGTATGGCGGTTGGGTTTTCATATTTCGACGGTATGGGCCGCCGGCAGCGGCGACGCCGGTTCAGAGCATCTCTTTCATGGGTTTCCGCGCCGTGCGGTTCGGCCGGATGTTTTCCTCGACGAGGACCTGGACCGCCCGACGGGCGTCCTTGAGTGTCAGCACGGCGCCGGGGGCCAGGGGGCGTTTCACCTTGACAAAACCGCAGCAGAGCCCCTTGATCCGGCAGGCTTCGGGCCTGTCCGGGCTGGCGATGCTGTAGATCCGGTCCTGGTGGCGCCCGATGGCCATGTCGGTGGCGCAGGTGAGGACCGTGCCGATTTCGGCGCCCCCCGCATCCAGAACCGCCGCCGGAAGGGTGACCTTTCTGAGGTCGAAGCCGGCGAAGGGGTAGGTGAATTCCGGATTCGCCACGGCGGCCAAGGCCTGGTCGCCGATGAAGGATTTGGTGAACCCTCTGCCCGAGGCATCGTAGAGGAGGGCGAAGGACCAGGGGGTGTTGAGAAAGGGCCAGGGGCCGATATCCTGGTGGGACAGGGGAAGCACGGCGCCGGCGCGCAGGGAGTCGCGGGCCGCAAGACCGCAGGCCGTAAGCCCGAATTCCCCGCCGGCATGGATCACCTTCTCCCATAACCCCGCAAACTGCCCGGGGGCGATGAAGATCTCGAACCCGAACTCGCCGGTGTACCCGGTCCGGGAGAGCAGGATGGGGGTCCCGTCAGCAAGCCTTACCGCATCAGCCAGGGGCGACGCCGCATCGAAATGCCCCTTGAAGGAAAAATAGGTCATCCGGTCGAATACGGCATCGGGCGATTTCAGGATCTTCCGCACCACCCTGGCCGCCAGGGGGCCCTGGACATCCATTTTCCCCAGGCGGTCCGTCAGGTCGATGATCCGGACATCCGCCCCCCCCGCATGGGCCGCAAGGTGGGCCGCCACGGGCGCCCCCATGCCCGCATTGACAACGATCATGTACTCGTTCGCCGCGAGATGGAAGACGATGGCGTCGTCGATGACCTCCCCTTTTTCGTTCAGGAAGGCGCCGTAGACGCATCGGCCCGGGAAAAGCGCTTTTTTCTCCGACCCGATGCAGGCCGCCATATCGTTGGAAAAGCATTGCTGCAAGAGCCGGAGCGCGTCCTCGCCGGACACCAGGAGGCATGCCATATGGCTGGTGTCGAATGCCCCCGCATGGGTCAACACCGCCAGGTGCTCGTTTTTCGCGGATGCATACCACAAGGGCATTTCATAGCCGCCGAAATCGGCCATGTTGGCACCATGTGAGATATGCCAAGCGTGAAGAAGGGTTTTCTTGGAATGACTTTCCATGGTTTTTCTCCTTAGCGTGTTGGGAAAAGGTAATTGCGTGGTTGCCCCTGCTGGATGCGGCGGCAAGCGGCAGCAGGATGGACCATGGGCAACGCGATTACCGGTGACGTCCTTTGTGCGATGCTGTTTGGTTTCGTTATCGGGGGGCTCTTGAGTCGCATATTGGTTTAGATTGATGTATATGTCAATATTATTTTATCTTGCTTTGCATATGATAAAAAATTTTGCTTCGTTTTTATTAAATTTGATAATTTCGCCAAAATCGTATATGTATCCGGATATCTTGTTCGTCAAATCCAGCGAGTGCGGCTGAAACCCATTGGGAGACAAGGAGGGCGTATGGCAACACGAATAACCATTATCGGCGCGGGTCCGGGCGGATATGTGGCCGCGGTGCGCGCCGCGCAGCTCGGGGCGGAGGTGACGGTGATCGAGCGGGAGACCGTCGGCGGCACCTGCCTCAACTGGGGGTGCATCCCGTCCAAGATCATGATCCGGACGGCGGCGGTTCTGGAGGACTTCCACCGGGCCGCGACCTTCGGCATCCAGGTCGACACGCTCCCCCGGGTCGACATGGCCCGGCTCATGGCCCGGAAAAGCGAGATTCTGGCCACCCAGGCCAAGGGCATCCTCGATCTGCTCAAGCATCATAAAATCCGCCACATTCCGGGCGACGCCCATGTCAAAGAGCCGGGCCTTGCGACCGTGCGCCGCACGGAGGAGGCGGATATCGACGTGGCCTGGGACCGGCTCATCATCGCCACCGGAACCGAGCCTCTCAACATCCCCGCCCTTCCCTTCGACGGGGAACGGATCCTCTCGAGCAACCACGCCCTCTCGCTCACGGCGGTGCCCGAATCGATCCTCATCGTCGGCGGCGGCGTCATCGGGTGCGAGTTCGCCTGCATGCTCTCGGGCCTGGGAGCAAAAGTGACGGTGGTCGAGGCCATGCCGCGGCTCCTGCCCCTGCCGTCCGTGGACGAGGCCTGTTCCAAGACCCTTCAGCGGGAGATGAAAAAGAAGAAGATCGCCTTCATGGTCGACAAGACCGTCACCGGTTATGAAAAGACCGATAGCGGGCTCCGGGTGACCATCGGCCCGTCGCCGTTTCTGGAATCGCCCGCGGAAAAAGACCGGAAGCCTATCTCGGCCGAGGTCGAAAAAATGCTTGTCTGCATCGGCCGAAAGCCCAATTCAGGGGCCATCGGCCTCGAGAATATCGGGGTCCGGACCGACGATCGGGGATGGATCATCGCCGACGACGCGATGCGGACCTCCGCGCCGAACGTTTTCGCCATCGGCGATATTCTCGGACCGGCCAAGGTCATGCTGGCCCACGTGGCGTCCACCGAGGGAGAGATCGCCGCGGAAAACGCCATGGGGGGCGAAAAACGCATGCATTACCCTCTCGTCCCGGGCGCCATTTTCACCACGCCCGAGGTGGCCGATGTGGGGCTCACCGAAGCCCAGGCCCGGGCGGATGGCCTTCCGGTCAGGGCGGACTCCGTCCTGTTCCGGACCCTGGGCAAGGCCCAGGTCATGGGCGAGATCTCCGGTCAGGCCAAGATCGTTTCAAACGCGGATACCGGGAGGGTGCTGGGGGTCCATATCATCGGACCCCACGCCACCGACCTCATCGCCGAAGCGACCCTGGCCATCAAGATGGGCGCCACCGTCGGGGACATCGCCGATACCATCCACGCCCATCCCACCCTGGCGGAGATCCTGCTGGAAACCGCTTTGAAGGCCGCGGGCCGGCCGGTTCACGGATAAATCGACAGATCCACCGCGTTCCACCAAAACCGGAGAAGGGGCCTTCCGGGGCGGCCGTCGACGCGCCGCCCCGGAAGGCTCATCAGACGATTTTCGGATTGCAGACCTTTTTCAGGTCCCAGGCCCTGATTTTGAACGATTTGTCGTGGACACCGGGATTGAAATAGACATGGTCCTTTTTCGTCAGCTCCGCATCCATGAAAATCGGCAGGTCGGTCAACTGCCCGAAGGGCGGGACGCATCCCACCTCGCAGCCGACCTTCAAGGCCACCTCTTCGGGTTTGGCGAAGGAGACCTTCCTGGTGCCGATGCCGGCCGCCGCCTTTTTCCAGTCCACCTTTTTGTCGCCCGGCAGCACCAGAACGACCATCTCTTTTTCCTTGGTCACCACCACCAGCGATTTCACGGTCTCGGCCTCGGAGACGTTCAGGGCCAGGGCCATGGCCGGGTTGGTGTAGACCGGTTCGTGCTCGAAAATTTCATACGGGATCCCGGCATCCTTCAGGATGCCGATGATTTTTTCTTCCAGCGTCATGGGTTCCTCCCGAGGCCGCCGCTTATGCCGTGGCTTCGTCTATGATTTCAGCAATGTCCCTGACCTCCACCGCGGCCCCGGTCTCCATGAGGCCGTCGGCCAGCATGGTGGCGCAGAAGGGGCATGCGGCCGCCACGGTCGCCACGCCCGCGCCCACGATCTCCTCGGCGCGGTCGGTATTGATGCGCTTGCCGATGGTCTCCTCCATGAACATGCGCCCGCCGCCGGCGCCGCAGCAGAATCCCTTGTCGCCGTGCCGTTTCAGTTCCACCAGACGCCCGCCGCCGTTCATGCTCGACAGCAGGTTCCGCGGGGCCGTGTAGATGCCGTTCCAGCGACCCAGGTAGCAGGAGTCGTGAAAGGTGAGATCCCCCAGGCTTCTGCCGTTGGGTACGAGCCTCCCCTGCCGGTGGAGGTCGAAGAGGAACTCGGTGTAGTGGACCACCGGGTACGATGCGCCGAACTGCGGGAACTCGTTCTTGATGATGTTGAAGCAGTGGGGGCACCCGGTGACGATCTTTTTGGGGCTGTACTGGTTGAACACCTCGACGTTCTGCTGGATGAGCATCTGGGCCAGGTACTCGTTGCCGGACCTTCGGGCCAGGTCGCCGTTGCAGGCCTCCTCGGGCCCCAGAATCGCGAAATCGACCCCGGCGCGCTGCATCACCCGGGCCAGTGCCCTGGAGATCTTCCTGCCCCGGTCGTCGAAGGCGCCGGCGCACCCCACATACCAGAGGACCTCGGCCTCGGGCCGGTCGCTCATGAGGGGGACGTCCATGCCCCTGGCCCAATCGGCCCGGGTGTCGGCCGAGAAGCCCCACGGGTTGGCCTGGTTCTCCAGGTTGGTGAAGGTCTCCTGCATTTCGGGCGGGAAATTGGCCTCCATCAGGACCTGGTGCTTGCGGGTCTCGATGATGAAATCGAGCTGCTCGATGTTGACCGGGCAGATGTCCTCGCAGGCCCGGCAGGTGGTGCACGACCAGATCACGTCGTCGGTGACGGGGGAGCCCTCCCGCAGGATCGGCCGGATGCTCTCTTTGTAGCCCGACAGGATCGGGTCGGCGTGCGCAAACAGGTCGATCTTGATATCGTGGATGATCTTCTTGGGCGACAGGGGCTTGCCCGTGGCGGACGCCGGGCACTGCTCCTCGCACCGCCCGCACTCGGTGCAGGCGTAGAGGTTCAGCACGTTCTTCCAGTTGAGGTCGTTCACCTTGCCCAGGCCGAAGCTCTCCGCCGCCTCGTTTTCGATGTCGGTCCGGACCATGGCTTTTTCCCGCCGGAGGGGCTTCAGGAACACGTTGGGCGCCGCCGCCAGGAGGTGGAGGTGCTTCGACCCGGGGATGTAGACCAGAAACCCCAGGATGGTGGCCATATGGATCCAGTAGCTTGCCTCGTAGCCGATGAACACCTGCTGCGGGGTCAGCCCGCCCAGCCCCAGGAAGGCGGCCAGGGCGCCCGACACGGGCAGCACGGCGGCATAGTCGAAGGTTGACGGCATCAGGGTCTGGAAGGCGTTGATGAGCAGGAAGGTCACGATGATGACGCAGGTGAACAGAATGATCAGGCTGGCGTCGATCCCCATGGTCAGGTACCCGGGGCGCACGAGGGCCCTCCGGTAGACGGCGTAGGCAAACCCCGCCAGCACCAGCGACGCCAGGATGTCGGCCGCATAGAGGTAAGCGCCGTAAAGGCCGGGGGCCAGGTGGGCCACGTCAAAGACCGGAATGACCCCCTTGACCATGAGCTCCAGGGAATGGGGCTGAACCGCCAGAAACCCGAAAAAGATCAGCATGTGGGACAGGCCGGGAAGCAGTTTCCGCCGCACGTTGGACTGGCCCAGGACATCCGTGAAGATGATCCTGACGCGGTCCCAGACGCGGTCCAGCTTGAATTCGGTCTTGCCGTCCACCGCCATCATCAGGCGGTAGAGGCGTTTGACCTTCTGGTAAAAGATGGTGAACGCGGCCCCGAGGGCCGACAGCATGATGAAGGATTTGACGAGGATGTAGCTTTGCATGGCACACTCCAGTTGCGACGGCATGTCCGGTCGGGGCCCCGGCCCCTCGCCCGGCATGCGGGTCTCGAAAAAGATCACGGCACGGCCTGACCCGGATGCCGGGCCGCGATCGGCGCCCGCCCAGGGGCGGAGTCGACGGGTTACTTTTCCTTCAACGCCCGGGTCAGTTCGGGGACGATCTCGAACAGGTCGCCGATGATGCCGTAGTCGCATTTCTCGAAAATCGGCGCATCCTTGTCCGTGTTGATGGCCACGATGACCTTGGAGGTCTTCATCCCGGCAAAATGCTGGACCGAGCCGGACAGGCCGCATCCGATGTAAAGCTTGGGGCTCACGGTTTTTCCGGTCTGGCCGACCTGCTTGGAATGGGGCGCGAACCCGGCATCGACGGCGGCGCGGGAGGCCCCGACAGCCGCAGATCCCAGGGCCGAAGCACATTCCTCGAGGATTTTATAGTTCTCGGCCGAGCCGATGGGGCGGCCGCCGGTAATGATGATGGCTGCTTCGGTGAGGTCCATCCGGTCCGTGCCGGCCAGTTTCGTCTCCACGATCCGGACCCGGCCCGGGTCCGGCACCGATGGCGCGAAATTCAGGATTTCCGCCGTCACGGGGGTCTTGACAGGCTCCACGGCGTTGGGTCGGATGGCCGCGAGCAGAACATCCGCGTTCAGGCGGATGGTGGCCACGGTCTTGCCGGAAAAATGGGACTTGCGCACGGTTTTTTCCGCGAAATTCACCGCCACGCAGTCGGCGGCCAGCGGCAGGTTCACGGCGGCGGCCAGGCGGGCGAAGATGTCCCTGCCCCGGGCGCTGGCCAGGCCCAGGACGCCCGCAAGGGAATATTCCCGGATGGCCGCGGCCAGCACCGCCGCCTGGAGGTCCGGGCTCTTCTCGATCCCCTCGCCCGCAGCCGCCACGATTTTGCCCGCGCCGTAGGCTGCAAGTTCATCCTTGACGGCGTCGGCCGCCCCCGACATCACGATGGCGTAGACATCGTTTTTCCCCTGTTCGGACGCGGCGGTGAGGACACCGAAGTTCGTGCTCTTCAGCTCGCCGCCCTCGATCTCGATCAACACTCCTATATTGGCCATTGGATGATTCTCCCCGGCCCTTCATGCCGAAAGGGCCTCGTATTGGTTGGTGGCTATAAGACCTTTTCTTCTTCCTTCAGGATCCGGATGAGTTCCGCGACCCGGTCGCGGGTGGCGCCTTCGAGGATCCTGGCCCCCGAGCGCTCCGGAACGGCTTCCAGCTTGAGAAGCTCCGTCCCGGCCCCGGCGGCGTCGATCCCCAGGTCGGCCAGGGTGAACTGCTTGATCTCTTTCTTCTTGGCCTTCATGATGTCCGGGAATTTCGGGTAGCGGGGCTCGTTCAGGCCCTTGGTCGCCCCCAGGATGCAGGGCGTCGGGGCCTCCAGCACCTCCCGGGAGCCGGCGCCGATCTCCCTCTCTGCGACGGCCTTGCCGCCGCCCACGGTGAGCCGCATCACCTCGTTGATCACCGGCAGGTTCATGGCCGCGGCCAGGCGGTACTGGGTCTGGAACCCCTCCGTGTCCACCGAGCCCTTCCCGGTGAAGATGAGATCGGGCTTGCCGTCCTTCTCGATGGCCGCCTTGAGGGCCTGGCTGGTGATGCCGCTGTCGAGGAACTGGCCCTCGACCTTGACCAGGATGCCCCGGTGGACGCCCATGGCCATGGCGCCGCGCAGGGTCCCTACGGCGGCTTCGGGCCCCACGGTCACCACCACCACCTCGCCGCCTTCCTTTTCGACCAACTGGACGGCGGCCTCGATGGCATATTCGTCATAGGGGCTGGCAATGAACTTGCACGTTGAATCGTTATACCCGTTTTCGCCGACGACCTTGATGTTGGCCGCCGTATCCGGCACATGCTTCACACATACATAGATTTGCATGGTATCTTCCTCTTTTTTCGAATGCCTTGGTGTTTCCGGCGCCGGCTCCCCGGGGTCCGGTGCGGTCCGGCGCGGTCCGGCGCCGGATGCAAGCCCCCGGGCGCGGGACGGGGAGAAGCGGTTCCCGCCCCGCGCGGCCGGGGGTGCTCTGGACGATCAGGATTTTATTTTTTCATTCCTGGGATCGTAGAGCGGCATGGCGACCACCTCCGCCGCGCGCATCTTCCCCAGGATCTCCATATCGAGCCGGGTGCCGGGGGATGCGAATTCCGGCGGAACATAGCCCAGGCCGAGGCTCTTGCCCACCCGGTGGCCGTAGCCGCCGGAGGAGGTCATGCCGATGCGCCGCCCGTCCTTGTAGATCCCGTTGTAGCCCCACGGATCCGCATCCTCGGCGTCGACGGTCATGCAGACCAGCTTCAGGGCGATGCCCCGGGCCTCCTCGGCCTGTAGGGCCTCCTTGCCGATGAAGTCCTTGTCCCACTTCACCGTCCAGTCCACGTTGGTTTCGAGGGGGGAGTGGTGGACGTTCATCTCGCTCTTCCACCCCAGGTAGCCCTTCTCCAGACGCATGGAATCCATGGCGTACATGCCGATCATCTTGAAGTTGAATTCTTTTCCGGCAGCCGCGAGGGTTTCGTAGAGGGAGATCTGAGCTTCGATGGGATGAAAAATCTCATACCCCAGCTCGCCCACGTAATTCATGCGGTTGACCCGGCACTTGACGCGGCCGACGAAGATCTCCCGGCTCGTTCCGAAGGGGAAGGCCGCGTTGGACACATCCGCGTAGGCGGCCTTCTGCAGGAGATCCCGGCTCCTGGGTCCGACGATGACGAAGCATCCCATGCGATAGGTCAGGTCTTCCATCCGGACCGAGCCGTCTTCGGGCAGATTCTGGATCATCCAGTGCTGATCATGGCGCTTGCCGACGCTCGCCGTCACACAGAAATATTCCCCGTCCCCCACCCGGGTGACCGTCATGTCGGTCTTGAAGGTCCCCTTCCGGTTCAGCATGGGGGTGAGGGCGATGCGGCCGTCCTTGACCGGCACCTTCTGGCAGGTCATGTGGTTCAGCCAGGCTTCGGCGCCGGGGCCGCTGATCTTCGTTTTCGCGAACCGGGTCAGGTCGATGAGGCCGACATGCGCTGCGGCGTGACGGCACTCGGCCGCCACGTAATCGAAGGTGTTGTTGCGCTTCCAGCTCGGGATCTCGCACCGGTCTTCCGCATTGTCGGTGAAATAGTTGGGACATTCCCAGCCGAAATAGTCGCCGAAGGAGGCCCCGGCCTGCTTCTGGTACTCATAGATGGGGCTCGTCCGGTTGGGCCGGGCCGCCGCCCGCCATTCGTTGGGATAGATGATCGAGTAGAGCCGCGGGTAGGTGTCCTCGATTTTTTCGTGGTTATAGGCCCAGTTGGCATAGGAACCGTAGCGCCTGCTGTCCATCGACCAGAGATCGATTTCCGGTTCCCCTTCCATGATCCAGCCGGCAATGTAGTGGCCGACGCCGCCGGCCTGGGTGATGCCGAAGCTGTAGCCGCAGGCGTGGAAGAAGTTTTTCAGCGGGTAGGCCGGACCGACCAGGGGATCCCCGTTGGGCGTATAGGTGATGGGGCCGGCGGTCACGTGCTTGAAGCCCGTCTCGCCCATGATCGGGAACCGGTAAATGCCGGCCTCGATGAATTTCGCGATATGGTCGATGTCGGGCTGGAGCTCGGTCTGGGCGTAATCCCAGGGCACGCCCTCGGGGTACCACTGCTTGACCTTGCTTTCATACAGGCCGAGGATGAGGCTGTTCATCTCCTGGCGGATGTAGATGGAGCTGTCGGGGTCGCGGACCAGGGGCAGCATGGTGGGGCTCTTCTCGACGGCGTCGATGGCCTCGAACAGGATATGGGTGTGCTCGCCGGCGATGGACGGGATCTCCAGGCCGACCATGGCCGCCACCTGCGGGGCCCACAGGCCGGCGGCGTTGACGACCCATTCGCAGGTGATGTCGCCCTTGCTGGTGTGGACCACCCATTCGCCGCCCGGCGTCCGGTCGATGCCGGTGACCTGGGTGTGGGTGTTGAGCTCGGCGCCGTGCTTCTTGGCGCCGATGGCCATGGCCTGGGTGATGCCGTTGGGATCCACGTCGCCGTCGTCGGGCCAGTAGAGGCCGCCCAGAAAGCCTTCCACGTTCATCAGCGGATGCAGCTTGCTCATCTCCGCGGGGGTGACCCAGTCGACGTTGAGCCCCAGACAGCGGTTCATGCTATAGACGTATCCCAGCTCCTGCATGCGGCCGGGGTTGTCGGCCGTCCGGATGGAGCCGGTGGTGTGCCAGCCGACGGACTGGCCCGTCTCTTTTTCGAGATTCTGGTAGATCTCGATGCTTTTCATGTTGACCTGGGTGGGGTAGTAATTGCTGTGGAAGAAGGAACAGTTCCCGGCGGCCATCCAGGTGGAGCCGGATGTCAGTTCATGTTTTTCAAGGAGGACGACATCCTTCCATCCGTATTTGGCCAGATGAAACGCAACGCTGACGCCGATGGCGCCGCCTCCGATGACGACTGCTCTCGCATGTGTCTTCATAATTCCTTGATCTCCTTGTTAGTGAATGTAGCGCACAACAGCGTGCGCGGTGTATGCATGATCAACGCTTTCAGCATGGGCTTCCGCCTGCAATCATTCGGCCGGCATGCGGCGTTTCGCGGCTCATGTCCGCAGCGAGGCGCCGTTCAGGAAGTAATTGAGGGCGCGGTTTTTGGGATGCCGGATATGGACATCGAAGAACTTGGCGAACCCGCCGGGGTAATAGATCATGACGAAGATGAGCAGGAGCCCGTAGATGATCAGGTTGAGGCCCGGGAGGTTGGAGAGGCCCGAGCGGACGAGCTCCATGGCGAGGATGAAGGGGAAGGCGATGGCGGCCCCGCCCCAGAGGCTGCCGCGGCCGCCGATGTAGGCGACGGCCAGGACCTCGACGGTCTTTGCCGTGTGCATGATGTCGGGGGTGAGGATGCCGTAGTAGTGGGCGTAGAACCCGCCCAGGAGGCCCGCCAGGGTGCACGAAAGGGTGAAGTTGAGAATCCGGTAGTAGGTCGGATTGATGCCCGAGGTCCTGGCGGCGTCCATGTTCTGGCCGATGGCCTTGAAGGCGATGCCGATCCTGGAGCTGACGACCCTGCTGCAGATGAGATAGGTGACGAGCATCAGGCCCAGGATCAGGTAGTAGTAGGGGACGTTGGAGGCGGTCTCCAGGAGCCGGGGCGTGCGGAGCCCCAGGGGCCCGCGGGTGAGCCAGACCATCTTGGTGGCAAGGCCCATGAGGGCGAGGCCGACGAACCAGGCCATGACGGCGGCGAAGATGCCCCGGAGGCGGAGGGTCAGCATGCCGGTGAGGAGCCCCAGGAGGCCTGCGGTGACGGCGCCGCAGAAGACGCCGATCCATGGGGTCACGCCGAGGCTCACGGCGAGGATGGCCGAGGTGTAGCCGCCCAGCCCCAGGATGGCGTAGAAGCCGAAGTTGACGATGTTGATGAACCCGGCGGTGAAGTCGAAGGCGATGGCGCCGGCGGCGATGAAGGCCGCCGCGATGAGCCACCGGATCAGGTATTCCTGGTTGAAGGGCGGGACAACGGGCAGGACCGCCAGGATGGCGAGCCCGAGCAGGCCCGCCGGGGTCAGGTTCAATTGTCTGAGCAGTTTGTCGAATGGATTCATGACGCGCTAACCTCCTGAGGTCTATTTGTCGAGGACGCCCCGGACTTCCGAGCCGAAAATGCCGCTGGGTTTGAAGATGAGCACCAGGATAATGAGGGCGGTGGGCACGACGAAGTCCCATCCGGCGCCGATGTATTCGACGGTGACCACCTTGAGGAGGGCGACCATGAAGCCGCCGGTGAGGGCGCCGATGATGTTGCCCAGGCCCACGAGGATGACGATGAACCAGGCCATGTAGAGGGCCTCGAGGCCGACGGTGGGGTAGGAGGGGTAGAGGAAGAGGAGGCTGGCGCCGGCCACGGCGGCGAGCGAGCATCCCAGGGCCATGGTGAAAATGAGGATGGCGCTGAGGTTGATGCCGACCATGAGGGAGCCGGTCTCATCCTGGGAGACGGCGCGGATGGCGCGCCCCATGCGGGTGGTCCGCATGAAAAGCCAGAAGGCCAAGATGACGACGAGGGAGAAGAGGAAGGCGAAGAGCCGGTCCCGGGAGATGAAGACGTCCATGATGGAGACCGGCGGGCCGGACCAGTAGCGCACGATGCCCTTGAAGTCGGCCCCGAAGATGAGGAGGTGTCCGTTGATAAGGAGCACGGCCAGGCCGACGGTGAGGAGGAAGGAGTTCATGACCCAGTTGTCCCGGCTGCGGCGGCGCATGGGGGCGAAGACCGCGATCTCGGTCAGGGCCCCGGCGGCGGCGCCGGCGGC
>NZ_JBGSQX010000077.1:0-22500 GCF_041737845.1 Desulfococcus sp.
GCTCTTCCGATCTTTTGGTTTGCTGGCCGGCCTGGAAGGCCCGGGGCTGCCCGCGCTCTGGCGCCGGCGGGCCGTGCGCATCCCCATCCGGCCCGAGGTGGAATCGCTCAATGCCGCCGCCGCGACGGCGGTGGCGCTGTATGAGTGGAAGCGACGGGAGAGAGCTGATTGAAGAAAGCTGATTAAAGAAATAGGTCGGAAAGAGTTCAAGGGTTCAGGAGCGCGGATTGGAAACCTATCGACGTCTTGAGGATAACGCAAGCTTCGATACCAGCCCTTCTGGGTTTTTTTCAACCCCGAACCCTGAACCCGAACCCTGTTGGTCTTTATGAACCCCCTCGCCCCCAGCCACCTCAGCCCCCCCGACCCCCGGGTTCCCGGCGGGGTCTACCTCTGCCAGGTGAACGACGCCGTCTCCTGCGGCGCCTGCTGCGGCCTCTACAACTGCGCCGGCGCCTCGCGGGAGCAGCTCCGGTGCCTTCTCGCCACCCGCACCGAGCAGTTCGCCGGGGTCCTGCGCAGCGCGGACGCAATCGACGATTTCCGGATCCGCATGGAGCGCCGCGAGCACGGCGAACGGCCGTACATCGATTTCTACGCGTGCCCGTTTTTAGGCTTTCTCGGCCCTCGCCGCCTGCGCCCCGGCTGCCTGCTCCACCCTCTGGCCGACGGTAACGAGGGGATCGACTACCGGGGGCTGAGCTTCTACGGCGGACTGGCCTGCCGCGACTACTTCTGCCCCTCCACCCGCAACCTGCCCTCCGGCCACAAAACCATCGTCAAAACAGTCTGCGCCGACTGGTACCTCTACGGGCTCGTGATCACCGAGGAGCAACTGCTGGCCGCCATCTTCGCGGGGATCGAAACCCGGCTGGGCCGGCCGCTGGCACCGGCCGAGGTCGCCGAACGCCGGCCCGCCCGCGACGCGCTGGCGGAGCTCTTCGGACTGAAACTGTCCTGGCCGCACCGCGGCCAGGACTGGAAAGGCCCGGCCAACTACTTCTTTAACGACGGCCTCTATCCGCGCGCGCCCATCGATTACGGGCGGATCAATGCCCAACCCTCCGTCCACGATCGTATTCTGCGCGAGCTGGGATCATCGTTTGCATCGCGCCGCGAGCTGATCGCCGCCGAGACCCTGATCGAAACCAGGATCGATCGCGTGCTGCGCGCTCTGGCATCGGCGGCCGCCGATACCGGCCATTGAGTTTAGGCGTCAGTCTGTGCTATAGGCTGCCTGCACACCACATCAACCGTCAACCGGAGCAAGGAGGAGCCTTCATGGGAAAAGGGGATCATCGTTCCAAGCGGGGAAAAATCTGGCGGGGGACCAACGGAAACGCGCGGCCCAAAAAGAAAAAGACGACCGAAGAAAAGAAAGGTGCATGAACGCCAAGCCGTTAAACCCGCGGTCCCCCGATTGGGACATCGACAGCATGTTCACCGACCGCTGGTCGCCGCGGGCGTTGGCGTCGGACCCGCTCTCGAACCGCGAGGTCCGGACCCTCTTCGAGGCAGCCCGCTGGGCCCCGTCCTGTTACAACGAGCAGCCCTGGCTGTTCGTCTACGCCACCGCACCGGAGCAACGCCAAAAACTGGCCGCCTGCCTGGCCGCCAAAAACCAGACCTGGGCCGGCCATGCGCCGCTCTTGATGTTCATCCTGGCCCGGCGCCATTTCCAGAAAACCGGCAAGGAAAACCGCCACGCACCCTACGACGCGGGTGCGGCCTGGATGGCGCTGGCGCTGCAGGCCCGCAAACTGGGGCTTTACGCCCACGCCATGGCCGGTTTCAACCTGCAAAAAGCCTACGAGGTGTTGGGGGTCTCCCCGGAGGAGTTCCTGGTAATGGCCGCCATCGCCGTGGGTCGCAAAACCGAGGATTCCGGGCTGCCGGACGACCTGCGTGCCATGGAGAGCCCCAACAGCCGCAAGCCTCACGCGGAGGTGGCCACCCCTGTCTTTCCGGTAGTGACCCCGCCATAGGCCTCCGCTCAAAGGAGAAAACGAACATGATCGCCTACTTCGTCCACCATCAGCGGAAAAACGCGGACACGGTCTATTTGCCCGAACGGGGCTGTTTCATGGCGGTTGACAAAGCCGTTATGGAACGGTTCATAGCGGTCAAGCCCGACTTCGCCAACTGGACGGGCCAAGCCTGTGCCGTTGTGGAACCCAAAGAGTTCGGCACCGTGGTGGCCACCCGCGACGATCGGGAGGATGTCTGCATCGTCCACCAGGATCTGTGGCGGGAGCGGATGCTGGCCCATCTGGGCAGCCCCATGGATCGGAGCACATCGGAGACATAGCCGGCCATGGCTTCAGCCGCGTTGCACGATTATCTGGAATTCGCCGTCGAGACCGCCTACGAAGCCGGGCGCCTCACCCTCGGTCATTTCCAGACCGATCTCAAACCGGATATGAAGGGCGATGACACACCCGTCACGGAGGCCGACCGCAAAGCGGAGGAACTGATCCGGCTCCGGGTCGAGAAACGGTTCCCGGGCCATCGCATCGTCGGCGAGGAGTTCGGCCGCTCCGAAGGGACCGATGGTGCCCCCTGCTGGTGGATCGACCCCATCGACGGCACCAAGGCCTTCATCCGCGGGGTGCCGCTTTACGGCGTGCTGCTCGGCCTGGAGATCGAGGAACGCATCGTGGCCGGCGTCGCCTATTTCCCGGCCCTTGGCGAAATGGTCTATGCCGCCGAGGGGTTGGGCTGCCGGCTGAACGGGCGGCGCTGCCGGGTCAGCCCGGTCGAGTCCATCGGCCGCAGCATCGTCTCCTTCACCAACGCCGCCAACTTCAAAGCGGCCGGGCGCGAAAAGGCATGGGAGCGCATCATCGCGGCCGCCTGGCACAGCGTCGGCTGGTCGGACGCCTACGGCCACGCCCTGGTGGCCACCGGGCGGCTCGAGCTCATGCTCGACCCGATCATGAACGCCCACGACTGCGGCCCGTTCCCGGTGATCCTGCGCGAGGCGGGTGGGTACTTCGGCGACTGGTCGGGCAACGAAACCATTTACGGCAACGAGGCCTTGAGCACTTCGGTTCGGCTTCTGCCGGAGGTGCTGGAGCTTCTCCGCGGCCCCACAACCGCATAGACGCCACAACCGCAGACAACAACCGCCAAAAAGGAGAGGCATATGGCAATGGAAAAAGATATAGCAAACGTCGCAGCCGTGGACCCGGCCAAAAAGTCGTTTTCGTTGTTGGAGGAGTTCAAGGCATTCGCTTTTAAGGGCAACGTGATCGACCTGGCGATCGGTGTCATCATCGGCGCGGCCTTCGGCCGAATCGTCGACTCGCTGGTCAAGCACATCATCATGCCCCTCATCAGCTTCATCATGCCCGGCGAGCAGGGATACCTGGCCTGGAAACTGGCCTACAACGGCAAGGAGCTCCCCTTCGGTTTGTTCATCGGCGAAATCGTCAACTTCCTGCTGGTCGCCCTGGCCCTGTTCATCTTCATCGTGAAGTTCCTGGGCTGGGTGATGCGCTCCAAAAAGGAAGAGGCCGCGGCCGCGCCCCCGCCGCCGCCGACCACGGACCAGGTGCTGCTGGCCGAAATCCGCGACCTACTGAAAACGGGCAAAGCCTGATGCCGGCATGCTGCCGACCGTCGCCATCTTCCTGGTGGCCTATCTCGGGGTGGCGCTCGGGCATTTCCCCGGGCTAGCCCTCGACCGCACCGGCATCGCCCTGCTGGGCGCCATCGCCATGATCGTGGCCGGCGCCGTCACGCTCCCACAGGCGGTCGGCCATGTCGATCTTTCCACCATCATCCTGCTTTATGCGCTGATGGTCGTATCCGCCCAGCTCCGGCTGGGCGGCTTCTACACGTATACCGCCTTTCGCATCTCCCACCTGCTGGTGCGCCCGCGTTTTTTTCTTCTGGTCAGCATGGCCGCCAGCGCCGTTCTATCCGCAGTGCTGGCCAACGACATCGTCTGCCTGGCCTTCACCCCGGTGCTGATCCTGTCGCTGCACGCCTCGCGGCTGAACCCACTGCCATTCCTTCTCGGGTTGGCCGTCTCCAGCAACATCGGCTCCACCGCCACGATCATCGGCAACCCTCAGAACATGCTGATCGGCCAAGTCGGCCGGCTGGAGTTCGGCCGGTTTATTCTATGGTGCGGGCCGCCGGCCCTCCTCGCCCTGGCGGGGAGCTTCCTGCTGCTGTGCTGGTTGTTTCGAAAGGAGTTCGGCCGCCAGGAAAAAGCCCCGGACCCGATGCCGATCGTCCAGTCGCTGCCCTCCTTTGACCGCTGGCAGAGCCTCAAGGGCCTCGCCGGAGTCGGCCTGATGCTGGGGCTTTTTTTCACGTCGATCCCGCGCGAGTTGAGCGCCATTGCCGTGGCCGGCGCCCTGCTCTGCAGCCGCAGGCTCAAATCCCGTGAGATCCTGCATTTGGTGGACTGGCACCTGATCACCCTTTTCTGCTCCCTCTTCGTCATCATCGGCAGCCTCGAGGCCGTCGGCGCCCCGCCCATCGCACTGGCGTTTTTAAGGAGGGCGGGCATCGACCTCCACGACCTCGGCATCCTGTCCGTGGTCTCCGTCGTCCTGAGCAACCTGGTGAGCAACGTTCCCGCCGTCATGCTCCTGCTCGGATCGCTGGACCCGGCCGCCCCCGAACAGTGGTATGCCCTGGCCGCCTCCAGCACCTTCGCCGGCAACCTGATAACCATCGGCAGCATCGCCAACCTGATTGTGATCGAACAGGCCTCCATCTTCGGGGTCGAGATCTCCTTCCGCGAACATGCCCGGGTCGGGATTCCGGTGACCCTTTTCTCCCTGGCAGTGCTGGGCCTGTGGATTTATCTCTGATGACATTCGGAAAGCCCAGCGCCGTTGCCGGTGGCCTCACGTTGACATTACCCTGTAATGGTTTAATTTTTTGGCATTCCTCGGACGGCTGTCGACCGAGAGCAACCCTTTTGCTCCTGGATTTTCCCCTCCGCTCCCGGGCAAGGCAAGGATACGACAGTAGTCAATACAATAGGCGGCGCATGTTCGTTGCGCCTGCGTTGCAAACCCCAGAACATGGAGGCACATCATGACCCACCACGATAAAAATCGTTTCACGTTCTTTTTCCCGGACGCCAGGGTGCTGAGCAGCAGTGAAGTGCCCGCCGACAAAAAAAAGGCCGCCGAATCGGGCGGAAAACCGGGCGTCTGGCTCGAAGTCCATTGCCCGGACGAGTCCTGCATCGGCAAGGACGGGAAAATCACCCTGCAGGCGGCCGGGGTTACGGGTAAAGCCGACAAGGGGCTGTGGCTCAATGTCTTCTGCCCGGAGGACAGCTGCCTGTGGAAAGGCGGCACCGACCTGACCTGACCCGTCGCTGTTTTGATCTACGATCGATCCACGAAATCCCGGCTTCAGCCGGGATTTTTTTATATTTCCGGACTCAAATCATCATCAGGAACTTTTCCTATCTATTGCAATACGGTGTAATTTAGGGTAGGGATTCATCCTGCTTTTCAGCAGGCACACGGTGGCGCCGCTATCTACCAGATCCTCCGGAGGTTAACTAGAACGATGGAAAAATCGGTCTACAGTCTGTGTTTCATGTGCTCTGTGCGCTGCCCAATTAAGGTCACCGTAAAAGACGGCCAAGTGACCTTCATCGAGGGCAACCCCAAGGTCGCCGGCATCGAGGGCAGCCTCTGCCCCCGCGGCTCCGCCGGCATCTCCCTGCTCTACGACTCCCAACGCGTCCAGGCGCCCATGATCCGCGTGGGAGCACGCGGCGCAGGGCAATGGCGCAAAGCGTCCTGGAACGAGGCGTTCGACTATATCGCCGAAAAGCTCAGCGGGATCATCAAAAAATACGGCGGTCACAGCGTAGTGCTGGGGGAGCGCACCCAGCTGGCCACCCACGTCAGCAAGACTTTCTTAAAAGCCATCGGATCGCCCAACCACTTCACCCACGACGCCCTCTGCAAGGGGTCGGTCAACACGGCCTGCCGCTCGCTGTTCGGTTACACCGATGCCCAGATCGGCATCGACTACAAAAACACCCGACACATCGTGCTCTATGGCCGCAACCTGTTCGAGGCGATCGCCGTGAAAGAGGTGAACAGCCTCATCGAGGCGATGAACGCCGGGGCCAAGATGACCTACATCGACCCGCGCGTCTCCATCACCGCCACCAAAGCCAACCGCTACTGGATGATCCGGCCCGGCACCGACCTCGCCCTCAACTACGCCCTGATCCACGTGATTCTCAAAGAGCGCCTCTACGACGCCGGGTATGTTGAAAAATGGGTGCTCGGCCTGAACGAGCTGCAGGATTTCGTCCAGCCCTACACGCCGGAGTGGGCCGAAAAGGAAACCGGCATCCCGGCCGGCGAGATCGTTGCCTTCGCGCGCGAGATCAGCCGGGACAAGCCGGCGGTGATTTTCCATTATGGCTACCGCGGCGCCAGCCACACCAATGAAATCTACATGCGCCGATCGATCCTGATCCTCAATGCGCTCATGGGCAGTGTCGAAGCCAAAGGTGGGATCTTTTTCAAAAAGGGGCCCGGCGAAGTCGGCAAGAAACCGGCCCGCAAACTGACCGAGCAGACGTTCCCGGAAATTAAGGTTCCTCGCTTCGACAAGGTCGGCACCAAGGACTTCCCCCTGCCGGACCCCGACCACGGCGTGCCCCAAATCCTGCCGCACGCCATCCTGAACGAGGACCCTTATCCCATCAAGGCCCTGTTCGTGTATCGCTTCGAGCCGCTCGGATCGATCCCGGACACCACCCTGACCCAAAAAGCCCTGGACACGTTGGACCTGATCGTCACCATCGATGTCAACCACAGCGACATCGCCTGGTACTCGGATGTGGTCCTGCCGGAATCCACCTATCTGGAACGCACCGACTGCCTGCAGCAGGCCAACGGCCAGAAACCGCAGATGTTCCTGCGCCGCCAGGCGGTTCCGCCGCGCTACGACACCCGCGAGGGCGCCAT
Organism: Desulfococcus sp.; assembly: GCF_041737845.1. Taxonomy (GTDB): domain Bacteria; phylum Desulfobacterota; class Desulfobacteria; order Desulfobacterales; family Desulfococcaceae; genus Desulfococcus. The sequence continues at coordinate 6,969 of NZ_JBGSQX010000077.1, forward strand.
GATCCTGAAGGAGATCGGGGAACGCATCGGAATCGGCAAGTTCTTCCCCTACAAAGACATGGAAGACCTCGTGCGCTGGCAGCTCGAGGGCACCGGTTTCAGCCTGGAGGATTTCGACCAGTCGGGCTTCGTCGCCTACACGGACAAGCAGATTCTGTGGGACCGCACGGAGGGGCTGAAAATCAAGACCCCCTCGAAGAAAATCGAGTTCACGTCCTCCCTGCTCGAGAACGCGGGCTTCGCCTCCTTTCCGCCCTACGAACCCATGCCGGCGCTCAAAGACAGCGAATTCCGCCTGGTGACGGGCCGCAACGCCCTGCACACCCACGTGTCGACCCAGAACAACCCCTACCTGAACGAGCTGCTCTCGGAAAACACGCTGTGGATTCACTCCAAGCGCGCCGCAGCCCTGGGCATCAAGGACGGCGGGCGGGTGACGGTCGCCTCCAAACAGGGCTCGGGGGCGATCAAGGTTTTTGTCACCGAGCTCATCCACCCGGAGGCGGCATTCATGCTGCACGGCTTCGGCCACGAGTCCGGCCTGGCCTCCCGCTCCTTCAACAAGGGTGTTTCCGATGCCCTGCTGCAGGAGAACATCTCGGATACGATCGGCGGAAGCCCGGCCCTGCACGAGACCATCGTCACCGTCAAACCGGTTTAACTCTCTGGGAGGATTTAGATGAGCCAGTATTACCTGTTCCAAGACACCAAGAACTGCATCGGATGCCACTCCTGCGAAGTCATCTGCAAGACCAACAAGAGCCTGCCGGTCGGCCCCAAGCCCTGCCAGGTCATCCATGTGGCGCCGCAGATGCTGAACGGCCTGCCGAAAGCGGCCTACGTGTTCATGCCCTGCTACCACTGCGAGAACCCCTGGTGCGTGGCGGCCTGCCCCACCGGAGCCATGCGCAAGCGGCCCGAGGACGGGATCGTCTACGTCGAGCAGAGCCTGTGCGTGGGATGCAAGACCTGTATCAGCGCCTGCCCCTGGGGCGCTCCGCAGTGGAACCCCGAAACGGGCAAAGTGGTCAAGTGCGACTACTGCAAGGACCGAATTGATGCGGGGCTCAAGCCGGCCTGCGTCACCATTTGCACCACCCACTGCCTGCATTTCGGCAAGGTGGAGGCGATGACCCAGATCCGTCGCGAGCGCCACGCCAAGGTGATCGCCAGCCTGGAGCACCAGATCGGCTAAAAATCCGCAGACGTCTACCGAGGTCCGCGGAATTTTAAAAAGGAAAAAGGCCGATGCCAGAGGCCCAATGCCCTGTCCATCAAACTATTGCCGGGCTCGGGGAAACCATCGAGTCCGGAGGGCTTCCCAATCCCCGCAGCCGGCGGATCGCCGAGGAGATCCTGGATCTGCTCGCGGATGTCGCCTGGGGGCGGGCCGGGAGCGACCATTTGGGGGCCATTGCCTCCCTGGCGGATGAGCTTGCCTACGACACGGCCGCACCCGGCGCCATGGCCGCGGCCAAATCGGTTCAGGACGCCCTGGGCGAGCACCGCGAGGTGTTCCAGAGCCACATCGACACGCACAACTGCGCCACGGGCGACTGCGTGCGCCTGGTACCCGCCCCCTGCCACATGGCCTGCCCGGCCGGCATCGATGTGCCCACCTACGTGAACCTCGTCGGCCAGGGCCGCGACGCCGAGGCCATCGAGGTCATCCGCCGGGACAACCCCTTTCCCTGGGTGTGCGGGCTGGTCTGCACACGTCCCTGCGAGTACATGTGCGTGCGCGGCCGTGTGGACAAGCCGATCTCGATCAAGTTTCTCAAAGCGTTTGCGGCCGAGCGGGCCCTCTCCGACCGCCAGTACCGCAACCCGTCCAAGGCGCCCGACAAGGGGCGGCGGGTGGCCGTGGTCGGCGCCGGCCCCGGCGGGATGACGGCGGCGTACTACCTGGCGTTGAAAGGATACGCGGTCACCGTCTTCGAAGCTCTGCCGGTGGCGGGCGGAATGATGATGCTCGGCATCCCGCGCTACCGGCTGCCGCGCGAGGTGATCGACCGCGAGGTGGCCATGCTGGAGGAGCTGGGGGTCGAGTTTCGCTTCAACACCCGCTACGGCAAGGACACCACCCTCGCAAGCCTCAAGGCGGAGGGGTTCGATGCGGTCTTTATTGCCATCGGGGCCCACCACTCTTTTAAGCTCAACATCCCGGGCGAAGCGGCCTTCCCCCAGGTCGTCGAGGCCGTGGACCTGCTGCGCCGCGTGGCGTTGGGCGACCGCCGCATCCCGGGAAAGCACGCGGTTGTGGTCGGCGGCGGCAACGTGGCCATCGATGCGGCCCGGACCTGCCTGCGGCTGGGCTCCGAGGAGGTGACCATCGCCTATCGCCGGACGCGGGCGGAGATGCCGGCCGACATTGAAGAGGTGGAGCAGGCCGAGGACGAAGGCATTCACATGTCCTTCCTGACCATCCCCAAGGCCGTCGTCGGCAAAGACGGCCGGCTCACCGGGCTGGAGTGCATCCGCGCCACGCTGGTGAAAAAAGACGCCAGCGAGCGGCTCTTCCCGGTGCCGGTGGAGGGCAGCGATTTTCTCATCGAGGCCGACACGGTCGTCTCGGCCATCGGGCAGCGCATCGACCTGGAGTGCCTGAGCGACCTGAAGGGGCTCGCCTGGACGCGGCGCCAGACCATCCAGGCCAACACCGTCAGCATGGAGACCTCGATCCCCGGGGTCTTTGCCGGCGGGGATGCCGTCACCGGACCGGCCACCGTGGTGGAGGCCATCGGCGCGGGCAAGCGTGCCGCCGAGGCCATCGACCGCTTTCTCTCCGGAATCCCCCAGCCGAAGATGCCGCCGGTGCCGGTGCGCCGCCGCCGGGTGGAATGGCTCGAGGTCCCGGCCAGCACCAAGATGACCCTGCGCCGCCCGGAGATGCCGCTGCTCAACCTCGAGCGCCGCCGCACCACCTTTCAGCAGGTGGAACTGGGCTACACCGAAAACGTCGCGCGGGAGGAGGCCCGGCGCTGCCTGCGCTGCGACATCTGCCTGCGCTGCGGCAAATGCGTAGAGGTCTGCCGGGACATGATGGGCATCGACGCCCTGGCGTTCGGCTTCCTCGATTTCGACGCGCCCGGGGCCACCGACTTTCGCGTGACCGCGGAGCGCTGTATCCTGTGCGGTGCCTGTGCCGCCAACTGTCCGAACCATGCCATCCGCATCGTCGACCGCGGGGATGAGCGCCTCTTGTCCTACTGCGGCACCATCCTGAACCGGCAGAAACTCGAGCATTGCGAGGTCTGCGGCGCTGTTCTCGGCCCGCAGCGCTATCTGGAGTTCCTGCAAAAACGCACCCAGGGCGTCAGCCCGGTCGCCAACGAACGCAGGCTCTGCCAGGCATGCGCCCGCCGGCAGACGGCACGGGTGCACACGGAGCACAGTCCCCTCTGAACCCGTGCCGCACGTCGGCTGAAAAAGGAGAGCTGTCATGGCGTTTCACCGAGGCCAGAAAGTGGAAATTTTCCGGAAGTCGGAGGATGAGAGCTGGGGCGAGCACATGGACCGGTATGTGGGGCTCCACGGCATCATCACCGACCCGGACACCACCAAAAACGACCCGGATGCCCTGATCGAGGTCAGCATCGAGGGCAAGGGCACCCACCGGTTCCCTCAGGACTGCCTGCGGCTGCTGGGCGCCTGAGGGCCGAAAGAGGTGATGCCATGATCACGATTTGTGTCAACGGTCAGGAGGTGGAAACCACCGAAGGCGGGAACCTTTTGGATCTGCTGCATGCCCGCGGCGTCAAGCTGCCCACGATATGCTTTCACGCCGCGCTCAGCCGCCCCAGCGGAACCTGCCGGCTGTGCGTGGTGGAGGTGACCCTGCCGGGAGGCACGCCCGAGGTCAAGCGCGCCTGCCTGACCAAGTGCGTTGACGGGATGACGGTTCAGTCCGAGAGCGTTGCGGTTCAGGCCGCCCGTATCAAAGCGGTGAAGAACCTGTTGACGCTCGCGCCCCAGAGCCCGCGCCTGCTCCAGTTGGCGGCGGAATTCCAGCTGCCCATCGACCCGCCGCCCGACGGCTGCATCCGCTGCGGCCTGTGTCTGCGCGTGTGCCGGGAAATCGTCGGCGCGGGTGCCCTCAAATTCGAACTCCGCAACCGGCAGCAAACCATTGTCCCGGTGGAAGGCCGCTGCGTGGGCTGCGGCACCTGCGCCAACATCTGCCCCACCCAGGTCATCCACGTGAGCGACGACGAGAACGTCCGCGTCATTTCGATCCGCGACGAGGTGATCGGCAGGCACCCGCTCGCCACCTGCGAGGGCTGCGGCAAGCGCTTCGCCACCCCGCGGTTTTTAGACGTCGCCCACGAGCGCGCCGTGGACCACCACCCGGACACCAAGGAGCACCACCGCTGGTGCCCCGAGTGCGCCAAACGGCATTCCGGAAGGGTATCCGCAACTCTCACCCGCCGCTACTAAAAGCTGTTTAAAAACGCCGTCTGAGACCTGATGGCTGCGTTGTACCGCAGGCCGGAATGCTCACGTACTGGCGTGTGCGCTCCGCTTCCAACCTGCGCTACGCCTTGCCCTCAGGCCTAATCCAGCGCTTTAAAACAGCTTTAGGTGATCGGGATGGGTCGGATTCAGAAATATTACCCGTTTTTCGTCTCGATCCCACGGGGGGTCACCAGGACGTCGAGCCCCGTGCGCTTCCACGTGGCGCGGGCCTGCTCCACGGTGTTGACCAGCGGCTCCTGGCAGTTGAAGGAGGTGTTGAGGATCAGGCGGCAGCCGGTCTTGTCGCGCCAGGTTTTGAGCAGCCGCAGGATAAAGGGGTCGTCGCCCGGTCCGATGATCTGGGGCCGGGTGGTGCCGTCCACGTGGGTCACGGCCGGGACTTCGGCGGCGTCGGAGGCAACCACGTAGGACATGAACTTGCTCGGCACCCCGAGCTCGCCCAGCACCATCGGGGCGTAGGGGCGGTACCACTCGCGCTGCTTCACCTCCCGGTTCAGGCGCTCCTTGCCGTCGGGGATGCGCGGGTCGAGCAGGATGCTGCGATGCCCCAGGGCGCGAGGGCCCGATTCCGCCTTGCCGTAGCATAACCCCACGCTCCGGCCCGCCTCCAGCAAGCGGACGATGCCCGGTATGAGGTTGCCGTCGATGGGGCCGGCATCGGTCCCAAGGTAGGGGGTGAGGGGCTTCGGCGTCCTGCGGTTCCCCAGCACGTGGTGCCAGACGAAGAGGGCCTGACCGAGGCTCAAACCGCCGTCGTGGGGCTGGGCCTGGACCCAGGTGTCGGCAAAAAGCCCGCTGCGGTGAACAGCGGTGTTGGCGACGCAGTTCATGGCGCACCCCCCGGTCAGGACGGCCCGGTCGACCGGGAACCGGGCCTTCAGCCGCGCCGCAGCCTCCAGGAAAAGATCGGTGGTCAACCGCTGCAGGGAGGCGCACACGTCCTGGGCGAAGCGGTCCCGGGGGTCCAGACCGAGCTCCTCCCCCCTTCCGAAGCGGAAGGTCTGGAAGGGGGCATAGGGGTAGTAGAGCATCTGCTCCCGCAGCGCCGCGGCCATCTCCTCCTGCGGAGCGCCGTAGCTGGCCAGCCCCATCAGTTTCCCTGCCCCCTCCAGCCGCTTCATCCCGAAATTGTATTCGCCCAGCGAGGCCCACACCGCCCCGATGTTCAACTGCATCTTCTTGTTCTCGTATCCCCAGCCGTACTCGATCTCGTGGATGCGGTGGCCGCTGCCCCAGGCCAGGGCGCAGGCCCGCAGGTCCCCGCTGCCGTCCGCAGTTAGGATACCGGCCGCCTCAAAGGGCGAGGTGAAGAGCGCCCCGGCGGCATGCGCCAGGTGGTGGTCCACCGCATAGCCCTCGACCCAGCGGCCGAAAAGCCGGATCCGGTGGCGGCTCATGCGCCCTTCCGGCGGGCCCGCCCAGCCGTCCTGCTTGTAGTCGGGCCGGTGGTCGTAGCGCTCCCCCTCGAGCTCCCACGCAAACGGCTGGCCGTTGCGGGCGGGCCTCAGGTAGGGGTTGATGACGACCAGATCGACGCTGTCGGGCCCCCAGCCGTATTGCTCCAAAATGGGCTCGAGATCCATCGGGCCCTGGTCGTGCTTGATGCGGGTCAGCCGTTCCTTTTCCAGAAGAGCCACCATCTCGCCCCCTTCCAGCAGGGTGAGGTTGGCGTCGTGTCCGTAGTAGAGCGAAAGAATCCTCATATCGGCTCCAGCGTCAATGTAAGGTCAGCCGCGGCAAACGGGGTACTGTAGAAAAAGGCCCTGTTCATGTCAATTCAATTTCCCGCGGGCGGCCTCCTTTTTCAAAAGGGAGAAACGTTAACCAATCTGCAGGGCTCGTTGCCGAGAGGATATCGCTGCATGTCATTACCTGCTTCGGATGATTGATAAACGGCTCCGGTGGTGATAAACGAATCAAGCGCAGGCAGAAGGTCTGCAACTCTTTCTCACCCGACACGCAAAGGAGACCCCCATGCCCCAGAAGACCCGAGAAGACCGCCGGAAGAAAGCGATCGAGGTGCTCAACAAGGCGCGCGCCATGGAGCTGCACGCCATCCACCAGTACATGAACCAGCACTACAACCTGGACGACAGGGACTACGGCGAGCTGGCCGGAAAGGTCAAGCTGATCGCCATCGACGAGATGCGCCATGCAGAGGCCTTCGCGGAGCGCGTCAAGGAACTGGGGGGCGAGCCCGCGACGAGCTACGAGGGCAAGGTGGAGAAGGGCCAGCCGGTCCAGACGATCTTCTCCTTCGATTCCGAACTCGAGGACGACACCATCGACGTCTACAACCAGTTCCTCCTGACCTGCCGGGACAACGGGGACAGCATCAGCGTGAAGCTCTTTGAGACCATCATCGACGAAGAGCAGATCCACTACAACTATTTCGACAACGTCAACGAACACATCCAGAAGCTGGGGGACATCTACCTGGCCCAGATCGCCGGAACCCCGTCCTCGACCGGCCTGACCCCCAAGGGATTCGCCGTCGGCGGCGCGGCATAACAATCGGCCCCCGGCCCGAGGTTTTGGAACCCGAACAGGGCAAACCAGATTTTTCATGAAACCATTTCTCCATCTGAAAGCGCCGTATCGGACGGCGACCCGCGAACCGGCGGCCTTCGATGCCGCCTTTCCGGATCTTTCGTTCTATGGCAGCTTCTGCCTCATCGTGTTTCTGGCCTCCCTCAAGGCCAGGCGGGGGCTTTACGGGGACAGGGACTGGGCGCGGAGCAGCATCGACACCCTGAGGGCGCTGGAGCGGGTCGGGGTGGCTTTCGAGATCACCGGGGTCGAGCACCTGAAGGCCGCCCGGTCGCCCTTCGTGATCATCGGAAACCACATGAGCGTCATGGAGACCAGCATCCTCCCGGGCATCGTCAGCCCCGTCCGGCCCGTTACCTTCGTCGTGAAGTCGAGCCTGCTGGAGTATCCTTTCTTCCATCACGTCCTGCGGTCGCGCGATCCCATCGCCGTCACGCGGACCCACGCCCGCCGGGACCTCAAGACCGTTCTGGCGGAGGGAACGGCCCGTCTGGAACAGGGGATCTCCGTCATCGTCTTCCCCCAGACGACCCGGACCCGTCGTTTCGATCCTTCGCAGTTCAACTCCATCGGCGTCAAGCTGGCGCAGCGGGCCGGGGTCCCCGTCATCCCCCTCGCGCTCATGACCGACGCCTGGGGGAACGGCAAACATCTCAAGGATTTCGGCAGAATCGATCCCTCGAAAAAGGCCCGGTTCTCTTTCGGGGAGCCCCTGTGGGCGGGGGGCCGGGGGAGCGATGCGCACCAGGCCGTCATCCGGTTCATCGGCGGCAGGCTGGAGAAATGGCGGGCCGAGAATGCGAAGGCGTGAAGCCGGGTCCGTCATCGGAAACGGCCGGTGGGTCTGGATCCAGGCTGCAGCTGTCCCAAACCGTCATCAGCAAGACAAAGGAGGGTATCGGATGGGAATTTTTTCATGGATCGTCATGGGGTTGATCGCCGGGGTTGTCGCCAAACTGCTCATGCCCGGAAAGGATCCCGGGGGCATGATCGTCACCATCCTCATCGGCATTGCGGGCGCCTTTGTCGGAGGGTTCATCAGCTCGTTTCTGGGGTTCGGCAGCGTCTCGGGGTTTACCCTCAAGAGCACGGCGATCGCGGTCGGCGGGGCCGTCCTGCTGCTGGCGGTCCACCGGAAGATGAAAAACCGGTAGCCCGGCGGGGAATTCAATCGGGCCGCGCCGCCCGGGGGTGCCATGGGCACCCCGGAAGGCGGACGCGGCACGCCGGGCTTCATTCGGCCGGACAGTCTTCGCCCGGGCCGATCAGCGGGATCTCCTTTCCGACCTCGAAGAAGACCAGGAATTTGGTTTCCCTGGCATCCTTTTCCGGGGAGGGGCTCTTGCGGCGCAGGGTATGGAGCAACTCCGACTCTTGCTCCTCGCGGGTCCTGGTCAGGTAGATGCGCTTTCCCTTGTACCCGGGGCCTTCCTCGCGGAACAGGAAGACGGCATGGGGGTTGGACTGGAGGTTGCTGTGGGTCAGGCGATCCCACATGATGAAGGCCACCGTGCCGTCGCCCAGGACGTGGGGCCTGGAATAGACGGCCGCGTTCACCCTGCCTTCGCCGTCTGCGGTGGATAAGACGCCAAAACCTTTTTTCTCTTCAAAATACGCTTTTAATGTCATTTTTGCCCAGCCTTTCTTTTACGGTTCCCTAATACGTTCGTAATCCGCGCTGCCTGCGCCTCTATCCGCTGCATCATAAGCATAATACGCATCCTGCCCGGGGCCCCGCAAGCCTTGATCCCGAATTTTTTCAAAACCGTCCGGAATCCGGTCTTGCTGCAGCCCCGGCCTCCCCGGGCGCGCTTCAGGTCGTGCTTCGTCCCCACACCGCATACACCGGATCGGAGAAACGCATCTGGGGGAAATACCTGTCGTCCCGGGGACGGGGGATGCCCCGCATGGAATAGGTTTCCAGCCCATGAAATTTTCCCGACCGCTCGAAATACTCCAGCACCAGGCCCATCCGCTCGAACTCGTGAAGCTCTTTCCAGATCCGGATCGCCTTCGGCGGGAACCACCGGTTGGAGAAGGTCATCACGGCAAGGCCCCCGGGTTTCAGCACCCTTCCCATCTCCTCGAAGACCGCAAGGGGCCGGTTCAGGTACTCCACGGAGACGGTGCACAACACGGCGTCAAAGGCGCCGGTGGGGTAGGGCAGGGTCGGATTTGCGTTCAGGTCGTGGACCACCCGGTCCGAGAGCAGCGCGTTTCCCTCCAGCTCCGCCAGGTTCATTCCAAGCCCCGAAAGCCTGCCGAGGGATCGTCCGTCAGGGATGTGGGAGGTCCAACTGCTCATGAGATCGAGCACGTGCATCCCGTCCTGGAGGAGGCCGCCGTACAGGGATTGGATCACATCGACCGCGGCCGCGTCGATGTGCTGGACGAATCGGGGTGCGTCGTAGAACCTTTCGTCGGGCGCTTCGTCCTCCCGGAGAAAGGGCTCGTCCGAAAAAAAATCGGTGGGGTTGCCCAGCCATCTCGCCTGCATCCCGGGCCCCTGGCTGATGGTCTCCACCCAGTCGGTCACGGTCCCGCCGCGTTCGATTTTTTTGTCCGCCACCCCCATCACCGTCGCCGACAGCCGGGCCGTCCTCCGCGACAGGGGATGGTTCAGGTCCGCCTGGATGTGCCCGTTTTCGACGGTGACGCATCGAAAGGGTTCGACGTTCTGGGGGAAGACCCCGGTGATGCCGTGCAGGAGGCCCTTGGGATAGAACCGCCCCGCCCTGGGATTGCCGGGCGCCCTGTCGCTCAGGCGGGAGCGCTGGAAGGTCAGCACCTCGCCCGGCCGAAAGGAGGGGATGCGGTCGGTCACCTCCACCTCCAGGGATTCGCCCGCCGATCCCCCCATCAATCCGTTCATCATTTCGTCAGGCAGAATGTCCCGCCACAGGTTGAACTGGGGGGCATTGTATTCCTCCGTATGGCGCGCCTTTTCGCTTTCCCACTTCAGGGAAAATTTCAAGTCCGCTACAGCTTCTCTGGTTATCAAATTCATGGCATGGCCTTTCAGGGTAAGAGGTTGGGTTTGAGATTTACCCGAAAACATGGTAAGAAAATAGCGCGGGAACGGCTGGACTCAATGGGAGACATGCATGAGGCAAATCAGGGGGAATTCCCCTCATTAAAGGGGGTCTCCGGCGTTCGCAGCCGGGGTCCCGATGCGGGCCGCCCCGGCGGGTGCTTCGTCGCGTCATGCCGGATCAGGAGAGGGAGAGCAGATAGCTCCTCAGGTTGGTTTTCCGGTTGTCCAGGCCGAACTTGGTCCTGAGGTTTCTCCGGTGGAAATGGACGGTGGTCTCCGCGATGTTGAGAATGTCGGCGATCTCCTTGCTGGATTTGCCGTCTTTAACCAGCGACGCCACCTGGATCTCCTGGGGCGTGAGGAAGATGTTCGCCGCGGACATGCGCTGGAGAAAAGGCGAGATGATGTCCTTCAGGTGGGTGTCGATGATCTCCACGAAGGTGCGTTCCGTCGCCTTCAGGCCGGCCTTTTTCAGCTTGGCGACATAAGGGAAGACCAGCTCCTTCATGTTGCCGAGCACCTTCTGCTCCAGTTCCTGCCGGTCGGCCTCCCGCTGCTTCAGCAGCACCTTGAGGGCGATGTTGGTCTCCTCGAGGCTGATGGCCTGCTCCTTCAGGGCCGCCTCCCCCTCCTTGAGCGCCTCCTCGGTGAGCTTCAGGTCGGTGATGTCCTCGTGGCTGATGACGACCAGGACCGGGCCGTCGTAGACCATCCGGATGGCGCGCATGTAGTACCAGTGCCTCCCTTCGGGGGAGTGGCAGGGGTAGTCGTAGAGGAATTCCCGGGCCTCGCCGGAGATGACCATGCGGAGGCCCCGGGCCACCTGAGCGCCGTTTTCCGCCTCCTCGCCCGAGGCGCTCTCGCATATTGCGAGATAGTTCGTGCCGACGGAATCCGCATCCCCTTCCAGCCGATTTCTGCGGGCGTAGTCGCGCCAGGCCTGATTGGTTTCAAGGATGATGCCCTTCTGGTCGATGATGCTGATGTGGGCCGACAGGGAATCCAGGACCGTCCGGGCAAGAACGTCTGAAAACGTCATGGATGAGGGGGTCATGAAGAGGTGCCTCCGCGCTGCGGTTGATTCAGTGGGATACGTGCCGATATTCCCCAGAATAGACGATTCCCGGAAAGGAATCAAGCCTCATGTCCGGGGTCCCGACGCCTGGCCGACACCGTCTGCCGGCGGCGCGCGGGGGCCCGACGGGCGGTCCGGGGGCGGGAATGGCCCGGCCGGCGATTTTGCCGTTGAAAAATCCGCCGGGCGGCGGTAGATATCAGGACAATTCAACGCGTCAACGGGAGGAGGATCATGGTGAGGAGTCCGCCGCAGCAGGAGAGATGTGAGATCGATCCGGCCCAGATCGTCGCGGGGAGCCCCATTCCCACCTTCGTCCTGGACGCCGACCATCGCATCATCCATTACAACCATGCCCTGGAGCGGCTGACGGGCCTCCGGTCGGCCGATCTCATCGGGACCCGGGAGCAGTGGCGGGCCTTTTATCCGTCGCCCCGGCCGGTCATGGCCGACCTCCTGCTCGACCGGGCCGGGGAGGCCGAGATCCGGGCGCTTTACGGCGACAAATTCCGCCCTTCGGCCGTGATCGAGGGGGCCTATGAGGCGGAGGACTATTTTCCTGCCATCGGCGGCGGGGGCCGCTGGCTCTTTTTCACGGCCGCGCCCATCACGGACGGCCGCGGCGGGATCGTCGCCGCCATCGAGACCCTCCAGGACATCAGCCTGCGGAAGCGCGCGGAGACCCTCATGGCCGATTCGCGCAGGCGGTACCGCGCCTTCATCGATTTCATTCCCTATCCCGTCGCCGTGAGCGACCTGGAAGGGCGGGTCGCCTATGTGAACCCCGCCTTCACCCAGATGTTCGGATGGACCCTGGGCGAGATCCAGGGGCAGAAAAACCCCTACATCCCCGAGACCCTCGAAGGGGAGTCCGCGGAAAACCTCCGCCGCCTCAAGACCGAAAAGGTGCTCCAGCGCTACGTGACCCGGCGCGCGGCCCGGGACGGAGACCTCAAGACCGTCGCCATCACCGCCTCGATCTACGCGGAGTTCCAGGGCGACCCATCGGGCACCCTGGAGATCATGCGCGACATCACCCTGGAGATCGCGGAGGAACGGCGGAAGGAGATGATTCTCCGGGTCAGCCGGTCCCTTCCCGAGTATCCCGACCTGGAGGGGCTCCTCGATTTCATCAGCCGCGAGATCAAGCAGATGCTGGACACGGAAGGGGCACTGGTGATCCTCCTCGACGAGGAAAAGCAGGAACTCTATTTTCTGGGGGCGGCCTACGACGATGCCGAGCGGGAGCGCCGGGCCAAGGAGATCCGGTTTCGAGTGGACGAACTCACCGCCGGGCGGGTGATCCGGACCGGGGAGCCCCTCATCGTCAACGACACCACCCGGAATGCCATGGATTATCCCGAACGGGACCGCCGGTTCGGCTATCACACGAAGAATTTCCTCCTGGTTCCCCTCCGGAGCGGCGAGCGGATCATCGGGGTCCTGGGCGCCCTCAACATCAAGTCGGGGCGGTTTACCCCGGCCCACATGGAGCTGCTCGCCATGCTTGCCGGGACCGTGGCCCTGTCCATCGAGAACGCCCGCTTTTCCGACGAGATCCGCAAGGCCTACCAGGAGGTGATCAGCCTCAACCGGGCCCGGGACAAGGCCGTGACCCACCTCTCCCATGAGCTGAAGACCCCCCTGTCCGTGATGGCCGGGTCCCTCGCCATCCTGGAGCGGAAGCTCTCCGCCATGCCGGGCGAAGGGTGGCGGCCCACCTTCACCCGGGTCGCCCGGAACCTCGACCGGATGATCCGGATCCAGGAGGAGGTCGAAGACATCATGCAGGGGTCCCGGGAGCACGCGGCGGTCGTTTCGGTGATCCTCGAGCAGAGCCTCGACCTGATCGAGACCCTCCTGGAAAAGGAGGCCGGGGAGCGCGTTGCGTCGGCCGTCCGGGCGCGCATCGAGGCTTTCTACGGCCCCCGCCGGAGCGGTTCGGAGGTTCTGTCGCCGGTCCGCGTCATCAACGAGCGGATCGATATCCTTGCCCCTTTTTTCGCCCACCGCGCCATCGAGGTCGTCCGCGATTTCGCGCCGGTGCCGGAGATCTTCATCCCCCCCGAGGTCTTCATCAAGACCATCGACGGCCTGATCCGGAACGCCGTGGAGAACACCCCGGACGAGGGCCGCATCGAGATCGGGACGCGGCCCGAGGGAGGCGGGGCAAGGATCGAAATCCGCGATTCCGGCGTGGGGGTGCCGGCGTGGCTCCAGGAGCGGATCTTCGAGGGGTTTGTCCACACCCAGAGTTCCCAGGCCTACGCGTCCAGACGGCCCTTCGACTTCAACGCCGGCGGCAAGGGCGCCGACCTCCTGCGGATGAAGATCTTTTCCGAGCGCTGCGGGTTCACCCTGGGGATGCACTCCGAGCGCTGCCGCTTCATCCCCCGGGAGGAGGACGTCTGCCCCGGCCGGATCGGCGGCTGCGCGTTCTGCGCCGACCGCGCGGACTGCCTCGCCTCCGGCGGGACGGTCTTTTTTCTGTGGTTTCCGGCGATAGGCGATAGGCGATAGGCGATAGGCGAGGGGCGAGGGGCGATAGGAGAGAGCAATGAAAGCGATTGACGGTGGACGGATTTTGCGGGTAAGGGTGTAAAGCGGGTTGATGGAGAAGAACATCGCAGCCCATACCCTATCGCCTATCGCCCATAACCCTTAGCCTATCGCCCATAACCCAGGAGAGGCGTCCCATGAACGAGACCCAAAAACTGAAAGGCAGGAAGATTCTCATCGTCGACGACGAGCCGGACATCCTGGAGACCCTGGAGGAACTCCTCGATATGTGCGTGATCGATACGGCGGCTGATTTCGAGGGCGGAAAGCGATTTTTGGAGCGGGAGACTTATGACGCCGCCATTCTCGATATCATGGGGGTCCGGGGATACGATCTGCTCAGGATCGCCGCGGAAAAGGGGATCCCCGCCCTCATGCTGACGGCCCACGCCTTAAGCCCCGACAACCTGGTGCGGTCCATCGCCTCCGGCGCCTATGCCTATGTGCCCAAGAACCAGCTGGTGGACATCGCCTCCTTCGTTGTGGACATCATCGAGGCCAAAGCCGCGGGCCGGAAGGAAAGCCACCGCTGGTTCGCGCGCCTGAAGCCCTTTTTCGACCGGAAATTCAAGCCGGGCTGGCGGAAGAAAGACGAGGCCTTCTGGCGGGAATTTGACCGCCGGAACGTGGTTTCCAAAGATGACGTGGACAAGATCATCTGACCGGCCCGCCCGCCCGACAGTGTGCCGATGCCGGCGGAATCCGATCGTCCTGCCCATGCTCCTGCTGATTGCCTGGGCATGCTTCCGGCCGCCGCCGGCCGCCGCAGGCAAGGCCTTTCCGCGGCCGTTTTCCCCGGACGCCGTCTGGTTCTACGACCGGGACATGCAGAAGGTCATCCCGGGGATCGACTTGGGTTGGCTCACCGTCGTGTTCCAGCCGCCCCCCAGCGCCCCGGGGGACAGCCCCGGAAAACATCCGGAAGATCATCCGGAAAATCGTCCGGAAGACAGGATGGACGAGAAGGCGCTTCTCGCCGCTGCGGACGATATCGCGGCCGGAAGCGACCGGATCACCGGCCGCCTCATCGATCGCGAGCGGGCGCCGAACGCCTGTTTTTTCACCCTCGCATCGGGCACGACCCCGGAGGAGCTCCGCGCCCTCGCCGCGGCGATCGCCCTGCGGGACGACGTCCGGTTCACCCATCCGGCCATCGACCTCGGCGGGAAACCCCACGCCTTTCTCGACCGCTTCGATCTGGAGTGGAAAACCGGCCTGGATCCGGGTCTGAAATCGCAGATCCTGGCCCAGGTCGACGCCGCCGCCGTCCCCGGTGACGGCGGCGGGGCGTTCCGGGTCGATGTCTTCAGGCGGCCCTTTTTCGAGGCGGTCACCCTGCTCGCCGAAGACGTTCGCGTCCGCTGGGCCGTGCCCCGGCTCGTGGCGCTGGAACCCCTCTGCTCGGTCACCCTCGACACGGCCGTCGGCGGCGGCCGCATCGGCGACGAAATCCCCTTTGTCCTGACCGTCCGCACCGCCTCCGGGGTGCGCATCGATTCCGCCGCCCTCGCCGCCTTCCGGATCGCGCCCGCGGGCATCTCCGGCGAGCTGTTCGACGCCGCCGTCGATGCCTACGACGCCGGAGCCGGCCCCATCCGCATCCGCGGCAGGCTCACCTTCCATGCGCCGGGCGATTTCGTCATTCCCCCGGTGTCCTTCGCCTACATCTGCGACGCCTGCCCCGGCGGCCCGGTCGGGTCCGCCGCATCCGAGGCGAAAACCGTCAGGATCGCATCGATGATCCCCCCGGGGGAAGCCTCGGGGCGGCAGGGGCCCAAGCTGCTGCTGTCCGGGGAAGACCCGGCGCCGTCCCTTCCGGCGCCCCCCGCGGGGCGGGG
>NZ_JBGSQX010000082.1:0-3289 GCF_041737845.1 Desulfococcus sp.
AAGGCCCGGGCAATGGCGCCGCGGCCGAAGCCCCGGACCGGGGCGCCTGGCCCCATCAGTTCTCGCAGTTCCTCGCCGCGGTGAACGACACGGTCGCGGCCACCGCCGACGCACACCGGGCCTTCCTCGATTTTTCCGATGCGCTGACACAGAATTACGGGCGAAGCGTCGGCATTCAGACGCGGCTCCTGGAAGAGATGGCGGACCTGCCCTGCGATGATGGGGTTCCTGCTTTACCTGTGCCCGCGGTCGAACCGGTCGCTTCCGCACCCCCGCCGGCCTATTCTCGGGAGATGTGCATGGAGTTCGCCGTCGGCAGTGCCGCCCGGGTGCTCGGCCCCGAGTTCGCCGAGGTGGACACCTATCCGGTCCGGGTAAGGCTTCCGGATGCGCCGCTCATGCTGGTGGACCGCATCCTGACCGTCGAGGGCGAGAAGGGAAGCATGGGGTCCGGGCGGGTGGTCACCGAACACGACGTCCTGCCCGGCGCCTGGTACCTCGACGGGGACCGCGCCCCCACCTGCATCTCCGTGGAGGCGGGCCAGGCCGACCTGTTTCTGTCGGCATACCTGGGCATCGATCTCCGGGTGAAGGGAAAGCGCGCCTACCGCCTGCTGGACGCCAAGGCCACCTTCCACCGGGGGCTTCCCCGGCCGGGAGAGGTCATCCGGTACGACATCCACATCGACAAATTTGTCCGGCAGGGCGAAACCTACATGTTCTTCTTCCGGTTCGAGGGGCATATCGGCAGCGAACACCTCATCACCATGCGGGACGGCTGCGCCGGATTCTTCACCGAGACGGAGGTCGGCAACTCCGGGGGCATCCTCCGTCGGGCGGAGGAGACGGCCCCGCGACCGGGGCGCAAAGACTTCGCCGAACTGGTGCCCATGGCCGTCGAAAGATATGACGACCGGGCCCTGGACGCCCTCCGGGGAGGGGATCTTTCCGGGTGCTTCGGCCCTCTTTTCGCCGGCGTGACGGCACCCGAAGGCCTCCGCCTGCCCGGGGGCCGCATGCGGCTGGTCCACCGCGTGGCGACCCTGGACCCCCATGGCGGACGCTTCGGGCTGGGCATCATCCAGGCCGAGGCCGACATCCGTCCCGACGACTGGTTCCTGACCTGCCACTTCCCCGACGACAGGGTCATGCCCGGCACCCTCATGTACGAGTGCTGCATGCACACCCTTAGGATCTTCCTCCAGCGCATGGGGTGGGTCTCGCAACCCCCCGATACCTGCTACGAGCCGGTCGTCGGCAGGGAGAGCGTCCTCAGGTGCCGCGGGCCTGTGACGCCCGCAACCCGGAAGGTCCTCTACGAGGTCGAGATCGCCGAGATCGGCTACGGTCCGGAGCCCTATGCCCTGGCCGACGCCATGATGTACGCCGACGGCCGGCCCATCGTCCGGTTCGAGAACATGTCCATGAAGCTCACGGGGGCGCGGCGCCATGAGATCGAGGGGTTCTGGGCGGACCGGCTGCCGGCCCCCGCCCCGGCTCCGGCTCCGCCGCCCGCCGTCTTCACCCGGGACCAGCTCATGGCCTTCTGCACGGGGAACCCCTCCGAGGCCTTCGGCGAACCTTACCGGGTCTTCGATCGGGAGCGGAGGATCGCCCGCCTGCCCCGGCCGCCCTATCTCTTCATGGACCGGGTCACGAAGAGCGACCCCCCTCCCTGGGTGCTTGCGCCCGGCGGATGGATCGAGGCCGACTACGCCTTCACGCCCGACGCGTGGTACTTCACCGCGGACCGGAGCGGGGCCATGCCCTTCTGCATCCTCCTCGAAATCGCCCTTCAGCCCTGCGGCTGGCTTGCGGCTTACATGGGCTCCGCCCTCAAGAGCGACCAGGACCTCAAGTTCCGCAACCTGGGGGGCGAGGCGGTCCTCCACCGGAACCTCCCGCGGGAGGCCCGGCGCCTGACCATGCGGACCCGCCTGACCCGGTCCTCGGCCGCCGGCGGCATGCTCATCGAGCATTTCGAGATGACGGTGACGGCGGACGGCCTCCCGGTCTACACCGGCACCACCTATTTCGGCTTCTTCACCGGGGCGGCCCTGGCCCAGCAGGTGGGCATCCAGGGGGCAGACGCCTTGGCGTACCAGCCGACCCCGGAGGAGATCTCCATCGGGGAGTCCCACGTCTTCGCCGACGAACGGCCCCTGTCGCCCGCGGACCCCGCATCCGATCCGGCTCCGGCCCTGGCCTTCCCCGCCACGGCCCTCAGGATGATCGACGCGATCGAACTCTGGGTTCCCGGCGGCGGCCCTCACGGCCTGGGCTTCGTGCGGGGCGCCAAGACGGTCGATCCGGACGAATGGTTTTTTCAGGCCCATTTCCACCAGGACCCGGTATGCCCCGGCTCCCTGGGGGTCGAGTCCTTCCTCCAGCTCATCAAGTTCGCGGCCCTGAAGAGATGGCCGCATCTCCATGATACCCACCGCTTCGAGACGCTGACGGACGAAGCGCACCGATGGAGCTACCGCGGCCAGATCCTCGAGACCCACCACAGAATCGAGGTGGACGCGGTGATCACGCGGGTGACCGAGGGCGAGGCACCGACCCTTTTGGCGGATGGATTTCTCAAGGTGGACGGGCGGTATATCTACCGGATGGAAAACTACGGCGTGAGGCTTGCGCCCGTCCGATAACCGAGGAGAGCTTTACGGATATGCAGTACAGCAACGTATTTATCGACGCCTTCGGCTACGAGCTGCCGCCCAACGTGGTGGCGTCACGGGATCTCGAGGAGCGCCTTTCGCCCCTGTACGAGCGGCTTCGCCTCAAAAAGGGGCAGCTCGAGGCCATCACCGGCATCCACGAACGGCGGTTCTGGGACCCGGGGTTCAAGGTTTCCGAAGGCGCCGCCGAAGCGGGCCGGAAGGCCCTGGCGGCCTCTACGGCCTCCCCGGCCGACATCGGCATGCTGATCTATGCCGGCGTCTGCCGGGACAACCTCGAGCCGGCAACGGCGTGCGCGGTGGCCGACGCCCTGGGCATCCCGCCGGAAGCCCAGGTCTACGACGTCTCCAACGCCTGCCTCGGGGTCCTGAACGGCATGATCCACATCGCCAACGCCATCGAACTGGGCCAGATCCGGGCCGGCCTGGTCGTCTCCTGCGAAACGGCCCGGGAGATCGTGGACATCACCATCGACCGGCTCCTCAAGCTCCAGGACATGGCCCTATTTAAGGACACCATCGCCACCCTCACCGGCGGATCGGGCGCCGTCGGGGTGGTGCTGACCCACGCGTCCCTGGCGCGCCGGGGCCACCGGCTGATCGGCGGC
>NZ_JBGSQX010000087.1:0-87976 GCF_041737845.1 Desulfococcus sp.
CTCTTCCGATCTGGCCCCGGGTGGGACCGTGATCCTGTGGGACACCATCGGCGAGCTGGCGCCGGCCTATGAGCAGGCCCAGGCGGCGTTTGTGGGGGGGAGCCTTGCGCCCCTGGGGGGCCAGAATTTCATCGAGGCCCTCATCTGCGGCGTCATTCCCGTCATCGGGCCTTCCTGGGAAGATTTCAGGTGGGTCGGAGAGGCGATCTTCGAGAGCGGCCTGGCCAGGATCGGCGCCGATTGGCGGGCCGTGGCCGGGCAACTGATCCGCGACATGAACCACCCGCCGCCCCGGGATGAGGTGAAATCCCGCGCGCGGGCCTATTTTTCGCGTCGAAAGGGCGGTGCGGCGGAGGCCTGCCGCCTCATCTCCGCGTGCCTGTCCGGCGGCGGCCCGGGGGTTTCGAAACGGTCATTCTTGACAAAAACGACAGATAAACGTAGGTTTCGGCAGCCGTTATCGCAAGGAATCAAGAGGACGCCATGAACGACAAGATCCACATGTCCCTCAAGGGGCATTTTTTAATCGCCATGCCGGGCCTTCTGGACCCCAATTTCTCCCGGTCGGTCGTCTGCATCTGCGAGCACACCGGGGAAGGCAGCCTTGGCCTGGTGGTGAACCGCGCCTATCCCACGCTCCTGT
This sequence comes from Desulfococcus sp., assembly GCF_041737845.1. GTDB lineage: Bacteria > Desulfobacterota > Desulfobacteria > Desulfobacterales > Desulfococcaceae > Desulfococcus. Next base: position 644 of record NZ_JBGSQX010000087.1, read on the forward strand.
CCAAGGACATCTTCGAGGAGCTGGGCATCGACTATCTGCCGGAAAAAGCCGATATCCCCATATTTTTTGGCGGACCGGTCCACATGGACGAGCTGTTCATCCTCCACGGCCCACCCTTTGACTGGGGGCCTTCGGTCATCATCGTGCCCTCGCTCGCCATGAGCAACAATCGCGCCATACTGGAGGCCATCGCCCTCGGGAAGGGGCCCGACGCCTTCCAGATCACCCTGGGCTGCTCCGGCTGGGGGCCCGACCAGATGGAATCCGAGATGATGGAAAACGCCTGGCTCAGCACCCCGCTCTCCCGCGATGTCATTTTTGATTTTGATGTCGACGCCCGATGGGAAGCGGCCGTCCGAAAGCTGGGCATCGACCCCGCGCGCCTGACCGATGCGGCCGGCCATGCCTGATGCGGCCCGGGCTCCATGAACGTGACGCGGACGGCCGGGGGCGTCAATCCTTCCCGTCGCTCTCCTCCGAGGGGTCTTTTCGGTTCTTCTTGAGGCATGCCCTGTCCTTCCTCACGAACGCGCACACCTTGGGATTGTGATATTCCTTGCAGTTCAAGGGATTGTACAACGGGCATTCAGGATGCTTCTTTGACATGAGTCGATTCCCCGCGGGTTGGGACGGCAGCCGGGCCGCCGGACGGGAGGCCGGGGATCGCCTCGGTCCCCCTCCGACGTTATGGTCTGCTATACCACAAGAGACACCGACCGGCAAGCCGGGACAGGCCCTGCCGCGGTCGGCCGCGCTGGGCAAATCGCTTTGACAAGCCAATGGATTTATACTACAGCGTCGCAGGCATGTTTGTGCGCGCAGCCAGCGGCGTTCGTGGAATCGGCGCTGGGACGCAAGCGGGCGCGGCGGGCGCTCATCAGCCGGCCGGGCGGCATGCCGCTGACCCCCCTGAATTTGAGGTAGTGGATGGACCGGTATCACCAGTTTAAGGAACACTTGATCGGGATCACCCGCACGACCGCGTCCCTGTGCGACGAGGTCAGGGCGCTTTCCGGCGTCGGCGCGGCGCCCACGGACCACTGGAAACGGACCTGCGAAGAGGTCGGGCGGCAGGTGTCCGCCGAATTGTTGCGGGTCGCCGTGGTCGGCCCCATCAAATCCGGAAAAAGCACCTTCGTCAATTCCCTGTTCAAGGGCGAGTATCTGAAACGGGGCGCCGGCGTGGTGACTTCCATCGTCACGAGAATCCGCAGGGGCGGCATCCTCAGGGCGACTCTCTTCTTCAAGTCGTGGGGCGAGATCAACCGCGAGATCGAAAGCGCCATGGTGCTGTTTCCCGCCTCGGACTGGCGCTCCGGCAGCGGCCCCTTCGACATCCGCGAGGCGCGCGACCGGGACGATCTGGCCCGGGCATTGGCCGCCGTGAGCGGGGACCGCCTCATCACCCAGGACGCGCGAAACATGAACAGCGTCATCATCGGCGCCTACCTGGAAGGGTACGACCGGGTCCGGGAGATCGTTTCGGAGGAACCGGCCACCCGCGAGTACGCAGGCGACGCCTTCGGAAAACACAAGGCCTATACCGGAGACGACACCCTGGCGGTGTTTCTGAGGGACATAGAGCTCACCATCGATTCGGGAAGCACGGACGAGACCATCGAGATCGCCGACTGCCAGGGAAGCGACTCCCCCAATCCCCTGCATCTGGCCATGATCCAGGAGTATCTCCGGGCGACCCACCTGATCGTCTACGTCGTCAGCGGGCGAACCGGGCTGCGGCAGGCGGACATCCGCTTTCTTTCGACCATCAAGCGGATGGGAATCCTCGACAACACCCTTTTCCTCATCAACGCCGACTTCGGCGAGCACGACAGCCTGGACGACCTCATGCGGGTCGCCGCCAGGACCCGGGACGACATTGCCCTGCTGCGCCCCGATCCCGACGTCTACGTCCTGTCGGCATTGTTCAACCTCTTCAGATGCACGGAGGATGCCCTGTCGGTAAAAGACCGGCTGCGCATGGCCCAGTGGAAGGGGGAGGGGGCCATGACGGCGTTTTCCGACGGGGAAACCCGCAGGTTCGAGGCGACCATCCATCGGAAGCTGACGGAGGAGCGATATGCGCTCCTCCTGAAAAACCACCTCGAACGCATAGGCCTCCAGGTGGCCGGCATGGCCCACTGGGCACGGGTCAGAAAAGACCTGTTCGGCAAGGACGCCCGGGAGGTGGCGAAGATCGTCCGGGAGATCGGGGCCCATCAGGGAAAGATCGCCGCCGTCAAGAACACGATCCGAAGCACCTTGTCCGGCGCCGTGGAGGCGCTCAAACAGGACCTGAAGCAGGACGTCGACCGGTTTTTCGACAAACATGACGGCATCCTGGGCGAGGCCCTGCGCTTTCTGAGGGGATACCATCCGATCTATGCCGAATGGGCACACCACGTTTCGTCTGCGGGGTTCTCAAGCGCCCTGTACCACGTGTTCCAGGAGGTCAGGCGCACCCTCGACGGATTCATGGCCGAGTCGGTCAATCCGGAGATCATCCGCTTCATTCGCGACGAGGAGGACAAGATCCGGGAGCATTTCGCCGCCGTTGCCGGCTCATACGATGCCATGGTCCGGGACGCCCTTTCGGAATACAACCGGATCATGACCGACCTGGACCTCCCCCGGCTCGGGGATGGGGCGGCGCCGGCGGCCCTGCCCGAGGTGTCGGCCGTCGCGAGGTCCGCGGGCCTCAAGGTGCCGCCGGCCATCGCCGCCATGCAGTACAGCGCCTCCATCCGCGGCGAGGCCGTGATGCGCCTCGGCGTTTACCGGATCGTCCGGTTTTTCAGGAAGATGTTCAAGACCCCCCCCCACGGCCCGGCGGGGGAGGAGCTGCTGGCCCTGAAGGACGGGGTCCTTCGGCTGAAGCGTGAAACGGAGCAGTCCATTGCCTTCAACTTCAAGGACTATCGGGAAAACATCAAGTTTCAATATCTGCTGAGCCTGGCGGATGCCGTCTCCAATGAATTCTATGAAGCCCTGGTGGAGCGGTTTGACGGCCACGTCTCGGATCTGGAGGGCATGGCGGTCCTGATCGAGGAGAAAAAGGCGGATGCCGCAGAAACCCGGAGGATGCTGGAACACATCGAGGCGGCATGCCTGGACGTTGCAGGCGATATCGCGCGCCTCAAGGAGGAGATCAGCGCCGCGTCCTAGCGGAGACGGGGCATCTCCCTCCGTGTCCACCCCACACTGTCAAAGGAAACAAGAATGAAACGCGCACTCATCACCGGAATCACGGGCCAGGACGGCGCATACCTTGCGGATTTCCTGCTGAAAAAAAGATACGAGGTCCATGGGATCAAACGGCGCTCCTCCTCCTTCAACACGGCGCGGGTCGACCATCTCTACCGGGACCCCCACGAGGAAGACATCCAGTTCCGGATGCACTACGGCGACCTGACCGACGCCACCAACCTGATCCGGATCATTCAGGAGGTTCGTCCCGACGAGATCTACAACCTGGCCGCCCAGAGCCATGTGAAGGTCTCCTTCGAGACCCCCGAATACACCGCCAACGCCGACGCCATCGGCACGCTGAGGCTCCTGGAGGCCATCCGGATCCTCGGGCTGGAGCAAAAAACCCGGTTCTACCAGGCCTCGACCAGCGAGATGTTCGGCAAGGTCCAGGAGATCCCCCAGAAGGAGACCACCCCCTTCTATCCCAGGAGCCCCTATGGCGCCGCCAAGGTCTATGCCTACTGGATCACCGTCAATTACAGGGAAGCCTACGGCCTTTATGCCTGCAACGGCATTCTGTTCAACCACGAATCCCCGATCCGGGGGGAGACCTTCGTCACCCGCAAGATCACCCGGGCCGTGAGCCGGATCAAGCTGGGAATGCAGGAGAGGATCTACCTGGGCAATCTCGACGCCAAACGCGACTGGGGCCACGCCCAGGACTACGTCCGGGCCATGTGGCTCATGCTTCAGGCGGAGGCCCCCGAAGACTTCGTCATTGCGACGGGCGAAGCCCACTCCGTCCGGGAGTTCGTCGAAAGGGCCTTCGCCGAGGTGGGCATGGCCATTGCCTGGGAGGGCCGCGGCGTGGATGAGGTCGGCAGGGATGCGGAGAGCGGGCGCGTCGTCGTCCGCATCGACCCCCGGTATTTCCGGCCCACCGAGGTCGACTTTCTCCTGGGCGACCCCGCCAAGGCCCGGAGCATCCTGGGCTGGAAGCCGGAGGTCTCCTTTGAGGACCTGGTGCGGATCATGATCCGGGAGGACCTGAAGTCGGCCGAAAAAGACCGCGTCTGCGAGAGAGAGGGGTTCTCGACCTTTCATCACTTCGAATAGAAAAAGGGGGCAGGCATGGACAGATCGGCGAAAATCTATGTGGCGGGCCATCGGGGGCTGGTCGGAGAGGCCATCTGCCGCCGGCTTGCTTCGGCCGGATACGGCAATGTCATCCGGCGGACCCGCAAAGAGCTGGACCTCACGCGCCAGGACGCCGTCGAGGCCTTTTTCCGGGAAGAGCGGCCGGAATACGTCTTCCTGGCGGCGGCCAAGGTGGGGGGGATTCACGCCAATAACACCTTCCCGGCGGAATTCATCTACCAGAACCTGGCCATCCAGACCCACCTGATCCATGCGAGCCACCGCTTCGGGGCCCGGCGGCTTCTTTTTCTCGGAAGCTCCTGCATCTACCCCCGGGACTGCCCCCAGCCCATGAAAGAGGCCCACCTCCTGACGGGTCCCCTGGAGCCCACCAATTCCCCTTACGCCGTGGCCAAGATCTCCGGGATCGAGATGTGCTGGGCCTACAACCGCCAGCACCAGACCTGCTTCATCCCGGTCATGCCCACCAATCTCTACGGCATCAACGACAATTTCAACCTCGAAACCTCCCACGTCCTTCCCGCCATGATCCGCAAATTCCACCTGGCCCGCCTCGCAGCCGAAAAGAACTGGGAGGCCGTCGCAAAAGACGAGGCCCTCTACGGCCCCATTCCGGCCGACATCCAGGCCGCTTTGGGCATGGGCGGCGGATCCCGGGGGGGGTCGGAGCCGGTCGTGCGCCTGTGGGGCACCGGGTCCCCCAAGCGGGAGTTCCTTTATGTGGACGACCTGGCCGATGCCTGCCTCTTTGTGATGAACCACGGGTCCATCGACCGCATCATGCCGCCTGCGGCCTTCCTCCTGAACATCGGCACAGGGGAAGACCTCACCATCCGCGAGCTTGCCCTCGCCATCGCCCGCGTCGTCGGGTTTGACGGCGCGGTGGAATGGGACCCGGACAAGCCCGACGGAACTCCCCGGAAGCTCCTGGACGTCTCCCGCATGACCGCCCTGGGCTGGAGAGCCGGCATCCGCCTCGAGGAAGGGCTGAAAAAGACCTATGAAGGGTATGTCGGCAGGTATTGAATCCCTTAGATAAACGATAACAATGAGATATAAAACCACATTGCATCTGTCTCCAACTGCATTTGACGGGAAATATGAAGAACGGATCAACGCCTACAACGGACTTGATCCCCTGAATCAGAGCATTGTTCATATCCTTTCGGTCATCTATGACCAAGCAGCAAGAACCCATGTCCTCAATAGCCTCAAAAACCTCTTTATCGGAGACGCCGATGTCAAAAAATTCACGGTCAAAAGCCTGGACCCCTTATTCAATGAACTGATTGGCCTGGGCCTCATCGAGAGAGAGGATACCCGCGTTCGATGCAGTCTTTTCCTGATGGAACCGCTTTCGAGGCTGCTGGCGGACGAAGACCGCTTTGATGAAATCGCCGCCGCCGTCCAGAAAGCCATGCCTGTCACACGCTGGGATGGAAGGCTCGATTTTCCGAGATACGAGCAGATGGTCAGGGAGATTCGCATCGGACTGTATCGGCGGGATGTTGATCGTGTCCATGAAATTCTATCCTCCTACGAGAAAGACGATTTCCTTCGCAGTCGGCAGCTCCACCCTTTGGTCGCCGTGTTCAAGGATTCATTCGATAGGGTCTGGATTTCCGAATTCCTGCCCCAGGTTCTGCAATCGGATATCGCGAAAGCCCTTGTGGAAGAACTCGACCATCATTATTTACCCGTGGATCAGGAAATTCTCTCTTTTCTGAAGGCGTGTTCGACATCCATCCACGAGATGGATGACCGGGGACGCGTCCAAACCTTTCTGGCGGAGGAATGGATACTGGCAGGCCGGTTCAATGCCGCCGAAGAGTTGATATCCCGGGATGTCGGAATCACGGCATCCATCATCAGCGGGGTTCTGGCATTTCTTCGGGGAAATAACCTGGATGCGATTGCTCACTACGAGACGGCATTGCAATTGCTGAAAAAAAGCACCCGAAAACGCAAGGTTTATTTCAATACCCTATCCGGTGTGTTTTACATCCTTGCCTTGCTGAAAAGCGGCGCTGCCCAGGACATTCAGCATGGAAAAAACCTTGCCGCCATTGCGGCCAATGATGCCGACAATCCCCTGCAAGGTGCGTTCAAAACATTAACCTGGCTGATCGGCGCCCGGGAAGGAGATCCGGATGCGCTTGAATCCATCAAGCATTGGGAAATCCCACTCTATGAATTCAGTCATTTTTCCATTTTTATTCAATCGCTTGTCCTTTATTGGACCGATAAGAAAAAAGCCGGAAAATGGACCCGTCTCCTGATTCAATTGCACGACACCGCGGAAAAAAACCGGCATGAATGGCTGGCGGCGGAGGTTTCAGCACTGCTTTCCCATCTGCCTGGAAAGGATCAAAAATATCCTGAAACGGCGGCGGCATTTTTTGCAACAACCGGAATAGAGAGCATGGTTGAGCTGATTCAGCCGGAAAGCAAATGGCAGCAGGCGCTGAATGCGCTGATCAGCCTGAAAAGGCCAGATGCCGTCGTTGTTGAAGCCGAGAAATCATCCCGCCTGGTCTGGCTGCTGGGCCTGGATAAAAAATACGGCCATTGGCACCTTTCCCCGCGGGAACAGATCAAAACCGCCACAGGCGGGTGGACCAAGGGGCGCAAGATCGCCTTGAAACGCCTGTACCACGAAACCGCGACCTTGGATTTCCTGACATCCCAGGACAAATTGGTTTGCGCGTGCATTGAAGAGGATCGGTTTGTCTGGCGGGGATATCCGGAAGTCAGCTACGATTTCAAATCACGGGCATTGAAAGCCCTTGCAGGACATCCCCTGGTGTTTTCAGAGGATTCCCCGGAGGTTCGGATCGAAATCGTCACGGGTCACCCGGAGCTGGTGATCAACAGACGGGAGGACGGCAAATTCCAAATTTCCTTTTCCCAGGATTTCAACGTCGAGAGTGATGTTCAACTCGTCCGGGAATCTCCCACTCGAATCAAGGTGATTGAAACCAAAGACGATGTCCTCCGAATCGCCAAGATTATCGGCAAGGGGCTTACGGTGCCCGCCTCGGGAAAAACGCGGCTGCTCGAAGCCGTTGAGAGCGTGTCCCCCATCGTCACGGTTCATTCACAAATCGAGGGCATCGGGCGGGAGGCGGAAGCGGTACCCGCCGATCCGACGCCCAACATCCACCTGCGGCCCTTTGGACCGGGGCTGAAGATCGAGATGACAGTGCAGCCTTTTGCCCCGGAAGGCCCTTGTTTCCGGCCCGGAGAGGGCGGGGAAACAGTGATTTCCGACATTGGCGGCAATCTTCTACGGACAAAACGGGACCTTGATCAAGAGAAAGAGCGCGCCGACAAGGCCATGGCCGCCTGCCCGACCCTGCTTTCCATCGGGGAGTCCCAAGATGCGATGTGGGAATGGGAACTGAGAGAACCTGAAGATTGTCTTGAAGCCCTGACGGAGCTCTACGCCCTGGAAAACGCAGTCATCATCAAATGGCCCGAGGGGGAACGCTTGCGCATCCGGCAGCAGGCGGACATCAACCGGTTTTTCGTGAACGTCAAAAAAGAGAAGGACTGGTTTTCCGTATCCGGCGAGTTAAAGCTGGATGACGGCCTGGTGCTGTCAATGGATCGGCTCTTCTCGTTGCTCGAAAGTGCCCCGGGCCGGTTTGTTCAATTGGAAGACGGCCAGTTTCTGGCGCTGACCCGGGCATTCAGAAAACGCCTGGATGAATTGGCCGCCTATTCGAAAAAATCGGGAAAAAACCGACGGTTTCATCCCCTGGCCGCCCTGTCGATCGAGGAACTGGCGGATGATCTCGGCGGTTTTGGCAGCGACCAGCACTGGAAAGCCCATCTGAAGCGATTGAAGGATGCCCACTCGCTGAAACCCGAGATCCCGTCGACCTTCAAGGCCGAGCTTCGCGATTATCAGGTTGAAGGCTTTCGCTGGCTGGCCCGTTTGGCCCACTGGGGCGTCGGGGCGTGCCTGGCGGACGACATGGGCCTCGGGAAAACCATTCAGGCCCTGGCCTTCATTCTCACAACCGCGGCCAAAGGCCCGTGCCTTGTCGTTGCGCCCACGTCGGTATGCATGAACTGGGAAGAGGAAGCCCGTCGTTTTGCGCCCTCGCTCAACATCGTCACCCTGGGGAACAGCGATCGGGAAACAATCCTGGAAGGTCTCAACCCCTTTGACCTGCTGGTGGTCAGCTATGGCCTGCTGCAACAGGAAAAGGTGGCGCAGATGCTGTCCTGCGCGCACTTCAAGGCCATTGTGCTGGACGAGGCCCAGGCCATTAAAAACCTGACCACCAAACGTTCCCAGGCGGCCATGAATCTTACCGGGGACTTCAGGCTGATCACCACCGGGACCCCCATCGAGAATCATCTGGGTGAACTATGGAATCTTTTCCGGTTTATCAATCCCGGTTTTCTGGGGTCGCTCAAAGAGTTCAACGAAACCTTTGCCGTCCCCATCGAAAAAGACCAGAATCGAAATGTCCGAAGAAGCCTGAAAAAGCTTGTTCAGCCCTATATCCTCCGGCGAACCAAAAACCAGGTGCTGGAAGAGCTGCCCCCGCGGACGGATATCATCCTTCAAGTGGAATTAAGCGCGGATGAACTCGCGTTTTATGAAACCCTGCGGCGAAAAGCGCTGGACAATCTCGCCGGCGGCGATGGCCCCGCCCAGAACGCAAATCTTCGGATTCTGGCGGAAATCATGAAACTGCGACGGGCCTGCTGCAATACAAAGCTGGTGCTGCCCGACGTAGCGCTGCCCAGCGCCAAGCTTGCCGTATTCGGCGAAATTGTTGAAGATCTTCTGGCAAACGGGCACAAGGCCCTGGTTTTCAGCCAGTTTACGGGACATCTCGACATTCTGCGGGAATATGTGGAAACCAGGGCGATCCGCTACCAGTACCTGGACGGAAGCACGCCGCAAAAAGAACGCAAAAGGTGTGTCGCCGCCTTCCAGGGCGGTGAAGGAGACCTGTTTCTCATCAGCCTGAAAGCCGGCGGACTCGGGTTGAACCTGACCGCCGCCGATTACGTCATCCACATGGATCCCTGGTGGAACCCGGCCATGGAGGACCAGGCATCCGACCGCGCCCACCGGATCGGTCAGGAACGGCCGGTTACCGTCTACAGGCTGATCGCCAGGCACACGATCGAAGAAAAGATCTTGGCCCTGCACAAGACAAAACGGGCGCTGGCCGACAGCCTCCTCGACGGCGCCGACATGAGCGGAAAAATGACGGCGGACGAGCTGCTTCAATTGATCAGAGAATCCTGATTTCGGATTGTATTCACCGTTACCGAAGGAAAAACGAATGGGCAATAATACTGAGGTATACTGGCATGAGCATATGGTCTCCCGCGCGGAGCGGGAGGTGCTGAACGGACACAAGGGCTGCGTGATCTGGTTCACGGGATTGAGCGCATCCGGAAAAAGCACGATCGCCAACACCCTGGACCACAAGCTCTCCCAAAACCGGGTCCACTGCGCGGTCCTGGATGGGGACAATGTCCGTCACAGTCTGAACGCCGGGACTCAGATGCTTCGGGAGAACCACGGAAATGATTTTGCCGAGCGCTTCGGCCTGGGCTTTTCCGCCATAGACCGGGAGGAAAATATCCGGCGCATCGGGGCCGTGGCCAACTTGTTCTCCCAGGCCGGCATGATCGCCATTACCGCATTCATCAGCCCTTATCGAATTGACCGGGATCGAGTTCGAAACACGCTCCTGCCGGGAGAGTTCATCGAGATTTTCGTCGACACCCCCATCTCGGTCTGCGAAGCCAGGGATCCGAAGGGCCTTTACAAGAAAGCAAGGGCCGGCGAGCTCAAGGGATTTACCGGCATCGACGACCCGTATGAGCCCCCGGTGTCCCCGGAGATGGTGCTCTTCGGAGGCGAAAAGACCCCGGATGTGCTGGCGAACGAGGTGATTTCGTTTCTAAAACATAACGCAATCATAGAAAAATAAACTGACAACCTTTCTGTGGGATTTGTCCCGGCGCCATAACCTGCACGGCACAGCCGGGCTCCTGGGAGCGCACCCCCGTGCGCCGGGCTCACCCATTCCCCGACGGTTCGACTTCACGGATGTTGAACGGATCGTCTGCGACATCCGAGTCTGATCAGAAGATCCTGCTCCCAGTGGATCGTGCAGACAGTTTCAAGGCGCTGTTTTTGCTTGGCAGCGGGGGGCAAAGACGATAGCATGGCAGTGAGAACGGGTCATGTCCCCGATGAGCGTCCATCAAGGCCGCCTCCAAGGCAATTTTCATCATTCTTCAAGATAAATGAAGGAAACGATCCGCATAGGGAGCGCCAGGATGCACCACAACCAAAACCTCCACCTGATCGGTCAAGACCAGGTTCAATCCTTTTCCTATCCGTGGAATATCATCGTCCCTGCGGCCACCAGGATTCTGGTATGGGGGATGCTGGCCGCCATTCTCTATATCCTGCGAAGTTTTTTTCTGCTGATTTTTCTGACTTTTGTTTTTGCCTACATTCAAAGAAGCGGCGGTAATCATCTTGCAAAATATATCAAGAACAGGGCGTTGCGCGTTACTCTGGTTGCAGCGATATTTTTGAACGTTTTGGTCGCCGTGGGAATCTTTCTTGTTCCCATAGTAAAAAAGCAGACAGAGGTTTTTATAGATCAGTTTCCCATTTATATCCATCGAACCGATCAGGAACTTTTTTCTTTGACCTCCAGGTATCCCCTGCTTAAAGAGGTTTTTCCTGAATTAAAGTATCAGGAGGATATTCCAGCTCCGGTCCCTGAAAATACGGTAAATCTAAAAAATTCGCCTTCCATGCTGTTGCTGCAGCAGCTTTTTGGAGCTGAAGAAGAAGCCGCCGGGATCAAGAATGTCAATCAGATACTGGAAGCACTGGGAGGGATCAGCAGAAGAATCGTGTCCGGAACATCGACCTTTCTTTTGTCTCTTCTATTTTCTTTCCTGATTGTTCTGGACCTGCCTCGATTGACCCGAAGCGTCACGGAACTTGAAAATACGAATCTTCGCTTCATTTATGTTGAAGTCGCAGGAAATATAGGGGGTTTCGCTCATATACTGGGAAAAGCCCTGGAGGCGCAATTCATCATTGCCGTCGTAAACGCCCTGCTGACGGCGGCCGGCATCTATTTTATCGGATTGGGCACAAATGTCGCCTTCCTCTCTGTGATTGTATTTTTCTGCAGTTTTATTCCCGTGGTGGGCGTTTTCATCAGCTCTGTCCCGATATGTTTGATTGCGCTGCAAACATTCGGGGTTCATACGATGTTGATTGCCATATTGCTAATAGTGATCATCCACCTCATAGAGGGATATATTTTAAACCCCAGAATCTATGGATCCTACATGAGAATCAACCCCGTCATTATCTTGATTGTTCTGACTATCGGCGGAAAGCTTTTCCATATCTGGGGCTTGATTCTGGGGGTGCCGATCTGCACCTATCTCTTTGGACATGCGATAAAAAAAAGAATTCAAATAGATATGGTGAATGATCCGCATGAAGATCAAGAGATCGACGGGGTTTCAATTGGAGAGAAAGGGGAATCGGGCTGACCGCATTCGAGCCAGGTCGATACGGCGAGAAACGCCTTCGAGCAGGCGGGCGCAGATGAGGAGGAAGGCCTTGCAGGACAAGGACAAGACCAGAAAACAGCTCATCGAGGAGCTCCAGGGTCTCAGAGAACGGCTCCAGGTCGTGGATGCCCTGGTTCCGAAGCAGGAGGAGGATGCAGACCCGGACGAGGGCGGTCTCCAGGGCACGGATCGGCGCAATCTCTTCGAAACAATCCTGGATTCCCTGGTCACCGGCATCTGGGTTACCGACGCGGCCGACCGGATCCGGTATGCGAACAGAGGCATGGGCGCCATCGCCGGCATGGCGCCCGAAGAGATGAAAGGTCTTTCGGTGTTCAAGGACTTTCCGAGGGAGACCATCCGGCACTTTGAGCTCTTTTACCGCAAGGCAAAGGAGACCCTGAAGGCGGTGCCGTATTCTTCCGTTCCCGTCCGGACCCCCGCGGGCCGAGACTCCTGGCAGTCGGGATGGATCCTCCCCTTGGTCAGAAAAGGCCGGTGGGAAGGAGCGGTCTGCACCACGGAGGAGGATCGTCGCGCCAGGCTGGCCGAGGAGCAGCTCAGGGAGAGCGAAGCCAAGTTCGGGACGATCTTTCGGTCGAGCCCCGAGGCGATTGTCATCACCTCCGTTGCCGAGGGCCGGTTTGTCGAAGTGAACAAATCCTTTGAGCGGGTGACGGGGTATGGAAGGGAGGAGGTGATCGGCCGCACCACCCTGGAAGTGGGGATCTGGTGGGATGCGGCGGACCGGGCCCGGATGATCGAGGCCCTCCGGCGCCATGGGGAGATCTATGACCAGGATTTTCGGTACCGGTCCAGAGGCGGTCGAAAAATCGACACCCTGGTCTCGGCCGAGATCATCGATCTCGCCGGGACCCCCTGCCTCCTTGCCCAGATTCGGGACATCACCGGGCGCAAGCGCGAGGAGCGGGCCCTTACCGTCATGAACCGGCTCCAGGAGGTGTTCCTGACGGTGGCGGGAGACGACGTCTACGCCAATCTTCTGGATGTTCTTCTCGAAGCGGTGGACAGCCCCATCGGATTTTTCGCCTTCATCGACGACGAAGGAAACCTGGTCAGCCCCTCCTTGACACGGGAGGTCTGGGACCAATGCCGGATGAGCCATAAGAGCATCGTCTTTCCCCGGGAGACCTGGACCGGCCTGTGGGGGGAATCCCTCCTCCAGGGCAGGACCCACGTCACCAACGACGGGTTGAAGACGCCCCCGGGGCATATTTCCCTTTCCCGGGCGATCTGCGTGCCGGTCCTGTTTCAGGAGACGGTGATCGGCCAGTTCGCCCTGGCCAACAAGGGGATCGACTACGATGCCCATGACCAGGCCCTTCTCGAACGGATCGCGGCCTTCATCGGTCCCATCCTCAAAGCACATCTGGAGCGGAAAAAGGAGGAGCGGGAGCGCGAGAAAGCGGAGCGGTCGCTCCTGGAGAGCAGGGAGCGGATGAGCCAGGCATTGCGGGCCGCAAACGCGGGGGCATGGGAGTGGAGAAAACAGACCAACGAGGCGATCTGGTCCGACGAGAACTACCTGGTGCTCGGACTGGAGCCGGGCAGCGTGCCGGCGAGGTATGAGAACTGGCTCGGGATGCTCCACCCCGAGGACCGGGCGGAGGCGGATCGGCTCGTGACCGAGGCGGTCGTCAACCGGACCGATCTCGACATCGCCTATCGGGTCGTGTGGCCCGACGGCAGCATCCGCTGGATCAATGACCTCGGCAGGCTTGTCTATGACGAATCGGGTGAGCCCCGCGGCATGTACGGTATCCAGATCGATATCTCCGAGCGCAGGCAGGCCCGGGAGGAGCTTCGTCGGAAGGAGGAGTACTATCGGAGCCTCTTCGAGAACGCCATGGACATCGTGACCATCATGGGGGCAGACGGGACCATTCTCTTTGAAAGCCCATCCGTGGAGCGGATCGTCGGATATAGGCCCGATGAACTCATCGGATTGGACGCCTTCACCCTGATCCACCCCGAGGACGCCGCCCCGATTCGGGAGATTTTCGAGCGAGCCGTGAAACACCCGGGCGCCGTGGAGCGTGGAGAATTCCGGTTTCAGCATCGGGACGGGTCCTGGCGGACTCTCGAGGCTGTGGGAAAGAACCTTCTCCATCTGCCGGCCGTGGGGGCTGTCGTCATCAACCTGCGTGACGTCACGGACAGGCGCATGATGGAGCGGCAGTTGAGGAAGTCCCTGCAGGAGAAGGAGATCCTCCTCAGGGAGATTCATCATCGGGTCAAGAACAACCTCCAGATCATTTCGAGCCTCCTGGATCTCCAGGCGGGTACCGTCAATACCCCTGAAATCCTGAATGCCTTCCGGGACAGCCGACAGCGAGTCAAGACCATGTCCATGATCCATGAGCGGCTCTACGGGATGGGAGATGTTTCCAGCATCATGCTGGCCGGCTTCGTCGAAGACCTCGTTCACGCCATCGTGCGGGCGAATTCCACCAACGTCGCCGCAGGGGTACATTGCGATATTCCCGAAATCTCCGTGAGCCCCGCTGCTACGGTGCCCTGCGGACTCATCATCAACGAACTGGTTTCCAACTCCCTGAAACACGCCTTCGCCATGGGAAGAAGCGGGAATATCCGCATCCGCGTTCGATCCGTTCCGGAAAACCGGCTGGCCCTGATCGTCGCGGACGACGGAACGGGGCTGCCCGGGCATGTGGACATCCACCAGCCCGATTCCCTGGGACTCAACATCGTCAAGGCGCTGGTAAGGCAGCTCAAGGGAACGATGACGGTCCGGAGCTGCGGGGGAACGGAGATGGAGGTGGTCTTTCCGAACCCGCCCCCTGAAAAGCAAGGCTGACCCCGGAAAGGGAAGCGGGTCCGCCGCTTCGGGGGTTTACCGTGCATTCCCACCGCTTCCGGACCATTTTCAGGCTGGCTTGATCGATTCAAGAAAAACTTGGCTTTACAATGGGTTATAGAAGCGCTATAAGGAATGCTATTGGATCTTTTCTGCAAACCTTGAGTTTCCGGAGTTTAGCGCAATGGAGAAAGCCCGGGTGATGGTGGTGGAAGACGAGGGCCTGGTGGCCCTCTCGCTGGAGAAGAAGCTGATCGAGCTTGGATACGGCGTTCCGGCGGTGGCCTCGTCGGGGGAGGAGGCGATCCGCCTGGCCCTCGGGTCGAGGCTGGATATCATCCTGATGGACATCAGGCTTGAGGGGGGCATCGACGGCGTTGCGGCCGCATCCCGGATCCGGGAGGAAATGGACCTGCCCATCGTATACCTCACCGCCTATTCGGACCCCAAGACCATCGAGAGGGCAAAGGCCACACAGCCTTTCGGCTATCTCATCAAACCCTTCGATGAACGGGAGCTTTTCGCCACCATCGAAATGGCCCTTTGCAAACACGGCCTGGAAAAAAGGCTCAGGGCCAGCGAGAGATGGTTTTCCACCACGCTGCGGAGCATCGGCGAGGGGGTGATTGCCACGGACCCCCGCGGCATCGTCCGTTTCGTCAATCCCGTGGCGGAGCTGCTGACCGGTTGGGAGGAGGCCGAGGGCATGGGCAAAGAGATCTCGGAACTCTTCCAGATCGTTCACGAAAGGACCCGGGGTGCGCTGGAACTCCCGGTAATGCGGGCCATGGAGGAAGGGGCGGTGCTGGAACTGCCGGACCATGCGGCCCTCGTTGCCAAGGACGGCACCCCGCGGTGCATCAGCGACAGCGTGGCCCCGATTGTGGACGACCGGGGGGAGGTGCTCGGGGCGGTGGTCATCTTCCGGGACGTCACCCAGAAGCGCTCCATGGAAGAAGAACTGAAACGGCACCGCGACCACCTGCAGGCGCTTGTGGACGAGCGGACCCGGGAGCTTGTGCAGGCCAAGGAGCAGGCCGAAGCGGCGAACCGGGCCAAGTCGATGTTTCTCGCCAAGATGAGCCACGAACTCCGCACCCCCTTGAGCGGTGTTCTGGGCGCCGCCGATCTCCTCGCCCTCACCCCCCTCGACGATCGCCAGCGGGTTTATGTGGATCTTGTATCCCAGGCCGGCAAAACCCTCCTCCTGATCATTAACGATATCCTCGATTATTCCAAAATCGAAGCGGGAAAGACGAAGCTGGAGATCCAGCCCATGAGCGTTCGGGAACTCCTCCGGGAGATGACGCGCCTGTTTTCCATCGAGGCCGACAGGAAGGGGCTTCGCCTGCAGATCGAGGCGGCCCCGGAGGTGCCGGAGCTGGTGCTCGGGGATTATGTCCGGCTGAGGCAGATACTGACGAATCTCATCGGCAACGCCCTCAAGTTCACCCACCGGGGAGGGGTTTCGGTTCAGGTCGGCCGGTCGGAACCGCCCCTCCAACCCGAGCTGATTCGTTTCAACGTCGTCGATACGGGCGTGGGTGTGCCTGCGGAGGCCCATGAACGGATTTTTCGAAGCTTCGAGCAGACGGACAACTCCATCTCCAGGCGATATGCCGGGACGGGACTCGGTCTGGCCATATGCCGAAAACTCGTTCATCTCATGGGCGGAGAGATCGGCGTGGAGAGCAGCCCGGGGAAGGGATCCCGGTTCTGGTTCACCGCGGAACTCTCTGCGCCGGACCATCTTCACTAGGCCCATATAGGCCCCCGGCCGGTACCCTCCATTTCGAATATGCGAGAGAAAGCTGCGCCGAAGAACCCGTCGCACCCTTTGGCAAATCCGTTTCAGGCCGGCTGATTTTTCAGAAAACTTCGCGAAAATTCGGAGAACCGGCTTGCGCATCCTTCAGGATGCGTCATAATTTACACTATTGCAAGTCAACAAGGGAAGAGACGCAGCCCGGGTATCGGACAGGTGTCGAGGTTTTGTAATTTCCCTCTCCACAGATCCCGTGCGCAGGAGATTCAACCCGGGCCATGAACCGACCCTATGGAAACCCTGACCTCACATAACATCACCGTGATGTTCCTCTCCCTGGGCATTCTGCTCTGTGTGGCCCGCGGCCTTGGCGAGCTGGCCCAGCGGTTTCACCAGCCGGCCGTGCTGGGAGAGCTGGTCGCGGGCGTTCTGCTTGGACCGACGGTCCTGGGGACCCTGGCGCCCGGGGTAAGTCAATTCCTCTTTCCCCTGGAAGGCGTGAACGCCATTGGGTTGGAGACCTTTGCGACCCTGGCGATCGGGCTGTTCCTGCTGGTGGCGGGGATGGAGGTCGATCTGTCAACGGTCTGGAAGCAGGGCAGGATCGGCCTCAAGGTCGGGATCGCGAGCATTGTCATCCCGTTTTCCATCGCACTGGCCCTGGGGTGGGCCGCACCGGGAGCGCTTGGCAGGCATGCGGACGCAGACCCGCTGATCTTTGCCCTGTTTTTTGCGATCGCCATGTCGATTTCCGCCCTGCCCATCATCGCCAAAACACTCATGGACATGGGCCTTTACCGCACGGATCTCGGCATGGTGGTCGTCAGCGCGGCCATCTTCAACGACCTTGTCGGCTGGATCGTTTTCGCCGTTATTCTGGGCCTCAAAGGGGGCCCCTCCGGGAGCGGCAACAACATCTTTCTGACCATTGCGCTGACGCTGGCCTTTGTCGGCGCAATGCTTACACTAGGAAGGTGGCTGATTCACAAGGCGCTGCCGATTGTGCAGGCGCATACCCGCTGTCCGGGGGGCGAGTTGGGTTTTGCCCTCGTCCTGGGGCTCTTCGGCGCGGCAGTCACCGAATGGATCGGGATTCATGCGATCCTCGGGGCCTTTATCGTGGGGGTCGCCGTCGGCGACTCCTCCCACCTCCGCGAGCGCAGCCGGGTGATCATCGGTGATTTCGTTTCGTTCATCTTTGCCCCGGTGTTCTTCGCGAGCATCGGCCTCAAGGTCAACTTCCTGGCCCATTTCGACCTCCCCCTGGTGGCGACGGTGCTCCTGATTGCCTGCGTCTGTAAACTGGCCGGCGGCGCTCTGGGGGCGAGGTGGGGCGGCATGCTGCCCCGGGAGGCCTGGGCGGTCGGCTTTGCCATGGTCTCCGTCGGCGCCATGGGGATCATTGTCGGCATGATCGCCCTGGAAGCGGGGATCATCCGCGAGAGGCTCTTCGTTGCTCTGATTGTCATGGCGATCGTCACCTCCATGATCAGCGGTCCGTCCATGCGGCTGATTCTCCGCACCGAGAAGAAGCGGATGCTCCGGGATATCCTCTCCGAGAAACTGTTCCTGCCGGAACTCCAGGCCGTTTCCCGCCGCGGGGTCATCCATGAACTGACGGCGGCAGCCTGCGAGGCGGGCGGTCTGAACGCGCAAACCGTGGAAGATGCCGTCTGGTCGCGAGAGGAAGCACTCAGCACGGGCGTCGGAAAGGGGGTCGCGATTCCCCACGCCAGGATCAACGGGCTGCGGGAATCCCTGGTCGCCGTGGGTATTTCCACGACAGGGATCGATTTCGACGCGCCGGACGGCGGCCCCGCACATGTGATTTTTCTGATTCTCACACCCGAGAGCGATCCCGGCGCACAACTGGTTATCGCTTCCCAGATCGCACGCCTTTTTCGCGATCCGCGCATGATCGACAGCGCGCTTCGCGCGAAGCACCTTTCGGATTTTCTGGCCTTGATGCCACAGGAACCCGATACTGGCGATCAATGTGCGTTGTAGCCATAGACCGTTACGGAGGGCAGGCAGCCATGACAAAACCATTCATCCTCGCAATGATTGCATTCTTTTTCGGGGCGGTGTGCGCATCAGCCGCAGAGGAGGCGGTGCTGCACCTGGAACCGCTCGTCCGGGAGGCGCTCGAAAAGAACCCGAAAATCTCCTCGGCACGGGAGCGTCATCTCTCCCTGAAGGAAAAAATCCCCCAGGCGGGGGCGCTTGAGGATCCCATGCTCAGCGTCGGCGTGGTCAGCCTTCCGGAGAGCTTCGATTTTGGCGAGGAAGACATGACCATGAAGGAGATCTCCGTATCTCAGAAATTTCCTTTTCCCGGCAAACGGGGCCTGAGCGCGGATGCCGCCGCCAGAGAGGCGGATGCCGGCGCCGCGGCGGCGGAGGACGCCGCCAACCAGGTGGTCCGGGAGGTGAAAGCCGCATTTTACGACCTGTCCCATGTCTACCGCGCCACGGAGGTCACCCGACGCAACAAGGGCATTCTGGAAGAGCTTTCCAGGATCACGAGCACCCGCTACGCCCTGGGGCAGGGCATCCAGGAGGACGTCATCCGGAATCAGGTCGAGATCTCAAAGATGGTGGATGAGCTGAGCATGCTGGCCCAGCAGAAACAGGCAGCCGCGGCAAGGCTCAACTTTCTTCTCAATCGGCCGCAGAACGGGCGTTTGGGCAGACCCGCCGAAACAGAATTCATGCCGGGCGCGTTTTCCATTCCGGGTCTCCAGGAGATGGCCGCGGCGAGCAGCCCCGTCCTCCGGGCATTGAAAGAGGAGATCGCCGCGCGCGGCAAGGGGGTTGAACTGGCGCGTCGGGAGTACTATCCGGATTTGAGCGTGAGGGTCGCCTATGGACAGCGGGAAGACCGGCCGGACATGTACACCGGCATGGTCGAAATGAACCTGCCGATTTTCCATAAATCCAGGCAGGCGCCCGGGTTGGCTGCGGCCAATGCGGACGTCCGCGCCGCCAGGGCCGATTATGAGAACGTCCAGAATGAACTCTTCTACATGATCGCCGACATGGGGTCGATGGCCGAACGGCTGGAGCGCAGGATCGTGCTCTACCGAACGGGAATCCTTCCCCAGGCCCGGCTGCAGATCGATACCGCCATGAGCGCATACATGGTCAACAAGGCCGACTTCATGACCCTCCTTGACAGCCGGATGCAGCTTTACCGCTATGAACTGGATTACCACGGTGCCCTGACCGAGTATGAAAAGAGCCTGGCGGCGCTGGAGGCGGTGGTCGGCGAAACGATTCCACGGGAGGTGGCCAAATGAAACGCCTGGTATGGATTTTCCTGCTGCTGACCCTGCTTTCGGTGGGCGCCGCTTTCGGCCAGACCCGGCATCCGGCCGGTCACGGTGCGGATCCGCCTGAACCCGCGGCACCGGTGGATGATGTTGACGACCTGAAGGGGCTTTCCATGGAAGCCATCGAGAAGGAGGGCAAGGTCCAGGAGATCGCGCCCGGCACCGTCCACGTCTCCCCGGAGCGTCAGCAGCTCATCGGGGTGCGGTTCGGAACGGTTGAGCGGAGGTCCCTTGACAAAATCATCCGCACCGTGGGCCGGATCGACTACGACGAGCGGCGCATCGGCATCGTGTCGCCCAAGATCTCGGGCTGGATCGAAACGCTTTATGTGGACTTCACCGGCCGGTTCGTCCGCCGGGGAGAAGCCCTGCTCACCATTTACAGCCCGGAGCTGGTCTCCACCCAGGAGGAGTATCTCCTCGCCCTGGAAGCCCGGAAAGACTGGTCCCGAAGCCCGTTTCCGGAGGTCTCCGGCGGCGGCGTCCTTCTGGCCGAAAGCGCCCGCAGGCGCCTGAAGCTCTGGGATATCAGCGACGCCCAGATCCGGGCCCTCGAACAGCGCCGTGAACCGCAAAAAACCCTCACCCTGTACAGCCCGTTCACGGGCCATGTCCTCGAAAAAATGGTGAACCAGGGCCAGTTCGTGGATGCGGGCATGACGCTCTTCCGGATCGCCGATCTTTCGGTGGTCTGGCTCATCGCCGATATCTATGAACAAGAACTGCCGTTCATCCACCCGGGGCAGACGGCATCCATCCGGTTCGCCGACGCGCCCGGCGAAGCCTTCACGGGCAAGGCCATCTATATCTATCCCTACCTGGACCCCCAGACCCGGACCGGCAAGGCCCGGTTCGAGTTTGCCAACCCCCATGGCAGGCTCAAGCCCGAGATGTTCGCAACCGTGGAGATCCAGGCGCCCGTCGGCGAAGGACTCGCGGTGGAAGAAGGCGCCGTCATCGATACCGGGACCCGCAAGGTGGTGCTTGTCGACAAGGGCGCAGGCTACCTTGAACCCCGCGAGATCCGGACGGGGGTCAAGGCGGGGGCGTTCTTCGAGGTCGTGGAGGGTCTTGCGGCGGGGGAGCGGGTCGTCACCAGCGCCAATTTCCTCATCGATTCCGAATCCAAGCTCAAGGAGGCCGTGGGCGGGGGCGGGCATCAGCATTAAGATAAGAATGGATGCGGCGCATCCTGAAGGACGGCTTCTGCCGCCGCAGCAAATGGGGGCGCGATCATGATCGAAAAAATCATCGAAATATGTGCCAGAAACCGCTTCATGGTCTTCGCGGCCGTGGCCCTCCTGACGATGGGCGGGGGGTATGCGCTGAAGCATATCCCGCTGGACGCCCTGCCGGACATCTCCGACGTCCAGGTCATCATCTACACGCCCTGGGAAGGGCGAAGTCCGGACCTGATCGAAGACCAGGTGACCTATCCCGTCGTGACGGCCCTGATTTCGGCCCCGCAGGTCAAGACCGTGAGGGGATTTTCCGATTTCGGGTTTTCCTTTGTCTACGCCATTTTCGAGGACGGCACCGACATCTACTGGGCCCGCTCCCGGGTTCTGGAATACCTTCAGCAGATCTCCGGGCGCCTGCCCGAGGGTGCAAGCCCGGTCCTCGGCCCGGACGCGACAGGCGTGGGCTGGGTCTTCACCTACGCACTGGTGGATGAGAGCGGCGAGTACGATCTCGCCTACCTGCGCACGCTCCAGGACTGGTACCTGCGGTATTCGCTGGCCAGCGTGGCGGGGGTGGCCGAGGTGGCCAGCGTGGGCGGCTTCGTGAAACAGTACCAGGTCAACATCGATCCCAACAGGCTCTCGGCCTACGGGATCTCCATCCGCGAGGTGATGGAGCGCATCCGGATGTCCAACAACGACGTCGAGGGCCGCCTCATCGAGATGTCGGGCCGGGAATACATGGTTCGCGGCCGGGGCTATATCAAGTCGCTTTCGGATATCCAGTCGATCGTCATCGGAGGCGCGGGCGGGACCCCGGTGCTCCTGCGCGATGTCGCCAGCGTCGCCTTCGGGCCGGACATCCGCCGCGGCATCGTGGAACTGAACGGCAGCGGCGAGGTGGCGGGCGGCATCGTCGTCATGCGTCACGGCGAGAACGCCCTCAGGGTCATCAACGACGTCAAGGCCAAAATCGAGGAGATCAAGCCCGGCCTGCCGGAGGGCATCCGGATCGTCCCGACCTACGACCGCTCCGAGTTGATCCGGCTCTCCATCCAAAACCTCCAGAAGACGCTCATCGAGGAGATCGTGGTGGTCAGCCTGGTGGTGATATTCTTTCTGATGCATCTCCGCTCGGCCTTCGTGCCGATTCTCGTCCTGCCGATTGCGGTGGTGATCTCCTTCATCCCCATGTTCTTCCTGAAGATCACCTCAAACGTCATGTCCCTGGGCGGCATCGCCCTTTCCATCGGCGTTCTGGTGGATGCCTCCATCGTCATGGTCGAAAACGGCTATCGCCACCTGTCCGAGGGGACGGAGGAAGACCGCCTGAACAGTTCCGCCACCGTGATCCGCTCCTGCCGGCAGGTGGGCCGGGGCATCTTCTTCGCCCTCATCATCATCATCGTCTCCTTTGTGCCCGTCTTCATGCTGGAGGCCCAAGAGGGACGGCTCTTCCGGCCGCTTGCCTTCACCAAGACCTTCGCCATGGCCGCCTCCTCCATTCTGGCCATCACGCTGGTGCCGGTCCTGATGACAATATTCCTCAAGGGCAAAGGCTTGAAGCCGGAGACGGCCAATCCCGTGTCGCGTTTCCTCAAATGGATGTACGAGCCGATCATCCGCTGGGTCCTGCGGTTCAAGAAAACCGCCCTGTTCATCAATTTCCTGCTGATCCCCGTCAGCATCGTCCTGATGGTCCGTATCGGCAGCGAGTTCATGCCGCCGCTTTACGAAGGCACGATCCTATACATGCCGGTCACCAGCCCCGGAATCTCCGTGACCGAGGCCGGAAGGCTCCTTGCCCTGCAGGACAGGATCCTGAAAAGCTTTCCCGAGGTCGATACGGTCTTCGGCAAGGCCGGACGGGCCGAGACCGCCACGGACCCGGCGCCGTTCAGCATGATGGAGACCACGGTCCAGCTCAATCCCCGAAGTGAATGGCGCACGGTCAAACGGGATTACACCCGCCTTCCCGGATGGCTGCGTCCGGCCGCCGCTGCGGTTTTCGGGGCCGAGCGCCCCCTGACCTACGACGAGCTGGTGGAGGAGATGGACCGTCGGATGCAGTTTCCCGGGGTTCAGAATGCCTGGACCATGCCGATCCGCGCCCGGATCGACATGCTCAGCACCGGCATCCGCACCCCTGTGGGCATCAAGGTTTTCGGGCCTGATCTGAACACCATCCAGGACCTGGGCATTCAGATCGAAGGCCTGCTGAAGGCGGTGCCCGGCACGCGCAGCGTTTACGCCGAGCGGGTGGCCGGAGGGTTTTTCGTGGATATCGATATCCGGCGCGACGCCATCGCCCGCTACGGCCTGACGGTGGGAGAGGTCCAGGAGGTGATCCAGTCGGCCATCGGCGGCATGAACATCTCCCGCACGGTCGAGGGCCGGGAGCGCTATCCCATCAACGTGCGCTACCCTCGGGAGCTGCGGGATGACGTCGAGAAGCTCAAGCGGGTCCTGGTGCCGGCGCAGATGGGCGGATCCGGTGCCATGGGTGCGGCAGGCGGCGCGGGCATGGCCCAGATCCCTCTGGCGCAGCTGGCGGACATCCGCGTGACCACGGGGCCGGCCATGATCCGGGACGAGGACGCCATGCTTGCCGGGTATGTGTTCATCGACGTCACCGCAAGGGACATCGGCGGCTATGTGGAGGAGGCCAAGCGGGTGATTCAGGAGCGGCTCGCGCTGCCGGCCGGGTATTTCCTGTCGTGGAGCGGGCAGTACGAATTCCAGCTCCGGGCCCGGGAACGGCTCACGATCCTCCTGCCGGTGGTGTTTTTCGTGATTTTCATCTTGTTGTACCTGACTTTTCACTCCATATCCGAGTCGATCATTCTGATGGTCGCCGTCCTCTATGCCATGACCGGCGGCGTGATCCTGCAATACCTCCTGGGGTACAATTTCAGCGTGGCCGTCTGGGTGGGTTACATCGCCCTCTACGGGATCGCCGTGGAAACCGGCGTCGTGATGATTATCTATCTGCACGAGGCCCTCGACCGCCGCCTGGCCATGGGGGAGATCAGCCCGGAGGACATCCGGGAAGCGACCGTCGAGGGGTCGGTGCTGCGGCTGCGGCCCAAGATCATGACGGTGGGCACCACCCTGATCGGCCTGATCCCCATCATGTGGTCGGCAGGCGTGGGAGCGGACGTGATGAAGCCCGTGGCGACCCCCATCATCGGCGGGGTGATTACCTCGACCATCCACGTGCTCATCATCACCCCCCTGATCTTTTCCATGGTAAAGGAGCGGGCGCTCAAGCGCGGGCGTCTGCATGCACCGGAGATGAAACACGAGATAAAACATCAAATCTAAGGAGGATGGGATATGAACACATCCAGATGGCGTGTGTTTGTGGTCGCCGTTGTTTTCTCCCTGGTCCCCGCGCTTGCGGGGGCCCAGGGCACGCACGAGCATGGGTCGGGCGGAGGCGGCATGAAGATGGACACCCGTGAGGTGCTGGTGGAGGGACTCAAGGTGACCTTCATGATCATGGCCAACGACGAGCACCGCACCATGCTCAAGGACATGAAGATGAAGGATGACATCATGCCGGGGACCACCCATAACATCACGGTGGTGGTGACGGATCAGGCGACCCAGAAGGAGGTCACCGACGCTGCACTCACCATGAAGGTGGTCGCCCCCGGGGGCGGGGACCAGATCCGGCCCCTTAAATATGAAAGCTCCATGAAGAGCTATGACGGCTACTTCAATATGCCGGAAACCGGCAGGTATGAACTGCTGGTCCTCATCAAGGCCGGCGGCCTGAAAAAGGCCGCCGGCGTCTTCTACGACCTGAAATAGGGATAGACAAAGGGGTCGCCCGGCCCGGCGCAGTCCGGGCCGGTCTAGACGGTGCGGGCGTCCAGCCCCAGACGCTTCCGCCTGTCCTCGATGCGCCGCCGGATGAGGATGCCCGCTTTCTCCGGGTCCGGCTCCACGGCGAAGGACGCGCCCACCACATCCTCCAGCCCCGCGGTCAGGAGCTTCACCACGTTCATGCTGCCGGTGATGGGGGGCATGGGCCCGAGCACGGTATACACCCCCGACGCGACGAAGTAGGCGCCGATGCTGACCGCCTTTTCGGAATACCATTCGGGGGCCGCCCCGGCCACGGGCAGGTCGCTGATGTCGCACCCCAGGCCGTCGGCCAGGGCCGCGGCCAGGACGAGAATGCGGACGTTGTCGACGCAGCTTCCCATGTGGAGAACCGGCGGGATGCCCAGGGCGCCGCAAACGGCCTGGAGGCCCGGGCCGGCGTACCGGACGGCCTCGGCCACCTTGAACCCGGCCTTGGCGTTGGCGATGGCGGCACACCCCGTATCCAGTACCAGGATGTCGTTTTCGATCAACTGCCGGGTCAGGGTGACGTGGCCGTAGTCATGCTTGATCTTGGGGTTGTTGCATCCCACGATGCCGACGGCCCCGCGGATCTGGCCGGCCTTGATCGCATCGAGAAGGGGCGCGGGCGTGCCGCCCAGGGCCCCCAGAATGGCTTCCACGGAGAATCCGCCCAGGGACGGAACCGGTTCCACGGGGATATAGACCCGGCCGCGCCGGCCGAAGTTCTCTATGGCCTCCCTCACCAGCTCCCGCGCCAGGTCGCGGGCGTTGTCGGGATGGAACTCCCGGTGGGTCATGCCCGGGAAGCGGGCCTTGTCGCTGGTGCTGATCATCTTGGTGTGGTAGCAGGAGGCCGTCTTGCCGAGGGAGGGCATGATGCACTGGTAGTCCACCAGCATCATCTCGACGGCGCCGGTGGCGATGACGAGCTCCGTCATGAGGTGGTTGCCGGCCATGGGGATGCCGTGGCGCATCAGGAGTTCGTTCCCGGTGCAGCAGAGCCCCGCGAGGTTGATGCCCGCGGCGCCTTTTTCCTTTGCCAGGGCGATGAGGTCCGGCGACTGACAGGCCTGGAGGAGCATCTCCGACACCACGGGGTTGTGGCCGTGGACGATGATGTTGACCTGGCCGGCCTTGAGGACGCCCACATTGACCGTGTTGGCCGAGGGCTTGGGGGTGCCGAAGAGGATGTCCGAGACCTCGGTTGCGATCATCGATCCGCCCCACCCGTCGGAGAGAGCGTTCCGGAGGGCGTGAAGCAGCAGGCTCTGCCAGCCGTTGTCCACGCCCATGTGGGTGCGGTGCATCATCTCCGAGGTCTCGCGGTCGATCCCACGGGGCATGATCCCCGTCTTCCGCCAGAGTTCCCTGCGCTTGTCAGGCGCCCGGGCAACCAGGGTGAGCTCTTTTCTGCGCGTCCCGAAATCACCCATCATGGCGTCGGCCAGGGCGCCTGCGATCTCCAGGGGCGCCTTTCCGTCGGATTCGACTCCGTACTCCGCGGCCACCCGCCTGAGCTTTTCTTCGTCGGTGATGCCGTACCCCGGGGCCCGGCCCGCGGCCACCTCATGGAGCACCTCCACCAGGTCCCGGCCGTGATCGGAATGGGACGCCGCGCCCGCGGCCACCATCCGCCCCAGGTTTCTGGCGACGATGATATGGGCGTCGGCGCCGCAGACCCCCTGCTGGGGGCCTTCCCCGAAGGGGTCCACCCGGCAGGGCCCCATGTTGCAGATGCGGCAGCTCAACCCCATTTCACAGTATCCGCACTGGGGCGTCTGAGCCTCGTAGCGGTCCCACACGGTTTCGATCCGGTCCTGCTCGGCCTTTTCCAGCATCAGCCGTCCATCCTGGGTGATGGTCCTGTTTTCAGTATCCCTGAGCATATCGGTCTCCCTTCATGGAAGTCATTATTGAAAGAGGGTGTCGGGGCAACGTGTCTCAGCGTTTCTGCATGTCGATCTGGGTCCGCTTTACGGCGGCGAGCATGGCGAACCCCGGAGAGAGCGCTTCGCGGCCGGAGTCCCTGGATACCGACCGCGCCACCTCCCGCGTCTTTCGATGCTGGGCCGCGGCCATCTCCTCGAAGGTCAGTGCGCCGGACTTGCAGACCTCGACACAGGCTGGGATTTGGCCCTTGCGCTGCCTTGCTGCGCAGTTGTCGCATTTGACGGCGACGGTCTTGCCCGGGGGCGCTTCCGCATCCTCATGGTAGCGGATGACGCCGAAGGGGCAGGCCATGGCGCAGGAGGCGCAGTTGATGCAGGTGTCGGGGTTGATGAGAACGGTGTTGGTTTCGGGAACCCGGAAGATGGCGCCGGGCAGGCAGGCCAGCATGCAGGGGGCGGGATCGCAGTGCCGGCACCGGTTGGGAAATCCCTCACCGTGCATGCCCGCGCTTACATGGACCCTGGGCTTGGGCAGGGGGCTTTCCCGCACGGCGGTGATGAGGGTTTGGGTTTTGGAATGGGCGGTGGCGCAGGCGATCATGCATTGCATGCACCCGACGCAGCGCTCGGGGTGGACCACGACTTGCTTCATATCTCCTCCTTTGCCGGGAACAGGGTGCGGGGCAGTTGCCTTGCGGGCATTCGGCCCTGACGGCGGATCAATCAGTTCAAAAGCTGCCGGTAATTGAAACCGGGGGTCAAGAGCCGTTTGCCGGGAACCTTGAGCGGTGTTTCGCTTTGGATCAGGGAGATCAGGGTGCCGCCCTGGTCGATGTCGTTCACCATGACCGTGCCCACCAGGCGGTCGCCGTCCAGGACCATCTTCCGATAGGTGTTTCGGTGATGATCCATGCGGGTTACGACCTCGAAGCCCAGGCTTTCCGGGGGATCGACCCAGCCGCCGGTCATGATGTCCATATCGAAGATGCGGATCACGTTCCGGCCGAGGCTGCCCTTGAGGGCCACGGGCCGGCCGGCCATGTTGGCCCCGGCGGCCCGGCCTTGGAGGACCGCCTCGGGCCATATGGCGTTGACCCAGCGGGTTTTCCTGGCGATATCGACGAATTCGGCTGCATCCCCCGCGGCGTAAATGCCGGGAGCGCTGGTCTCCATGTGTTCGTTCACCAGGACGCCCAGGTCCACCGCGATGCGGTCCCGGGGCACGAAGGAGAGGGCCGGCAGCACGCCCTTGCCGATCACCACCATGTCGCAGGGCAGCTCCGAACCGTCGGAAAGGCGGGCGCCCTCGACCCGGCCCCTGCCGTAAAAAGCTGCGGCGGAGAGGCCCACCCGAACGTCGAGGCCTTTTCGGACCAGTTCGGCCAGGATCATCTCCCCGGCCGTCCGGTCCACCTGCATGGAGAGGGGATATTCGGAGCGGATGAGCTGCGTCACGCGGATGCCGCGCCGCATGAGGCCATAGGCCGCCTTGAACCCCACCAGGCCGCCGCCCAGGACCAGGGCCGTTTTGACGGAAGGCAGCGCCTTCAGCATCCCCCGGACATGCTGTTCGGTCCGCATGTAAAATATGTGGTCGAGGTCGAGGCCGTCGGCCGCAATGGGTCGGGGATCGGCGCCGGAGGCGATGAGGAGCCTGTCGAAACGGATGTCGCCGCCATCCCCGGAAAGGCGGACGGTGCGACCTTCGACATCGATGTTTGCGACCCGGCGGCCCAGGACCGGGGTGATCCGGAATGCGTCGTAGAATCCGGCGTCCCGGATGGGAAGCTGTTCCGGAGAGACGGAGCCCTCCAGGACCATGCTGATCATGGGCCGGCAGTAGGGAGGAACGGCCTCATCGCCGATGAGGGTGATGGAGCCCTCCGGATCGTGCCGGCGGATGGCCTCGGCGCCGTGAATGCCGGCGATGCCGTTGCCGATGATGACATATTCCATGCAAGCCTCCTCTCGGGAAGAAGCGGAGAAAACGTCACACGCCGGACGCTTTCAGGACCTCGGCCACCATGGCCTGGGCTTCGTCCTGGATCCGGCGCAGGTGATCCGCCCCCTTGAAGCTTTCGGTGTAGATCTTGTAGATGTCTTCGGTGCCCGAGGGCCGCGCGGCGAACCATCCGTTTTCGGTGACGACCTTGAGCCCGCCGATGGACGCGCCGTTGCCCGAGGCATGGGTCAGCTTCTCCAGGATGGGCTCGCCGGCCAGGTGGTCGGCCCGGACCTGGTCCGGGGAGAGCTGTTTCAGCACCGCCTTCTGCTCGGGGGAGGCCTCCGCCTGGAGCCTTTCGTAAATCGGATCGCCGAAGGTTTCCACAAGGCCCCGGTAGTGCTCCGATGGGTCCCGCCCGGTCCGGGCCTGAATTTCCGCGGCCAGCAGGTTCAGGATGATGCCGTCCTTGTCCGTGGTCCAGACGGTGCCGTCCTTGCGCAGAAACGAGGCCCCGGCGCTCTCCTCTCCGCCGAATCCGTAAGTCCCGTCCACGAGGCCGTCCACGAACCACTTGAATCCCACCGGCACCTCGGACAGGCGCCGCCCCAGGGACCGGGCCACCCGGTCGATCATGGCGCTGCTGACCAGGGTCTTGCCGACGGCCGCATCGGGCCGCCAGCCGGGCCGGTTCCGGAAAAGATAGTCGATGGCCACGGCAAGATAATGATTGGGGTTCATGAGCCCGCCGCTCCGGGTGACGATGCCGTGGCGGTCCGCATCCGGATCATTGCCGAAGGCGATGTCGTAGTCCGCCTTCATTTCGATGAGCCGGGCCATGGCGTATGGCGACGAGCAGTCCATCCGGATTTTGCCGTCCCGGTCGAGGGGCATGAACCGGAAGGTCGGGTCGACCGTCGTGTTGACCGGTTTGAGATCCAGCCCGTACCGCTCTGCGATCGGCTCCCAGAACCCCACCGCCGCGCCGCCCATGGGGTCTGCGCCGATCCGGATGCCCGCGTCGCGGATGGCGTCCATGTGGAGGATGTTTTCCAGGTCGTGCACGTACGGGGTGATGAAATCCCATTGGACGGTGGTCTCCGCCCGGAGGGCCTTTTCATAGGGGATGCGCCGGACATCTCGGTTTCCGTCCGCCATGAGGGCGTTGGCCCGCTTTTCGATCCAGGCGGTGACCCCGGTGTCGGCCGGACCGCCGTGGGGCGGATTGTACTTGAACCCGCCGTCTTCCGGCGGATTGTGGGAGGGCGTAATGACGATCCCGTCCGCGGGACGGTCGGGGTTGTGGCAGTTATGGGTCAGGATGGCGTGGGAGATGACGGGGGTGGGCGTGTATCCCATGCCCTGATGGACCATGACGCGGACCCCGTTGGCGGCCAGCACCTCCAGAGTGGTCATGTGGCTCGGCTCGGAAAGCGCATGGGTGTCCATCCCCAGAAACAGGGGGCCTGAGATCTTCTCCTGGTTGCGGTAATCGCAGATGGCCTGGGCCGTGGCGAGGATATGGGCCTCGTTGAAGCTGTTCCGAAGCGACGTTCCCCTGTGTCCCGAGGTGCCGAAGGCCACCTGCTGGGCGGGGTTGGCGGGGTCCGGCCGGCCCGTGTAGTAAAGGCTGACGAGCCTCGGGATATTGACGAGAAGTCCTTCCGGCGCGGGTTTTCCGGCAAGTTCATGGACAGCCATAACGTTCATCTCCTTTCAGAACCGGTGGGGTATGAACCGAGTGCTGCAGGCCTTTAAAACAAAACGAGGGAAATGAATCCTTGGATTCTGTTTCCCTCGTTAATGATGTTTCTGCACCGTGCGACAGGCGAATACTTCGTGTGGATCGATATCAGCGCTGGGCCGAGCGCGGGGCCTTGCCCGCCAGGGGATTGTAAAGCTTCATGATGGCGAATTTCATCACGTCGATGGTCTTCATGTCCAAAACGATGTTGAAGAGCTTTTCCTCGGCTTCCGCCGGGAGAACGCATGCGTTGCTGGCGTCGAAATCCAGACCGGGAAAGCCCTTGACCAGTTTTTTCTGGTCTTTCTGGGTCATCGGCACCTGAACGGCCTTTTTGCCGGCAATGTCGACGACATTTCCCTGCAAGCCGGCGGCTTCGATCTTCTTAAGATGTTCATCTCCCAAAAAAACATTAACCAAATAGTCTGCCATTTACATTCCTCCCTGTTGTTCAGCCCAAAGTCCAATGCGTAAAGCAACACCTCTTTCCAGCAGCCATGATGTTTATTCGAGACAGCCCGGCATGTCAAGCACGGAATGCGAAACACGCAAAATCGGGCGGCTCCGCCCATCCTCGGGAAGCCTGCCGCGCCGCCGTCCGGGCATCCTTTTCCCAGGTGGTTTGGGATGCCTGGAAGGGGCCTTCATCTCATCCGATCACCGCCTGCGGCGAAGCCTGTTCGAGCAGAAGCTCCGACGTGCAGTTCGGGCAGCGCGTCGCCTTGATGGGAATGGCGGTGCAGCATTTGGGGCACTCCTTGGTCATCGGCTCGGCTTCGGGTTCTTTCTTCTTGAAACGGTTCACCTGCTTGATGAGCATGAATATCGCAAAGGCCACGATAACGAAATCCAGTACCGTGTTGATGAATGCGCCGTATTTGAGGGCGACCGCCTCTGCTTCGGCGGTCTTATCCTGGAGCGTGATCGCCAGATCGGAGAAGTCGACGCTGCCCAGCAGCATCCCGATGGGCGGCATGATGACGTCGTTCACGAGGGAATTGATGATCTTGCCGAACGAGGCGCCGATAATGATCCCAACGGCCATGTCGAGGACGTTGCCCCGCATGGCGAATTCTTTGAATTCCTTAATAATTTGCATGATAGTTCTCCTTTTCGGTGAAATGTTTCAATGATCGCTGCGTTCCGGTTTCTGTCCTGCTGCAGCCTCTGGCTCACGCAGATCCGCGAATTCGTGATGCATAAGAATTGCGCGGACCTGCATTTTCGACAAACTACCTCTTTTATTCGCCGCTGCCAAGAAAAAATGGTACAGCCATCTTCTTCCCACTGGATGCCGAGGGCAGTCTGCCCGATCCCGGTTTCGCAAAGGCGGTTGGTCATATCATCCAGGCATCCAAACCGTAATCGCTGGCGGGTTCACGAATCTCGTCGGGTCGGGCGGCCGTAGGGGTATACAATTTATCCGATTCCCAGCGGGCGGGATTGTCACGAATGTATTGGCGAATATGGTTTAATTCCGTTTCGTTTCGGACGATATGTTCCCGATAATTGCGTTGCCAGACAGAAACCCCCGGGGTGCAGCGTTTGTTATTGATGCGCCGGGCCGAAAACGTTTTCATTTGCCGCACGATTTCCGACAACATGCGCCCCCCCCGTAGGGGCGGGTTCCAAACCCGCCCCGGGTTCCAAGCCCGCCCCGAATTCCAACCCCGCCCCGAATTCCAACCCCGCCCCGGTGATAACGACAATGAAATGGACATGATTTGGCATGACCACAAATTCGTCCAATTCAATCCCTGCAATGTGGTTTGGCAAATCCTCCCATGTGTTTTTGACAATTTTCCCATATTCATTCAGCACCATCTGGGATAGTTGGGCGTCAACGGATGGGGCGGGTTTGGGGGTTGGTGATGGGCTCGGTAACGGGGCGGGTTTGGAACCCGCCCCTACGGCAACCGCAACGGACCCGAACAGACATTGCCGATGGCGGCGAAATAGGCCCCGGCCCGGGGGCGGCCCAAACACGTTGTTATCCTGATAGTATCAACAGGGCATTCGGGCAATATTGCCTTGTCTCAATATCACGTGGTGTTCACGATGGAACCGCGTTCGGTAAAGAAGAAAAACCGGCGGCCTCTGAATCGATTGGTTTCCGATCCAAACCAGTTTAGGCCGCCCCTGTCAACCGAAAGCAGGGTAGAGCACTTCAGGTTCCATTATCACCGATTTTCGCGAAGGGTTTAATCGTCAAAACCATATAAGATTTTATCCGTCACTCAAAGTTTAAGTTGAGATTTATGCCGTTTAACCATGACAAACTTGACGGCATCCGATGCCATGGAACCGATCGTAAAATGGGGTTGTGAGCCCGCTTGGGAAATGTCACCGTCAGATCCTCTCCTTTGACCTTGACGATGCCTTTACCGCGGACGAAGTTTCTGAAAATTTTTGGAGCGTCACAGTGCTCGAAGCCACGCAACTTGACTGCGAGCATGTTGTAGAGGGTGTCGGCGATCATGGTCATGATGACATCGAAGTGCACCTTTACCAGAATCGGCGATGACAGGGCATTGAGGTTGAAAAAGTCGACAGCCTCGGCGATGGCGTTTTCCACGCGCCAACGTCGCGAATAATTGCCCACCAGCAACTCGACTGGTGTTTTGAAATCATTGGATATCAAGAATGCGGGCTTTTCGCGGCCGTTACCTCGAATGATCACCTGGCGTAGGGAGCCGTCATATTTGTCAATGGAAATCGTGGATTCGTGGACCAGTGGATTGGGATATTTGCGTTTGGCATTCGGAATGAAAATCTTGGTCCACGGTTGAAGGCCGGCGACATTTTCAACCAACTTTCGACCCCGGCGGCGAAGGGTGATAAAGCGAACCCCCTGGCGGTTAAGCTCCGACAGGTGCCCATACGAGGTGAAACGGGAGTCGAACACAAAGGTGGGCAGGAGCCCGCGGTTGACCTTCTTCCAATAGGTCAGAAAAGCGGTAACCTGCTCATCGGATTCGTCACGATGGATATCGGCCGCGGTGTAGACAATGAGCTTCGAGCCGGCATCCTGGGCAAACAATGTTAACGCACCTTTCATAACCTTGTTGCGAGCACCCGCCCAGTGATTTTCCAGGACCGACTCATCACCGAAGTGCGGGATGGTGTGAAAGTCCAGATTGATGACCGAATTGTCGTACAGCCCCAGCTTTTTGGCTTGTTGAACGAAGGATAGTTGAAGCTTTTGCAGATGCGCGTGATCCAGACTGTAAGAATAGGTGGACATTGCCGTGCACTTGGGCAGGACATTCAATCCTGCAAAAAGGCCCAATCCGGGATCGAAGGCGTGATCGGGCGCATGGGAGTGACGTTCGGTACCCAGCAGCTTCAACGCCAGAAAGGACAGCAGGTAATTGACGGCGCTGATGATCTTTGTGCCCGGAAGCCCGGCATTGCTGACAATTTTCTGGATATCCAGCTTCTGCATAAAGGGCGCAAAGATGAAAATTCCAGCCGCCGGACAATCAAACTGAGCCGATTGGATCTGGCTGATATCGATGGCAGCGGAGGCTTGCGGAATTTTAGCCCCCTTGACGGTCATGCCGATTGTGATTCGGGTGCGCCGCGGCAGTTTGGGGAAGCCTTCTTCGGCTAGAATCCGCTCGACGGTTCTCACCGACAGTTCAACCCCGTCTTCGGACAAAAGTTGAGCGATCTCACCGGCTGAGAGCTTGAGTTGACGACACTGGCGTATTTTTTCGCGCACCTCCGCTGATACGCCCCGCCGTTTCGATTGTTGCTCGGGAACAGGTTCGGAAAAGTCTATTTTATCGTGGGTGAACTGGTGGCGAAGCAGATGGACATAGCCGACGGAGTACCCGAAGCGATCAGCGACGACTTTCGCGGGAAGCCGTTCGATAAAGGAGGCCCTCAAGGCTTCGTAGCGCCTTTGCCAGTCGTGTTTGGGGTGAAGGAAATATTTTTCATCGGCCATAATCCTTATATATTGTTTGGCGATTATATCTGTCAATATAAATTATTTAAAAAGATTGGTGCGTCTTGCCATAATAGGCAATGCTTCCAAGGATAAACGTTTTTAAATAGATATATCAATTTGTTATATAGATACCTGATTTTGTTGTGGACGGCGGCAAGCTGATGGCAAAAAATTTAAACTTCAGGGAAAGAGCAATCAAACCGTCAAACAACATAAGGAATATGAGCGATTGTGTGGCTGCTGAAAATATAACAATTTGATTTTATATTAATATTTACCGCTTCAATGTGCACAGGCTTTTATATTTGAAACTTCCGCGAAAATCGGTGATTATGCCCGGACCTGCGGGCATCGGCCGACCTCCCGGCGCCGCGGGCCTTCAATTCGGGAAATATCCGATGGTTTGTATTGATTCTTCCGGGGGGTGACTTAATTTTATGTGGCCGTGAACGGTTTTCAGGATGTTTTCCCCCTTGAATCAGAATTTTGGACAAAGGAATCAGGCATGCCCGAGCAGGAATCGACCGCACCGGAGGATTTTTCACGAAAAATGATCGACATTCTCAATTACGGCGCCCTGAACCTCGCCGTGGGCATCGGCTACCGCACGGGGCTCTTCGACGCCATGGACGCATGCAGCGCGCCGCAGACCGCCGAGGCCGTCGCCCGGGAGGCGGGGATGAACCGGCGCTATGTGGAGGAGTGGCTGGGCGTCATGTGCACCGGCGGCATCGTCACCCTCACCACCCGCGAGGACGGCACCGCCGAATATCTTCTGCCCCGATCTCACGCCGATATTCTAACCCGCCGCGCGGGCAGCGGCAACCTGGGGGTCTACGCCCAGGAGATCCCCCTCCTGACTCTCTGCGCCATGGAGAAGGTCCTGGACGGATTCCGGACAGGCGAGGGGGTGCCCTATGCCGACTATCCGAAATTTCAGGCGTTCATGACGGAGCTGGCCAACGCCAAGCACCGGCAGGTGCTGATCGACCTTTTCCTCCCCACGGTGGACGGCGGCCGGATGGCGGCCCGCCTCCAAAAGGGCATCCGGGTGTGCGACCTTGGGTGCGGGGAGGGCGTCGCGCTCACCCTCATGGCGGCGGCCTTCCCCGCCAGCCGGTTCACCGGCATCGACATGGACCCCGAGGTGATCCGGATCGCCGAGAGCGCGGCTGCTGAGGCAGGCCTTGACAACGCCCGTTTCCTCGTCCGGGACGCCGCGGCCCTCGGAAACGGGGACGAATTCGAAAACGCCTTCGACTACATCACCGCCTTTGACGCCATCCACGACCAGCGGGAGCCCCTGGCCGCCCTGAAAAGCGTCCGGCGCATGCTGCCGCCGGGCGGCTGCTTCTCCATGATCGACATCGACGCGGGGTCCGCCCACCAGGACAATATGGCCCACCCCATGGGGCCGTTCCTCTACACCGTGAGCCTCATGCACTGCATGCCGGTGGGGCTGGCGGACAACGGCGCCGGTTTGGGCATGATGTGGGGCAGGGAGAAGGCCGTGGCGCTCCTCTCCCGGGCCGGCTTCGACGCCGTCGAGGTGGTCGAGATGCCCCACGACCCTTTCAACATCCACTACTTCTGCCGAAAATAGCGGCGGACGGCGCCGCCCATACACCTTCCGAAAGGATGCAAGGATGAACATCGTTTACCTATCCCCCCATTTCCCCCCGAATTACTATCTTTTCTGCGTCCACCTGAAAAAGATGGGGGCGAACGTACTGGGCATCGGCGATGCCGCCTACGATCAGATCGGGCACGAATTGAAGGAGGGGCTGACCGAATACTACCGGGTGGACGACATGGCGGACTACGACCAGCTTCTCAAAGCCTGCGGGTATTTCACCCACATCTACGGCAAGCTCGACCGCGCGGAATCCAACAACGAATACTGGATCGAGACCGAAGCGAAGCTCCGGACCGATTTCAACATGAACGGCCCCAAGATTCACCAGATATCCCGCCTGGTCCTGAAATCCGAAATGAAAAAGCATTTTCGGAACGCGGGCGTGGACGTGGCCCGGGGAAAGATCGTCAAAAGCCGCGAGGAGGCCGTCCGCTTCATCGAGGAGGTCGGCTATCCCGTCGTCTTCAAGCCCGACCGCGGGGTGGGGGCCGCGGATACTTTTCGCATCGAAACCGAGGCGGACCTCGACGCTTTTTTCGACCGGAAGCCCGCGGCGCGGTATATCATGGAGGAGTTCATCGAGGGGGAGATCTGCTCCTTCGACGGCCTGACCGACCGGAACGGCGTTATTGTTTTTCACACCGCCCACGTCTTCAGCCAGGGCATCATGGAAACCGTGAACGAAGACCGGGACATCTTCTATTATTCGCTTCGGGAGATCCCGGAGGACCTGGAGGATGCCGGCAAAAACACCGTCGCAGCCTTCGATATCCGGGAGCGGTTTTTTCATATCGAGTTTTTCAGGACCCCCGGCGGACGCCTCGTCGCTCTGGAGCTGAACGCCCGGCCGCCCGGCGGCCTCACGACGGACATGTTCGATTTTGCCAACAACATCGACATCTATGCCGCATGGGCGAAGGTCATGATGCACCAGCCGCCCGGGCTGACCTATTCGCGGCCCTATCACTGCGCTTACATCGGCAGAAAAGTGAACAAGAACTACATCCGGTCCCATCGGGACATCATGCAGCACTTCGGCTACATGATCGTCTTCCACGGACCGATCGACAGCATCTTCAGCGCCGCCATCGGCAACTACGGATATCTGGTCAACGCGGTCGACCTTGAGAATGTCCGGGATGCTGCGCGCTTTATACATGAGAAGTCATGAGCGGCGGACGAAAGGCCATGCTTTGAGGTGGATTTCGAAACCGTGTTGTGGCATTATCCCAAGCTGACGACAGCCGCACCAGGCGGTCAGGGTTCCGGCGCGAGACACCAGAGGGGACGCAGATCGATCATGGGCATTTCATGCCGCAATATCAGCTACCGGTATCCCGGCGCCGAAACCTTCGTGTTCAGGGACCTCTCCTTCGAGATGGCGCAGCCGGGTTTCAACGCCCTGTTCGGCCCGTCCGGCGTCGGCAAAACCTCCTTCGCCAAGATCCTTTCGGGGGACCTGGCGGGCCATGGCGGCGAGGTGACCCTGGACGGCATCGACCGCCTGGCCTATTCCTACAACCTCGAAAGGCTGCCGGGATGGTCGACGGTGGGACGCCACCTCGAAAAGATCGTTCCCGAGATCCGTCACGGCCGGATGGCGGAGCTCCTCCCGGCCTTCGGCATCGAAGCCTGTCTGGACCAGCGCTTTTCCCAGCTCTCCCTCGGCCAGAAAAACCGCGTCAACCTCATCCGCTACCTGCTCCAGGATTTTCAACTCCTTATCCTCGATGAAAGCCTGGCCAACGTCGACGAGCTGACGCGGGAGCGGATCATCCTCAAGATGAAAGACATGTTTCCCGAAACCTATTTTATCTATATATCCCATAATGTGGTCGAGGTGTCCAAATTCTGCAGGGATATCCTGGTGTTTCGCGGGCTCGAAAAACAGCCCGCCTCGACAATCGTCCGGGGGCAGGACCTGACCCGGGGAAGGGCCATCGGCACGCCGGCCTTCGAGCGGACCATGCTGGAGATCATGAATGCTGTTTAGGCGGATTTATCAGTTCCTGATCATCTATTGCCTGGGCATCCTGTTTCTGCTGACCCTCAAGCTCCTCCTGAACCTTTCCGACTACGTCATTCCGGGCCCCGTGAGCATCTGGCATGTCTTTGTCCAGGAATTCCGTCGCTTTTTGATGAGCGTCCTGAGCACCCTGGGCGTCGCCGTCATCGGCCAGGTGACCTCGGTCTGCCTGGCCTTCGCGGTGGGGATCCTGGGCCGCCAGGCGACCTGGTTCGGCTCCTTCGTGAAGGTGGCGGCCTACAACATCCAGGCCTACCCCATCGTAGCCATCGCCCCCATCATCTTCATCCTTCTGGGCGACGGGTTCGTTTCCCGCCTCCTCATCGCCGCCATGATCTGCTATTTCCCGCTCCTGCTCTCGGTCATGGGGATCATGTCGGAGCCCATCGACGATATCGAACATTTCTACCGGGTCACCGGGAGGATGCGCTGGCAGCTCGAGGTCAAGATCCGCGCCTTCGAAAACCTGCACAAGCTGACGACGGTCATCGCCGGCAGCGCCACCCTGGCCATGGCGGGCACCATCGTGGCGGAGTTCATCGCCGCCAACGCCGGCATCGGCTACACCATCCGCATCGCACTCTACCAGAGCGACCTCGCCAAGGTGCTGGTCGCCCTGTTTGTCATCGGCATCACCCTCTCCGTTTACCAGGGGATGCTGGAATGGGCCGGCCTTCGGGTGAAGCGCCGGTGGGCGGGCGGCGTATGACGACGGATCCCGGGGAGAAGCGCCCGGGACGGAAACCCAGGAGGAAAACCATGATCCGGAAAGCGATGATACTTGTGGTGTTGAGCATGCTGGGGGTCGCCGGCCCCCTGCGGTCGACCGGGCTCGCGGAGCAGCTCAATTACCGCCTCAAATGGCTCTTCAACACGAGCGTCGTGGGGGATGTCTATGCCGACGCCCACGGGTATTTCAGTGCCGAGGGACTTTCGGTCGCCGTCAAGGCCGGCGGCCCCGAGCGGGACGCCATCCGGGAGCTGGAGCTGGGCTACGCCCAGTTCGGGGTCGCCTCTGCGGACCAGGTCATCCGGGCACTGTCCAAGGGCGCGCGGGTCGCGGTCCTGGCCCAGATTTTCAATATCAATCCCCTCCAGTGGATCTACCGGTCGGAAAAGCCTCCCATCCACGCCCTGTCGGACCTCAGGGGCCGCGTGATCGGAATCACTTACGGCGGCAACGATGAAACCATCATGAAAACCCTCCTCGCAAAGGCCAATCTCACGGAAAACGAGGTCTCCTTTTTCAGCGTCCGGTATGACTTCACCCCGTTCTACACCGGCAAAACCGATCTCTGGCCGGTCTACCGCAACGCCCAGGGCCCCATCCTGACGAAAAAGCTGCGGGAAGGCGGCGAGGCCGTGTCCTTCCTGAACCCGTCGGATTTCGGGGTCAATTTTGTGGCAAACTCCGTCGTGACCTCCGAGCGGATGATCCGGGACAATCCGGACCAGGTGAAACGGTTCACCCGGGCGCTGCTTGCGGCGTGGCGGGACGCCCTCGACCCGAAAAACGCCGGTAAGGCCCTTGCGACCCTCGAAGGATACGACAAGGAAACCGCCCCGGACATCCGGCGGGAGCAGCTCGACATCACCCGAGGCATGATCCTTCACCCGCAGACCGGAGCCGTGGGCGGAATCGATGTCGAGGCATGGAAACAGACCGAGGCGATCATGCTCGAACAGAAGCTGATCCCGGCGCCCGTATCCGTGGACAGGGTATTGGCCCCCCGGGAATGACCGCAGGGGCAGGCCCCTGTCCCCGCACCGGGCAACCACGGGGGGTTGCCCCTACGGACCCACGGTGTGGAGCAGCCGGGCCGCGTCCACCGGACGTGCGATCAACTTGTGCGCGAGGGCGAAATCCGCAAAGGCCTGCCACCGCTTCGGGTCGTGGGCCTGGCCGGCTGCGAAATAGGGCAGGGTGAGGCGGAAGGCCTCGGATTCCGTCTTGGGATCCGCCTCGGGGACCTCCTTGAGATACTCCTGGAACGCCTTTTCCGGGTCGGCCCGCATCTGAGAGATGGCCGCATCCACCGCGCGGACGAATGCCGCAACCTTTTCGCCCTTCAGATCCAGGGTCTTCCGGCTGCAGACAAAGATCAGCTCGTCGTAATCCGGGATGCCGTGCTTCTCCAGCTCGAAATAGCCGACATCGTATCCCCGATGGCGCATCTCGACCGTTTCATAGGTCTTGAACGGCCCCATGACGGCGTCGACCTTGCCGGCCGCAAGCGACTGGACGATGGCGAACCCCACATTCACCGGCGTATGATCGCGGACCCCGTTTATGGCGGCAAAGGCTTCGAGCATCACGTCCATGAGGCCCGGGACCGTGTAGCCGATGCGCCTGCCGGAGAGATCCGCCGGGGTCTCGATCCCCTTTCCCCTGAGAAAGAGGATCGTCGTGAGCGGATGCGCGATGAGCCGCCCCACGGCGGCGACGTCCAGGCCGCGGGCGGCGGCGATCACGGTCTGGGGCGTATAGGAGACCGCGATATCCACGTTTCCGGAAGCTGCCAGTTTCAGGGCGTCCGAGGTCTCGGAAGGGCTCACGATCCGGACGTCCAGCCCCGCCTTCTCGAACAGCCCGCGGTGGCGGGCCACATAAACCGGCAGATGGTCCACATTCGGGAACCAGTCGAGCATCAGGGTGATCGTCTCCGAGGCGGACGCCGCAGGAGAAATCAGCAGAACGGCGGCGGCGAGCCATTTGATCCATTTTTTTTTCATCCATGCCTCCTCATCTTTTTTCGTTGGGATGGTATTGAGCGCTTCTTCCAAAAAATCCGGAGTCCAGGTTTGTCATGTCGGTTCCTTCCACCGGATCACCCGCCGTTCGATGACATCCACGATCAGCCGCAATCCCAGCCCCATGGCGGACAGGTAGAGGATGGCAGCGAAGACCAGGTCAACCTGGAGCCGGGCGTTGGCCTGGATCATCAGGTAGCCCAGCCCCTGCTGGGCCCCGACCCATTCGCCGATGACGGCGCCGATGGTGGCCACGGAAACCCCGACCTTGAGACCGGTGAAAAAACCGGGCAGGGCAAAAGGCCAGTGGAGCATCCGGAGCGTCTGCCAGAAGCCGGCACCCATGAGCCGGAAAAGGATCCGATATTCCCGGTCGCAGTTCTTGAAGCCGTCCAGAAGGCTCACCGTGATCGGGAAAAAGATGATGACGGCGGCCATCAGCACCTTGGAAGCGATGCCGTACCCGAACCAGACCACCAGAAGCGGGGCCACGGCGAACACGGGGACGGCCTGGGAGGCCACCAGCAGCGGCGTCAGGGACCTTTCGACGGTCCGGTGAAAGAACATGGCCACCGCTGTCGGTACGGCCACGAGCACCGAGAGCAGGATCCCCAGGAGGATCTCCAGGAAGGTTGCGCCGGCGTGGGCCAGGAGAAGGGGGGCCTTGTCGACGGCCACCCTGAAAATGGCGGACGGCGGCGGAAGAATGAAGTCGGGGACGCCCAGGTACCGGCATGCCGCCTCCCATCCCAGCAGGAAGGCGGCGATGAGACCCAAGGGCGCGGGATTACAGCGTCTCATGGCTCAACTCCAGGTCCAGGCGCGCCAACACCGCCGTTTTGGATCGGATGAGCCCGGGATCGTCGGGTCGACGGGGTTTCGGGGTTTCGAGACTGTGGCGCTGGAGGATCTTCATGGGCATCTTCGAGAGGACCAGGAGCTCGTCGGCCAGAAGCAGGCCCTCCTCGATGTCGTGGGTGATCATGACCAGGGTTTTTGCGAACTCCCGCTGAAGCGCAAGAAGGAGGCCGTGGAGGCTGCGCCGCGTGATGGCGTCCAGGGCGGAGAGGGGCTCGTCCAGCAGCACCAGCTCGCGCTCGGACATGAGGGTCCGGACCAGGGCGCACCGCTGTCGCATCCCGCCCGATATCTCACCGGGCAGGTAGGCCTCGAACCCCTCAAGCCCCATCCGGCGAAAGAACGCCCCGGCCCGCCTCCGGGAGGCGCCCGGGTCCGCTCCCGCGATTCTGGAGGGCAGGAGGGCGTTGTCCATCAGCGAACACCAGGGCAGGAGAAGGTCCTTCTGCGGCATGTAGGCGCCGACCGCCCCCAGATGGGGAAGGGGATCCCCCATCCACGACAGGGTGCCCGAATCCGGGGGCACCACGCCCGTGAGGAGATCGAAAAGGGTCGTTTTGCCGCAGCCAGAGGGGCCGATCAGGACCGTAACCCCCCCGCGGGGGACCGTCAGATCGAATCCCTCCAGGACCGTAAGATCGTCAAACCGTTTGGACAGGTGTGAGATGGCAAGCATGGACGGCTCCTGCGGCATGCGGATCCGCCGGAGCATGGAAAGACGGGGGCTTCAAGGCAGGTTCCACTTTCCTACGCCGGCATGATCCGGATCAGGTTCGAGGGGTCGAGGCCGGGGGCCTCCTCTCAGCCGGAACAGCGGCTCCCCCAGTGTTCAGGTGGTGAACTTTATGTCATCCCCGGAGGCTTGTCAAACACTCTTTGCCGCCGAAAAGGCGTTTCGCGGGCGCGTCCGCCGCGCCGTCACCGGACGGGCCGCGGGGGCCATCACCGCCGAACCTCCCAAAAAAACTTGCTTTCAGCGGCGGGCGCTGGTAAGAATCGACCCATATCCGACTGGGGGTGTTCCGGCATGCCGCCGGAACTGAGATAATACCCTTTGAACCTGATACAGTTCGCACTGTCGTAGGGAAATCGGAGACGGAATCCTCCTTTTGTCTTGTTCAGATATCTCTCCGGCTCCCGCCACGGCATACCCAGACAGACATCACCGGTTCAGAACGGCAAGGGGAGGCTTTCGTCATGCCATCCAAAAATTCGGCGTTTTACCAAACGGACACGCGCAAAACCGCCTACGCGGTGGTCTTCGTCGCCCTGGGCGTGGCGCTCGCGCCCTATACATCCATTCCGCTGGGCATCGCGAGGATCAACCCGACCCAGCATTTCGTGAACATCCTGGCCGCCGTGATCCTGGGGCCGGGATGGGCCGTTTTGATCGCCCTGGTCATCGGGCTCATCCGCAACATGATGGGCGTGGGGACCCTCCTGGCCTTTCCCGGGGGGATGATCGGCGCGTTTCTGGCGGGGATCGTCTACCTCAAAACCCGGAATCTCTACCTGGGCGCGGCCGGAGAGATCGTCGGCACCGGGCTGATTGCGCCGGTGGTGAGCGCGCTGCTCGTGGCCCCGTTTCTCATGGGCAAGGCCATTCCGCTTCTGGCGCTGGTCCCGTCGTTTCTGGGCAGCACCGTCGCGGGATCCATCCTGGGCGTCCTGGCCGTGAAGCTGCTCTCCCGCGCCGACATCATCAAGCTCGGGCCATGACGGGTGAAGCCCCTTTCATCGACGTGCGCGGGGTCCGATACGCCTACCGTGACGCCGGACCCTGGGTCCTGAACGGCATCGACCTCACGGTCCCTCCCGGCGGATATCTCCTCGTCGCCGGTGCCAGCGGCTCGGGCAAATCGACCCTGGCCAGGACACTGAACGGCTTGATCCCCCATTTCCACGGCGGCCGGTTCGAGGGAGAGGTCCGGGTGGGCGGCGTCTCAACCCTGGAGCGGTCCGTGGGGGACCTCTTCGACCAGGTGGGGGTGGTCTTCCAGAACCCCGAGGCCCAGCTCTTCAACCGGACGGTGCTCCGGGAGATCGCCTTCGGCCTCGAGAGCCTGGGGCTTCCGCGGCAGGATATCCGGCGCCGGATCGACGCAATCGCTCAGGAGATGGAGATCGCCCATCTCCTCGACCGATCCCCGCACCGGCTCTCGGGGGGCGAGCAGCAGATGGTCTCGCTTTCGGCCATTGCCGCCCTCCGGCCGAAAATGATCGTCCTGGATGAGCCCTATGCCAATCTCGATGGGGAGAACGCCCGGCGGCTTCGCAAAACGCTTTCGAGGCTGTGGGGCAGGGGCACGGGGATCCTGGTCTGCGAGCACCGGCTTGCGCACACGGCTGCCGACGCCGACCGGATGATCGTCATGGAGGGCGGCCGGAAGGTCCTGGAGGGTCCGCCGGAGGCGGTGCTCCGGGAGGATATGGGTGCCTGCGGGCTTGATCCCCCCGAACCCGGAACGCCGCGCTGGGACGCCTTTCCGGCCGGCCCTGAACCCGGTTTCGAGACCGGCCTCGGAGCCGATCCGCCCCTGGTCGCCCTGGAGAATGTATCCTTCGAACGGGACGGGCGAAGGATTCTCGACAACGTCAGTTTCTCCATCCGCAGGGGGGAGTGCGTCGCCGTCGTCGGCCCCAACGGCGCGGGAAAGACCACCCTCCTCAAGCATTTCAACGGCCTTCTCCGGCCGACGTCGGGTCGCGTGCTGCTGGAGGGGAGGGATATCCGCGGGGAGAAGGTCTCCCGGACGGCCCGCCATGTGGGCATGGCCTTTCAAAACCCCGCGGGCCAGTTCTTCAAGCTGACCGTCTGGGACGAGATCACCGTGGCGGCCCGGGCCATGAACTGTTTCGACCCCGAATGGATCCATGAGCTGGTGCGGATGTTCAGGCTGGAGCCCCTGGCGGCGCGGCCCCCCTACCGCCTGAGCTGCGGCGAAAAAAAGCGGGTGGCCTTTGCGGCGGCCCTTTCGGCCAGGCCGAAGGTATTGGTCCTGGACGAACCGACCTCCGGCCAGGACTGGCATTTTAAAAACGCACTCGGCGGCTTTCTCACCGCCCTGAGGGAAAGGGGCCAGACCGTGGTCCTGGTGACCCACGACCTCTCCTTCGCAGCAAAATACGCCTCCCGGTGGCTCATGCTGAAGGACGGACGGATCGTTTCCGCCGGTGTGCTCCGCCGTTCCGGGGGCGGCACCGCGGGGGAGGGGGACCGTGCTTGATCCCCGGACCAAGCTGATCACCACCCTGCTGGCCGCGGCATTCG
Organism: Desulfococcus sp.; assembly: GCF_041737845.1. GTDB lineage: Bacteria > Desulfobacterota > Desulfobacteria > Desulfobacterales > Desulfococcaceae > Desulfococcus. The sequence continues at coordinate 45,625 of NZ_JBGSQX010000087.1, forward strand.
TGGGGATATCCGACCCCCTTTTCCTGGTCGCGGCGGAGCTGGGGCTTCTCCTGGCGATGATCGCGGCCCTCGGGTTTTTCAGGGCCTATGTCCGCTGGCTTGCGCTGGTGGTGCCCATGGCCCTCTTCTTCGGCGGAGTGACCGCGTGGTCGGTGACGGCGGATGCCGGCATTCTGGCCGGTGCAAAGCTTCTGACCCTGACGACGGCGGCGTTCATCTTTTTTTCGGCCACCGTCCCCGAAGACCTGGGAAACGCGCTGGTCAAGGCCGGTCTTCCGTACCCGGCGGCGTTCGTTATGAGCACGGCCCTTCAGTTCGTCCCGGTCATCGGCCGCAAGGCCCGCGACGTGCTGGACGCCCAGCGGTCGCGGGGGATCCCCGTGGAGCCGGGGTGGTCGGCCCTCAAGCATTACCCTGCGTTTTTCATCCCCTTGCTCCTCCAGTCCTTTCAACTCGCGGAAGAGCTGGCGGAGGCCATGGAGGCCAGGGGCTTCGGGAGGCCCGGACGCAGTTTTCTCGCGGCGTACCGCCTTACCCTGGTTGACTGGGCTGTTCTCGCGGCGTCCGGGGCGTCTCTTGGCGCGCTGGCCATGATCCAATACAGCCTGCTGCCGTTTTTCTGGCCCGCCGGGGCATCTTTCGGGAAAATCGTGCTTATGATATTTCCGTGGGGTTCATGATTCCCGGCTGAAACATAGACAAAGCCGCCCGGCGTCCACAGAGGAGGAAGCCATGACGATCCGACATCTCGGTGGGATGTTCAAACCGTCATCCATCGCCCTCATCGGCACCGGCGTGACGCCCGGGACGATCGGAAGCGTGGTGACCCGGAACGTCACCGGCGCAGGGTATGAGGGGGACATTTTCCTTGTCGGCGACATGTCGGCCGAGGAAGCCGCCCGGGTGCCCGGCGTCCTGGTTTTTCCGGATATCGCTGCCCTTCCCGGAGCGCCGGACCTCGCGGTGATCCTGAAACCGCCGGAAACCGTTCCCCGGATCCTCCGGGAACTGGGGGAAGCCGGCACCCGGGCCGCCGTCGTCATGACTCCGGGGTTTCCCGAAATCGGCCCCCGGAGATGGCGCAGGCTCCGGCAGGAGATGCGGGATGCGGCGAAACCCCACACCCTCCGGATTATCGGTCCCAATTCCCTGGGGATCATGGCGCCGGTGGCTTTTCTCAACGCCGGCTGCGCCCATATCCAGGCCCTGCCCGGATGGCTCGCCTTCGTCGGTCAGGCCGACAGCATGATCATTTCCGTCCTGGACTGGGCCACCCACCACCGCATCGGATTTTCCCATTTCATCTCCTTGGGGGACATGGCGGACGTCGACTTCGGGGACATGCTCGACTACCTCGCCAACGACCATCACACCCGGGCCATTCTGCTCTATATCGAGACCGTCACCCATGTCCGGAAATTCATGTCCGCGGCCCGCGCCGCTTCCCGAATGAAGCCGGTCATCGTTTTCAAAGCCGGCAGGCACCATGACCGGACGCGGGGAGGCGCTTTCCACGGCGTCACGATGCCGGGGCCGGGATCCGATGCGGTCTACGACGCCGCCTTCCGCCGGGCCGGAATGCTGCGGGTGAGCAATACCCAGGCGCTCTTCGATGCCGCGGCGACTCTGGCCGCCCTTCAAACGGTGGCCGGAGACCGGCTGGGCATCCTCACGAACAGCCGCGGCGCCGGGGTCCTTGCCGCGGACAGCCTGATCGATCAAAACGGACGGCTGGCCGAGTTCAGCGACGAAACCGTGGCCCGGCTCCGCGAAATGCTCCCGGCCGTCCGGTCGCTCCGGAACCCCGTGGACATCGGCGAAGACGCCGGGCCAGACCGATACGGGGCCGCCCTGGACATCCTCCTGGGCGATCCCGGCGCCGATGCCGTTCTGGTCCTCAACTGCCCCCACGCCGTTGTTTCCAGCACCGATTCGGCCCGGGCGGTGATCGACGTCCACAGCGCCAGGCGAAACCCCTATGCCCTGCCCAGCACCCTGCTGACGAGCTGGATTGGACAGGGCGCGTCCGAAGGCCACAGGCGGCTCTTCATCGACCACGCGATCCCTGCCTATGAAACGCCGGACGAGGCCATACGGGCATTCATGCGGATGGTCCGCTACCGCCGCAATCAGGAGATGCTCATGGAAACGCCGCCCAACATTCCGGATGTCTTCACGCCGAGCGACCATGCCGCCCGGAAGATCATCGGCCGCGTTCTCGCCCGGGGCCGTGACCGGCTGACGACACCCGAGGCCCTCGCGGTGCTCCGGGCCTATGGGATCCCGACGCCGGAAACAGGGGGGGCCGTCGGCGCGAAAGGGGAGGGGCTGCAGTGGATCCCTCCGCCCCACACCTACAAACTCATGATCGGCATGACGGAAGACCCGCAGTTCGGTCCGGTGATCCGGTTCGGACACGGCGGAAAGGCCGTCGACGTGATCGCCGACCAGGCTCTGGCCCTGCCGCCGCTCAACCTGCACCTGGCGGGAGAGGTCATGGCCAGGACCCGCATCCTCAGGCTCCTCAAGGGATACGGAGACACCCCGCCGGTCGATCTCGACGCCGTCGCCCTGGCCCTGGTCAAGGTCTCCCAGTTGATCTGCGACACGGCCGAGATCCGGGCACTCGTCATCAATCCGCTTCTGGTCAATGCAACCGGTGTCACCGCCCTGGACGCCGTCATCCAGGTCTCGCCGTCGACCCGTTCACCGGAAGAACGCCTCGCGATCCGGCCTTACCCCAAGGAGCTGGAGGATATCATCGAGGTGAAAGGCGGCGGAAGATTACTGATCCGCCCCATCAGACCCGAGGACGAGCCGGCGTTCTGCGACCTTTTCGCCAGCCTCTCGCTGGAAGAGGTCCGCCTCCGGTTTTTCAGGTACATGAAGCTCATTTCCCACTCGCTGGCGGCGCGCCTCACCCAGATCGACTACGATCGCCAGATGGCTTTCGTGCTCTCGGACATCCCTCCCCACGAGGCGAAACCCCAGATCTACGGGGTGGTGCACGTCGATATGGACCCGGACAACGAAGCCGCGGAGTTCGCCATCATGGTCCGAAGCGACATGACGGGCATGGGGCTGGGCTCCCTGCTCATGCGGCGGATCATCGAATACTGTCGGCGGCGCGGGGTCGCTGAAATCTACGGGGATGTGCTGATGGACAACAAGCCGATGCTGGCGCTGAGCCGGTCCCTGGGATTCCGGGCGGAACTCAGCCGGGATGACCTGGGAGCGGTGGTCGTAAGGCTGCCCCTCTCCGGCGGGTAGGGCGCCCGATCTCTTCCCCCGATTTCTAAAGGACGAATGAAGCGAAACGCAGCCCATCAGCGCAGCCGATCCTTCTGATCGACCCGGCCGCTTTACAGCGTGTAAAAAACGCCGACGCCGCAACCGCCTCCGTTTCCGGAACGCCTGCCCGTCCCCGACAGCCCAGGGTGCGCGGACCTGCGTAAACCCGGCACACCGCCGCGGGCAGGGGGGCGGACGGCACCCTGGCACGAGGATTGCTGCCCTATATTTCCGGACGCCGAACAGATTACCTCAGGGGGAGACATGGCTGTGAACCACACTCAAGGAACCGGCGCAGGCTTCTCATGGGACGCCGTGCGGGGGAAACTCTCGGGGCTGCCTTCCGGCGCCGGCCTCAATATCGCCCACGAAGCCGTGGACCGGCATGCCGCAGGGGCGCTCCGGGACCGCACGGCCTTTCGCTGGATAGGCGAAGCCGGGGAGATCCGCGACATCTCCTACGGGATGCTGAAGCGCCTCAGCAACCGGTTTGCGGGCGTCCTCTCCGCCCTGGGGGTTGAAAAAGGGGAGCGCGTCTTTGTCTGCGCGGACCGGATTCCCGAACTCTACATCGCGGCCATCGGCACCCTCAAGCATGGCGCCGTATTCTGTCCGCTCTTTTCGGCATTCGGGCCGGAGCCCATCTGCCAGCGGCTGATCCGCGGGGATGCGCGCGTCCTTCTGACCACGGGCCGGCTGTTCCGGCAGAAGATCTCCCCCCTGATGCCCAGGCTTTCCGGCCTGAGGCACGTCATCCTGACCGACGATGCCGCCGACGGCGCCCTCTCCTGGCAGCAGCTCATGGAAAGCGCTTCCGACGACTATGCCATCCGGCCGACCGACCCCGAGGACTGGGCCTTGCTCCATTTCACCAGCGGGACCACCGGCATGCCCAAGGGCGCGATCCATGTCCACGGTTCAGCCGTGGTTCATTATGCCACGGGGGCCGATATCCTGGGCCTCGTGGCAGAAGACGTTTTCTGGTGCACCGCCGACCCCGGATGGGTGACCGGCACCATTTACGGCATCATTACGCCCCTCATCATGGGCGTCACCAGCGTCATTGACGCCGGCCCCTTCGACGCTGCCCGATGGCTTCACATCCTGGCCTCCCAGGGCGTGACGGTCTGGTATACATCGCCCTCGGCCATCCGGCGGCTGATGCGCCTCTCTCCCGAAGAGGTCCGCCGGCAGGATGCAGGCCGCCTCAGGCATATCCTGAGCGTGGGCGAACCGCTGCCGCCCGACGCCGTCCGGTGGGGCCGGGAGGTCCTGGGGCGAACCATCAGCGATACCTGGTGGCAGACGGAAACCGGCGGCATCATGATCGCCAACAGGCCTTCCATGCCCGTCCGGCCGGGTTCCATGGGAAAGCCCATCTCCGGCGTGACCGCGGTGATTCTCCGGAGGACGGGACCCGGGACGGTCGCCGTGATCGAAGAACCCGATACCGTGGGAGAGCTGGGGCTCGCTGCCGGATGGCCGTCCATGTTCCGGGGGTACCTTGGCGAGCCCGAGCGCTACGCGCGGTGCTTCTCGGGCGGATGGTACCTGAGCGGGGACCTGGCGCGGCGAGATGCCGACGGGTATTTCTGGTTTGTGGGAAGAGGCGACGACATCATCAAGACATCGGGTCAGATGGTCGGCCCCTTCGAGGTGGAATGCCTGCTCCTGTCCCATCCCATGGTGGCCGACGCCGGGGTGATCGGCAAGCCCGACCCCATGATGGGGGAGGTGGTCAAGGCCTTCGTGGTGACGAAACCGGGCATTCGCCCAGACGATGACGCCCGCCGCGAGCTGATCGCATTCACCAGGAAAAGCCTGGGCGCGGCCATCGCGCCCAGGGAGATCGAATTCACGGACGTCATTCCCAAGAACCGTGCGGGAAAGGTCATGCGGCGTCTCCTGAAGGCGCGCGAACTGGGGGAGCCCCCGGGAGATATATCGACTTTGGAAGAAGGCTGAAGGCTGGAGACTGAAGGGTAGAGGCTGAAGGCTGAGGGCGAAGGCAAGACGGTAAGGATTCTTCCCTTCAGCCTTCAGCCTCTAAAAAAAGGAGCATTCCATGACGATTCGAAACCTCGAAAAACTGTTCAGACCGGCTTCCATCGCCCTGATCGGGGCCAGCGAAACCCCGGGAACCCTGGGGAGCGTGGTGACGCGGAACGTTCTCGGCGCCGGGTTCGAAGGGAACATCTTTCCGGTGAACCCGAAATACGGGATGGTTGCCGGCGTGGTGGCCTATCCCGACATCCCGAGCATTCCCGCAGTGCCCGACCTCGCGGTAATTGTAACGCCGCCCGAAACCGTCCCGAAGATCATCGGGCAGTTGGGTGAAAAAGGCACGCGGGCGGCCGTGGTCATCAGCGCCGGATTCATCGAGGGGCGGAGCGAAAACGGCCGGGAGCTCCATCAGGCCATGCTGGACGCGGCAAAACCGTATCTCCTTCGGATCATCGGCCCCAACTGCCTGGGCGTCCTGGCCCCCGGCGCGTTTCTCAACGCCAGCTTCGCCCACATCCACGCCCTGCCCGGGCGGCTCGCCTTCGTGGCCCAGTCCGGCGCCGTGATCGCCTCCGTCCTGGACTGGGCCACCCACCGGCGCATCGGATTTTCCCATTTCGTCTCCCTGGGAGACATGGCGGACGTCGACTTCGGGGACATGCTCGACTACCTCGCGGGCGACAACCGGACCCGGGCCATCCTGCTCTATATCGAGGCCGTCACCCACGCCCGGAAGTTCATGTCGGCGGCGCGGGCCGCGGCCCGGATGAAACCGGTCATCGTGGTCAAGGCCGGCCGCTACGCCGAGGCGGCGCGCGCCGCTGCGTCCCATACCGGGGCACTGGCCGGGTCCGACAGGGTCTATGACGCCGCATTCCGGAGGGCGGGGATGCTGCGGGTGAGCGACATGCAGGCCCTTTTCGACGCCGTCGGCACCCTTTCCGTCACCCAGTCGGTGCAGGGCGACCGGCTGGCCATCCTCACCAACGGCGGGGGGGCGGGCGTGATGGCCACCGACACCCTGATCAGCAAAAAAGGGCGGCTCGCCCCGCTGGCCGAGGGGACCCTGGCCCGCCTGAGCGAGATCCTTCCGCCGACCTGGTCCCACGGCAATCCCGTGGACATCGTAGGCGATGCCGCCGGAGAGCGGTATGCCGCCTCCCTGGAGGTCCTCCTGGACGATCCCAGCACCGACGCCGTCCTGGTGATCAACTGTCCCACGGCGGTGGCGTCAAGCTCCGAGGCGGCCCAGGCGGTCATCGATGTCTACAAGCGCAAGTCCAAGCACGTCGCAAAGCCCCGGAACCTTCTGACCGCCTGGATCGGCGAAGGCCCGGCGGCAGGGTCGCGGAAGCTCTTCACCGACAACGGGATCCCGACCTATGAGACGCCTGACGACGCTGTCCGGGCCTTCATGCAGATGGTCCGGCACCGGCACAGCCAGGAGATGCTGATGGAAACCCCGCCCAACGTTCCTGACGAGTTCAAGCCCGACAGGCAGGCGGCGAAAACCGTCATCGCCAAGGCGCTCTCGGAGGGGCGGGAGTGGCTCACGGGGCCCGAGGCCGAAGCGGTGCTCGCCGCCTACGGGATTCCCGTCGCCGGGACCCGGACGGCTGAAACCCCGGAGGAAGCCGAGCGTGCCGCCGCCGCCATGGGGGTGCCCGTGGTCCTGAAAATCCTTTCCCGGGACATCCCCCACAAATCCGATGCCGGCGGCGTCGTCCTGGACCTCGAAACGCCCGAGCGGGTGCGCGAGGCGGCCGCTGGAATGGCGGGGCGCATCCGCCAGGCCTTCCCGGATGCGGCCGTCGAGGGTTTCACCCTGCACCCTTTCATCCATAAGCCCCATGCCCGCGAACTGATCATCGGCATGATCGAGGATGCCCAATTCGGTCCGGTCATTCTTTTCGGCCACGGCGGAACCGCCGTGGAAGTCATCGACGACCAGGCCCTGGCCCTGCCGCCCCTGAACATGCACCTGGCCCTGGAGGTAATGTCCCAGACGCGCGTTTTCAGGCTTCTCCAGGGATACCGGGGGACGCCTCCGGCCAACCTCGACGCCCTGGCCCTCACCCTGGTGGAGGTTTCGCAGATGGTCTGCGACCTCCCGGAGATTTCGGAGCTCGACATCAACCCTCTCCTGGCTGACAGCGACGGGGTGATTGCGCTGGACGCCCGGATTCGGGTGGCGCCCGCCGCGGGTGACCCGACCGATCGTCTGGCCATCCGCCCGTACCCCAAGGAACTGGAGGAGACCATACACCTTCCGGACGGTCCCGAACTGATGCTGCGGCCGATCCGTCCGGAGGATGAACCGGCCTTTCACGACCTTTTCGGGCAGCTCTCCATGGAGGAAATCCGGCTGCGCTTTCTGCATTACATGAAGATCCTCTCCCACACCCTGGCGGCCCGCCTCACCCAGATCGACTATGACCGCCAGATGGCCCTGGTGCTGACCGATCCGCCGGGCGCGGGGAACGGGCGGCAGCTTTACGGGGCGGTTCGGATCAGCGCGGACCCCAACAACGAGCGGGCGGAATTCGCCATTCTGCTGCGGGGCGATATGGCGGGAGTCGGCCTGGGGCCGCTGCTCATGCGGCGGATCATCGATTATGCCAAGCGGCGCGGCATCCGCCAGCTCTACGGCGACGTTCTCGGGGACAACAGATCCATGCTGGCCCTGGCCCGGGCGTTCGGGTTCAAGGTCAGGCCCGACCCGGAAGACCAGGGGGTCATGCTCATCACCCTCGATCTGCCCGGCAGATAAAAAACCAGGCGCGGGTTATGGAATGAGGATTGATGAACCGGTCGTCCTGCGCCCCTCCAGGTCCTGGTGCGCGCGGGCGGCCTCGGCCAGGGGATACCTCCCGCGGACCTCGACGGCAACCGCCCCCCGGCCGACCACATCAAACAGGTCCCCGGCATGGGCCAGGAGGTCCTCCCGGCGGGCGGTGTAGGTCATCAGGCTGGGCCGCGTCAGAAACAGGGATCCTTTTGCCGCAAGGATCGACAGGTCGATGGGCGCGACCGACCCGGACGACTGGCCGAAGGAGACCATCATCCCCATGGGCCGAAGGCAGTCCAGCGACTTCATGAAGGTGGCCCGGCCGACGGAGTCGTAAACGACGTCGACGCCCCGGCCGCCCGTGATCTCCCTGACCCGCGAAGGGAAATCCCCGGTGGCGTAGACAATGGGATGGTCGCATCCGTTCTCCCTGGCCAGGCGGGCCTTTTCCTCGGATCCGACAGTGCCGATCACCGTGGCGCCGATGTGCCTGGCCCACTGGCAGACGATGAGCCCCACGCCCCCCGCGGCCGCATGGATGAGGATGGTGTCGCCGGCCCTGACCGGATAGCACCCCCGGAGGAGATACCGGGCGGTCATGCCCTGGAGCATCATGGCCGCCGCCGTTGCGGAGGGGATGGCCTCGGGAAGGCGGATGAGCAGCCGGGCGGGGATCCGGCGCTTTTCGGCATAGGCCCCCGGCGGCGGGCCGGCGTAGGCGACCCTGTCCCCGACGGCGACCTCGGTCACGCCGTCGCCCAGGGCTTCAACAATGCCGGCCCCTTCCATACCGATGATCGCAGGGAGCCCGGGAAGGGGATAAAGCCCCGTGCGATGGTAGACATCGATGAAATTAAGCCCGACTGCCTCGTGGCGCAGCAGGACTTCGCCCGCATCGGGAGCGCCCGGATCCACCTCCTCCCAGCGCATCACCTCGGGCCCGCCGGTTTCATGAATGACGATCGCCCTGGTCATCTCAACCCTCCTTTTGAATGCATTTCGGGGTCAGATAGAAAAGGCATCCGGCAAGTGTGGCAAGCTGGATAAAATCCGTTTCGGGGATGGGTATGCCCAGCCGATCCTGGAGCCGGGTCGCGAAGTTCAAAAAATCCACGGAGCTGAACTCGAACTGGTCTCGGAATTTAGCGCTCGCTTCGAGTCTGACCAGGTCCGCTTCCGGGGCGATTTCCCGGATAACCGCGAGGATGACCTCTTTCAGTTCGTCTTGCGTCATAATGTTCTCCTTTTGAGAAATATTGAAAGAAGGCTCTATGGGTTTAGACTGAAGGCTGAAGAAAGAGAGGTTACGTCTCTGCCTTCGGTCTTCAGCCTTCAGCCTTCGGTCTTCAGCCTCCGGTCTTTCTTCATCAGAACATCCAGCTCGACGCCGTCGATGATCTCCTGTTGGATGAGGACGGACGCCAGATGTTCGATCCGGGGCCAGTGTTTTTCGACGAGCATCTCTGTTTTGGCCGATGCATCGCGGATCCAGCGCTGGATACGCTTTTCCAGCACCGGCAGAAAGATGGCGCTATCGACATGGTGCCTGAGGGTGTCCACATGCACGAATCCGATCTCGTCGTCCATGCCAAGCTCGGCAATGGCCGCGTAGGCCATATAGGTGGCCTGTTCGAGGTCGTTTCCCGCGCCGCTGTCCATCCCGCCATGGCCGAACTGCCGGATCTGGGCGATCCTCCCGGAGAGCATGACGCAGATGTTGTTGAGGATCTCCTCCCGGCTGATGTTGTCCTCGAAATCCTCGCCGCTGTAAGCGACAAAGCCCAGTGTGCGGGAGCGGGGGGTGATGGTCACCTGTTCGATCTTGATGTGGGGCAGCAGCATGTAGGACAGAACCGCGTGGGCCGCCTCGTGCACGGCGGTCTTCCTGAGGTCCTCCTCGATGTTCCGGATATGCTTTCTGTCGAGCTTCCGGCCGTATTTGATCGTGTTGATCTGGTCGATGAGGATCTCTTCGGTGATGCAGTCGAGGTTGTTGCGGATGGCGTAAAGGGCCGCCTCCTGGCCGATCCGTTCGAGTTCGTATCCGCTCATTCCCGATATATAGCGGACGACCTTGTCGACATCGATCCTGCCGTCGTTGGGCTTTTCGAGGATCTTCTCGATGAAGAACCTTCGGGCCTCCCGGTCGAGTTCAGGCACCTCGACGGAGATGTCGATGCGGCCGGGGGAGACCAGCTCCGGATTGACATCCTCCCGGTTCTGGGCGGTCACGACGGTGAAGACGAATTCGCCGGGATCGGACGGCAGGGCCTCCAGCTCCATCAGGATCTGCTCCACCGGGATGGGAGTCAGGGTGCCTTCGACCACCCCCTTGATGTCGATTTCATCCAGAAAGACGATGGAGGGTGCGTAGATCCGCGCCTTCTGGTAGACCTCCCGGATGAAATTGGGGTCGAAGAGGTCGCTTCCGGACGCATAGACGTAAGGCAGGTTGACCTCCCTGGCAAAGGCTTTTCCCAGGAGGGTCTTGCCGACCCCCGCCGGCCCGCAGAGAAGCATCCCTTTGGGCATGGCGATCCCGAAGGTCTTGATCTTGTCGGTCTTTTCCAAAATCGAAATGATCTCCCGAAGGTGTTTTTTGACCGGTTCGTGGCCGGCGATGTCCTCGAATCCCGTCGCGGAGAATTTGATCTCGGGAAGGTCGTCCTGGAAGAGGGGCTTGGACGGCGGAAGCTGTTTGAGGGCGACGCGCGCCAGGGTGAAGGTCACGTCGTCTCCGGTGCTTGCGGTATCCCAGCCGAGTTCGACGGTTTCATTCCGGATGAAAAGCTGCTGGGAATGGACGTCGCTCATCCGGTAGTGGCGGATCAGGAAGGCCCCGGCCGCTTTTCCGATCCTGAAGACGGCCTGTTTCGGCGGGGGGTTGCCGTCGCGGATATACTGGGTGACCTGGCCTAAGATCAGGTCCGGCAGGCGCTTGCGGATGCGGCGCATGTTCATGTAGGGGGTGAAGGAGAGGACGAGAAGCTTGACCATGGGCAGGAAATTTTCGAAGACAAGTTCGATGCCCGTGGTTTCGGAGAAATGCCGGGAAAGGGTCTTCAGTGCCTGCTTTCCGATCCTGACGATGGCGTCCAGGGAGAGGCGCCGGAAGATGACCAGGTAGGTCTGCGACATGATCGAAAGGAGCCGGGGGGAGATGACTGGCTGGATGGTGTCCATGGACATCCGCTTCTCTTTGGATATGGCGTCCATGATGAGCGACTGGGCCTGGAGGCGGTTCTCCCGGGCGGTCTCCATGAACGACCGGCTCTGATACAGGGCGCCGCCCAGGGTCGAGGTGAAGATCACCAGGACCTCCCGGCAATCCAGGCCGGTCTCCTCCGGATCGCCGGTGAGAATGTCCAGAAGCGCGGACTGAAGGCGCACGTCCGCCTTTTCGATCTCGTGGAACAGGAGGATCGACCGGGGGTGATTTCTCAGAAACACCATCAATTCCCCGTCCTGACCGCCGTCGTATCCGATCTGCCCCAGGAGCCTGGCCTCATCCTCCGGCGTCGTGTACTGCCCCATGTCGAACTGCCGGAACGAGGGATAGTCCGACGCAAGGGTCGCCAGACAGCAGGCCAGATAGGCCTTGCCGACAAATGGCGGGCCGAGGAAGGTGAAGATGGCTTTGGGTGGGGCCTGAACAGGCTTGCAGGCCAGTTGGATCAAGGCGTCGATCACTTCGTCGATGGCGTCGTCCTGATCATAGACGAGCTTTTTCAGCTTCTGTCCCAGAAGCTCATATTTCTGAAATATATTGTCCCGCGCCTCCGCTGGCTTCATGAGGCTCCTCCTGTAAAGGGCGTGAGTGGCAATGCGGTGAAGGCCGGATATTTCGATGTCTCAGTCTATCGCCTCAGGAGGGATAAAGGGAAGGAGAAAATGGATGTAAGGTTCGATTTTCCCGTTTCCCGGAACGCCTGCCGCGCCGGAAAGGCGGGAGCGGCCAGGCGGCTGCGGGCGGGGCGCAGGGTTTACATGGCCCCTTCTGTAAGGGACGGGTCCGTGATGATGATAAAAGTTCCCGCACCGGCCGCCCCGGGGTCGAAATCGGGGAAAACGGGGAGGGAGAGGACCGTGACGGTCACAAAGGAGGCGCCGGGCCGGTATTGGACGAGATGCTCCGGGATCCCCAGGCCGTATTCGCTGTGGAACTTCCCGTTGACGTGGAGCGCCAGGGCGCCGGGGCGCCGTTCGAGGGCCTCCGCGAGGCTCCATGCCATGCCGGCGTCCCAGAGCGCCTGGGCATCCAGCATGCGTTCAAAGCCGTCCTGCGGGTTTGTTTCGGCTTCCGGCCGGACGGAAATTTCGTCAGGCGCCGGTTTTTCCGCGGGTCGGTTCGGTACGGGTCCGTGTCCGCCGCCTTCGTCCCGGAGTGTCTCCCAGAAGGCCTTGAATTTTTCACGATACCGATCGGACGGGAGGCCGTAGGGGAGGGGAGGAAGCCACGCCTTGGACGCCCGGGGCAGCCCCTCCAGGGAGGACCGCCCCAGGCGGGCGGCACGGTTGACATGGCGGCCCGGCGCGTTGGCGGCGACCACGGGAACGCCATGGGTCTTCGCGAATTCGATGAGGGGGCGGTAATCGCTCCGATAGGCGGGCCACGGCCGGGAGGCTTTCAGAAAATGGCGCTCGGTGATCAGGTCCGCGAGATACTCGTCCACAACCCCCTGGATGTCACGCTCGAACATCTCCATGGAAAGGAGAAGGTCCCGCGGGGATCGGGGCGCCTGCGCGGAAGCACAGGCCTCGTGAAGGCGTCTCAGGATCTCGAGTTCAAGATGGTGGGCCGCCGGGTTGCCGTGCTCCTCGCCGATGAACACTGCGTCGGCGTCAGCGGCGGCCCGCACGATGTCGTCCATCGTGACGGGGGTGCCGGCTGCGTCAAAGATCCGAAAATGGTCGGGCGTGACCGCGGGCGCCTCGCGCATCCGCATCCCGCCGTGGGGGCGCTGAACCGAGCAGCCGGCGATCAGCGGCAGAAGCCCCAGACACATCAGGAGCGCTGTTGTTTTCATGATCATCCCTCTCCACTTCTTTGATAGACCCGGGGGCCTCGGCAGGACGCCGCCCGCTAGATGATGGGCAGCGCGAAACTGAAAATGGCGCCGGATCCGCATTGGCTCTGAACGCCGATCTTTCCGTTGTGGGCCTCGACGATTTTCTTGGCGATGGCGAGCCCCAGCCCGGTGCTGCTTTCCCCGCCGGTCGGCCGGCTGTCAACCCGCTGAAATTCGCCGAAGAGGCGCTTCTGGTCTTCATAGGGGATGCCCGGCCCCTGGTCTTTGACAAACACCCATGCCGACTGATCCTTCCGCTTGAGAAAAATCTGCACGGGGCTTCCCTGGGGAGAATACTTGAGGGCATTGCTGATCAGGTTGTCGATGACCTGGGTGATCCGGTTGGGGTCGAAGGAGAACGGCGGAATCTCCTCGAGTTCGTCATGAATGGTGATCCGCTTGTTGTCCGCGAGGTGTCTTGCCAGCTCTATCCGCTGCTTCAGGAGTGCGTTGAGGGAGACCCGGAGGTTGCAGATCTTGAGGTGTCCGCTTTCGATGACGGATACATCCAGAAGATCGTTGACCAGAGACAGCATATGCTGGGCCGACTGGTCGATCTTCATCAGCAGCTCATCCGATTTCTCCGGGGATCCCTTGAGATAGCCGGCACGGAGGACCTGGGCGATGCTGATGATGACCGAAAGGGGGTTTCTGAGATCGTGGGCCGCGATTCTCAGAAACTTGTTTTTGATCTGATTGGACTCGTGCAGCCTGTCCTGGGCCTCGACCAGACGCTTTCCGACATCGACACGGCTGCGCAGTTCATTGACATAAAAAGGCTTGGTCAGATAATCGTGTGCGCCGTTGTCCAGAGCGTGGACAATGCCGCTTTTTTCGGTTTTGCTGGTCAGCAGAATCAGGTAGATAAAGCGCTGATCGCCGCGATCCTGCATCCGCCTGCAGATCTCGACGCCGTTGGGCTCCGGCATGACCCAGTCCAGAATGGCCAGGCGAGGAGGATCGTCTGCAGTGAGGGCTGCCCATGCCTCCTCTCCGTTGACCGCTTCAATGATGTCATACCCCCACCTCGTCGCAACGTGTTTGAGATACACGCGGATCGTGGGGTCATCATCGGCGATGAGCAGCTTCATCATGGCTCCTTATGTCTGGAATGAGTCTGTCGGTATAATTTTATTTATACTACACCGGATTTCCGGAATGATCAAGCCCGATGGAAGAATATTTTGTGCAGGCGGTGATTCGTGCCGGACAGCGGTGTCCAGGCTCCCGAACCCTAACATCCGTCCAGTCGCAATACAAGGGAAAAATTGACAATTCCGTCGGGCTTTGATAATAACCGCCATTCAACGTCCGCGGCGGAATCCGGATGTTTCCGTCAATACCCCTTAGCCCCGGTTTGGATCGGTGTTCAACCCCTATACAGATAACTTTACAGACGTGGCCTATATCTTCGCCCACGCGGGATCGCGGGAGGTCGAAGGGCGCCGCGTCTATGCCGTCGCGGCGGCCGCAAATCGGCCGGGCGGCGAAAAAAGCGTCTTCACCTCCCTGATCGCCTATCCCGGCCTGACGGCCCGCGAACACGCCGCTTCAGGCATCACCAGCAACATGATGGCGGACGCACCGGGCCCCGCTGTCGTCTCCCGGAGGCTTCGGGCGTTTCTGGGCGACAAACCCTTCTTTCTTGCCCTGGACATCCACGGCGTCATGGACGAACTCATGGCCCTGTCGGGCATTGGGCGCGCCGTGGATTTGGGCTTTTCCGCGGAGTTCTTTTTCCCCCACCTGAGCGCGGCCGGCCTCAAGACCCTCTGGGAGCACGTCGCATCGAGGGAGCGCGACAGGATCAGCTTCACCCTGGAGGAGGGGATCGCCCTTTCCGTGGACCTGGCCCGCACCATCGCCTCCCAGTGCATGAGCGACGCCCACACCGGCTATGCGCCGGCCCTGAGGCATTTCCTGAAAAAAAGCGACACCCTTTTCGGCGACCTCTGGCGCCATCTCCACCGGAATTTTCAGGCCTGCTTCGGCGGGCGCTTCACCCCTTCGAGGGCATCGGATACCGCCGGGTGGCGGCTGTTCCTTGAAAAAGCCGACAAGGAGGAAAGGAAGTCCGGGAAAGGGTATCCTTTTCCTATAATTCCGGCAGAACACCTTGATGGCATCTACCGCGCGCTGGCGGCATCGGGCCGGGGGTTCAGATACCGGGCCGAGCAGGCCGCCTATGCCGGGCATGTCGCCTCCGCCTTCAACGATGCGGCCGTTCTGACCATCGAGGCCGGCACGGGAACCGGAAAGACCCTGGGATACCTGCTTCCGGCCATGGAATATCTCCGCCTGAACCCGGGGGAACGCATCGTTGTATCCACCTATACCAAGAGCCTCCAGGAGCAGATATTCCACAACGAGGTCGCCTTCATCCGCCAGTCCCTGCCGGCCTATCACGATATCCGCATCGTCCTCCTCAAGGGCAAAAGCAGCTATATCTGCATCGAAAAACTGGATTCCCTCTACGATGAGGCCCTCGTCGGCGAAAGGCTCCTGGCCTGGCTCTACTGCCTCATCACCGCATTCAGCTTCCGGCGGGCCGATATCGGCACGACCGGAGAGGCGGTGAGACGCTGCTTCGACGCCGACCACAGTTTCAGCCGGATGCTCAAGGAGATCTCCGCGGGGAGCGGGTGCCCCCCGGGCCATACCCGGTGCCCGGCCCAGGTCGTCACCGCCCAGGCCCTGGCGGCGGATCTGGTCATCACCAACCACCATAAACTGGCGCTCCTGGACAGGGACCCCCTCCTGGCCGGATGCTTCAACAACTATATCATCGATGAAGCAAACCATTTCGAGCCGGCTGTGCGGAATGCCTTCGCCCAGATCGTGCATTCGCGCGACATCAAGGCGGTTCTCGACGATCTGGAAAGCCGGATTCACGATCTCTTCGAGAAGGGCTCCGGGGGGTGCGAAGCCTCCCTTGTCCGGAACATGGCGGATTTCACATCCCTCCGGGAGGCGGCCGAAGGGCTCCGGTCGGCCCTGATCGCAGCGGACCCCGGGTCCCTTCAGGGCACCGTTCACACCCTGCCCGCGACGCATCCGGCCGTTGCGGGCGGGGACCTGCGTTCCCGCATCGAAACGCTCTCGGCCGCAATCGACGCCGCCGCGCGAAACCTTGACTGGCTCAAGGACGACGACGCCTGCCGCAGGTTGAGCCTCCAGCGAAGGACCCGGAAGCGGCTGGAAAACCAGCTCGAAAGGCTGGTGGAAGGGGCGGGAACCCTCAAGGCCATCCGGGAAGCCGTCGTTTCGGAAAACAATATCACGGTCTACCGGATCTTCCGCAAGCACTGGTCCCTGGCGGCCCAGATGGTCCAGGTCGGCGGCCTGATCCGGGAGCGGATCCACGACAGGAAAAGGTGCGTTGTCTACACGGCGGCGACGATCTGTCACCGGGGCGGGTTCAAGAACTTTCAGGAGATCGCAGGGATGACTTCGGCGCACGAGGGGGAAAACGCCGTCTCCCCCCGGGAGTTCCGCTTTGTCCGGATCCCGTCTCCCTACCCCGAGGGCGCCATGGAGATCATCGTCCCGCCGGAGGCCGTCAGCGGAAAATACGACAACAAGGCGGCCTGGATCGATGCGGTGGCCCGAGCCCTGCCCTGTTTCGTCCGGGAAAACGGCGGGAGGACCCTGGTGCTCTTTTCGAGCTACCAGGACCTCGACCGCATCCTTGAAAAAGCCGGCGCGGCCTTGGATGACCCCCGATTCCCGCTGCTCGTGCAGCGGCCGGGGATGGCCACCGCCGGCCTGTGCGACGAATTCCGGGCCGTGAAGGAGAGCGTGCTTCTCGGGGTCGATTCCTTCTGGTACGGGGTCGACTTCAAGGGGGACACCCTGACCCAGGTGATCATCACGCGCATCCCCTATCCGCCGCCCAACGACCCCATCCAGGCGGCCCGCAAGCATGTGATGTCTGCCGGAGACTTCTGGGAGAGATACCGCTACGATACCGACATCAAGATGAAGCAGGGCATCGGGCGGCTCATCCGATCCGAAACGGATCGGGGACGGGTGGTGATCCTGGATTCGCGGTATCGGCCGCGGCGGGCCTCAGTCTCTGGCCTTGTTGACACACCAGAACGCCGCGAAAAAGAAGACCGCGCCCAGCCCAAGAAGGATCCCGTATGACGCCATGGCCGGCGGATGGCCGAAGGCCGCGGCCCGGATCGATTTGGCGGCATGGGTCAGGGGCAGGAGGGAGAGCAGCTTCTGCACCCACTCCGGCAGGCGCTCCACCGGGAAAAAGGTGCCGCCCAGGAATGCCATGGGGATGATCACGAAGCTGTTGATCATGGCCTGGTCCGCGTGGGATTTGACCAGCATCGCGAGGGCCACGGCCAGGGACGCGAAAACAAAGCTGTTCAGCAGAACGGCGGCCCAGAAGAGGGGATTGTAGGAGAGAAAAACCCCGAAAAGTGCCCCCAGAACGAGAATGATGCACACGGACAGGATTGCCCGGGTCATTCCCGCCAGCACCTCTCCGGTCACATAGGCCATGTTGCTGATGGGGGCGGCCTGGAATTCCTCGAAGATATGCCAGTAGAACCGGGCGATATTGATCTCGCTGGCGATGCCGAAGGCCTGGGTCATGCTGCTCATGGCCACCAGGCCCGGAATGAGGAATTCCGTATAGGTGCGGCCCTCGACCTGAACGTGGCCGCCCATGGCATACCCGAAGGCGATGAGATAGAGCAGCGGCGACACCGACATGGAGGCGATCATTCTCGACAATCGCCGCTTCATGATCAGCATTTCCCGATAGTAGACGGCATGCCATCCCCGGATCATTTGACCTTCTTTCCCGTCAGCGCCAGAAAAGCGTCCTCCAGGTTGACCCGACGCAGGCTGAAGCTGTCCTTCTGCTCGGTGATATAGCTTCCGGCGTCGTGCTGACTCTTGAAATAATGCGTTTTCATCTCCCCGTCGAGAACCCGGTCAATGGCCCAGGCGCCGATTCTCGAGATCAGGTGTCGGGGCGTATCGATGGCCACGATGGCGCCTTCGTCCAGGAACGCGACCCGGTCCGCCAGAAACTCGGCCTCCTCGATGTAATGGGTTGTCAGAAAGATCGTGGCGCCGCTCTGCTGGATCTGTTTGATGAGCGCCCATATCCGCCTGCGGATGCTCGCGTCCAGGCCCACCGTCGGCTCATCGAGGAACAGGATCCTCGGGGAGTGGACGAGTGCCCTGGCGATCATGACCCTGCGCTTCATCCCGCCGGAAAGCTGTTTTGCCGGGGTGCCTTTGCGGTCCAGGAGGTCGATGTATCCCAGGAGTTCATCGATTTTCTCGCGGCGGTCCTGCCTGGGCATGTGAAAAAGCCTGCCGTGGACATCCAGGTTCTCGAAGACCGTGAGCTCCTGGTCCAGGTTGGCCGACTGGGGGACGAGGCCGAACTGCCGCTTGGCGGACAGGGTTTCGGTTTCGATGTTGAATCCGTTCAGAAAAGCCTTTCCGCTCGTCAGCTTGGTAAGGCCGGTCAGGATCCGGATCGTGGTGGTCTTGCCCGCCCCGTTGGGGCCCAGATAAGCGAATATCTCTCCTTCGTGGACCCGGAGCGTAACGCCCTTCAGGGCCTCGATGGTTTTGTATGCTTTTCTCAGGGTTTCGATTCGAATCATGCTCGTATTTTCTGGTGCATGGGGTCGAGGAGGAGTCTTTAGAAACCGAAAACTGGCCGATCAAAATGCTGGAATATAGGCGATGAGAGAGGTCTTGTCAATCCGTTCGGGCCGCAGAAGGATCGGATGATCCCACTTGCGGGACATTTCTTTCTTGATTTATCTGGATCACCGGGATAGGTAACCTTGACTTTAAAAAAGAGACAAGAACATTTCAAACACACTAAAGGAGATTAATGCCGTTTCGGGAAGGGCGACGAACCTTGAGACCGCGCCGTCCCGAAAAAAAATCAGAAAGAAAATCGGCAACTCACTACCGTCATGGGGGTTTTCCCGGATGGATGCCGGGCCGAGGTTATTTCCGGAACAACTGTTTTGGGCACGACCTCGCGGCCGGGCCATCATGAGGGGAATCCACCGATGGCAAGGAGGAACCTTATGGAAACATCACCTGAAACCATTACCCCTGAAGGAGGAAATCTCGCACAAAAGCCGAAAAAGAAGATCTGGCTTTTGATCATCCTCATATCGATTGCATTTTTTTTCAATGGAATCCCCAACGCAAAAGGACGCCCCTTCTACTCCCCCGAGCACCCCTCGAATCTCAAGCGTGAGCGCGGCAACACGAATAGGGACGATTCATCCAGGGAAGACCCAGAAAACGCCTATGACAAGATCATCCTGGAAGCGGCGCGCCGCCACGAGGTTCACCCGGCGCTGATCAAGGCGATCATCAAGGCGGAATCGAGCTATAATTCCAAAGCCGTCTCGAAGAGGGGCGCTAGAGGATTGATGCAGCTCATGCCGGGAACCGCCCGCGCGATGGGGGTGAAAAACAGCTTCAACCCCAGCCACAACATCAACGGGGGGACGAGATATTTCAAGCACCTCCTGGATGAGTTCGAGGGAAACATCCGGCTGGCGCTGGCAGCCTATAACGCCGGCGTCGAAAAGGTGAAAAAATACGGACGCGTTCCACCGTACAAGGCCACCCGCAGCTATATCACCAAGGTGATATCCTACTACCGCGAATACCGTTCAGAGATGAGAATGATGGCCAGGAGCTGATCGTTTCACATTGACGGAGCCGCTTCCTTGAAACCGTTCCGCTGGCATCTGCTGCCCATGATCGTGGTTGCCGTCGGGGTCATGGGCATCTGGGGGGCGGCCTATGCCGCAGCCGATGCGCTGGGGCGTCTTCAGTGGCTGGTATACCTGGGCGGCCTGACGGCGCTGATCGGGGCCTTCCTGTTCAAGCGGGAGTTGTCGGATGAGGAGATCCGCATCCGCGATCAGCGCCGGGAAATCACGGCGCAACGGGAGGGCCTCAAGGAGGAACAAACCCGTCTCGAGGATGCCCGAAAGGCCATGGGAGCCGACCTTTCCCGCCGGACCCAACTGATCGCGCAGCGGGAATCGGACCTGTTCCAGAAGCTCATGACCTTCCACGAATGGATGGAATTCCCGGCAGGGCTGGGCGCGGAAGAGGGGCAGGCCCCGCCTGCCTGCTTCGAAAAGGATCAGGCGGTCATGGCCTTGATCCGCAGCCGGACCGAACAGCTATTCGAGGACATCAAGAACAAGGTTTACCAGAAAGACGGGCGCTTTGAAAAAGGGCGCCTCATGATGGACATGATGGCCCTCATGGAATCCGTGGCCCGAATCTATCAGCCGGATTCCGAAAACCCCCTTCTCGAGACCAACGTCGAACTGCTCCTCAGGGCCGCAAATCGCATCGCGCTGCAGATGCTGGTGGTGCTGGAGCAGCTCCCCCTCGACATCAAAAGCTACAGCATCCGCAACATCCACGACAACGTTCAGACCGGCATCAAGATCTACGGCGTCTACAAGGCGGCCAACCCTTACTGGACATTTCTGCGGCCGGTGTATTACCTGGGCCGTTACGGCCTGGGGGCAAACCCCGTCACCCTGGGCGTCGCCTGGGCACTGGGGGAGATCGCGAAGACGGGCGCCAAGAAACTGTCGTCCCATCTTGCCAACCGGTATGCCCTCAACCTGCTCCATGACATGGTCTTCATCGTCGGCAGCGAGGCCGCAGGGATCTTCGGGGGCGATTTCCGCCACCGGGAGAGCAACTGGGTTTTCGGCGCCGAACTGACGGATCTGATGCGACGATTCCCCCTGTCCGAGGAGATGCTCCTCCATGGCCTGAACGAAATCGGGCATCTCCGACTGCGGAGCGAATATGACCGCATCTTTTTCTACCGCTGCCTGGCCGCCCGAAAAAGCGCGGACCCGGGACGGGTCGACGCCCGGAAGTTCCTGAACGAAGCCGAGCGGACGGCCGTCGGCAAGCGCCTGGCCGTATTCTTCAACCGGCACATCCCCCATGAATCCTCCCGGAAAACAAGGCAATGGAAGGCGGATGCGGAGGCCAGGCTGGGCATCGACATCGCCATCCCGGGCCGGTGAAGACAGGAGGGAAAGGGGGCTGAATGGAGCGCATCGACCATCTCAAATCGATAACGGTCCAGTGTTACGCGGGATACCGGGGGGAGGAGTCGCCCAGGCAATTTCGCATCGGAGAAAACACCGTCGCCGTGGCGGAAATTATAGATCGCTGGCTGGGGCCGGATCACCGCTATTTCAAGGTGGCGGGGGAGGACGGCGGCGTGTATATTCTTCGCAACGATCTTGCAAACAGTAGCTGGGAGCTGGTGTTTTACAGCAGATGAAGGAGACCGGTCCGTGCTCAAAAAACTGCTTTCCGGGATGATGCTGCTCGTCGGGCTTTCCGGGTCTGGCGCCCAGGCCATCGACATCATGCTGCCGGTTGTTTTTGAGGATGGTGTTGATGTTTCCGGCTGGCTCATGAGCGAAAAACTCGACGGGGTGAGAGGCTACTGGGACGGCCGGCGCCTGCTCTCCAAAAACGGTGCGCCGTTTTACCCGCCCCGGGCCTTTACCCGGAATTTTCCCGAATTCGCGGTGGAAGGGGAGATCTGGGGAGGGAGAAACACCTTTGAAAAAACGATCGGCATCGTCAAGAAACAGGCGGCCCATGACGGCTGGCTGGCATTGAAATTCGGGATTTTCGATGTCCCGGGGGCAGCCGGGGGATTTGAAGCGCGGCTCCAGAAGGCCGCTGACTGGTTCTCCGGGCATCCCTCCGAATATGCCTTTGTCATCGGGCACCTTCCCGTTGAAAGCCGGGCGCATCTGGCCGAAGAGCTGGAAAGGATCGAGGCGCTCGGGGGCGAGGGGATCATCCTGAGAAGGCCCGGCTCTCCCTATGCGGCAGGCAGAAGCGGGGATGTCCTGAAGGTCAAGAGCTATGCCGACAGGGAAGCCGTGGTGATTGCCCACATTCCCGGGAAAGGAAGAAACGAGGGGAAAATGGGATCGTTGCTGGTGGCGCTGCCGGGCAGCCGGACGCGGTTCAAAATAGGCACGGGTTTTTCCGACGAGGCAAGGGAGAATCCGCCTCCCGTCGGCGCCCTCATCACGTTCAAGCATTATGGTTTTTACAAATCGGGCATCCCCAAATTCCCCTCTTTTCTGAGGATTCGGGAAGCGATGTAACCGCCTCATCCGCATCCTATCCGGAGGGATCCGGAACCGGCGCCGTCGAAACCGCGTTTTCCGGGTAAAGAATCCCCTCGATCCGGAGGATGCCTTCGATCAGCCGCAGGCCCGGGCGCGAGACGATCATCTCGTCGATCAGGTAGATCTGGTTGTCGCGGACGGCCTTGATGACGGAAAAGCCCGGTTCGGCTTGGATCGTCTCGATGGACACGGGGTTCATGGGGCCTTGCTGGGCGAGAAAGACATCGATCTCTCCGGCCCTGGCCAGGATGCGCTCCTTGCCGTAGGCGGCAATGTTGGTCTGCCGCATCTGATCGGCGTCCGAAGCCACGTTGATCCCTCCGGCCGTCTCCAGGACAAAGATGGCGGTGGCGCTTTTGGAGAAGGTTTTCATCTTCTCGTGGATGGCCTCGAAATAGACCCGCTTTCGCCGCTCCGGCGGAATCTTGGCCACCCGGGCCGTCACCGCGGCAACGGCTTGCTGAAACCGCCGCACCATCTGTTCCGCGGCATCCTCCCGGCCGGTCAGGCGCCCCAGGTCCCGCCAGTATTCAACCATGTCCGCAACGCCCACCGGCTGGAGGGAGACCACGGCGATCCCGGCCTGCTCCAGCTTTTTGACAAACTCGAGATAGACCCGGTCGACCAGAGGCCGGACCAGCACCAGGTCCGGTTTGGCGGCCATGAATTTTTCCGCGTCGTCATGATAGCTGAAGACCGGCTTGGTCAGGGCCTCGGGGGGATAATTTTCATTTCTGCCGACGCCGATGATCTCCTCGCCCAACCCCAGGGCAAACAGGTTTTCGGTGTGGGCCCCGTAGAGGGAGATGATCCGGCAGAAGGGCATGCCCACATCGATCCGCCGGCCGGCGCGGTCGACGACGGTGGCGGCTTGGAGGCCGCCCGGCTGCAGCATGACGATCGCCCAGAGTACGATGATGTTGCGAACAATTTTCATGGTTTCCTGGTTTTGCCGAAGCTCACCCGGATGTCACGGGTAAAGGGGTCGGCGTAGATGTTGGCAGCGACATTGAAGACCTGGCGCATGTTTTCCCGGGTGATCACCGCTTCGGTTTTTCCGGTGCTCGCGATGCGCCCGTCCTTCATGAGGATCAGGCGGTCGCAATAGCCGGCGGCGAGGTTGATGTCCTGGATGACGGCGATGGCCAGCTTTTTCTCCCGCCGCACCTCCTCCGCCACGATATCCATCAGCGCCAGGGTGTGGTGGACGTCGAGATTGGAGGTGGCCTCGTCCAGCATCAGGACCGGCGTATCCTGAACCAGTGCCCTCGCGAAGATGACGCGCTGCCGTTCGCCGCCGCTGATCTCGGTCATGTAGCGGTGCCGGAGGGGGAGGGTGTCCGTGCGCGCCATGATCGCCTCGACCATCTCATGGTCCCGGGCCGAGGGCGGGGAAAACCGCGGCATGTGGGGGTACCGCCCCATCATCACCACCTCCTGGGCCGTGAAGGGGAAGTTGATATAGAAATTCTGGGGAACCAGGGCCATCTCCCTGGCCAGTTCCCGCCTGCGGCCTTCGGCCGGAGCGTTGCCCTTGTACCGGATCGCGCCGGCCGTTGGCCGGTGAAACCCCATCAGGAGATCGATGAGGGTGCTTTTTCCGCATCCGTTGGGGCCCAGCACGCCGTAAAAGCACCCCGGTTCGAGGGCAAGGGAGACCCCGTCGAGAACCTTCCGGTCTCCGTAGGAAAAGGCGACCCCTTCCACCTGAAACCCCACGGCTAGACCGAAGCCCTTCCCATCTGCTTGCGGCGGAAAATGTAGCAGAAGAAGGGCCCCCCGATCAGGGCCGTCAGAACGCCGATGGGGATTTCATGGGGCAGGACGGCCCGGGTCACGGTGTCGGCCGCGAGCATGAGGATGCCGCCGGCCAGGAGGCAGGCCGGCAGAAGCCTCCGGTTGTCCGGCCCGGTCAGGGACCGCATCATGTGGGGGACGAGAAGCCCGACAAACCCGATGATGCCCGATACGGAGACGCAGACGGCCGTCACCAGGGACGCGGTCACGAGGATCACCAGGGTCACCCGGCCCGTGTTGACGCCGAGGGAGGCGGCCGACCGGTCCCCCAGGGCCAGCAGGTTGAGATCCCGGGAAAAGAACAGAAAAACGATGAGTCCGAACGTCACGAAAACGAGTGTGAACCCCACATCCCCCCAGGTCCTGGACCCGAAACTGCCCATGAGCCAGAAAATGATCACGGCCACCTGCTCGTCCGCCACATATTTGAGAAAGCTGATGGCCGCCGACAGAATCGAGGCCACGATGATGCCCGAGAGGATCAGGTTGTTGGAAGAGAATCCCCCGCCCGATGCCGAGAGGTAGAGAACCAGGACCAGGGTGAGCACGGCGCCGGCAAAGGCGAACACGGGGATGGAAAAGGTCCCCATGGCCGAGATATTCAGGAGAAGCGCCACTGCGGCGCCGAATGCGGCACCGGCGGATACCCCCAGGGTATAGGGATCGGCCAGGGGATTGAGCAAAATCCCCTGGAAGACGCACCCCGAGAGGGCCAGCCCGCCCCCCACCACCACGGCGGTCAGGATCCTGGGCAGGCGGACATCCATCACCACCACCGGAAAGGTTTCGTCCATTCCGGCAACGAGGGCGCCCGTGTCCGTCAGCCTGGCGCCCACGATCCGCACGACCTCCCCCGGAGTAATGGAGATATAGCCCATTCCAGTGGAGACGACAACGGCAGTGAGAAGCAGCGCGAACAGAACCGCCATCTGGGTTTTCCATGCGGATCGTGCTTGCGGAAGCAGGGGGTGCGCCGGAGGGATCATCGCCATGGGGAAAAAGCGGGATACCTTCCGGATAGACCTCCGCCGGCTGTCGGCAAGGCGCCGCAATCAGAGGTGCCGGGCATGCCGCTATCCCTCTCCCCTTCGATATTCGTGGGTAAAGGCCCTGTCGTACAGTCGGGACTTGGGGTCCGTACCGGAGACGCCCTGGTTCAGGGCGTCTCCCACGAGAATGAGGGCCGTTTTCCGGATGTTTTCCTTTCGGACCAGATCGGGCAGCCCGCCCACGGTGGTGCGGAAAATCCGTTCGTCCGGCTGGCTGACGCGATAGGCGATCGCAGCCGGGGCATCCTCTCCGTAGGTCTTTTTCAACACCTCCGCCACCCGGTCGATCATGGCGATGCTGAGGTAGACGGCCATGGAGGCCCGGTGTTCGGCCAGAGACGCAAGCGCTTCCGCTTCCGGGACGGGCGTTCGCCCGGCCATACGCGTCAAAATGAGGGTCTGGCTGACCTCGGGAAGGGTGAATTCGAGGCCCATGGCGGCGGCGGCGGCAAATGCAGCCGTCACCCCGGGAATGACCCGGAAGGGGATGCCCCGTTTTTCAAGTTCGGTGATCTGTTCGGCGATGGCGCCGTAGAGGCTGGGATCGCCGGTATGGAGGCGCACCACCCGTTTGCCCGACCGGTGGGCGCCTGCCATGGTCGATACGATCTCATCCAGGTGCATCTCGGCGCTGTTCTCGACAAGGCATTCAGGCGACGCCCACTGAAGCAGGGCTTCGGGAACGAGAGACCCCGCGTAGACGACCAGATCGGCCTCCTGAACGGCTTTCATGCCCTTGACGGTGATTAACTCGGGATCCCCGGGGCCGGCGCCGACAAAGGTGATGGGGTGGGTTTTCATGATGATCCTCGCATCAAAGTCTCAGAACGCGCCGATCTGGCAGGGGGAAACCTTGATTGACAGGGCCTCGCAGGCCGCGGCGATCTCCAGCCGGGAGATCCCGAAGCGATCGGCCATGTCCCACGCGGCCCTGCACGCCAGCCTGCCGTTTTCAACCTCCCCGGAGATCGCCGCCTGAAGCTCGGCCGAAACGATTTTGGCCGGCGTGACGATCTTTTTTTCCGGGGAATACCCGAAAAGCCCCATCTGGCATTTGACGATCCGCAGTTCCATCAGGTCCATGTTCCTGCCGACCTCCTTGGGAAGGACATTCAGCTCTTCCGCGATGCCGTGGGCGGCGGCACAGGAGACCTTCCCGTCCTTGACCTTTGTTTTCAAAGCCTCGGCGATCCGGGCGTCGGGTGCGGCGCCCTTCGGATGCTTGGCGGCGTAGTGGCCTGCGTCTTCGTGCGTCATGTGAACCCTTTCAAATCAATGGCTTTCTCAAAAAAGAGTCTTTTCACTTCCGACTGTCAAAATACGCTGTAAGGCTTTTTTGGATACCACAATCCCTCATGAGTAAAAAGAGGAAAATGTTGGCGTCGGTTATGGAGCGCGTCTTGCCTTTGCATCCATTTTACCTTTCTCTTCCTTGGCAAATAATATCGACGAGTTCTTGAGTTGTAATATTTGCTTGAATGGTCGGAACGTCCGGGGGAGAGGATGCGATTTTTTCCGGAACCAGGGCGAATGTTCTACCGTCTTTTCTTCGGATAAGCACCTTTCCAGTATTTTCCGCCTGTTCAAGGACCATGGCAAGTTTTTGTCGGGCTTCTGAATCGGTATACACCTTCATTTTATGGCTCCACGCTGTCTTCAGGGATCTTCCTTCGGGGATTGAATCCAGCCGATCGCGGATTTGAAATCGGAGCGTACAAAATACTCCATGGTAATTCCCCCGAAAAGACCGAAGAGGGCGATCCAGTGTTTTTTCCAGGCCTCATCCCCAAGCACGGCCATCCGCTCGATATGGTCCTTGTATTTCACGGCAAACCGGAGGTCGTCGTAGATGGATTCGGCGCTGTTGAAGGTGGGATAGGACTCCATGACGACAAAGAGGCGGATCTTCCCGTGCTGGTGGATCCGGTCCGCGAGGGTTCTGTCGATCTCGTCCATTTCCCGCTTCGAGAGTTCCCTTCGGACATGCAGGGCCACGCAATTCATCATTTGCGATAAGGGATCTTGAGACATGGTCATCTGCCTTTGTAGATGTGAGCGGATAAACGACCGCAGGGGCAAGCCTCTCGTGCCTGCCCCGTCCATGACCCGGGGCGGCGACAAAGGAAGGTACCGGAGCTGGCGCACCTGGAGATTAATATAGGAAGCCGTTTCAGGGTGTGCAAGGCGAGGGGGAGTGATCCATTCTGTCCGGGGAGATGCCGCCGGGCTCCGGCGCCTTCATGTTTCCCGATTTTGACATCATCGCTCTAAATGATTAAAGTATAATAAAAGAAATACCCTCCGAGAAAGGAGGTGATGGGTATGAGAATGCAAACCAAAACGAGGGAGAACAGAACAGCCCGCTTCTGCATCTGGACGGTGCTGAACCAGGACCTTCTTCTGGCCCATTTCAGGGTTTACATGGTTCTGGGCACCTTCATGGTGCTCATGCTCCATCTGGCCGGAAAAATCGGGACCAACGTGGCGCTTGGAGGCCTTTTTATCAGCGGAATTTCCATCATGATCCTCATGGCTGCACTGATACAGGCGAGAAAGCGGAGCCTGCTCGCCATCCAAGACCCGGAATTGCGCGAAATCGCCCATGAAGCGATGATGATTTATCTTCACCGCAAGAAAATGACGCCGCGTGAAAAAAAGTTTCTCCGAAAACGCCTCAAGGATCATGCCTGCGCGCTGGGGCACTGTTAGCAAGCCGTAACCGGCCGTTTCGTTACAGAACCTTATTGACATCGTCACATCCCAGGCCCCTCTGGCAAGGATGTGAACCATCCCCGTACCATAACCGCCCGATCCTGTCCGGATCATTTATTCGGGCTATGCCCGGGAATCCATGCCGCCGATCAACCCTGCGGTCATCCAAGGGGTTGATCGTCATGAGAGACGGCGGGTTGCGACATTCCGGCCTTCCCTGAGCGTGTTGGCATCAGGTTTCCCAGAGCCGCATAAAAAATGCTTGACTTTCTGAAGCCGGTTCAGTACACAAAGAGGCAATTGTTCAGTTAACCATTTGACCATAGAAGGACGTATCATTCCCGTGACCCCCATTTTTTCCGGCAACGTGTATTATTTTAGCTATTATTTTTATTTTACCGCGCGTCTGCCTGGGGTTCGCTGAGGTACACCAAAACATAACGAAGCGAAAAGCCGTGGGCAGATCCGCCCACGGCTTTTTTTGTCGGGATGAAAAAGGCCGTGGGGAAAATAAGATCCCTCTCGGCCTTTTTCGTTTCCCTACCCCGGAAGGAGACTTGACCATGAGCCCGGAAATGAAGCAAACCCACGATGTCCGCGTAAAGGAGTTCATCCCCTTGATTTCGCCCCAGACCCTGAAAGACGAAATCCCCATCAGCCAGGCGGCGAGCGACACGGTCATCGCCGGGCGGGAGGCCATCGAACGTATCCTGCGGAAGGAGGACCCGCGCCTCCTGGTGATCGCCGGGCCGTGCTCCATCCATGACGAGGAGGAAGCGATTGCCTATGCCCGGCGCTTGAACGCGCTCAGCGAGGCGGTGGCGGAAACCCAGTGCCTCGTCATGCGCGTCTATTTCGAAAAACCCCGCACGAACGTGGGCTGGAAAGGCATGATCAACGACCCCTTCATGGACGGCTCCTGCGATATCGTCGCCGGCCTCAGAAAAGCGCGGAAACTGCTGTTGAAGATCACCGAGATGGGGATGCCCACGGCAACGGAGATGCTCGATCCCATCACACCCCAGTATATCGCGGGCCTGGTCTGCTGGTCCGCCATCGGCGCCCGCACCACGGAATCCCAGACCCATCGCGAAATGGCCAGCGGGCTTTCCATGCCGGTGGGGTTCAAGAACTGCACGGACGGCGGCCTGACGACGGCGTTGAACGCCATGATCGCGGCGGGATCCCCCCAGAGTTTCCTGGGCATCGACATCCAGGGAAGGAGCGCCATCGTCAAGACCACCGGCAATCCCAACACCCACATCGTGCTGAGGGGCGGCCGGCGGCCCAACTACGATTCCGTGAGCATCCGCGAGGCCGTTGACCAGCTCCGGGCGAAAAAGCTGCCGGAGGCCATCATCGTGGACTGCTCCCACGCCAATTCCAGCAAGAAATACCAGAACCAGGTCCGGGTGTGGCAGGACTGCATCAACCAGCGCTTCGACGGCAACGACGCCATCGTCGGCCTGATGCTGGAAAGCAACCTGTGCGAGGGAAACCAGAATCTCACCGAGGATCGTTCGAAGCTGGCCCACGGCGTTTCCGTCACCGACGCCTGCATTTCCTGGGAAACGACCGAAGCGCTGATCCGGTCCGCCCACGAGCAGCTCCTTCGCTCCCGTCACGGCCGCACGGACAATGACGGCCTCGCCGGCAACGGCCGTTACCGGATCGCATCCCTTGCCTGAACCCCGAGACCCGGACAGGAGAATTCGATGAAAACCCTTCACATCCACGGTCGGGCCGGCAGATCGACATTGATCGTGGGAGAAACCCTCTCCCGGCTGGATCAGTACACTCCCAAACGCCGTACGGTCATCATCACGGACCCGGTTGTAAACGATCGCTACGGCGACCGTTTCCCTGATTGGCCGGTCATCGAAATCGGCGTCGGGGAGGGGAGCAAAACGCTGCAGACCGTATCGGATATCTACGGGCGCCTCATCGAGATGGAGGCGGACCGCTCAACCTGGATCGTGGGCATCGGCGGCGGCATCGTCTGCGATGTGGCGGGGTTTGCGGCGTCCACCTACATGAGAGGGGTGGGGTTCGGTTTCGTCCCCACAACCCTGCTGGCCCAGGTGGATGCCAGCGTCGGCGGCAAGAACGGCGTCAATTTCCTCGGATACAAGAACATGGTCGGGACCTTCAACCAACCCGAATTCGTCATCTGCGATACCGGTATGCTGAAAACCCTCACCGGCCCCGACCTCCTGTGCGGATTTGCCGAGATCGTCAAGCACGGGGCCATCGCCGACCCGGCCCTGTTTCAGTTCATCGAGGACAGCTGGCGAGAGGCGCTGGCTCTGGACCCATCCACCATCGAGCGGATGGTGTATGATTCGATCGTCGTCAAATCGGGCATCGTCAACGAGGATGAGCAGGAGCGGGGCGTCCGCAGGAAACTCAATTTCGGCCACACCTTCGGTCACGCCGTGGAAAAGATTGCCGGGGTCCGCCATGGCGAGGCCGTGAGCGTCGGCATGGCGGTGGCGTCGCTGCTGTCGGTGAAAAAAGGATACCTGGCCCGGGAAGAGGCGAAAAGGATCATCCACCTGCTTGAAAAGATCGGCCTTCCCACCCGTCTTGCCGTGGACCCCCAATCGGCCATGGACGCCCTGAAGCGGGACAAAAAAAGGGAAGGCGACCGCATCCGGTTCGTCCTGTTGAAACGGATCGGCGAGGCCGTTGTGGAGGATATCCGCATTACGGATCTGGATGAAGCCCTCCATGACCTGGCCCGGGAGTGACGCTCGGAGCCGGTTCTGGATGATCACGATAATGCGCGTCCGTCAGGAACGATCGGCAACACATGACCCATCGGCCATTTTTGGGGAACTGACAGAAGATGAAAAACAGCCGCGAGACAAAATCGACCCCTGATAAAGCAGACCCCGTCGATCCCAGGATTCTCGAAAAACGAAAGGCCATCGACGCCATCGACGATCAGCTTCTCACGCTGATCAACGAACGGCTCATGCTGGTCATGGATGTCGGCAAAATCAAGGCCCGTCGCGGCCGACAGGTGCTGGACAGCGCCCGGGAGAGCGAAATTTTCGGGCGCCTCTTCAAGCAGAACCAGGGCCCCCTGGACGAAAAGGTCCTCACCCATCTCTTCACCCAGATCATGGCCGCCTCCAGGCAGCTCCAGCGGCCGCAACGGGTGTCGTATCTCGGGCCCGAGGCAACCTTCACCCACATCGCCGCCATCAGCCATTTCGGCCTTTCCGTGGAATACGCCCCCCAGCCGAGCATCCGGGACGTGTTCAGGGATGTGGAGAAGGGGGCCTCCCACTACGGTCTGGTGCCGGTGGAAAACTCCATCGAGGGGGCCGTCAACCACACCCTGGACCTGTTTTTCGAATCGGAGCTGAAGATCTGCGCCGAGCGGTATCTCCACATCTCCCATGATCTTCTGTCCAGATCCGGCGGCATCCGGGACATTCACACGGTCTATTCCCACCCCCAGGCCCTGGCCCAATGCCGCATCTGGCTCCGGCAATATCTCCCCGAAGCGGCCCTCGTGGAATGCAACAGCACCGCCCAGGCGGCCAGGATGGCCGCCGAAACCGAAGGCGCCGCGGCCGTCGCCGCGCGGGAGGCCGCCCAGATGTATCATCTCGAGGTGATCGCCTCGCGCATCGAGGATGTGGCCCGCAACACCACGCGGTTTCTGGTCATCGGCCAGGATGAGGTCCGCGCCACCGGACGGGACAAAACCTCCCTGATGTTCGTCACCTCCCATGTGCCGGGTGCGCTTTACAAGGTTTTGAAGCCCATGTCCGACGCCGGGCTCAACATGGTGAAGCTCGAATCCCGGCCCACGCGCCACCAGAACTGGAGCTACTTCTTCTTCGTGGATGTGGAAGGCCACATCGAAGACCGGGCCGTGAGGGAAACTGTCGAGGAGATGAAGCATCTTTGCCTGTATCTGAAATACCTGGGGTCGTATCCCCGGGCGGAGGAGAAGTGAGGCCGAACATCGACACCCAGACCCGCCTTTACGGCGTGATAGGGCATCCCGTCGCCCACAGCCTGTCGCCCGCAATGCATAACCGGGCCTTTCAGGCCGCCGGATACAACGGGGTCTACCTGGCCTTCGATGTCCCGGAGATCGCACCGGCTGTCGCCGCGGGGCGGGCGCTCAACATCCGCGGATGGAGCGTCACGATCCCCCACAAGGTCGCCGTGATGCCCCTCCTGGATCACGTCGATCCCGTCGCCGCCGGAATCGGGGCCGTCAATACGGTTATCAACCGGGACGGTCGGTTGGCCGGGTACAATTCCGACGGACTGGGCGCCGTCTCGGCCCTCACGGAAAAAACGGCGGTCGAAGACCGATCGGTCGCGGTGATCGGCGCCGGCGGCGCAGCGCGCGCCATCGCCTTCAGCCTGAAGCAGGCGGGGGCCCGTGTCACCATCGTGAACCGCGCCATCCCGAGAGGCGAGGCCCTTGCCCGGGATCTGAATACGCCCTTCCTTCCCCTTGCGGAATTGGACCGGCCTATGTATCATATATTAATTAATGCCACGTCCGTGGGTATGGCCCCTTATGTCGATGTCATGCCGGTGAGGGAGCACCTGCTCGCACCGGGGATGGTGGTCATGGATATCGTTTATAACCCCCTTGTCACGCTGCTCTTGAAAACCGCCGGAAAAAGAGGCTGCGTCACGGTGGACGGCGCCGCCATGTTCATATATCAGGGGGTGTTTCAGTTCGAACTCTGGACCGGGAAAAAAGCGCCCGTGGCCGTCATGCGGGAAACCGTGATGAAGGCATTAGAGAAAAGACATGATTGAAATCCAACCGGTGTCAACCGTCCTGGCCGAGGTGAACGTCCCCGGCTCCAAGAGTTACACCCACCGGCTGCTCATCGCCGCAGCCCTTGCGGACGGCAGATCGACCATCGAGAACATGCTGGAAAGTGAGGACACCCTCCTGACCCTGAAGGCCCTCGAACAGATGGGGGTTCCTGCTGAGGCCGAAGGAAAGCGCCGCGTCGTTCACGGCACCGGAGGCCGTCTTGCCGCCGCCGGCGAGCTCTACCTGGGCAATTCGGGGACCTCGATGCGGCTCCTGACGGCGGTGTCCGCCCTGGCAGGCGGCGCGACGGTGCTGACCGGCACCCCGAGGATGCGGGAGCGGCCCGTTGCGGACCTGATAGACGGACTGCGCCAGTTGAATATCGACGCGGTTTCCCTGTCGGAGAACGGGTGCCCGCCGATCCGGGTCATCGGCGGGCCGGTTGCGGGCGGCCGGGTGCGTCTCCGATGCGGCGTCAGCAGCCAGTATCTTTCCGGGATCCTCCTGATCTCCCCCTTGTCCATGAACGGCGTGGAGATCGCCGTCGTGGAGGGTCCGGTCTCCAAACCCTATATCGACATGACCGTGGACGTCATGGCCCGCCTGGGGGTCGCCGTCGAGCGGGAGGGATATACCCGCTTCTTCGTCCCCGGGGGCCAGGCTTACCGGGCCGGCGATTACCGCGTCGAGACCGACGTGTCCAACGCCGGCTATTTCTGGGCGGCGGCGGCCGTGACCGGCGGGCGCGTCACGGTTCGGGGAGTCAGCCGGAATTCACGCCAGGGCGACATCCGTCTCCTGGACTGCCTGGAGCGCATGGGGTGCGGGGTCCATCCCGACGGCGACGGCATCGCGGTGACCGGCGGACGTCTCACGGGAATCACCGTGGACATGTCGGACATGCCGGATATGGTACCGACCCTGGGCGTGGTGGCGGCCTTTGCCGACGGCCTGACGGAGATCCAAAACGTGGCTCACCTCCGGGCCAAGGAGTGCGACCGCCTCTCGGCCGTCGCCGTGGAGCTATCCAAGATGGGGATCGACGCCCGGTGCACCGAATCCGGGCTGCGCATCCAGGGCGGCCTGCCCCGGGCCGCGGACATCGACACCTACGACGACCACCGGATCGCCATGGCTTTTTCCGTGGCCGGCCTGAGGATCCCCGGGGTCCGGATCAAAGAAGAGGGCTGCGTGGAAAAGTCTTTTCCAACGTACTGGAAGGTGTTTGAAGGGCTTTATTCCAAATAAATTGCGCCACTGAGACGGGGCATTCCCCGGGCTTCAAGACCAGACTGAAAGGACCCAAGATGTCCAGCACCTTCGGCACCCTGTTCCGCGTCACCACCTTCGGGGAGTCCCACTGCAAGGGGGTCGGCGCCGTCGTCGACGGCTGCCCTCCGGGGATTCCCCTGACGGAAGCGGACATCCAGGTCCAGCTCGACCGTCGCAGGCCCGGCCAGGGAAAGATCACCACCGACCGGCAGGAAAGCGACCGGGTGACGATTCTCTCCGGGATTGAAAACGGCCTGACCCTGGGGACCCCCATCGGGATGCTCGTACCCAACCAGGACCAGCGTCCGGGGGATTACAAGGAGATGCGCAGCATTCCCCGGCCCTCCCACGCCGACTGCACCTACCAGATGAAATACGGCATCCGGTCCGCCAGCGGCGGGGGCCGTTCCAGCGCCCGGGAGACCATCGGACGGGTGGCGGCGGGGGCTGTTGCGGAAAAATTTCTGTCCCTGGCCTGCGGCGTGGAGATTGTTGCATGGGTCAGCAGCGTGGGAACGATATCCTCACCCGATGTGGATCTTGATGCCGTGACCCGGACGGCTGTGGATCGGCATCCGGTCCGATGCCCGGACCCGGAGACGGCGGAGCGGATGGCCGGGGAGATCCTGGCCGCCCGGGAGGCCAGGGACTCCGTCGGCGGGGTGGTGTCATGTGTCTGCCGGAATGTCCCGGCGGGTCTGGGCGAACCGGTCTTCGACAAGCTGGAGGCCAAACTGGCCCAGGCCATGCTCTCCATCCCCGCCGCCAAGGGGTTCGATATCGGCTCGGGCTTTTCCGGCGCCCGGATGCGCGGATCCCGGCATAACGATCCCTTTGTCCTGAAAAACGGCCGCCTCGGGACCCTCACCAACCGGAGCGGCGGCATCCAGGGGGGCATCTCCAACGGGGAACCCGTTCACTTCCGCGTGGCCTTCAAGCCGCCGGCCACCATCGGCCTGGCCCAGGAGACGGTGGATTTCGACGGGAAACCGGCCACCCTCGAGGCCAAAGGGCGCCATGACCCCTGCGTGGTGCCGCGGGCCATCGCCATCGTGGAGGCCATGGCCGCCCTTGTCCTGGCGGACATGGCCCTGATTCAGGCCGGACGGGCTGCGGGGTTTCGGGGATGAGACTGTCTAGGCGCATCGCATCCGTCGAAACCTCCCGGACCGTGAGGTTCACCTCCCTGAT
Source organism: Desulfococcus sp. (assembly GCF_041737845.1). Taxonomy (GTDB): domain Bacteria; phylum Desulfobacterota; class Desulfobacteria; order Desulfobacterales; family Desulfococcaceae; genus Desulfococcus. The sequence goes on from NZ_JBGSQX010000087.1 coordinate 80,808, forward strand.
CGAACAGCTCCGCGCCGAGGGCTGCGAAATTATCAACCTCGCCGTGGGGGAGCCGGAATTCGCCACTCCCCGGAAGATTGTCGAGGCGACAAAAGCGGCCCTGGAACACGGGCAAACCCGGTATGGGCCGGTGGCCGGAACCGCCGCTCTCCGGTCCGCCCTCGCAGGGGCCTTCGAGGGCTGCGGCCCGGACAACATCCTCATCGCCAACGGCTCGAAGCAGGTCCTCTACGCCGTCTTCCAGGTGCTCCTGGACCCGGGCGACGAGGTGATCCTTCCCAACCCCCACTGGGTGAGCTTCTCCCAGCAGATCCGGCTGGCCGGCGGCATTCCGGTGGCGGTCGCATCCCCCGGCCACCAGATGGACTGCCGCGCCATCGCCGCCGCCGTGACACCCAAGACCCGGGCGATCCTCGTCAATTCCCCCAACAACCCGACGGGAGCCGTCTATCCGGCTTCGGACCTCGCCCGGATCGCCCGGCTGGCCTGCGACCGAGATCTCTGGATCATCGCCGACGAGGCCTACGAAGGGTTCGTGTATGACGGCCTGGACAGCCCGAGCCTCTTTTCATTCAAGGAGGTCCGGGACCGGCTCGTTGTCGTCAGGAGCTTTTCCAAGACCTTCAGCATGACGGGGTTCCGGATCGGCTACGGGGCGGGGCCCGAACCGCTCATCGCGGCCCTTGCCAAACTCCAGAGCCACCTGACCGGCAATGCCTGCACCTTCGCCCAATACGGCGCCCTGGCCGCTCTGGACCTCTACCCCGCAGTCGTCGAAACATGGCGGGACCAGCTCGAGGAAAAGCGGGATATCGCTTATGGATACGCCTCGAAACTCTTCGACTGCATGCGGCCCCAGGGCGCATTTTATCTTTTCCCCGACGTCTCCGCCCGTCTCGAAGCCGGGCAGTCCGCCGAGGACTTCGCAGCGTTTCTCCTGGAGAAAACCGGTGTCGCCGTCGTCCCCGGCGAGGCCTTCGGCGCGGGCGGACACATCCGGATCTCCTATGCCGTGCCAAAGGAAATGCTTGTGGAGGGGTTTGAGAGGATGGTAAGGGTTTTACCATGATCGGAATTATCGGATTCGGCCGTTTCGGGAAGCTCATGGCCGGTTATTTAGCGAAAGACTACAGGGTGGTTGTCTATAACCGGAGCGACAATGCCGCCCGGATCACGGAAATCGGGGCCGTCCCCGGCGACCTTGCCCGGACCGCCGGGCAGCGGGTGGTCATCCTGAGTGTCCCCATCTCCCGCATGCGGGACACGCTCATGGAGATCGCGCCGCTTCTTTCGCCCGATGCCGTCGTGGTGGACGTCTGTTCGGTCAAGGTCTATCCGGTCCAGTGGATGAAGGCGCTCCTGCCCGAATCCGTCTCCATCCTCGCGACCCATCCCATGTTCGGGCCGGACAGCGCGGCCGCCTCTCTCCTCGACCGGAAGATCGTGCTCTGCCGGGGCCGGATTGCCCCGGAGCGCTATGAAAAGATCAAATCCTACCTGGCCTCCAAGGGGCTCATGGTCATTGAAACGACCCCCGATGAACACGACCGCCAGATCGCCCTGAGTCTGTGCCTGACCCATTTCATCGGCAGGTCCCTGGACGCCTTCGGCGCGGGGGAGCTCATCATCGACACAGAAGGGTACAAGCGGCTCCTCCATATTTTAGGCGTCGTGACCCACGACACCTGGCAGCTTTTCGTCGATATGAACCGGTATAATCCGTATGCGGAGAAACACCGACGCGGGTTCATGGTGGCGATGGAGAAGATCGAGGAGAGGCTGAAGGCTGAAGGAAGAGCTAAGGGCTAAGGGTGTACTTCATGTTATCGATCTTCGCTTGTATGCCACAGGCGGAGCACGAAGAGTGTGGTTCCCTGAATTTCATAACGCATTTCATAGTGACCGACGAGGATGCGGCGAACCTCGCGGGGTTCGAATTCTTCGAGCTTTTCTCCCAAGCGCGGGTTTGTCAACAGGCCCGCCGGCTCTCTGGTGATCATCTGAACAGTTCGTGCCGCCGCTTTCTTGTTTACCGGCGCCAGAAACTCATAGAGCCGGGCCATGTCTGAGACTGCCTTGCCCGTCCACTTCAGTTTCATGAACCCGGCACGGGTAGCGGTGTGTCGGTACCCAGACTTTCGGCCCACGCCTCAACAGACGAGTGGTCGATGGTATGGCCGGCATCCACTTCAGCCAATGCCTCTCGGGTGAGACGGCTCCGTTCTTCTTCCTGATCAATCCAGGCCGACAGCGCCTGTTTCATGATCCAGCCGCGTGAGCGATCCAGGCGGGTGGCCACCTGGTCGACCTTTTCGGCCAAAGGTAGTGGGATATGTGCGGTAAATACCTTGGTTTTTGTTTGCTGCATGACGGGTCTCCGGTTCCTTTGGTTACGCACCCTTTTCGGGGCCTTTCGATTTACAATGAATCATGGTGATTAACAATGATTTTGTCAAGCAGATCTGCCGCCTCGAACGACACCCTGAAGGCGTCCGCCTCTTTCATGGCATAGAGCTTGACGATCCGGGCATGCAGGTCATTGTAGCGGGCTGTATCCGGCGGGATGGCCTGATGGACAATGGCCTGGATCTCGCCGTAGGAGGCGTGGGGCAGATCCAGGGCGCGGAAGAGCCGCATGGTGTAGGCATCCACCACGAAGACCGGGCGGGCGAAGGCATAACAGAGGATGGAATCGGCGGTCTCCGGCCCGATGCCCTTCCAGGACAGGAGGAGCTTGCGCAGGGCGTCGGTGTCATACCCCCGCAAGGCCCCGATGCCGCCGCAGTCGAGGATGTTCCTTGAAATCTCCCGCAGCCTTGCGGCCTTCTGATTGAAATAGCCGGAGGGCCGAACCGCCGATTCCAGGGCCCCGTCGCACCCGGCAATCGCCCCGGGGTCCAGGCCGATTTCGCGCGTCAGGTTGACTATGGCTTTTTCCACGTTCCGCCAGGCCGTATTCTGGGTGAGGATGGCCCCGACCACGATCTCGAAGGACTCCCGGTTGCCCACGGCCGCCCCTTCAGCCCCCTTATGGTAGACCGGGGGGCCCCCCGGCGAGGTCGTGGTGGGCCACCAGCCCTGAGGTCCGTATCGATCGAGGAGACGCGCATCGATCCGGATAATGCGTTCTTTGCTCCGGCAGGGAATTGCCATGGGTGTCCGTTACCTTGTTGAAGCTCCCGCCGGCATGTATTTTTCGAGGTTTGCTCTCAATTCTCCGGGAATGGGCATGGTTCGGCTTTTTTCGTAATCGTAGCTGACCTGGACGGTCAATCCCCGGGCGAAAATCACGGACGGATTCTCCCGGTGGACGAGTTGGTAGGCCAGGGTGAAGCTCTTGACGCCCATCTCCGACACCCACATCATAATCGAGAGGGGATCGCTCAGCCCGGCCGGCCGCAGGTAGTCGCATTCGGCATGGGCTATGATGAACGGAAAATCCCCGATACTGTTGGATTGCATGATGTGATGAAAAATTTTTTTTCGGCCTTCCTCGAAATAGGTAAAGTAAACCGCATTGTTCACATGCCCCATGGCGTCGAGATCGCGAAAGCGCAGATCAATGTCCGCAATGAATCTTGCATCGTCCGGTCGTTCGAAAGAATCCATTTCCATTCACCTTCCATAGATTGCTGTATGTGCGGCATTCCTTGCCGTTAAAAGAAATTGGCGAATTTTAGGGGCCATGATATGGTTTGTCAATGGGGTATGGAGATGCTTTCCGTCAATCGAGAGATTTCAGGAGGACCGCCCGCATGATCGGAGTGAAGGAGGCCGTCAAGATTGCTTTTCAGCTTTTTCAGGAGCTTTACGATACCCGGAAATTCGAGGATATCCTGCTGGAGGAGGTTGAGATGGCCCAGGACCGGGCCGCCTGGCTGGTCACCGTCGGTTTCTACCGGCGCATGCCCTCCGTGAACCTGGTGGAATCGATCGGATCCAAAAAATATCTCCGGACCTACAAGACCTTTCACATCGACGCCGCCTCCGGTGAAATGATCTCGATGAAGCAGGGGGCGGGGGGGGAGTAGCGCTTCTCCGCGTAACCCGCCTGCGGATGTTCATGCAGATTGAAGGCGATGCTTCTTTATCTTGTATCGCAACACCCGCTCGCTGATCCCCAATGAGGCCGCCGCCCGGGTCTGGACCCCGTCGTGCTTTTCGAGGGCCGTCTGGATCATCTCGCGCTCCACGGCATCGACCCGCTCCGCCAGGGTCCCCTGGAGGGCGGCCTGATGAAATCGGATCTCCGGCGGGAGGTCGATTTCGCGGATCCGGCTTCCCCGGACCAGGGTGACGGCCCGCTGAACGATGTGCTCCAGCTCCCGCACATTTCCGGGAAAGGAATACCGGACCAGGGCCATCATGGCCCCGGGATCGAAAGCGACGGGCCGCATGCTGAAGCGCTGGAGGAAGAAATCCACCAGCTCGGGGATGTCTTCCTTTCGCTCCCGAAGCGGCGGGAGAACGATGTCGAAGACGTTGAGGCGGTAGTAGAGATCCTCGCGGAAGCGCCCTTCGGCCGTGAGCTGCCTGAGGTCCCGGTTGGTGGCGGCCACCACGCGGACCTCCGCCGTGATCTCCCGTTCCCCGCCCACCCGGCAGAACCGCTTTTCCTGGAGCGCCCGCAGCAGCTTGGGCTGAAGGCTCAGGGGCAGCTCGCCGATTTCGTCGAGGAAGAGGGTGCCGCCGCCGGCCAGTTCGAAGCGGCCTCGACGGACACCCGCCGCACCGGTGAATGCGCCCTTTTCATGGCCGAAGAGTTCCGATTCAAAAAGGTTTTCGGGGACTGCGCCGCAGTTGACCTCTACGAAAGGGCCGTCACCCGACGGACCCAGGAGGTGGACGAGGCGGGCAATAAGCTCCTTTCCCGTGCCGGTCTCCCCGCTGATGAGCACGGTCCAGGGAGAGGGGGCCACGCGGCGCACCAGGGAGATCACCTCCTGCATGGCGGGTCCGTCGCCGACCAGGTTGATGGGCAACGGCTCCCGGTCCACGGCCTCGGCCACATCCGCGACGTCTTCCACGACTGCCAGCCGGTGCGCGATCATCTGGACTTTTTCCAGGAGTTGCATGAGGTCCACCGGCTTTTCCAGGAAATCATCGGCCCCCAGCTTCATCACCTCCACCGCCGTCTGCACCGATCCGTAGGCGGTGACCATGATGGCGCGGACCAGGGGCGTCATCCGCTTCATCTCCGCCAGCACCGCGTCCCCGTTGAGATCGGGCATGCGATGGTCCAGGATGACCAGATGAACCGGATGGCCTGCGAAATAGGCCAGGGCATCCCTTCCGTTTGCGGCGGCGGCGACGTCATATCCTTTTTTGCGGAGAAACCCCATCAGCAGCTCCCGCTGCATGGCGTCATCGTCAACGATCAGAATGTTCATGGTTCTGCTTTTTCGTTTCTTGAGTCAGGGGCAGCCGGACATCCACCCGAAGCACGCCGGCCTCGGGGACGGTGAAGATCAGGCGTCCGCGGTGGGCGTGGACGATCCTCTGGACGATGGAAAGCCCCAGTCCGGTCCCCCTGGCCTTGGTGGTGAAATAGGGCGCCGCGAGATGCAGGGTTTCAGACGGAGGGAGATGGAATTCCTTGTTTTCAAATGACAGGATGACATCTCCGTCCCGCAGGTCCAGGCAGACCCTGAGATATCCGCCGTCCGGCTGGGCTTCAACGCCGTTTTTGACAAGGTTTTCTGCCAGTTGCGCCATCATCTGCGGATCGGCATGGATTTCGCCGGGATAGGAGATCTCTTCGAGGATCGTTATGGACTGCTCGGCGCATTTCGGGCGATAGAGATCGAGGATCTCCCCCACGACGGCGGCAGGGGAGATGGATTTAAACGCCGGTGCGGCGGGGCGGGCATATTTTCGGAGGTCGCGGACGATGGTGTTGGTTCGCCTGACCGCCTGAAGCAGGGTCGCCACCAGGTCGCGGTATTCGCCGGAAAGCTCGGAGGCCTCGATCTGGAGCCGCTGCAGCCCCATGGAGATGGCGTTCAGGGGGTTTCGGATTTCGTGGGCGATGACCGCGGCGGCCCTTCCCAGGGCCGCATCCTCCCGGTGGTCGGCCACCCCCCGCTCCACCGCCCGGATGTGCCTCAGGTATCGGGTTTGAACCCGGTGGTGGATCCATGAAAAGGAGATCCCCAGCAGCGCCAGCACCCCGGCGAAAAAGGAAAACTCAAACCAGATCTGCCGGGTCCGGCTCAGAAAATAGCTGGTGTCCATTCCGGCGACGAGCAGGCCGTCGCCGAACGGGATGCGGCTCTCGGCAATGGCCTCCCCCCCGAGGTTGATGATGCGGATGCCGGAAAGGTCGATTTCGTCGTCATCAGCGGACCCGCGGGCAGGTAAGGCCTTCTTTTCGACCCGGACATACCGGATGCCTGCCATTCCGGTGAGAGATCCGAGCAGGCGGTGCAGGCTGATCTCTTCGTTCAATCGTCCGATAAGGACCGATTCGAGGCCGGTGACGACGCATCCTTTTCCGTCGAGCAGGGGTGCAACCGAAACATATAGATTTTTATCCGAGAAATGAAGGATTTCTCCAGCCCCCTTGAGGCAGTCGACCGCGGCGGGGATGCCCGAATCTTCCGGGCCATGGGTTTCGGTGCCGTCCGCCCGGCGCAGGCGGATGCCGGCGAGCCCGGATTCCCGGGCGAACTCCGCCAGTTCGTCAGCGGAAAAAGGTTCGACGGCCTCCAGATAGGCGACAAATCGCCCGGTATTCCCGAGAAAAACCTGTACGATCTTCTCGACGGCTTCCTGGGAGAGAACCGCTGTCCGTGCGTTTTGCTCGATGACGTTTGCGAGCATCCCGGCGTGTTCCAGAGAATGACTCAAAAACGTCTGCTGCACCTGTCGGGCCTGCCAGTAAAAATAGGCCAGGACAATGGAGATCAGCACCCCGAAGAGGAGAAGGCTCACCCGCCAGACTGGAACCATGCGGATGGATTTCCCGAGCTGGCCCGGGCGATCGGTACCGGCCGTCATCTTCCACCACCTCCACCACCGCCACCGCCACCTCCGGAACCACCGCCGCCACCGCCACCTCCGGAACCACCGCCGCCTCCGCCGCCTCCACCGCCACCTCCGCCTCCACCTCCGCCTCCACCACCGCCACCTCCGCTTCCACCTCCGGAACCTCCGCCTCCGGAACCACC
>NZ_JBGSQX010000088.1:0-63850 GCF_041737845.1 Desulfococcus sp.
ACCGCCGCCGCCCCGAAGCAGACGGCCGTCAGCACCCGCCCCGCCCCGCCTCGCCCGAGGGCGTTGAATGGGAGCCCCCACTCCACTCCCGGGAGCGGACGCCGGACCATCCAGAGAAGCCCGCCCCCCACCAGAATGAGGTTCAGGGCCAGTTCCATGGCCCGTTCGAGAAAAACGGCGGCGGCGGCGATATCGGCCGGGACGCCCTCCCGCCTGACCAGCAGGAAGGCCTGCAGGGGCTCGCCCCCGAACTGGCTGCCGGGCGTGACGTAGCTCACGGCGCCCGCCGCGATGCGGTAGGCCGTGAGGCGGACCGGAGCGATACGATGGCCGAAGGCGGAAAGGATCCTCCACCATCGGCCGGTCGCCGCCAGCAGGATGACGCCGTTGATGGCCGCAAGCCACAGGAGGCCGGGAACCCGGATCCGCGCCATGGCCGCCGCAACCCGCTCCGGCCGGAGAACCCCGGCGGCCGATGCCCCGATCCCCAAAACCGCCAGCACCACGACATACCAGAGGAAGAGCCGCAGGATCGACCGCCTCATGGCTTCCGATCCCCCGTTTCACGATCCACCAAACGATCCTCGGGCCGACAGCGGAAGCCGGCAAAACAGTCATTGCCGGCCTGGCCGCAGACAATCATCCAGTCCCTGCCGAAACCGGCCAGGAGGGGAATCATGACCATCCAGGCGGCAATGGCCGCTGCCTTCGGACTGACGGGCGGGAGCAGCGCCAAGGCCACAAACGCCATCTGAAAGCCCGCGATGATTTTGGCGCCCCGCCAGGGCCGCACCTCCTGCACCGGCTTCCCAAGAAATTCCCGGAAGCGGATCCCCGCGGAAAACAGGTAATAGGCCATGCCGGCAACCAGGTATGCCGGGGGCAGGCGATCTGCGATGACGGCGACCATGGATGCCGCAAGCAGTCCCAGGGCGTCCGTCTCCATGTCGAGTTGCTCCCCCATGCGGGTGACGCAGCCGGTTTTTCTCGCGATCCTCCCGTCAACACCGTCCAGGAGGACGGCGGCGCCGTAAAGCATCCCGGGAATCCACGGCCACGGCACGCCTCCCGCGGTCATCCGGGGCCAGGGAACCAGGGCGAACCCCGCCAGGAGGGCGACAAGCCCCCCTCGCAGGAGGGTGATGCGGTTTGCCGCGCCCAGGTCCCCGTAGATCTGCCCGCCGTCCCCGGGCCGGTTCATGGGCAAAAGACGAAGGAAGCGCCGGTAGATCCAGGCGGCGGCGGCTGATGCCGTCCCCAGCCAGAGCATCCCCAGGGAAAGGCCCCCCCAAAGGGAGACCAGGATCACGCCTGCCACAAGGGCCGCCAGAAAACCGCCCCCCACAAGCCTTGCGCTCCGCCGCTGGGCCGGGGCCAGTCCGGTATAAGCCATTGACAAGGGCGCTGCCTGTCCGATAAATTTACGCATTTTTTCAGCATAGGATCAATCGAGGAGTTTTTCAACCCCCATGCGAAGTCCCCGCGAAAAGCCCCCGGAATCACCAACCGCCATACCCCCCTTCAGAACCGCGGCGGCCTTCCTGGCCGTCTGGGCGGGCCTGAATGCCCTGGTCCAGTTCTCCTGGCCCTTTGGGGAGATCCGCCTTCCGGAGCTGCTCATGCCGTCCCAGGAGCTGTTCGCCGCCCTCTGGGTCCTCTGCATCTCGGCCTGGCTGAAACTGCGTTTTCAGAAAGGCATGGCCGCCGGCCTCGCCGGATTCATGATCTTCGCCGCGGTGTTCCGCGCGGCCGACCGTCTCGTGCCCCTCTATTTCGACCGGGAATTCAACCTCTTCATCGACGGCCGGTTTCTGCCGGACCTCGTCAGCCTCCTGTACGACACGACGGCATCGGGCCTGTTCTTCGCCTGGAGCGCCGCCGCAGCCGCCGGCGCGGGCATCGCCTTCTTCCTGATCTACGGCGGCTTCCGGTGGCTGCAGCGCTATTTTGAACAGGACGGACGCCGAACCGTTTTCATGGCCGCGGCCAACCTCCTCCTCACCCTCTCCCTGGGGTGCGTCCTCTTCGCCCCCACACCGGGCGGCCGCGTGTTTTCCCCGGGGATCTGGCCGCGGATCGCCGCCGAGATCGGCTTCATCCTCACTGTCGAGAAGACCCGGCGCCACCAGCTTGACCTCCTGGAAACCGCCGTGAGGCGCATGGCCAGGCTGCCGTCGTCCCTCGACCGGCTGAACGGGCGGAACGTCTACCTCATTTTCGTGGAATCCTACGGCGAGACCGTGTTCGAGGATCCCCGCCATTTCGGGATGATCGCGCCGGTGCTCCGGAGGCTTTCGGCCGACGACCGCTTCTCCGCCTGCTCCAATTACCTGCGGTCGCCCACGATCTCCGGCTCGTCCTGGCTGGCCCACGGCACCCTGGCGGGCGGCGTGATGACCGACACCCATCTCAAGTTCAAGCTGCTCCTGGGCTCCAGGATCAAGCCCATGGCCCACTATTTCATGCGGGCGGGGTATCGGACCGTCTGCGTGATGCCGGGCACCAAAACCCCCCGCCCCGAGGACGCCTGGTTCGAATTTCAAGGCAAATACGACGCCAACGCCCTGGGGTACCGGGGGCCGGCCTTCGGCTGGGTGACCATGCCGGACCAGTTCGTTTTGGATACCATCTGCCGAAAAGAGATCCGGACGGCCGAATCTCCCCTGTTCATCGAATTCATCCTGGTCTCCAGCCACGCCGCCTTTCACCTCCAGCCCCAATACATCGAGGACTGGTCCAGGGTCGGGGACGGCTCCGTATTTCACGACTTGGAGATGCGGACCTTCCCGGTGGTCTGGCCCGACCTCACCAACGCCTCCGAAGCCTACGCCACATCCATCGCCTATGTCCTCACCGTGATCGAAGGATTCCTGCATCAATGCCTCGACCGGAAGGCCCTCGTCATCGTGGTGGGCGACCATCAGCCGAGCCCCCAGATCACCGGGGAGGGCCGGTCCCGGTCCGTGCCGATCCACATCATCAGCCCATCCCCCGACCTGCTGGCGCCATTCCTGAAAAGGGGCTACACCCCCGGCTTCATCCCCGAACAGCCGCCCCCACACCCCGGCATGGATACCTTTCTGGAGGGATTTCTGGAAGACTTCAGCAGCCGGTGAGGACGGATCAACGCAGATAAAAATTGTTAAAATTTGATGAATCCCTTGCATCATCTGAAAAATGCTTTATTATTACGGGTATTCACCCTGCCGGCCTGCGGCGGGGTGATTTGTTTTGATGCGGGGTGATTCGCTTTTCAATGAAAAAAGAGATGAAAGGAAACGATACACATGACGGAACGTTCACAAGTGACACTTTTTAGCGGCGGCCACAAGGGAGCCGAAGCCGAATTCGGGGAAAATGCTGAGCGCTGGGGCATCCGGGAGGTCAACTACACCTTCGAGGGGCATACGATCGCGCGGGAGAAAAACTACACGGTCCTGAGCACGGCGGAGCTTAAGAAAGGAGACATCAGCATGGAGATCGTCTCCAAACGGATGGGACGGAGCTATGCCAAGGCGGACAAGATTCGAAAGGTGATTCAGTCCATCTTCCACATGGTCAACAAGGGATACCATGTCTTCGCCATCGGCTGGATCCAGCCCGACGCCACGGTCAAGGGCGGCACGGGCTGGGGCGTGGAACTGGCCAAACTCTTCAACCGTCCGATCAGCGTCTACGACCAGGACCGGAAAGGCTGGTTTTCCTGGAAAGAAAACCAGTGGGTCGCCGACACCCCCGTGATTGAAGGCGACAGCTTTGTCGGCACCGGAACCCGCAACCTGACCGAGGACGGGACCCGGGCCATCGAGGATCTCTTCCGGCGCTCCTTTGGAACCCCCGCATAATTCCCCCGTGCGCCGGTCCATAAAAGGTCGAACCCGGGGGGTTGGACCTTTTATCCCGCCCCTTCCCCGCCGCCTACAGGCGATGATACTCCCGGTACCATGATACAAAGCGCTCGATGCCCGTTTCGATGGGGGTGTCGGGCTTGAACCCCACCTCTCTCATCAGGTCGTCGACGTCGGCCACGGTGGCGGGAACATCGCCGGGCTGTAGGTCCAGGTATTCCTTTTTCGCCTTCTTTCCCAGGGCCTTCTCGACGGCGGCGATGAAATCCCCGAGCTCGACCGGCGAGTTGTTCCCGATATTGTAGATCCGGTAGGGCGCATAGGAAGTTCCCGGGTCCGGCTGGTCGCCGTCCCATGCCGGATTGGGTCGGGGCAGCGTTCCCATGACCCGGACGACCCCCTCGACGATGTCGTCGATGTAGGTGAAATCGCGCCGCATCTTCCCGTGGTTGAACACCTGGATGGGCCGGTCTTCCAGGATCGCCCGGGTGAACAGGAAGAGGGCCATGTCGGGCCGTCCCCAGGGGCCGTAGACCGTGAAAAACCGGAGGCCGGTGCAGGGGAGGCCGTAGAGGTGACTGTAGGTATGGGCCATGAGTTCGTTGGCCTTCTTGGATGCCGCGTAGAGCGACACCGGGTGGTCGACGTTATCGTGGACGGAAAACGGCATCCGGGTGTTGGCGCCGTAAACCGAACTGGACGAGGCGAAGACCAGGTGCCCGACCCGGTGGTGGCGGCAGCCTTCCAGAATATTGACAAACCCCGCCAGGTTGGACGACACGTAGGCCTGGGGATTGATGAGGGAATACCGGACCCCGGCCTGGGCCGCCAGGTTGACCACCGCGTCGAAGGCGGTCTCCGCAAAGATCCGCGACATGGCGTCCCGATCGGCCAGGTCCTCCTTGACAAAGGTGAACCCGGGATATTTGGCGAGCCTGGCCAGCCTTGCGGTCTTGTAGCTCACGTCGTAATAGTCGTTCAGGTTGTCGAGCCCCACCACCCGGCACCCCTGGTCCAGGAGGCGCCTGGCCAGATGAAACCCGATGAATCCCGCCGCACCGGTGACCAGAACCGTTTTGTAATGGAATGTCATGTTGATTTTCTTTCCGCCCGATCTCGATACCAGGCCATAGTGATGTCAATGCCGCGCTCGAAGTCATATGCGGGCCGGAACCCCAGCTCCGCTTCGGCGCGGTCGATGCTGGAGAGGGATTCCCGGATGTCGCCCGGCCGGGACGGAGCGTAAACCGGGGCCGCGTCGATGCCGGCCCGCCGGGCGATGCTCAGCCACAGATCGTTGACGGTCATGGCCGTCCCCGTTCCCACGTTGAACACGCCGCCGCTGATGTCCGGCGCCACGCCGGCCAGCAGGTTGGCCCGGGCCACGTCTTCCACGAAAACGAAATCCCGGCACTGCTCCCCGTCGCCGTAGACCACCGGCGGCTCGCCGGTAAAGGCCCGGGTCATGAAAATGGAGATGACGCCGGAATAGGGCGAGGAGGGGTCCTGGCGGGGGCCGTAGACATTGAAATACCTGAGGCAGACCGTCTCGATGCCGTACAGCTCATGATACAGGCGCGCGTAGTGCTCGTTCGTCAGCTTCTGGACCGCGTAGGGGCTCATGGGCTTCGGCCGCATCTCCTCCCGCTTGGGCATCACGGGGTCGTCGCCGTACACCGCCGAGGAGCTGGCCAGGACAACCCGGCGGACGCCCGCCTTCCGCGCCGTGTCGAGCACCTGGAGGGTCCCCATGTCGTTGACCGCCGCCGTCTCGACCGGTGCCGCCACGGTCCGGGTCACGGAAACAACGGCCGCCTCGTGGAAGATCACCTCGCACCCCCGGGCCGCCCGCAAGAGCAGGTCGGCATCCCGGATGTCCCCATGGATGAAATCGACCCGGTCGCCCAGGTGGGCCAGGTTGTCCAGGGAGCCGCTGGCGAGATTGTCGATGACGCGGACCTGGCGGCCCGCCCTGACCAGGACGTCGGCGATATGCGAACCGATAAACCCGGCGCCGCCCGTGATCAGGGCGCGGCTGAAATTGAACTCCGAACTGAATGCCATGGACGATCTCCGTTGTTGGATGTTGATTTCATCCTTCCGACTCAGATCACATGGAGCCACACGGCGAACGAGACCGCCGACAGCATGGTGCTGGCGGAAATGGCCGCGGCCGCGAATTCCGTGTCGCCGTTCATCTCCGCCGCCATGACATAGGCGATGGTGGCCGTGGGCGACGCCAGGAGGATCATGGCCGGAAGATAGCCGGCGGCGGGGATCTTGAAAACATGGAAAAGCGCCATGCCAATCCCGGGAAGGAGCCCCAGCTTGACCATGAAAGAGGATACCAGGGGCGCCGGCCGGGACCGCACGAGGCCGAAGGTCAGGCTCGCTCCGATGAGGAGCAGGGCGAGCGGCAGGGCCAGGTCTCCCAGGATCTTGAGGGCCCGGTCCGGAATGACCGGAAGCGGCATGCCCGCAGCGGAAAAAAGAATGCCCGCCATGGCCGAGAGGATCACGGGGTTTCCGGCAATACCCAGGAACATCCGCCGGGGGGAAAGGCGGCCGGATCCGGTATCACTGTACCACTGAAGCACGATCACGGCGAGCAGGTTCTGAAGGATCATGACAAATCCCGCCAGGATGCTCGCCTGGGCCAGCCCCTGGTCGCCCAGATAATAATAGGCCACCGCAAGCCCGATATACCCCAGGTTGCCGTGAAACGAGCTCTGGATGACGGTGGCGAAGCGCCGCCGTTCGAGGCCGGCGGCCTGGCCGACGCTCCACATCAGGACAAAAACCGTGATAATGGCGGCCAGGGTGATGAGGACCACAGGGAGGTTGAAATCCCGGTCAAAGCTCCCCAGCGAAATGGACCGGAAGATCATGGCCGGGATGGCCAGATGGAAGACGAGACGATTGGCCGGACCGAGAAATGCCTGTGGGATCAGCCCCCTTTTCCTGGCGATCCAGCCGGCCAGGATCACGGTGAACATGGGGATGATGGTGCTCAGGATCTCCATGGCCTCAGCCGGTCCCTCCCCTCATGACCCCGAACCGCAGCGGGTTTTCGCCGGATATGCCGCCGTCACCGGCCACCGTCGGAGTAGCATCCCCGGACCGCATCAAAGGGCTGTTCGGCCAGAAACCGGGCGATGGCCTGATCATAGCGGGCCGTATGGTCGAAGGCCTTCCGGGCGAGGGTGAACCGCATCTCCAGGCTCGTCCGCCCCGAACGGGACCGCATGCCCTCCAGAATCATCGGATAATCGGCAGGATCGACCACCGGGGCCACACGGATGAAGTTCTTCGCCGAAGCCCGGATCATGCAGGGCCCGCCGATGTCGATATTGCCCCGGGCCGCCTCCGCCGTGACATCGGGCCTGGCGACGGTTTCCTGAAAGGGATAGAGGTTCACCACCACCATGTCGATGGGCACCCCATGGGTCCGTTTCAGGTCCGCCTGGTGGGACGGGTTGTAGGTCTCGGTCAAAAGACCCAGATAGATCTTGAAATCCAGGGTCTTCACGAGACCGCCCTGGGTTTCCGGCTGCCCGGTGTACTCCGAGACCTGGGTGAGGCGTCTCGGGGCGGACTCCCCCAGGATCTCCCGGATCCGGCCGAAGGTGCCGCCCGTGGAGAGGATCCTCACGCCGGGGTTGATCTCGACCAGTCCGGGGATGAAGGCCTCCAGGCCGCTTTTGTCGGACACACTGATCAGCACGTGGTCGACCTTGACGAGGTCGTCGATCTTGTCTACGACATTCATGCTCATGGGGTTTCCATGCCGGCGAAACCCTATCCGGCATGCGCTCCTTTCGGTTGGTGGTTGCGGGATGCGTTATCGGTTTTAGAATAAGTCCCGGCAGGCGTCAACCCCATTCACGGGGCCTTCGTCAGGCTCCCTTCCCCAAGTCCATCTGACACGGCATCGAGGTGGATATCCAGCGGCTGGGAGCCGATATGAGCCGATCCATCCAGGAAGCCGACGCCTTCCTCAAAACCTTCTGACGGAACAGCGACCGATCAGGCGGGGCAGACGCCGTCGCCCAGATACCCCCGTGCCAGGGCCTCGAAGGCCCTCGTCTGATCGCTTTCCCAGCGGCCGTCCCGGCCCAGCTCCAACGCCATCAGGCGGGCCACCACGGGCGCCATTTCCATGGAGGCCCGGGCATCCAGGATGAGCACCCTCCGGCGGCGCGACAGAAAATCCTCCACCGTCCGGGCCATTTCGCGGCGGACCGCCCAGACGACCTCGCCGGCCAGGTAAGGGTGGGCCGGGTGAAGGGGGCAGGCGAACCGGGGGTCCTCCCCCAAGAGGGCCTGGACCGAAACGGCGTCCGAGCCATACACCGCGAGATGGCCGAACTGCCCGGCGTTCTGATGGAACCCGTGGATGTTGAGCTCCTTCGTAACCGACGGCCGCTCCTGGAGCTGCGCCAGAAGCGCCGCCTGGTCCACGGTGTCCTCGGCCATCTTCCGGTAGGTCGTCCACTTGCCGCCGGTGATGGTGAGCAGCCCCGACCGGGAGATGTTGAGGGTATGGTCCCGGGAAATGGCGGCGGTGTTCTCGTATCCCCCCAGGCTCACCAGGGGCCTGAGGCCTGCGAAGGCGCTCAGGATGTCCTCCCGGGTCGGGTCCTTGGTCAGGTACCTCGCCGCATGGGACAGCAGGAAATCGATCTCCTCCGGCAGGGGGCAGGGGTCGAGGGGCGCGTCGGCCATCTCCGTGTCCGTGGTGCCCACCACCACGCGATTCTTCCACGGGATGGCGAAGAGCACGCGGCCGTCGTCGGTGTGGGGCACCATGATGGCCGTATCCCCCGGCATGAAGGATTTGTCCAGGACGATATGGACGCCCTGGCTGGGGGTGATGATGCCGGGCGCCTCGGGATCGTCCATCCTTCGGACGGCGTCGGAGAAGACCCCGGTGGCGTTGATGACCACCTTTGCCGTCAGCGCATACGCTTCCCCGGTTTCCATGTCCCTCACGTTCACCCCCCGCACCATGCCGCCGGATTTGACAAGGGATTCCACCCGCATGTAATTGACGACCGTTCCGCCCTGCTCCACCGCGGTCTGGGCCATGTTGACGGCCAGGCGGGCATCGTCGAACTGGCCGTCGTAATAGATGACTCCGCCCCGGAGCCCCCGGGGCTCGAGGGTGGGGATGAACGCAAGGGTTTTCTCCTTGGAGAGCCCCTTGGAATGGCCGAAACCGTGACGGCCGGCCAGCATATCGTAGACCTTGAGCCCGATGCCGTAGAAGGGCCCCTCCCACCAGTCGTAGTTGGGCACCACGAACGGCAGGTTGTGGACGAGATGGGGGGCGTTCCGGCGCATCAGCCCCCGCTCCTTCAAGGCTTCCAGGACCAGGGAGACGTTGCCCTGCTGGAGGTACCGGACGCCGCCGTGCACCAGCTTGGTGCTGCGGCTCGACGTGCCCTTGGCAAAATCGCTCTGCTCGACCAGCAGGACCTGATATCCCCGCGACGCCCCGTCAATGGCGGTCCCCAGCCCGGTGGCGCCGCCGCCGACAACAATGAGGTCCCATTCCCTGTCCTGACGCCGGATTCTTTTCAGCATTTCGTCCCGGTTCATCCCTTCATCTCCCCCTGATCGTCTGTCCGTGAAAGATGGGATGCCGCCCGGTGCGGCGGCCTCCACCCGTGCCTTTCGGCCCTATTCGACCCAGTCGAAGGTGCGCTCGACGGCTTTTTTCCACTGCCGGTAGAGGAACTCCCGGGCGTCGGCATCCATGGTCGGCCGCCAGGTCCGGTCCTCCGACCAGTTGCGCCGGAGGCTGTCCAGGTCGGGCCAGAAGCCGACGGCCAATCCGGCCGCATAGGCGGCGCCCAGGGCCGTGGTCTCCGAAATCCGGGGCCGGATGACCGGAACATTCAGGATATCGGCCTGAAAAGCCATCAGAAGTTCGTTGGTCACCATGCCGCCGTCGACCTTGAGTCGGGAGAGGGCCACCCCCGAGTCTTTCGCCATGGCCTCCACGATGTCCCGGGTCTGGTAGGCGCTGGCCTCCAGCACCGCCCGGGCGATATGGCCCCGGTTGACGTATCGGGTCAGGCCGACGAGGGCGCCCCGGGCGTCGGCGCGCCAGTAAGGTGCAAAAAGGCCGGAAAAGGCCGGAACGAAGTAGGCGCCGCCGTTGTCGGCGACGGTCCCGGCCAGGGTCTCTATCTCCGCCGCCGTCCGGATGAGCCCCAGATTGTCCCGCATCCACTGCACCAGCGCGCCGGAAATGGCGATGGAACCTTCAAGGCAGTAGACCGGCCGGTCCGCCCCGAACCGGTAGCCCAGGGTCGTGATCAGGCCCTGGCGGGAGGGCACCGGCGTGTGGCCGGTGTTCATCAGCAGAAAACAGCCGGTGCCGTAAGTGTTCTTGGCTTCGCCCGCTTCAAAGCAGGCCTGGCCGACCAGGGCGGCCTGCTGGTCGCCCAGGGCGCCGCATACGGGCACCAGCGCGCCCACGGGACCGTCTTTGCGGGTCATTCCCCAGACCTCGGGGTCGCTGGACGGAACGATCCTCGGGAGCATGGCCTCCGGAATCCCCATGACTTCCAGGATCGCCTTGTCCCATGCGAGGGTGTGGAGGTCCATGAGGAGGGTGCGGCTCGCGTTGGTCACGTCGGTGACGTGGACGCCGCCGGCCGGGCCTCCGGTCAGGTGCCAGATCAGCCACGTCTCCATGGTGCCGAAGAGGGCGTCCCCGGCCTCGGCGTCGGCCCTGGCCTTCGGCATGTTCTCGAGGATCCACATGATTTTGGGGCCCGAAAAATAGGTGGCCACGGGCAGGCCCGTCCGGTCCCGAAACCGGTTCTGCCCCTGATCGCGCATGAGCGCCTTGCAGATCTCGTGGGTGCGGGTGCACTGCCAGACCACGGCATGGCCGTAGGGCTCCCCGGTGTGCCGGTTCCACACCACCGTGGTCTCGCGCTGGTTGGTGATGCCGACGGCGGCCAGGTCGGCCCCCGAGAGCCCGCCGGCCCGCAACGCCCCCCGGATGACCGTCCGGGTGTTCTCCCAGATCTCCCCGGCGTCTTGGGCGACCCAGCCGGGCTGTGGGAAAATCTGCTGGTGCTCTCTCTGGTCGACCGCGACGATGCGGCCGTCCCGGTCAAAGATGATGAACCGCGTGCTGGTGGTTCCCTGGTCCAACGCCCCAATGTATCGCTTCATGCAAAGCTCCTTTCTCCGGCCGGATTCCGTTTTTCGGAACCATCTCCCCTTGACCGGCGCCTTCGGATTTCCTACATTGTTGAAGCCTGAAGGGACCACACGGCCATTACCCCCCCAACCCTCTCGATCAGGAAGAATGACGGATGCTTGCCAAAACCCTGGTATCAACCCTTCTCTGGGTCTTTCTGGTGTATCTCGCCTACTGCGCCCTCCTCTACCTCGTCCAGCGGCAGATCGTCTTTCCGGCGGGTCTGACGGGGCCGGCCGCGGGCCCCCCGGCCCTGCCCGGTCTCGAGGTCATTGAGGTCCGCGCCGGCGGGATTCGAACCGAGGCGTGGTTCCTTCCCCCCGCCGCCGCGAAAGGCGGGCAAAGGCATCCCGCAATCCTCTTCGCCCACGGCAACGCCGAGTTGATCGACGGATGTCTCGGGGAATTCATGCCCTTCACCCGCCTGGGAGCGGGGCTCCTCCTGGTGGAGTATCCCGGATACGGCCGGTCCCGGGGGTCGCCGTCCCAGGCCGGCATCGGGGATGTTTACGCGGCGGCCTATGACTGGCTCGCGGCCCGGCCGGACGTGGACTCGGACCGCATCGTCCTTGCCGGCAGGTCCCTGGGCGGCGGGGTTGCCTGCGATCTGGCGGCAAAACGGCCGTCCGCCGCCATGATCCTCATCTCCACCTTCACCAGCGCCCGCGCGTTCGCGGTGAGGTACCTCGCGCCGGGGTTCCTGGTCAGAGACCCCTTCGACAACCTGTCGGTGGTCCGGTCTTACGAAAAGCCGGTCCTCGTTTTCCACGGCCGCGGGGACGACGTCATCCCCTACGCCCACGGCGCCGCCCTGGCGGCCGCTTCGTCCAGGAGCCGCCTCGTCACGCTCGACTGTGCCCACAACGACTGCCCCCCCGACCGCGCCGCCTTTTTTCAGGAAGCGGAGCGCTTTCTCCGCGGCGCGGGGGTGCTCCCCCCCGCCCCCTGATCGTTTTTCAGGGAGCCCTGCCCCGTCGCATCGAGGATGCTCTGCCAGAGGCGGCCGTCGGGGTTGATCTGCTTCCGCCTTCCGGCGGAAGCCGCCATGGGGATGTGCACGAAGTGGTTGTTCCAGTGGCCCAGGAGGAGCCGGGTTTTGCCGGCCATGGCCGCATGCACCGCGTTCCGGCCCAGGAAGCTGCAGAAGACGTGGTCGTTGGAGTTGGCCGGGAGGCTTCGAATGATGTAGCTGGGATCGATATACTTCAGCGAGACATCCGTGTTCCGGTCCTTGAAATAGGCAAGGATACGCTCCTTGAGGAAGGTGCCGATATCGTGGAGCTTGACGTTTCCCGACGGGTCCCTCTTGCCGGATGCGTCGAAGAATTTCTGGCCCGCCCCCTCGGCCACCACGATGACCGCATGCCCCCGCTCCGACAGCCGGCCTTCCAAGGATGTCAGGAGCCCCTTGGGCCCGTCAAGATCGAAATCGACCTCGGGGATGAGGACAAAATTGACGTCCTGCTGGGCCAGGGTGGCGGTGGCCGCGATAAAGCCCGAATGCCGCCCCATGAGCTTGATCAGGCCGATGCCGTGGGGAAACCCCCGGGCTTCGTTGTGGGCGGCACGGATCGACTGGGTGGCAAGGTCCACGGCGGTGTCGAACCCGAAGGAGCGGGAGACCATGTGGATGTCGTTGTCGATGGTCTTTGGAATGCCCACCACGCTGATTTTGAGCTTACGGCGCTGGATGGTGTCGCTGATCTCCGAGGCGGCCATCAGTGTCCCGTCGCCCCCCACCATGAACAGGATGCCCACGTTCATCCGCTCGAGACAGTCGACAATGGCCTCCACATCCTGGGGCCCCCGGGAGGAGCCCAGAAACGACCCGCCCTTCCGGATGATATCGCCCACCACGTCGGGGGTGAATTCCACAACGTCATGGCCGTATTCGGGGATGAAGCCCTGAAGGCCGTAGCGGATGCCGTAGATATTCCGGACCCCGTATCCGAAATACAGCTCCAGGACGACCGACCGGATGATGCCGTTGAGCCCCGGGCAGAGACCGCCGCAGGTCACCAGGGCGCACCGGAGTTTGCTGGGATCGAAGTAGATCTTCCGCCGGGGGCCGGCCTTCTCGAAGGAGGATATCTTCCCTTTGGCCTCGATCGTCTTTTCAAAGCGCCGGGCGTCCACGTCGATAAGCACCCGGTCCTCATCGTTCACGAAATGCCGGTTGCCGTCCAGTTTCCGCCCCTCGATGGGCGACGAAATCCTGGCGTCGCCCAGGGTCGGAATGTCGGTGTCCACAATATCGAAGGATTCCATCGCGCGCCTGCCTTTTCGGAAGCCATGCCTGATGGCCATGTAAAAAGTCGATTTTCAGACGGTTTCGCAAAAAAATTCGAGATACGGCTTGCGAATCCCGAGGAATGAGACATACCTGAAGCACCCCGCAGCGACGAGGGATACGCGTAACGCAAGATATCGGACTTTTTACGGAACCGTCATGCCTGTGCCTGCTTCGCGGGTCTCTATGTGCCGTTGAACTTGAAGCTTCCCTTGCCCAGGATGTCGTGAAGATGGACCACGCCCAGAACGACGCCGTTGACATCGGTGACCGGAAGCACGGTGATCTCGAAGGACTCCATGATATTGAGGGCGTCATAGGCCGGAAGCGCTTGACGGACGGTCTTGGGACCGGGCGTCATGACCTCCCGCGCCGACAGGCTGAAGATCGAAGCGCCCCGGGCCAGCAGCCGCCGGATATCGCCGTCGGTGATGATTCCCGAGAGGGTCAGGTCCGGCTTGACCACCAGGGCGACGCCGATGCTGGCCCGATCGATGACGGCGATGACCTCGGCCATGGCGTCGACCTCGCGGACGGTGGGGAGGGATCCGGTCATCATGAAGTCCGACACCCTCATGGACAGGCGCTGGCCCAGCGCCCCCCCCGGATGGAACCGCCTGAAATCCGACGACTCGAAATGCTTCTCGTTGATGAGCACCACCGCAAGGGCATCCCCCATGGCCAGGAGCGCCGTGGTGCTGGTGGTCGGGGCAAGCCCCATGGGGCAGGCCTCCTTTTCGACCCCGACGTCGATCACCAGATCGCTGTTCCTGGCGAGGGTGGAGCGGGGGTTGCCGGTAAAGGCGATGATCCTGCAGCCGATGCCGCGGATGACCGGAAGGAGAATATTGAGTTCGTCGGTCTCGCCGCTGTTGGAGAGGGCCAGCAGGATGTCGTCCGGGCAGACCATTCCCAGATCGCCGTGCATGGCCTCGACCGGATGGAGAAACATGGACCGCGTTCCGGTGCTGTTGAAGGTCGCCACGAACTTCCGGCCGATGATGCCCGACTTGCCGATCCCCGCGACAATCAGCCGCCCGGTGGATTCGCAGATGAGATCCACCGCCCTGCTGAAATTGTCGTCGATATGATCGACCAGATTCAGGATGCCTTCGGCCTCCAGCCGAAGGACGCTTTTCGCACGTTCGAGAATGTCCATATGCAGACGCCGCCAGTCGGTATCCGTCCCGGGAGATGAGGGTCCGGGGCTACCAGTCATCCTTGGGGGGTTCTTTTTGGAATAGGTCCACCAGGGCATCGACGGCGGACATCAGTTGGGGCCGAATCGCTTCCATGTCCGGTTTCAGGATCTCATCGAAACCGTGAAACCCGACCAGGGCCATATCCGAGAAGGTGGTCCGGATTCTGCCGTCCTTGGTTTCGACCGTGACCGTAAACCGGAAATCTAACCGGTCCGGGCCGCCCCATTTGGAGGGCCGAGAATGGGGGAAGGATGTCTTGCCGATGATGGTTCCCTGATCCCGGTTGGCGTATTGGATGATGTCGATGTCCGACGAGAAGCTGCCGGAAATCCACATCTTCGCGCCTTCGAACAGCTCCTCTCTGGAAAATCCGGGGAGCTCCGAGACCTGCCGGATGAACAGGTCCTCCTGGGCGGCCGGCTCCGGAGGCGGTGCGCTTTTGCAGCCGATCAGCAGCACGGCGCACAGCCCCATCATCACCAGCAGCCCCCAAAGCCCCGGTATCGGCCCGGCCGCGGCTGCCGTTCTGCCCGGCTCCGGCATCCAGCGCCTTTTCAAAACGATTCCCAGTGGACGAATTCGTCGATCTCCCTGCGCTTGGGCGCGCTCGGGGTTTTGGCGGGATATCCCAGCGGGATGAGGGCCACCAGATCGTGGGTATCCGGGACACCCAGGACGGCCCCGGCCTGGTCGTGGTCCATGAGGCCCACCACCACGGTGCCGAGCCCGAGGGACCAGGCGGCCAGGCAGAGGGTCTGGGCGGCGATGCCCAGGTCGAACATGTACCAGTCCCCGAACTTGGTGGAGGCCTTGCCGTCGTAGTATCCGGACACCCCTTTCCGGCCGCAGACGGCCAGCACCACGGGCGCCGCCGCCACGGATTTCAGCGCGGGGTTTTTCGGGGCGACCGCTTCCTGAAGCTTCCGCTTGGTCGCCTCTTCCCGGACCACCACGATGTCCCAGCACTGGCAGTTGGTCCACGAGGGCGCGAAGCGGACGGCCTCGAGAATCTTTCCCAGGGCCTCGTCCGGAACCGGTCGCTCCTCGTATTTTCGAATGCTTCTGCGGGAGAGTACGACATCCATCCACTCCGTCATCAGCGATCTCCTTTTTGATCCGTTAGAAAGCACGGGCGGTCTCATCGGCGACTCGAGCGCCGCCATGCCGCTGTTTCTTTCCATGCCGTGCGGTTCGCCGTTTTCGTGTCCCTCATGCCATGGAAGGGGCCTCCGATGCAACAGATAATATCACCCCGCCGCCCTTCAGCGCGGCATCGGGGGCTTTCTTCGGGCCTCACCCGCGAATCAGGTGTTTCAGGGCCGGGGCGATATCCGGGTATTCAAACCGGAAGCCGCTGTCGAGGAGCCTCACGGGAAGCACCCGCTGGCTGGAAAGAAGCACCCCGCCCAGTTCGCCCAGGGCCGTCCGGATCACGCATCCCGGAACCGGGACCAGGGCGGGCCGGAGCAGCACCCGGCCCAGGGCCTTGACGAAGGTCCGGTTCTGAACCGGATTCGGGGCGGTCAGGTTCACCGGCCCCGCTACCTTGGCATCCGTCAGCGCGAACAGGATGGCCGACAGCAGGTCGTCCATGTGGATCCATGGGAACCAGTGCCGGCCATCGCCCATCGGCCCCCCAAGACCCAGCCGGAACGGCGGCAGCATCTGCTTCAATGCCCCGCCGCTTTTATCCAAAACGATACCGAACCGGGCGATCACCACCCGGACGGCGGTATCCCCGGCCGCCAGCGCAGCCGCTTCCCAATCCCTGGAAAGGTCCGCAAGGAAGCCCTCTCCCCGGGGCGACGCCTCGGTGAGGATTTCATCCCCGCGGTCGCCGTAGTACCCCACCGCCGATGTGCTGACCAGAACCCGTTCCCTCCCGGGGTCTCCACCCAGGGCCGCCGCGATGTTGCGGGTCGTGGCGACGCGGCTTTCGTAGATCTGCGCCTTGGTCCGTTCCGTCCAGTAGCTGAAAATGGAACGGCCCGTCAGGTTGACGACGGCATCAGCCTCCCGAAGCCCCTCCTGCCAGGGACCTTCCCGGCTGGTGTCGGCGGAGACATACCGGAAATTCGGATGACGGATTCCTTCAAAATCCGGTCGGCTGCCGACGGCGGCAACCCCATGGCCCTTTTCCAGGAGAAGGGCCGACAGCCGCGTACCCACAAATCCCGTTCCGCCGGTAATCCAAATGTTCATGATTCACCTCCGAGAGATCGACCCTTCGGGAAGGCGCGGCCGGATGCAAGAAGCGGCGCCTGCCGGGTCAATCGATATTGAATCGTCCGGATTCGATGTAAGGAACATCCTCCACGTCGAGGGCATGGAGGATATCCCTGTACAGCCTGGCTTTCATCTCCCTGAGAATTTCCCGCCGCTTGACAAGCCCCCTGCCGAAGGCCATGGCCTCCGGAACGAGGCGCTCCAGGGTGCAGGCTTTCGTGACAATGTGGTGGCGGGCGCATTCCTCGGCCGTCAGGCGGATTCCGGTGTGGTGCATCTCCTCGAGTTTGTACATGGGGATGGCTTTTTTCAGCAGGGCCAGCATGCCCGGCAGAAACGGAATGCCCAGGTCGACCTCCGGAAAGCAGAAATATCCCCGGTCCGAGCGCATGAACCGGAAATCGAAGGCGCAGGACCAGATGGCGCCTCCGGCAAAGGAATGGCCGGTGATGGCGGCCACGGTGATCATGGGATAGGTCAGGGTCCGCCTGAAGAGCCGGTTGAGCAGATAGAAAAAATCCGTGGCCGCTGCCGTATCCTGGCTCCGGATGATCGGCGTGAGCCACTCCAGGTCGATGCCGTTGCAGAAAATTTTCTCGTGCGACGACCGCACCACGAGGACGGCGGCATCGGTCTCCGCCTCGATGCGGTCCAGTGCGCTCAAAACCGCGTGGATGAAATCGGGATTGAATCGATTCTCACCGGCGCCCAGGGTCAACAGCGCCGTTTGTTCCTCCAGGACATACTCCACCATGGCCATCCCCACATCCTCCCCGGCTTGAAATTCAGACCCGGCGCTCCCTCCTCACAAAAGGCATCGGGTCAAGCAAAAAGGGCAGCCGTATCAGGCCGCCCTTTCTTTAGACTGTCTGACCCTGAATTTAGGAGCAGCAGTTGCTGGTGGTTCCGCAGCCCGAGCAACCGCCGCCGCCGCTGCTGCTGGGCCTGAACTCGGCGTTGCAGGTGAGCTTGAACCCGATGTCCATGAAATCGACCTTGATCGGCTTCACTTTTTCCATGAAATCCTCGTTGATGAGGTACGTAAACCCATCAATCTCTCTCGTCAGATCGCCATCCCGAGGCTCATCCAGAGCCATCGCCAGGGACGGGCCGCCTCAGCCGCCTTCGTTCAAAAAAATACGGATGGGTTCGACATTCTTGCCTTTGAAATATTCCTGAAGTTGCGTCGTTGCCGACGGCGTTACCTCGAGCATGCTTTTTCCTCCTTGGATAATGTATCATGAGACAATTCGCTCATGAACTTGAAATTTCATCTAATCTATTCATGGGGATTGACGTTGTCAATCAAAAAGAGAGCATTTTCCGCGCCACGATCACTCCCGCCAGAACCAGGGCCAGAAGGGCGGCGGCCAGAAGCTGCTCCGGGTCGAAGCGCCTCATCTTTTAGAGGTCGCTGTCCAGCCCGAACGCCGTATGAAGGGCACGAACGGCCAGCTCGGCATACTTTTCCACGATGACGCAGGAGATGTGGATCTCGGAGGTGCTGATCATCCGGATGTTGATATTTTCCGCGGCCAGGGTCGAAAACATTTTCGCAGCCACCCCCGAATGGCTCTTCATCCCCACGCCCACGACCGAGATCTTGGCGATGCCGTCGTCCCCGTATACCCCCTCGGCCCCGATCTCCGCCGCGACCCGCTGCTCGATTTCCATGGCGGCCTTGTATTCCGTCCGCGGCACGGTGAACGCGATGTCATTGGTCCCGTTTTTGGGGGACGACTGAATGATCATGTCCACCACGATGCCGGCCTCGGCAATGGGGGTCAGCACCCGGGCCGCGATGCCGGGCTGGTCCGGCACGCCCTTGACCATGATGCGCGCATCGCTCTTGCTGCAGGTGATCCCGGAGACCATGAGGCGCTCCATATCACATTCCTCGCTCCAAACCATCGTACCCTCCTCCTCCGAAAATGATGAACGCACGTGAATGGGGACATTGTATTTCTTGGCAAATTCCACGGAGCGGATCTGAAGGACCTTCGCGCCGAGGCTGGCCATCTCGAGCATCTCGTCATAGGCGATTTTTCTGATTTTCCTGGCCTTGCTGCAGATGTTCGGATCCGTGGTGTAGACCCCGTCGACATCCGTGTAGATCTCGCAGACATCGGCCTTGAGCGCCGCGGCGATGGCCACCGCCGAGGTGTCGCTCCCGCCCCGGCCGAGCGTCGTGATGTTTCCCTCGCAGTCATGCCCCTGGAATCCGGCGATCACGACGATGTTCCGCCCGTTGAGGAACGACCTGATCCGATCTGCGTGGATATCCAGGATCCTGGCGTTGCCGAAAGCGCAGTCCGTCCGGACCTCCGCCTGAAACCCCATCAGGGACCGGGCCGGATATTTCATGGCCATCAGGGTCATGGCGAGGAGGGAGGCCGTCGTCTGCTCGCCCGTGGCCAGCAGCACGTCCAGTTCCCGCTTTTCCGGCCGGTCGGAGATCCTGCGGGCCATCGAGATGAGATTGTCCGTCACGCCGGCCATGGCCGAAAGGATGACCACCACGTCGTTGCCCGCTTCATAGGTTTTGGCGACCCTTGCCGCGACTTTCTGAATACGTTCGATATCCGCGACCGATGTCCCCCCGAATTTCTGTACAATTACCCCCATCATTTCTCCTTAAAAACATGTTCCAGATCATTGACCAATTTGACCATCCCGGGTCCATGGGCGATCAGCCGGATCCCGCGCCGATCCTCGCCGGCCGCTTCAAGATGGACGGCAAGATATTCAGAAAACGCATTCCCGCGGCACCGCTCCGCCCACTCGACCGCCGCGACGCCGCCGCCGTACAGGGCTTCATCCAGGCCGATATCCGCAACCCCCGCGCCCGCGTCCAGGCGATACAGGTCGATATGATAAAGCGGGAGCCGTCCGGGATATTCGTTGATCAGGGTATAGGTCGGGCTGGTGACGTAATACTCCTCGGGCACCCCCAGCCCCCGGGCCAAGCCCTGCACCAGCACCGTCTTCCCGCTTCCCAGGTCGCCGTAGAGCGCAATGATGGCCCCGGGGGCGACCCGCAGGCCGATCTCCCTGCCGAGGTCACGGGTCTTCTCGGGGGATTGCGACACAAGGGTGAGGACGGCCGGGTTCATGCTTCGATTTCCCGAATCAGGGAGGTCAGTGCCCCGCTCTTCTCCTCCATGCGGCGCGCTTCCGCCTCGCTATTTTCGTGGTCGTACCCCATAAGGTGGAGGATGCCGTGAACCAGAAGCTCGTCCACCCGAAGGGACAGGCCGATCCCCATCTCCTCCGCTTCCCGGCCGGCGGTATCCAGGGAGAGCACGACATCTCCCAGGAGGTAAGGAGTCACATGGGCGAATTCCCCTTCCTGCATGGGAAAGGCGATGACGTTGGTCGGCCCTTCCCGGTTGAGATATTCCTGATTGTACAGAGCCATCTCGCGGTCGTCAACGATCAGGATGGAAAGCTCGGCATTTTCACAGCCCAAGACGTTTAAAATGGTCTGGGCCTTCTTCCTTAGGCTGTCCTGGGAGACGTTGAACCGGCTTTGATGGTTGGTGATCAGCACGCTCATGGGTGTCCTTGCCGTCCTTTGCGGCGTTCTTCTCGGGATAATCGATGCGATGGTGATGGATCCCGTTGAGGATCTTGTTGAAGCTCTTGGCAATCCGGTGAAGGTCCTTCAGGGTCAGTTCGCAGTGATCCAGCTGGCCGTCTGAAAAAATCTTGTTGATAAGGCTCTGGACGAGTCCCTGGATGCGGGACGGGTTCGGGTTCTCCAGGGTCCTGGAGGCGGCCTCGACAACATCGGCCAGCATGACCAGGCCGATTTCCCGCGTCTCGGGTTTGGGGCCCGGGTACCGGAAATTTTCCATCTTGACCGCCTGCTCGCCCCGGAGCTTGACGGCCTTGTCGTAAAAAAACCGGATCAGGCTGGTCCCGTGGTGCTGCTGGATGGCATTGATGATCTCCTTGCCCAGCTTGTGCTTCCTGGCCAGCTCGACCCCCTCTTTGACGTGGGAGATCAAAATCAGGCTCGACATGGACGGGGCGAGTTTGTCGTGCCGGTTTTCACACTGCATCTGGTTTTCAATGAAATACAAGGGCTTGTTGATCTTCCCGATATCGTGATAATAGCCGCAGACCCTGGCGAGGATCGGGTTGGCCCCGATCTCGGCCGCCGCGGCCTCCACCATGGACCCCACCACCACGGAATGGTGGTAGGTCCCGGGGGCCTCCATCATGAGCCGGCGAAGGATGGGCTGCTCCAGGTTGGCCAGCTCCAGCAGGGTGATGTCCGTCGTGTAGCCGAAGGCCAGCTCCATCATGGGCACGATGCCCGCGGTGATGATGCCCGCCGCGATGCCGGAAACAAAGGCGAAGACCCAGACCCAGATGATATCGAAGCCCGGCACGCCCCGGATGTAGACGGCCGCCCCGCTGACGAGGAGAATATTCAGGAAGCCCAGCCGGATGCCCGCCTTGATGAACACCTTCCGCTCCCGGCAGTTCTGCATCCAGTGAGCGCCCATCAGGCTGCTCAGGAAGAAATAGAGAAAAATCTCAAACCGCCCCTGGAAGATCACGGCCGTGCAGGCCGACACCACCGCGGCAAACGAGACGGCCGTGCCGAATCTCAGAAAAAGGCAGACGGTCATGGCCCCCGCGGCCATGGGAATCCCTGCAAAAAGGGTGTCTTCGGAAGCCACGATCGGCGTATTTCGGGCCACGGCCTTGAACAGGGTCTCCGACGCATTGGGGAGGAGCAGGAAAATGATCATCATCACCGAGAGAAACATCACGGCCTTGTTGCTGTCGAGGAGCCCGCTGCCAAGTTGTCGGGTCTGGAGGAAGTAGACGATGATCAGCATGGAGAGGATCAGGATGAGCCCGCCCGCGCCCCGGACGTAGCCCTTTTCCAGGCGGCTCTGCTGCCGCAGGCTGTTGAGCTTGAGAAGCTGGACCTCAGTCACCCGCTCCCCCTCGCGGAGGAGCATCTCGCCGGCCTTGATCTGGTATAATATCGGTTTGACGGCCTCCGCGGCCGCCGCCTTCCGCTCCTCGGTCTCTCTCCGGTTCAGGGTGATGTTGGGCTGAAGCAGCCTCTGGGTGAAGTCCACGATCAGGTTGGATGCGGTATAGCTGAGGTCGCCCAGGAGCGGCTTGCCGACGATCCTCACCATGGCCTTGGCCTGGTCCAGGCCGTAGAACTGCTCCAGGTTGTGGACCGCCTTCTCTTCCACGGAGTCGACGGTCCGAAGGATGATGCCCCGGTCGGCATCCCGCATCAGCAACTCCTTGTTGGATACCACCCCGTTGGTGAGGATCCGGTCGATGATCCCTAGGATCAGGGTGGGGATCTCGAAGGAAAAACCCTCCTTTTCCAAGACATTGAAGGCACCGGTGCTGACGGTGATGCCGAGCTTCTTCTCGAAGGCGTCCTTCTGCTGCCATCCCCCGCGGGGCGCCTCCCCGGGCGGGCTTTCGGCGGCATCCGCCGGCGCCGGAGCGCCGTCCGGCGTCCCGGCCGCGCCGGCGGCCTCTTCGGGTTCGTGCATCATGGCGAATGCACCTTCCACGTTCCCCCGGATGGCCTCGATCAGGGCCTTGTTGTGGTCATATACCGTCAGCACCGCTTCGGCGGCCTGCTGCCGCTTTTTTTCCGTGCCCGCCAGGTCTTCGATAAAGAAGTCCCGGGGCGCCTTGATATCGCGCTCGGCCACATCCCCCAACTGGTAGTCATGCCTTCTGATAATGGTATTGGGGTAGAGAAGCGTCGTGAAGACCGTCATGACCAGGACCAGCAGGATCCACTTGACCGGCCCCGTGCTCTCCAGCACCGAAAACACATGGCTTTTGGCTTTTTCGAGAGTCATTTGTCCATCCGTTTCAACTCGTCCAGCTTTTCGTAGGCGTCGATGACGTCCTGCACCAGGCGGTGGCGGACGACATCGGTCTTCGAAAAAAAGACGAACTCAATGCCCTTGATGTTCCGGAGGATATCCCGGGCTTCGATCAGCCCGGAGATCCGGTGGGGAGGGAGGTCCACCTGGGTGACGTCTCCGGTGATCACGGCTTTTGAGTTGAACCCGATGCGGGTCAGAAACATCTTCATCTGTTCGGAGGTGGTGTTCTGGGCCTCGTCGAGGATGATGAAGGAATCGTTCAGGGTCCTGCCGCGCATGAAGGCGATGGGCGCCACCTCGATCACGTTCTGCTCCATCAGCTTCGACGCCTTCTCGAACCGCATCATGTCATGGAGCGCGTCGTAGAGCGGCCGCAGGTAGGGGTCCACCTTATCGGTCAGGTCCCCCGGAAGAAACCCCAGCGTCTCGCCGGCCTCGACGGCGGGGCGGGTCAGGACGATCCGGCTGACCACCCCCTTGGACAGGGCCGCCACCGCCATGGCCATGGCCAGGTAGGTTTTCCCGGTGCCGGCCGGCCCGATGCCGAAAACGATGTCGAACTGCCGCATGGCATCGATATAGGCCTTCTGGGAAGGGCTCTTGGGCGTAATGGAGCGTTTTTTGGAGGTCACATAGACCGTGTCCAGAAAGATGTCCTTCAGGCGCGTCCGGTCATCGTGACTCAGGACGCTGACGGCGTAGTCGATGTCGTTGGGATAGACGGGATACCCGTTTTTCAGGAGATCGTAAAGCTGCTCGAGGATGTTCCGGACCAGGGCCGCCGGGATCGGATCGCCATCAATGAACACCGTGCTGCCCCTTGCGTGAATGCGGCAGTCGGTCGCGTCGGCGATGCGAAGGAGATTGCGGTTGTGCTCCCCGAAGAGCTGCCGGGCCAACTCGATGTCCGAGAAGGAGACCTTGCCGATGTTCTGCTGATGATCCGCCGGGGCTTCCCCCACATGGTTTTCCATTGATTTTTCCGCGGTATTGGGTTGACAATCTGCCTGTGCGGCGGCCCTGTCAACGGCCGACACACCTGTCCGGGGGAGCGGCTGTTCGTTCCCGGCGCATTCGGATCTCCCTACCACAAGTGTTTCAGCCTTTGCAAACGGCATTTTATCATCCGCCGAGGGGCTAGCCCCGACACGGCACGCGCCGCAACGGCCGCGCCGCTTTTCGGGCGGGGCGTCTTCCTCCGCCTTCCGGTGCCGACTGCCCGATCTGTCGCCGAAAAAACCGGATCACAATGGAAATCCTGCACCCGACGGGATCTCCGAACCGGGCCATGGTCCGCATTCCAAACCCCCGCAGGCGGTAACACATGGATTTTTTTGCGACATCCCCATGCCCGTTGACTTGGCCCCCGCCTTTTGATATGGCACCGGGGAACCTAAACCCATGAAAGGAAACGTGCCATCATGATTGAAAGAACCTTATCCATCATCAAACCCGACGGCGTGGCCAGGGGGCTCATCGGAGAGGTGATCAAGCGCTTTGAATCGGCGGGCATCCGGATTGCCGCCATGAAGATGATCCACATGACCTCCCCCCAGGCCGAGGGGTTTTACGCCGTTCACCGGGAGCGCCCCTTTTTCGGCAGCCTCACGGCGTTCATGAGTTCGGGGCCTGCGGTCGTCATGGTGCTGGAGGGCGACGGCGTCATTGCCAAAAACCGTGAACTGATGGGCGCCACCAACTACAAGGACGCCGCCGAGGGCACCATCCGAAGGGATTTTGCCACGGACATCGAGAAAAACATCGTCCACGGATCGGACGCCCCCGAAACCGCCGCATTCGAGATCGGCTATTTCTTCAACAGCTTTGAGATCGTCGGCGGATGACCGAGGCCGTCACCCTGGACCATATCACCATCGTCCTGCACCAGCCCCGGTATCCCGAAAATATCGGGGCCGCGGTGCGGGCCATGCGGAACATGGGAATCGGCAAGCTCACGGTGGTCGACCCCCGGGAGTACGATCTTGAAAAAATCCGGAAAATGGCCACCCACGCCTGCCTGGAGACCGTGGAAGGCATTCAACTCAAAGCCACCCTCAAAGAGGCCCTCGAACCGTTCCAGTACGTGGTCGGCACCACCGCCCGCCTGGGGGGGCAGCGCAGGACCAGCGCCCCGGCCGCCATGGCCGAGAAGCTCATCGCCGTCTCGCGGGAGAACCAGGTGGCCGTCGTCTTCGGGAGGGAAGACCGGGGCCTGGCCAACGACGACCTCGTTCTCTGCCACGAGCTGGTCCATATCCCCACCGCCGAGTTTTCCTCCCTCAACCTGGCCCAGGCGGTCATGGTCATGTGCTATGAACTCTTCAACGCCGGGAGTGAATCGAAGCCCGCCTTCGCCCCCCGCATGGCCAGCCGGCGGGAGCTGGACGACATGCTCGATCAGCTCAAGGAAATCCTCATCAAGATCTGCTACATCAACCCGGAGAACCCGGACTACTGGATGCACCACCTGCGCCAGTTCTTCACCCGCATCCAGGCGCGGGCCAGGGAGGTCAACATCATCCGCGGGCTGATCCGCCAGGTCGCCTGGCACGCGGAAAAACGCTACCGGGACGGCCTTGACGACGGCCGGGGCACCCCCGGGGAAAAGGAGACGGAAGGATGCGGCTGATACGATTCGGTGAGCACGGAAGAGAGCGGCCGGGCCTTTTGAAGGCGGGCGGCATCGTCGATCTGCGCGCCTGTTTTCCGGACATCCCGGACATCGGGGAGGATTTCTTCGCCGGCGGATGGGCGGCCCGGGCTGCCGGGATCACGGACCCCGGGCAGCCGACGGCGGCCCGGCTGGGCCCGCCGATCCGGCGCCCCTCCAAGATCATCTGCCTCGGCAAGAACTACCTGGAGCATGCCCGGGAGGGCGGATTCGACTCCCCCCCGGCGCCGCTGCTGTTCGCCAAGGCCCCCTCCAGCCTCACCGGGCCGACCGACCCGATCCTTCTGCCCGAGACGAGCGGCCAGGTGGACTGGGAGGTGGAGCTGGCCGTGGTCATAGGAAAGGCCGGGAAACGGATCGACCGCCGGGACGCCTTCCTTCATATCGCGGGATTCACGGTGATGAACGACGTCTCGGGGCGGGAGGCCCAGTTCGGCGACGGCCAGTGGTTCCGCGGGAAATCCTTCGACACCTTCGCGCCCCTGGGGCCGGCCATCGTGACCCCCGACGAGATTCCGGACATCACGGAACTCCGCCTCGAAACGCGGGTGAACGGCCAGGTGATGCAGACGGGCACCACCCGGGACCTGATCTTCGACATCCCCGCCATCATCGCCTACATCAGCCGCGACATCACCCTGTGGCCCGGGGACATCATCTCGACGGGGACCCCCGCCGGGGTGGGGATCTTCCGGGACCCGCCCGTCACCCTCCGGGACGGGGACGTGGTGGAATGCAGCATCGAGGGTATCGGTACCCTCAGGAACCGGGTGAGGGCTCAGTAAGGGCGTCTTTGCCCTCGAACCGACGAATCCAGGCGCGGAACACCGCGGCCTTGTCCGGCCCGAAGCGTTCCAGCCCCCGGAGGATCTCCGTCACCGGTTTTTCAGCCGCATCGCCGCCCTTGGAATAAAATTTGTCCGCATAGGCGATGATCTCCTCCTCCAGGGTGACGGGGCGCATGTCGCGCAGGGGGAGCGGCAGGGCCTGGCCCACAATGTCATCCGGGGTGATGCCCACGCCCACGTGGCGCTCGCACACGAGGGCGTGGCGGAACAGCCCTTTCCGCTCCAGGAGCTCCCGGCCGAGGTACCCGTGGCAGACATAGGGACAGGTCCCCGTGCAGCCGATCTTTCGGGCCCGGGTCAGGAAGATGCCGATATCATGGAGAAGGGCCGCCTCCTCGATGAACTTGAGGTCAGGCGCCCCGCACCCCAGACGCCGGGCAACGTCAAGTGCCTTTTTCGCAACCTGCTCGCCGTGGCGGATCATGATCCGGTGGGGTTCGGATCCGGGGGCATAGAATTCGGAAATCAATTCATACGGGTTCATCGCTCTCCTGCCGGCTCCCGCCCGTCGCAGCCCGGGACGCGTCCGCCGGGGGGATGGAGGCTACCTGCCGCGGCTCAGCAGCACGCCCTCGATGAAAACGTCGATATCTCCGTCCAGAACGCTGTTCACATTCCCGACATCCAGTCCGATCCGGTGGTCCTTCACCATCTGGTAGGGCTGGAGCACATAGGAGCGGATCTGGTTCCCCCAGGCGATGTCGTCCTTGCCGGCGGTCATCTCCTCGATCTTCTCGTCCTGTTTCCTTTTTTCAAAATCGTAGAGCCGCGAGCGCAGGACCTTCATGGCCAGATCCTTGTTCCGGTGCTGGGATTTCTCCTGCTGGCACTGCACCACGATCCCCGTGGGCAGGTGGGTGATCCGGACCGCGCTGCTCGTCTTGTTGACGTGCTGGCCGCCCGCGCCGCTGGCCCGGTAGACGTCCACCCGAAGGTCCTTTTCATCGATGTCGACGACGATCTCGTTGTCCAGTTCGGGGAAGACGAAGACCGACGCAAACGAGGTGTGACGCTTTCCGCTGGCATTGAAGGGCGAAATCCTCACCAGGCGGTGAATGCCCTTTTCAGACCGCAGATATCCATAGGCATTCAGCCCCTCGGCCGTGAAGGTGACGCTCTTGATGCCGGCCTCGTCCCCCGGCTGAAGGTCGATGATTTCGCTCTTGTAGCCCTTCCGCTCGACCCACCGGGCGTACATGCGAAAGAGCATCTCCGCCCAGTCCTGGGCTTCGGTGCCGCCCGCGCCGGCATTGATGGAGATGATGGCGTTGTTTTCGTCGTTCTCGCCGTCGAGCATAAGGTCCAGGGAAAATGCCTTGAGCCGCTTCTCGATGGAGAGGATTTCCCGGGCGGCCTCGGCCTCCGGGTCGTTTTCCTCCAGGGCCATGTCGAGGAGCAGCTCGCCGTCCTCCACCCCCTGGGCCAGATTCATGTACTGGTCAACCTTGAGGGCGATGGAGGTTCTTTCCTTCAGGATCAGCTTGCTCTGGTCGGGGTGGTTCCAGAAGCCTTCGGCGGCGCTGATCTTTTCGATTTCTTCCAGGCGTTTTTCTTTTCCCGCGAGGTCAAAGATACCCTCGTAACTGTTCCAGTTTGGCGTGCATTTCCTTGATCGTCTGTTTGAGTTCGGTGTTCATGGGGTTTTCCTCCTGAATGTTGCGATGCATGACATCATTACTGCAATCCCTGAGCAGGCGGCTGCAAACCAGTCCCCCGCGCGGGTGTAGGGCGTTTTCCGGGTCAGCACCGGGACGGCGCGCGTCACGGCCGCGTCGACGAAGAGGGGGGTGCTTCCTTCCACCCGGCCCACCGGATCGATGAACCCGCTGATCCCCGTGTTGGCCGACCGGATCAGGGCCCGCTTGTTTTCCACGGCCCGGAACACGGCCATGGAAAAATGCTGGTACGGGGCGCTGCTCCGCCCGTACCAGGCGTCGTTGGTGACGTTGACCAGGAGCCCCGCGCCGTTTGCTGCGGCAGCCCTGGACAAATCCGGAAAAATGATTTCATAGCAAATCAGCACCCCGAGCCTGGCACCGGTTCCCGCTCCGGCTCCGCCATGCCGCGGGCCTGCCATACCCAGGGTCTTGCCTTTTTCCCCGGTCTTGAAATCGCCCACCTGAACGACCAGCTTCCGGATGAAGGGCAGCCATTCCTGAAGGGGAACGTATTCCCCGAAGGGCACCAGGTGCACCTTGTCGTATCTTCCGGCCGGACGGCCGTCCGGGGCCACGAGGTAGGCACTGTTGAAATAGTCGATGCCCGTTTTCGACTGCGAAAAGGCCGGGCTGCCGATGACAAAATGGGCGCCGGTCTCCTGGACGCCCCGGATCACCCTCTCCGTCAGGGCCGCGTCGTCGAAGAGGTAGAAGGGGACGGCCGTCTCCGGCCAGACCACAAGGTCCGGCCCGGGGTCGATGCTTCGGGACAGGGCCAGGTATTTCTCGGTGGTCTGCTCCTGAAACGCCGGGTCCCACTTGATCATCTGGTCGATATTCCCCTGGACGACCGCGGCCCGGAGAGACGGCGCCGTCTCCATCATCCTTTCCGTGGACCGGATGCAGAGCGTGCCGTAGGCCAGGGACCCGCCCACGGCGATGAGGGCGGCCAGAAGCCCCCCGGCGGCGTGAGCGGCCTTTACCGGTCGCCCCCGCCAGGGGGATTTGGCCAGATGCGCGGCCGCGAAAAACACGGCGGCATTTCCCAGGACGATCAGAAAAGAGACCCCGTACACACCGAATATATCTGAAATCTGAATCAGATGCAAATTCCCGTACTGGGAATATCCCAGAAGCCCCCAGGGAAATCCGGAAAACAGGAAAGATCGAAGATATTCGAGCCCGGTCCACAGCGCCGGGGCCGCGAAGACCGCCACGAAAACGCCTTTCGCGAGCCTTGCCCACACCATGGCGAAGAGACCGACATATATGGAAAGATAGGCGGAGAGCAGAATCAGTGGCGGCACCGCGAGGTGCCACGGCAGGCCGCCATAGGTCCGCATGGTGTAGACCAGCCAGTAGATCAGCGTCAGGTAATGGACCATCCCCGCCACCATGCCGCGGCGGAATGCCGTCCGGGCGGAGGCACCTCTCAGCGACGTCATGAGGGGCGCCAGGGCAAACCACGCGACCCAGTGCATGTCGACGTCGGGATGCGCCGCGGTGAGCAGCACCCCGGCGGCTCCGGCGAGAAGGTCATCGGTCCATTCGGTTTTTCGTTTCAGCATGTCCATCGGCCAAAAAAAAACCTACACTCCCTGCGTAGGTTTTCCTTCCCTTGAATATGGTTTGGAGGGGTTATCCGACAATACCGGCCGACCTGTCAACCCCATAGGTGCGCGACCGGCAATTTTTTCATCCATTCACTCCAATGACATCAACATTTTGATTGACAAGGCCCTCAAAGTATCATAAATTCTTAGTAACAGTTACTATTAAGAACTAATATATTGTAATTGTTATTAAAAAAATACTTCACTTACTATTTGCATCCGTATCCCAATGCTCCCCTTGACCCGAAGTTTTTTGACACGGCCCTGCTTCAGAAATCGCGATCCGGCTTCGACCGCATCACATGTAGCGGACCGGGTGAAGGAGAAGCGTTCCGCAACGCCAGAAGGACCTTTTTCACTATAATCTTTCCACGAAGGGAGAAACCATGACCGACAAGAAACCGTCAAAAACCATCGAGGCACCCGTCAACTTCAGAGACATCACCATTTGTGACGCCACCATTCAAATGCTCGAAAAGGCCAGGCGGGACGGCGTCGAGACCGCCTTCGACCGGGCCGCGTCCATGAAGGCCTGCCCCATCGGTTCGGACTCCGCCTGCTGCAAGCACTGCTTCATGGGCCCCTGCCGCCTCAATGCCAAGGACCCCTACGGCAAGGTCGGCGTCTGCGGCGCCACCATCGACACCATCATGGCCCGAAACTTTGCCCGAATGGTCGCCGCCGGCGCCGCGGCCCACACCGACCACGGCATGGGCATGCTCGACCTGTTCCGCGAGGTCGTGAGCGGCCACATCACGGAATACCGCATTAAAGACGTCCAGAAGCTGGAGCAGGTCGCCCAGTCCATCGGCATTGAAATCGAGGGACGCACTACCGAAGACATCGCCATGGACCTCTACAAAGAGCTCGAGAGAACCTACACCCAGGTTGAAGGCGAGATCCCCTTTGCCCAGCGCGCCCCCAAGAAAACCCAGGAGACCTGGCGGAAGTACGACATGATCCCCCGGGGTTCCATGCGCGAGATCATGGAGATGATGCACCGCACCCACATGGGCGTGGACCAGGATTTCGAAAACCTCACGAAACAATTCAGCCGGACGGCCTTGGCCGACGGGTGGGGCGGCTCCATGGTGGCGACCGAGATCTCCGACATCCTTTTCGGCACCCCCACGCCCGTCGCCGTCGAAGTCAACATGGGCGTCCTGAAAGAGGACTTCGTCAACATCATCGTCCACGGACACGAGCCCAACATGTTCGAGTCCATGCTGGTCTCCGTCAACGAGCCGACCCTGATTCAGGCGGCTAAAGACGCAGGCGCCAAGGGCCTCAACCTGGTCGGCATGTGCTGCTCCGGCGCAGAGATGATGTCCCGCCACGGCGTGCCCCACGCCGGCAACTTCATGTCCACCGAGGCCATTCTGGTCACGGGCGCCGTCGACGCCATGGTCGTGGACGTGCAGTGCATCAAACAGGGGCTGGTCAAGGTGGCGGAATGCTACGGCACCCCGCTCTTCACCACCAACTACCGGTGCCACATCGAGGGCGCCACCCACATGCAGTTCCATGAAGACCGGCCCAGCGAGTGCACCGACGAGTTGGTCATCAAGGCCGTCAGCCGCTTCAAGGGCCGCAACAAACCCATCGAAATCCCGAAGATGCGCAACATGGGCATCCACGGATTCTCCCACGAGTACATCAACTACATGCTGGGCGGCACCTTCCGGGGCTCCTACACCCCGCTCAACGACAACATCATCAACGGCCGCATCCGCGGCGTCGCCGGCGTCGTGGGCTGCACCAACCCCCGCGTCAAACAGGACTGGGTCCATGTGGAGCTGGTCAAAGAGCTGATCCGGAACGACGTCCTCGTCGTCCAGACCGGATGCTCCCAGGTGGCCCTCGCCAAGGCGGGCCTGCTGACCCCCGAGGCGGCCCATCTCGCCGGCCCCGGCCTGAGCGAGGTCTGTGAAACCGTCGGCATGCCGCCGGTCCTGGGCCTGGGCTCCTGCGTCGACAACAGCCGCATCCTCATCGCCTGCACCGAGATGGTCAAAACCGGCGGCCTGGGCGACAGCATCGCCGACTTGCCCGTTGCCGGCGCCGCACCCGAGTACATGAGCGAGAAGGCCATCGCCATCGGGCAGTACTTCGTCGCCTCGGGCGTCTACACGGTCTTCGGCGTCACCTTCCCGATCGTGAAGGATACGAAATTCCATGATATGCTGTTCCGGCGCATGGAAGAGGAGTGGGGACTCGGCAAATGGGGATTCTCGCCGGATCCCTATGAGATGGCCCGGATGATGATCGAGCACATCGACAAGAAACGCAAGGCCCTGGGCATCGACAAGGCCAGAGATCGCGTCATGATGGACTTCGCGGATCGCCAGAAACTGGAAGCATAGGCATCTGCTGAATGGATCCGGGGGGCTTGGTCACAAGCCCCCCTTTTTTTGGGGTTTCCCATCGGCCTTGCCCGGGCGGGAAAGACCGCGCACCAACGCTTCACCGGGCGGGTTGTTTCGAAAATGATGGAAGGCCGCGCTCTTTTTATTGCTCGATATCTTGATTGACATACGTAAGGATATGTCTTAAAAAGAGCGATTCCAATCGGTCTCAAGCGCTTTGATCAAAGCATCCCTGCCCTTGAGGTGGCTGCACAGACACGATCCCATCGTCGTCTGAGATCAGCCTTGATAAAAAGATCCGA
Source organism: Desulfococcus sp. (assembly GCF_041737845.1). Classification (GTDB taxonomy): domain Bacteria; phylum Desulfobacterota; class Desulfobacteria; order Desulfobacterales; family Desulfococcaceae; genus Desulfococcus. Next base: position 32,135 of record NZ_JBGSQX010000088.1, read on the forward strand.
AACTTGTTACTCAGGCACCAAAACCAATAAAAAGAGGGAGGTCCATTAATGAAGAAAGTGCTGATTGCGTATGCGAGCCGAACGGGAAAAACCCAGAAAATGGCTGAATTTATCGCTGAAGGCATTCGTATCTCAGGCCATGCCGCGGACGTCAAAAAAATTTCCGACTTCAAAAAAGCCGAAGAAATCGACAATTACGATGCCTATGTGTTCGGCTGTCCGACATACCACAGGGATATGACCGCAGGCATGAAAACCTTTCTTTTTCTGGCGGAAAACCTCAATCTCACGGGAAAGATGGGCGGGGCCTTCGGATCCTATACCCACAGCGGGGAATCAGCTCCCATGATATTCGACACCATGGAATTCGTCTACAAAATGGACATGACGGACCTGGGTGCTTTGAGCCTCAAAGAGGCGATCATCGACACGACCGACGGCAAAAAAGCCTGTCAGGACTACGGCAAGTCCGTGGGGACGAAACTCCCTCTGTAGGAACGCCGGCGGCATCCGTGCCGGCCTGATTTGAGCATTTCGAAGACCGGGGCCCGTTCCCCGGTCTTTTTTTTGGAGCCAAATGCCCCTTGACACGCCCATGACGCTCGATTATATCTATCAGGCTAAAGAAACTATTTTTTCATTTTATTTTATACGCTTAGGATCGCCATGATGGAACCCCCGGCCACGCTCGCAGCGCCGCTTCATACCCTGGGTGCGAAAATCATCTTTATCGTTCGGGAACTGGGTCGCTTGGCGATCTTTTTCACGCGGGGGGTTGTCCATATCTTTTCCTACCCGATTCAATTTTCCAAATTCATCGATCAGCTCTACTTTATCGGGATGAAATCCGTCCTCGTCATCTGCCTGACGGGGGCCTTTACGGGAATGGTCCTGGGCTTCCAGGGGTATTACACCCTGGTCCGGTTCGGATCGGAAGGGATCCTGGGAACCATGGTGGCTTTGACGCTCATCCGCGAGCTGGGACCCGTCCTCACGGCCATCATGATCACGGGAAGGGCCGGGTCCGCCATGGCCGCGGAGATCGGGATCATGCGCATTTCCGAACAGATCGATGCCCTCGAAACCATGGGCATCAATTCCATCCGGTTTCTTTTCAGCCCCCGCCTCCTGGCTTCCTTTATCAGCTTTCCCCTTCTGACGGCCATTTTCGACGCCGTCGGCATCTTCGGCGGGTACCTGACCGGGTCGCTCCTCCTGGGCATCAGCCCCGGCATCTACTTCTACCGGGTGGAATACAGCGTTCAGATGGTCGACATCAACGGCGGATTCATCAAGGCCGTCGTCTTTGGCGCGGTGGTCGTCACCATCTGCTGCTTCCAGGGCTATTATACCCACACACGAAAGGAAGGGTTCGGCGCCAAAGGGGTCGGGCTTGCCACAACCTCCGCCGTGGTGATCTCTTCCGTTCTGATTCTGGCAACCGACTATGTGTTGACCTCTTTCTTGATGTAGGTCTGAATGGCGCAGCCTCTGATTCAAATCCAGGATGTCCACAAGGCCTTCGGCGACAACACCGTGCTGAACGGGGTGACCCTGAGCATCTACAAGGGGGAGATCACCGCCATCATCGGCAAGAGCGGCGAGGGCAAGAGCGTACTCCTGAAGCACATCATCGGCCTCATCGAGCAGGACCGGGGAACGATCTTTTTTGAGGGCGTGCCCGTCTCCGGGATGAACAAGGACGAACGGAAGGCCCTGAAAAAAAAGTTCAGCTACATGTTCCAGGAAACCGCCCTTTTCGATTCCATGACCGTCTTCGAAAACATCGCCCTGCCGCTAAAAGAGAAAACCCGGTTGTCCAAGAGCAAGATCCGGGAGCGGGTGCAGGATAAGATGCATCAGCTCGACCTGGTCGATATCGACGGCGTATACCCCTCTCAGCTTTCCGGAGGCATGAAAAAACGGGTCGCGCTGGCCCGGGCACTGGTCACCGAACCCGAGATCATCCTCTTCGATGAACCCACGACAGGCCTGGATCCGGTCCGGAAAAACGCGGTTCACAGCATGATATCCGATTACCAGAAGCGCTTCGGGTTCACGGGCGTCGTCGTCAGCCATGAAATCCCTGGAATCTTTTACATATCCCAGCGCATTGCCATGATTGATGGGGGCAGGATCATCTTCGAGGGCAGCGCGGATAAAATCCAACTCTCCGAAAATACCATCATTCAGGAGTTCATCCTGGGACTGGAGAGCCGGCATGACGACCTGACGGGGCTGCCGCCCCAGCCCCAGGGGGAGCGGCGCTTCCAGGAGGAGATGGCACGCATGCGGGACGACAATCGCACTTTCACGATTGTGATCCTGACCATCGAAAACCTGGACATGGTGAAAAAAATGGCCGGATACGAGGCCCAGCAGGACGCCTTCAGGCGGTTTGCAAACCGTGTGCAGCGCCACCTGCGGATCACCGATGTCTGCTCGCGCCTCGGGATGAACAAGATGATGCTGATTCTCCCCCGAACGGACAGGGGCCGCGCCCAGGAACTCTGCAGGGCCATGGCGGAAAAATTCAAATCCGACGGCCACCTGGAGATTCAGGCCTACCCGGGGTTCTGTTTCTCCGTCAGCGCGGGAATAGCGGAGGCGGCGCTGGACAAGCCCATTGCGCAGCTCATCATCACGGCGGAATCGGCGAAAAACATCTTTTACGAATTCAAGGTCTGTTAGCGCCATGGAGGCTGCATGAAAAAAGGAACCGTCGAAGCGGCCGTGGGTATGTTTGTCGTCCTGGGGCTGCTCTGCGTGGGGTATCTCACCATCAAACTGGGTAAAATGGACTGGATCGGAGGAAACTTTTATACCGTCAACGCCCGTTTCCAGTCGGTGTCGGGCCTCAAGGAAGGCGCCGAGGTCGTGATTGCCGGCGTGGTCGTCGGCAAAGTGGATCATATCCGGTTGGACCGTGACCGGATGGAGGCCGTCGTCGAAATGAGAATCCAGCGGGAAGTCTCGCTTTCAGACGATGTCATCGCATCCGTAAAGACCGCGGGACTGATCGGAGACAAATATATCCGGATGACGCCCGGCGGATCGGAAGAAATCATCCCGCCGGGGGGCATGATCATCGAGACCGAATCCCCCATCGATATCGAGGAGTTGGTCGGCAAATACGTCTTCGGCGGCGTCACAGGCCCCTCCGGGCAGGATTGAAACCGGGCAGAAGAAAATGAAATCGCAGCCTCCCCGATCCACGTGGACCGGCCTGGATGATTTCAATACTATTTTAAATTTCTCAGAAAGGAGACACTGATGTTCAAAGTGATCCCTGTTGTCCTCATACTGATTTTCCATGTCCAGGCGCTGGCCTACGGCGCCCAGCCGCAGCCCATGGACGATATCCGGCCGCCCATCGAGAAGGGCATCGCCCTCCTGAAAGATCCGCAATACACCCGCCCGGGGCAGTTCACGGCCCAGCGGGAAAAGATCTGGGAGACCATCCGGGATATCTTCGATTTCAGGATCATCTCCATGATGTCCCTGGCCATGGATTGGAAATCCTTCACCCCGAAACAGCAGGACGAGTTCATCGAAGCCTTCACGGAGCTGCTCAAAAACAACTATCTGAACAAGATCCAGGGACAGTTTCACGATGAGGAGATCGTCTTCCTCGGACAGGATCTCCTGAGCGACAAGAAAGCCGTCGTAAAGAGCAAGGTGCTTCGCCAGCAGACCGAAATCCCCATGGACTACAAGGTCGTCTTGAGCCAGGGCAAATGGCGGATCTACGATATCAACATCGAGGGGATCAGCCTCATCAAGAACTACCGAACCCAGTTTAAAAGCATCCTTGCCAAGGAATCCCCCGACCGCCTCATCCGGCGCATCCGGGAAAAAAACCTGGAAGAAGGCACGGACGGCAAGCCCAATGCCTGAGTCGGCGGGCGAAAGATGTGGACGCCCCTTCAGCCTGAAACCTTTCACACAGTGAGATACGCATGATGGAAAAAGAAATCATACGGTGGGCGCGGGTAATGGTTGCGCTTGCGGGCATCCTCTTCTCCGCCCCGGTCGCCCTGGCAGAGGAACCGCCAGTGCAGGAAGAGTCGCTTTCAACCGAAGACGAGGCGTTCGCCTTTGCGGAATCCCTGAGCGAGGATGACGAGGCCCCGCCGCAGATCGCGGATCCCCTTTACTACTGGAACAAGGGGATGTTTCATTTCAACGACAAACTCTATCTGTGGGGCCTGAAGCCCGTTGCCGAGATCTACCGGGCGGTCATGCCCAGGCCTTTTCGCACCGGCATCCAGAATTTCTACGACAACATCAAAATGCCCATCCGGTTCGTCAACTGCCTGCTTCAGTGCAAGACCGACCGGGCGGGCGTGGAGCTGGGAAGGTTCATGGTCAATACCGTCTTCGGCGGCCTGGGATTCTGGAACATGGCGGACCTCGAGTCCAATCTGCAGAAGCCCCCCGAGGAGGACCTGGGGCAGACCTTCGGGGCCTATGGGATCGGGAACGGCTTCTATCTGGTCTGGCCCATTCTGGGCCCCTCGACCCTGAGGGACACCTTCGGCAGGGCCGGGGATATGTTCATCGATCCCGTGGCCTACCTCGCCCCGGAGGCGTCGCCGTTCCTGAGAAGCTACGAACGGATCAACTGGCTTTCGCTGAACGTAGGGGATTACGAATCGGTCATGGAGGCCGCCGTGGATCCCTACGAGTCATTCAAAAACATCTATCTCCAGTATCGCGAAAAAGCAGTCAAACGATGAAAGGGGGCACCAAGAACCCTGCATGAGGAAGATCCGGCGGATACTCTATCAACCCTATAAATGGCTGATCCTGGTCCCGGTTTTCATCGTCAGCACGATTTTCTTCGGCGGCCTCGCCGTGGTCCTGTGCACCTTTCTCTCCCCCAGGATCCCCAGCTACCTCTGCGGCGCCACCTGGGCCAGACTGAACGGCTGGCTCACCCCCATGTTCGTCCGCGTCACCGGCCGGGAATTCATCGACAGAACCCGCTCCTACGTGATCATTTCCAACCACCAGAGCCAGTATGATATTTTCGTCCTCTACGGCTGGCTGGGGATCGATTTCAAATGGGTCATGAAGATCGAATTGAGAAAACTGCCTTTCATCGGGGTGTCCTGCGAACGGCTCGGCCACATCTTCATCGACCGGTCCGACCGCAATGCCGCCATCCGAACCATCAACGCCGCCAAGGAAAAGATTGCCGGCGGGACCTCGGTGCTGTTTTTCCCGGAGGGCACCCGGAGCCGCAGCGGACGACCGGGGGCGTTCAAGAAGGGTGGATTCAAGATGGCCCTGGATCTGGGGCTCCCCATTCTTCCCATCACCATCCGCGGCACGCGGGCCATTCTGCCGCCCGACACATTCGACATCCTTCCCGGAAGAGCGGACCTGATCTTCCATCCGCCGATTGAAACGAGCGGATATCATGACGGCAACTTAAAGGAACTGATCGACCGGGTCCACGCAATCGTGAATTCGCCGCTGGCCTCCCCAATAAATTGAACGCACATTCATTTTTTCCTTTTCCCCCTCCCCGGCCGCAGCCCGGTCCTGCCGCCATCCCTCCGGAAACACTCCGCGGGAAAGATCCCGCCGGGTCGATCCCGCTTTCATCCGCCATGAAAGAATAGATGAAAATTCATCTGTCTTTCAGATTTCCGGCCGATCCGACTTTCATCGCATCTCATTGAAGCCGCTTAATTTGAACCGGCCCCTCAAAGGTTTTTCTTGACATAAAGATCCCCGGTTTGCTAAATGAATGAACATTCATTCATTTTTTAGCGTTTACCTTTCGACTCAGGAGGTCATCATGGTCAGAAAAATAAGAACCGCTGCCGTCATCGGCTCCGGCGTCATGGGCGGAGGCATCGCCGCGCTCCTGGCAAGCGCCGGGGTGAAAACCCTGTTGCTGGATATTGTCCCCTTCGATCTCACGGACGACGAAAAAAACGTTCCGGCCGCCCGCAATCGCATCGTCAGCGCAGGTCTGGCCACGCTCGTCAAATCCCGCCCGCCCCTCCTGATGCACCCCGGGGATGCCGATCTGATCACCATCGGCAACATGGAAGACGATTTTGACAAACTGAAGGCCTGCGACTGGATCATAGAGGTCGTGGTGGAGAACCTCAAGATCAAACAGGCGCTCTTTCAGCGCATCGAACCCCTGAAAAAGCCCGGCGCCATCGTCTCCTCCAACACCTCCGGCATCCCCCTCAGGAAAATGACCGAAGGCCTGGGCACCGAATTCAAACAGCATTTTCTGGGCACCCATTTCTTCAATCCGGTCCGCTACATGAAGCTGCTCGAGATCATCCCGGGCGAGGAGACCCTCCCCGAGATCCTCGCATTCATCGCCGACTTCGGGGAGCGCATCTTGGGCAAAGGCATCGTCTGGGCCAAGGACACCCCCAATTTCGTGGGGAACCGCATCGGCGTCCACGGCATCGTCAAGGCCATGCAGTTGATGGTTGAAGACGGGCTCACCATCCCCGAGGTCGACGCCCTGTTCGGGCCGGCCCTGGGGCGCCCCAAGACCGCCATGTTCAAGACCACCGACCTCGTGGGCCTCGACACCATGGGACATGTGGCCGGCAACACCTACGACCTAGTGCCCGACGACGAGCAGCGGGAGGCCTTCCAGGTCCCGGAATTCATCCACCGGATGATCGAGAAAAAATACCTTGGCAAGAAGGCGAAGAGCGGTTTCTACAAGACCGACCTGACGCCGGAATGGAAGAAGGTCCGGAAGGTCATCCAGGTCGACACCCTCGAATACGCGGAGTATGGCGCCCCCGATTTCCCCTGCCTCGCCGAGGCCAAAAAGGCCAAAACCCTGCCGGAGAAGATGAAGGCCGTCCTCTACGGCGACGACAGGGGCGCCCGGTTCGCCTGGAAGGCCATGGCCTGGGCCTTGATCTACGCCGCCAACCGCGTGCCTGAGATCTCCGACACCATCGTCGAGATCGACAATGCCATGAAATGGGGCTACAATTTCGAAATGGGCCCCTTTGAGACCTGGGAGGCCCTCGGCCTCCGGCAGTCCGTGGAAAAAATGACGGCAGACGGCATGCCGGTCCCGGAGAAGATCCGGAAGATGCTCGACGCGGGCCACGAAACCTTTTACCGGACGGTGGAGGGGAAAAAATACTACTACGATTTCGCCTCAGGCGACTTCAAGCCCATGGCCGTCTCCGGCAACATCATCACCCTGGCAGCCCTCAAATCCTCGGGGAAAACCATCGATTCCTGCAAATCAGCCTCCCTCGTGGATCTGGGAGACGGCGTCTTCTGCTGCGAGTTTCATTCCAAAATGAACGCCATCAACGCCGAGATCGTCGACTTCATCGGCGGGGCCCTCGACTACGTGAACGACAACGGCGTCGGCCTCGTCATCGGCAACCAGGCCGGCGGCATGCCCGGCGCCTTCTCGGCCGGGGGGGACCTGTTCTACATGGCGGGCCTGGCCCAGGCGGGCAAATACGAAGAGATCGACGCCTTCCTCAAAAAGGCCCAGGACGGCCTCCAGCGCGCCCGATACGCCGCCTTCCCGGTGGTGGCGGCCCCGTTCGGCCTGGCCCTGGGCGGCGGCTGCGAGGTCTGCCTCGCGGCCGACCGGATCGTGGCCCACGCGGAGCTTTACATGGGGCTCGTGGAGATCGGCGTCGGCCTGCTTCCGGCCGGCGGCGGATGTACCAACCTCTGGAAGAAGTTCATCGCCGCCATTCCGGAGGCCGTGACCGCAGCAGACCTGCCGACCTTCTTCCTGCCGGTCTTCCAGGCCATCGCCATGGCCAAGGTCTCCTCCTCCGCGGCCGACGCCCGGAGCATCGGGCTGCTCGGGCCAGGGGACCGCATCGTCTTCAGCCGCGACCATCTCATCGGCGAAGCCAAGAAAGAGGTGCTGCGGATGGTTGATGAGGGATATGCCCCGCCCGTCAAGCGAAAGATCCCGGTGGCCGGACAGGCGGCCCAGGGCATGGTCCATGCGGAGCTGTTCAACCTCCAGAGCGGTGGATTCGTGAGCGAATACGACGTCTTTCTGGCCCGTCGGATCGCCTATGTCATCTCGGGGGGCGACGTGAAAAAGGACACCGTCGTGGAGGAAGACCTGCTGCTCAAACTCGAACGGGACGCCTTCGTAGATTTCTGGAAGCAGGAGAAGACCGCGGCCCGGGTGGCGCACATGCTGAAAACCGGAAAGCCCCTGAGAAACTGATCGGACACCCTCGCCCGGCATGCCGGCCTGCGGCTTTTCCCGCATCGGTCATGCCGCCCCGGGCAGTCCATCACCGTGACCTGTTTGAACCTTTGATGCGCTCGCAAAAAGTCGATTTCCAGACGGTTTCGCAAGAAGGCCGAGATCAAGGCTTGCGAATCCCGAGGAATGAGGCGTACTTAAAGTACGCCGCAGTGACGAGGGGTGAGCGTAACGCAGATATCGGCCTTTTTGCGGAACCGTCAACATTTGGAGGAACCTAACCATGAGAGATGCATATATCGTCACATCCGTCAGAACCCCCGGCTGCAGAAGAAACAAGGGGGCCTTCAAGGACACCCGGCCCGAAGAGCTGCTGTCCTTTATCCTGAAATCAGCCGTGGAAAAGACCCCGGGCCTCGCCCCCGCCATGATCGATGATGTCATGGTCGGCTGCGCCTTTCCCGAGGCCGAACAGGGCCTCAATATCGGCCGCATCGCCGCCCGGATCGCTGGATTTCCCGAGACGGTCGGCGGCGCCACCGTCAACCGCTTCTGCGCCTCGGGCCTCGAGGCCATCGCCCTGTGCGCCATGCGCATCATGACGGGCTGGTCCGACATCGCCGTGGGCGGCGGCGTGGAATCCATGACCTTCGTGCCCATGGGGGGCAACCAGCCCCGCCCCGACGCCGACTTCACCCGGGAGCATCCGGACCTTTACGTTTCCATGGGCATCACGGCCGAAAACGTGGCCTCGCGGTACAACATCTCCCGGAAGGACCAGGATGAATTCGCCTGTCAGTCCCAGATGAAGGCGGCGGCGGCCCTGAAGGGACAGCTTTTCAAGGAGATCGTGCCCACCCCGGCGGTCAAATTCGTGATGCAGGCCGACGGCACCTACAAAAAGGAGACCTTTCTCCAGGATTTCGACGACGGCATCCGTCCGACCACCACCGTTGAAGATCTTTCCAAGCTGTTTCCCGTCTTCCGGGCGAACGGGTCGGTCACCGCCGGGAACTCCTCCCAGACAACGGACGGCGCCGCCGCATCCGTGATCATGAGCGGGGAGATGGCGAAAAAACTGGCTGTGACACCTGTCGCAAAACTCAAATATTACACCACCGTGGGGTGCCGTGCGGACGAGATGGGTGTCGGCCCCCGGTACGCCATTCCCAAGCTTTTAAAGATGGCCGGCCTCACGGTTGACGACATCGGGCTGTGGGAGATCAACGAAGCCTTTGCCTCCCAGGCCCTCTACTGCATCCGGGAACTGGGAATCGACAAATATATGGACCGGATCAATGTCTTCGGGGGCGCCATCGCCCTGGGGCACCCCCTGGGATGCACCGGCGCAAAGCTCTGCGCCCAGTTGGTCAACCGCATGAAGGAACGCGGCGTCAGATACGGCGTGGAATCCATGTGCATCGGCGGCGGCATGGGCGCCGCGGCCTTGTTCGAACTGTGTGAATAGAATTCTTTTTGGCTGAAGCGACAATGCCTCAGGGGGGTTCCGCAAGGACCCTCCTGGGTTTTGCGCCGCCTTCCTGTCCGCCATCCGCTGCGATCGCATCCCAGGAACCCATTTCCGCTATTGATTTTTCCCATAAAAACATCATATTTCCAGATCATCGACCCAGTTTCACCGGGATCTGTTTCCAAACCCGACTGGAATGAAGAATCCGCTTCATGGCCCGATCCGCGCCGCCGGGGTGCGAACCGGCAATCCCAGCCGCATTCAAGGGAGCAAAAAAATGGAAAAGCACACCAAGTTCAATTTCTATTATCTGGTCCTGGCCTTCTGGGGCGTTCTCATTCTTCAGAACCTCATCTTCGGGCAGTTCAAGCCCCGGGTAATCCCCTACAGCGAGTTCCTGCAGGCCATCAACGAAAACCGGGTCAAGGAAATCGCCATCGGCAAGGAACAGATCACAGGACGCATGCTGGATGGATCCGGGACCCCGGAGGTCTTCGTCACGGTCCGCGTCGATACGGATCTCTCAAAGACCTTAGAGCAGCACCAGGTCGAGTTCCGGGGAGAGGTGGAAAACACCTTCCTGAAAACCCTCCTCTCCTGGGTGGTGCCGATTTCTCTGTTTTACCTCATCTGGTTTTTCATGATGCGCAAAATGCAGATGTCCCAGGCCGGCATGATGACCTTTGGCAAGAACAAGGCCAAACTGGTGGGAGAAAAGGATGTCGAGACGCGTTTCACCGACGTGGCCGGCGCGGACGAAGCCAAGGAGGAGCTGCAGGAGATCGTCTCCTATCTTAAGGAACCCCAAATCTATCAGGAGCTGGGCGGCCAGATGCCCAAGGGGGTCCTGCTGGTCGGCCCCCCGGGCACCGGAAAAACCCTGATTTCACGGGCCGTGGCCGGGGAAGCCGGGGTGCCCTTCTTCTCCATCAGCGGCTCGGACTTCGTCGAGATGTTCGTGGGCATGGGGGCGGCCCGGGTGCGGGACCTGTTTGTCCAGGCCCGGGAAAAGGCCCCGTGCATCATCTTCATCGATGAACTGGACGCCATCGGCAAGGCCCGGGGCATCGGCGGCATCGGCGGCCACGATGAGCGGGAGCAGACCCTCAACCAGCTTCTCGTGGAAATGGACGGCTTCGATCCGCGAACGGGCGTCATCATCATGGCCGCGACCAACCGCCCCGAGGTATTGGACCCGGCCCTGCTCCGGTCCGGCAGATTCGACCGCCATGTCCTGGTCGACCGCCCCGACGTCAACGGCAGGGAAGCCATTCTGAAGATTCACGCCGAAAAGATCAAACTGGCCAAGGATGTGGACCTTCGCGTTCTCGCTCAGAAAACCGCCGGGTTCTCGGGCGCCGACCTGGCCAACGTCCTCAACGAGGCAGCCCTCCTGGCCGCCCGCAAACGGAAAAAAAGCGTCGGCATGACGGAACTCGACGAGGCGTCCGACCGTCTGATCGGGGGCCTGGAAAAGAAGAACCGGGTCATCAACCCCAATGAGAAAAAGATCGTCGCCTACCACGAAACAGGCCACGCCCTGGTGGCGGCCTTCACGCCCGGGGCCGACAAGGTCCACAAGATCTCCATCATCCCCCGGGGCCTGGCCGCCCTGGGGTACACCCAGCAGCGCCCCACCGAGGACCGCTATCTCATGAGCCGGGAAGAGCTCCTGGGCAAGATCGACGTTCTTCTGGGCGGCCGGATGGCGGAGAAAATCACCTTCGCGGACGTGACCACCGGCGCCGGCAACGACCTGCAGCGGGCCACGGACATCGCCCGGGCCATGGTCTCCGAATACGGCATGGGCGAGACCCTGGGCCTCTCCACCTACCCCCGGCGGCAGACCCCGGTCTTTCTCGGCACCGACCAGACCGGCATGTCCGGCCGGGATTACAGCGACGAGACCGCGGCAAAGCTCGACGCGGAGGTCAAGAAGATCCTCGCCCAGCGGGAAACCCACGTCACCGACATCCTGATGGCGCACCGGGAGACGCTGGTCTCGGTCGCCGAAACGCTCCTTAAAAAGGAGGTCCTGGATGCCGGGGAGTTCGAGGCCCTGGTTCATGGGGGACCGAACGCAACAGGCATAGCCTCGGCGGAACCATCAAAATTCGCTTGACAGATCCCGCAGCGGGCATCATTGTTTGGGTGAATCATCTCGATTTGAATGGCTTGCCTGAACCATTGCGGCCCCGCGGATCTCCGCCGCATAATATCGCCATAGCCTGCTTTTCAATAATCCATGACCCAACCTGAGGAGGGGCCAGTGAAGATCGGTTTTGTATCGGAACGGGATACGGGAGAACCCCGCATCGCTGTCGTGCCTCCGGTGGTCGAAAGATATCGCAAGGCCGGCATCGAGGTTGTCGTGGAGCGGGGCATCGGCTGCCACCTGGGCATGTCCGACGACGCCTTCACGGCAGCCGGGGCTGAAACCGCCGACCGGCGCACCGTTTTGAGTGCACCTGTTCTGGCCCGGCTCCGGGCACCCGAAGACGAGGAGGTCCCCGCCATCCCCGCCGGAACCCTCCACATCAGCTTTCTCGACCCCTTTACCGAGGCCGGCCGGATCGAGCGCATGGCCGCCCGGGGGCTCGCAGCCGCCAGCATGCAGATGATCCCCCGCTCGACTTATGCCCAGAAGATGGACGCCCTGAGTTCCCAGGCCAACCTCGGGGGATACGTGGCGGTGATCCTGGGCGCGGCCCGGTCCGGCAGGATCATGCCCATGATGACCACCCCCGCCGGCACCATCAAGCCCATGACCGTCCTGGTGGTGGGCGTCGGGGTGGCGGGGCTCCAGGCCATCGCCACGGCCCGGAGGCTGGGGGCCCGCGTGTCGGCCTTCGACACCCGGCCGGTGGTCGAGGAGCAGGTCAAGTCCCTCGGGGCCAAGTTCGTCAAGATCGACATCGGCGAGACGGGCCAGACCCAGGACGGATATGCCAGAGAGCTGACCCCCGAACAGCTCCGGATGCAGCGGGACGGCATGGCCAAGATTTGCGCCCAGTCGGATCTCATCATCACGACGGCTCAGGTCTTCGGACGGCCGGCGCCCCGCATCCTCACGGCCGAGATGCTGGCGGCCATGCGCCCCGGCACCATCGTGGTCGACATGGCGGTCGAGAGCGGCGGCAACGTGGAAGGCTCCCGGAAAGACGAGGAGGTCGACGAAAAGGGCGTCATCATCCTGGGACATACGAACCTTCCCGGGCGCGTGCCGGTGGATGCAAGCACCATGTACGCCATGAATGTCTTTCACCTCGTTCAGGAATTCCTCGACGAAAAGACCCGGGAACTTCGCCTCGACGCCGGGAACAAGATCACCGAAGCCTGCCTGCTGACGCGCAGCGGCGCCGTGCTGAAAAAACTTTCCTCCTGAAGTCATTGGAAAGGAGACGCCATGTCCTTTGATATGCTCTTCGTGTTCATGCTGACCATCTTTCTGGGGTTTGAACTCATCTCCAAGGTGCCCTCGACCCTCCATACGCCGCTCATGTCGGGGGCCAACGCCATCTCCGGAATCACCCTCATCGGCGCCCTCGTGGCGGTCAATCTGTCCGGCGCCGGCGGCGCGTTCAGCCATGTGCTCGGGGTCCTCGCGGTGGTCTTCGCCACCATCAACGTGGTCGGCGGCTATGTCGTGACCAACCGGATGCTGGCCATGTTCCGAAAAAAGGACGGTCCCCGATGAACCCTGAGACGGTGAACCCGATCATGGAGCATATCACGTCCCTGGCCTACATCGTTTCGGCTGCCCTGTTCATTTTTGGCCTCAAGATGCTGGGCTCGCCCGAAACCGCGCGCAGGGGCAACCTGGTCTCGGCGGGGGGCATGTTCCTCGCCGTGGTCTTCACCCTGGCCCGGGCCGGGCTCGATTTCAAATGGATCGCCCTGGGCATTGCCGTCGGGACCGCCGTCGGCGTGGTTGCCGCCCTCAAGGTGAAGATGACCGGGATGCCCGAAATGGTGGCGCTCTTCAACGGCGGCGGGGGCCTGGCGAGCATGCTGGTGGGCTGGTCCGAGTTTCACGCCCACCCCGGCCAGACGGCCGTCTTTATCCTGGTGGCGATCTATCTGGCCGTCCTCATCGGCGGCGTAACCTTCACCGGCTCCGTCGTGGCATGGGGGAAACTGAGCGGCGCCATGCCCTCCCGGCCGGTCCTATTCAGCGGCCGGCAGGTCATCAACGGCTGCCTTCTCCTCGCCACCCTGGCGGTGGGGGTGCTCTTCTGCGGCGGCTTCGCTCCGGGGGGGGCGGCGGTTTATGTGCCTGCGGCGGTCCTCCTGTCCCTCATCATCGGCGTGACCACCGTCATCCCCATCGGCGGCGCCGACATGCCCGTGGTCATCTCCCTGCTCAACTCCTATTCGGGGCTGGCGGCCTGCGCGGCCGGGTTCGCCATCGGCAACACCATCCTCATCGTGGCCGGCGGCCTGGTGGGCGCGAGCGGGCTCATCCTCACGAACATCATGTGCAAGGCCATGAACCGGTCCCTGGCCAACGTCCTCTTCAGCGGGTTCGGCTCGGCGCAGGCCAAGATCGGTGCCGGCGCGGAGGAGGGCACCGCCCAGGCCACCTCGGCGCAGGACGCCTACCATGTCCTCGAAGCGGCCTCATCGGTGGTCTTCGTCCCGGGATACGGCATGGCCGTGGCCCAGGCCCAGCACGCCGTCCGTGAGCTGGCGGACCTCATCGAGGCCAACGGCGCCGAGGTGGCCTTCGCCATCCATCCGGTGGCCGGCCGCATGCCGGGGCACATGAACGTGCTCCTGGCCGAAGCCAACGTGCCCTATGACAAGCTGGTGGAGATGGACGACATCAACCAGACCATCGACACCGTCGACGTGTGCATCGTGATCGGCGCCAACGACGTGGTGAACCCGGCCGCGCGGGAAGACGAAGGCAGCCCCATCTTCGGGATGCCCATCATCGAGGCCGACAGGGCGCGGAACGTTTTCGTGCTGAAGCGGTCCATGGCCTCGGGTTTTGCCGGGATCCCCAATCCCCTTTTCTACAAGAGCAACACCCGCATGATCTTCGGTGACGCCAAGGCCACCATCGAAACCCTGGTGGAGGAATTCAAGAGCTGAGGCCCGCCGCCCCCGGAAGCGTCCCCAAGGCACGCAACCGCCCCGCCCCCGATGACAAACGCCCGCCGCAGATGCGACAGGCGTTTTTTTGCTTCAAGATACCCGGAAAGGGGCTCAGGCCCAGGACCAGTTCTGGATGTTCCAGGTGATGTCGGTTGTGTAGGGATTGATCTCGTAGCCGTTCAGGTCGCTCTTCTTGCCGTACATGAACATGTAGGCGAAGATCGGCGCGAAGGGGACGTCCTCCAGGAGGATGGACTGGATCTGATCATAGACGGCCTTGCGTTTTGTCATGTCTGAAATCAGGACCCCCTCATCCAGGAGCTTGTCGAGCGCGGGGTTCTCATACTGGACATAGTTGGACCCCGTGCCGCTCTTTACGGGGATTTGCTTGGAATGGCACCGGGCGGTGTAGTCGGGGTCCATCCCCACCGTCGGCTCCCAGCCCACCATCAGGGTGTCGAACTGGCTCTTGGTGGTGTATTCTCCCCACACCACCGAGGCGGGCATGTTCTTGATCTCCATGGCCACGCCGATCTCCTTCCAGCCGGCCTGGATCATGGCCTCGGCCTGCTCCCGGGCCTTGGAGCCGGCCGTCGTCGACATGGAGAATTGGAGCTTCACGCCGCTTTTCTCCCGGATGCCGTCCGCCCCCTTCTTCCAGCCGGCGGCATCGAGCATCTCCGCGGCCTTCCCGGGATTGTAGCCCGGATCCTTGAGGGCTGAATTATAGGCCCAGTGGGTCGGGTGAAGGTAGGAGAGGGTCCGGGGCGGCAGGCCGTAATAAATGTCCTGGATCCACCGGCTGCTGTCGATGGACAGGTAGAGGGCCTGGCGGACCATCTTGTCCTGGAACTGGGGCTTGCCGCAGTTGAAATAGATGAATTCGACCCAGGGCGCGGGGGTTTCGAGGGCGTTCCGGCCGGGCAACAAACGGGATTCGTCGAACCTTTCGGGCGGCACGCCGTGGAGGCCGAACACATCGATCTCGCCGGTTTTGAACTGGGTGTAGGCCACGGTCTGGTCCGGGACGAACTTGTGGATCACCGTTTCGATGGCCGGCGCGCCCCGATGGTAGGCGGGATTCGCCTTGTAGACCATGTGGCTGCCGGCGACCCGCTGGACGAGCATGTAGGGACCCGTGCCGACAGGCTGGGTGTTGAAGGCGGCCGTGTTGATGTCCTTCTCCTTGGAGAGGATGTGGGCCGGGACGACGTGCATCTTCTGCCAGGCCCAGGCAAAGGGGACGAAGGGCTTGGAGAGGATGATCTCGACATTCCGGTCATCGACGATCTTGAACTCTGAAATCAGGTCGAATCCGGAGCGGGAGCGGATGGCCACGTCGGGATTGACGATGGTCTTGTAGGTGAACTCCACGTCCCTGGCTGAAAACGGCGTGCCGTCGTGCCATTTCACGTCCGGTTTCAGTTCGATCTTCCAGACCATGCCGTCCGGGGAGATGCCGCCGTTCTCCAGCGTGGGGACCTTGACGGCCAGGTTCGGGATGAATTCGCCCTTTCCGTTGATGTCCCAGAGGGCGTCGAACACGCAGGCCTCGGGCACCTCCTCGGTCCCCGAGTTGACATACAGGAGCGGGTTGAAATTGACCGGCTCCTGGGTCATGCCCACGACCACGCTGTTTTTCGCGGCCCACGCCTTCTTCGGGAGCATGCCGACGGCCGATCCGGACAGAACGGCGCCGGCGGTGACCATGCCGGTGGTCTTGATGAAATCTCTGCGGGTAATCCTCTTTGGGTCCATGTCTTCTCCTTCTCTTCGGGTGTTCGGGTTGATGGTGAAGATTCCGTTTACGAAACCTTCCGGCAAGCGACTTGTACGTTGCCATCAATTGTTCAGGGCAGCGGACGGCATCCGCCCTCCGGGATCACATCCTCAATCTCGGGTCCAGGGCGTCCCTCAGGCCGTCGCCCAGGAAGTTGAAGCTCATCACCGTCAGGGTGATCATGGCGCCGGGCAGGATCGCCAGCCAGGGCGCCAGGTCGAAATAGGCCTGGGCATTGGTGAGCATGTTGCCCCAACTGGCCAGGGGCGGCTGGATGCCGTACCCGAGAAAGCTGATATAGGACTCCATGAGCACCGCGTTGGCCACGTTCAGGGTGGCCGAGACCATGACCGGCGCCAGGGCGTTGGGCAGCAGCTCCCGGAACATGATGCGGGTCTCCGAGGCGCCCAGGGCGAAGGCCGCCTGAATGAAATCCTGCTCCTTGATGTACTGGATCTGGGACCGGATGATCCGGGCCACCTCCATCCACGAGGTCAGGCCGATGATGAGGGCGATGGAGATCACCGTGGGCGTGACGAAGGCCGCCAGAACCAGCAGCAGGAAGACCTGGGGGAAGCAGAGCATGGTGTCGGTGAACCGCATCAGGAGGTTATCGATCCGGCCGCCGTAAAAGCCCGAGACCAGCCCGACCGCGAGACCCGTGAATATGGTGGCCAGCATGGCGGCAATCCCCACCACCAGGCTGATGCGCCCGCCGTGAAAGAGCCGGCTCAGCATGTCCCGGCCCATCTCGTCCGTCCCCAGGACGAAGGAGGGGTTTTCGAAGGGCGGAATGAACCGCCGCTGCGTATCCAGCGCCAGGGGGTCGTGGGGGGAGATGATGTCGGCCGCAAGCGCCGTGAGGAGGATGGCGATGACGACGCACAGCCCGGTGACGGCCAGACGATGGCGGGAGAACCGCCTGACGATCCGCCGCATCTGGGTTTCATAGTATCCCGACGCGGGGTTCGGCGGAAGCTGACACACGGCGCTTCCCCCGTCCGAAGGCGCCGCCGGGTTCGATGCTGCGGGTGGTATGCGATGATGGCTGTCCATGGGTCCAGTCTGGGTTGATGCAATCGGGTTCAATTCGTTCCTTCCGGCCGGGTCCGTCCCGCCGGAATCAAGCCATCCGGATGCGCGGATCAATCCACGCATTGATCACGTCCGCCAGGAGATTGCCGACAATGACCGTCATGGCGGTGATCATGACCATCCCCATCAATATGGGATATTCCTTCATAGTCAGGGCGTCCACGAACAGGCGCCCCATGCCGGGCCACCCGAAGATGGTCTCGGTGACCAGCGCCCCGGAAAAGAGCCACGGAAGCTGCACCCCGGCCAGCGCGACCAGGGGCGCCACGGCGTTGGGAAAGGCGTGGCGGAACAGGATCCGCGCCCCGCCCAGGCCCTTGGACCGGGCCGTACGGATGTAATCCTGGTGGATCACCTCCAGGAAGCTGGACCGGGTATAGCGGCTCCACTGGGCCACCAGCACCAGGGCCAGCACCACGGTGGGCAGGACGAGATGGATCGCAAGGTCCAGGATGTCCTCCTCGCCGCCCAGGGTGTACATGCCGCCGGACGGCAGCCAGCCCAGCTTGAGGGAAAAGATGAAGATCGCCATCAGGCCGAACCAGAAGGTCGGGAAGGACAGGGCGATCATGGCGCCGGTGGTGGCCAGGTAATCAAAGACCGAGTATCGCCTGACCGCGCCCAGGACGCCGATGAGCATGCCGACAAGCACTGCGAGCGACATGCCCGACCCCATGAGCAGGAAGGTCGCCGGGATCCGCTCCAGGATCACGTCCAGGACCGGCCGGCCTCCGAAAAAGGTGTTGCCCCAGTTCCCGGTGAACATGCCGTATGCCCATTTCAGGTACTGGATATGGATGGGCTGATCCAGCCCGAAGACGTGCTTGATCCGCTCGATGTCCTGGGCCGTGATGGTCGGGTTGAGGGTGTAGACGGCAAGCGGGCCTCCGGGCGCCAGGTGCATCATGAAGAACCCGATCATCGAGACCCCGATCAGGAGCGGTATGGCCTGCAAAAAACGTTTAACAACATAGTGAAACACGGTTGATCTCCCGGGTGAATGACGGCCGCGCAGGCGGCGTCACGCCGCCCGATTCAGTATAGGTGGCACGCAACAGCATGGTCCGCCGAAACGGCCCTCAATGCCGGTTCGGCGGTATCGCACGGACCGAACCGCCGGGGGCACCGCGGGTGGAACCGGCACCCCGGGGGCGGCCGGACCGGCGAAGGGACATCCCCCTTGAGGGCCATCCGCCGACGCTTCCGGCTCGGGTCCGGCACGGGCACGGCCGCGAGCAGGGCCGCCGTGTAGGGATGAAGCGGATTTTTGTAGAGCCCCCGGCTTTCGGCGGTCTCGACGATCTTCCCCAGGTACATGACGGCGATGGTGTCGGCGATGTGGCGGATCACGGAGAGATCGTGGGCGATCATGACGTAGGTCAGCCCCAGGGCCTCCTGGAGGTCCTCCAGGAGGTTGAGGATCTGGGCCTGGATCGAGACGTCCAGCGCCGACACCGGCTCGTCCCCCACGATCAGCCGGGGGCTTACGGCAAGGGCGCGGGCGATGCCGATCCGCTGCCGCTGGCCGCCCGAGAATTCATGGGGATACCGCCGCATGGATGCCGCCGGAAGCCCGACCTGCCGCAGGAGCTGGGCGATCCGGTCCTCCTTCTCGCTCGCTTCGGCCAGGCGGTGGATCTCCAGAGGGGCGGCAATGATGGCGCCCACGGTCTGCCGGGGGTTCAGGGAGGAGAAGGGGTCCTGGAAAATGATCTGCATCTCCCGCCGGAAACGCTTCATCCGGCGGCGGCTTAAACCGGTGATGTCCTCCCCGGCGTAGCGGATGGTGCCGCCGGTGGGCTCGATGAGCTTGAGGATGGTCTTCCCGGCCGTGGTTTTGCCGCAGCCGCTTTCGCCCACCAGCCCCATCGTCTCCCCTTTCACGACCCGGAGGCTGACGCCGTCCACGGCGTGCACCCGTCCCACCTCCCGGGAGAAGATCCCCCGGCGGATGGGAAAGTATTTCACCAGATCCGTGACTTCGAGCAGGGCCTCGGCCATCTTCTCATCTTCTCTTTTCGGTTGTCGGTTCACGCCTGGTTCTGGGCCACCCAGCAGCAGGCCAGATGACCTTCGCCGTCAACCGGCTCCAGTTCGGGGCGCTCCGCGAGGCAGCGCTCGACGCGCACGGGGCACCGGTCGTAGAAAGCACATCCCGGCGGCAGGAAGCAGAGGTTCGGCACCCGGCCCGGGATCTCCTTCAGGCGCCGGGGCCGGGCGTCTTCGTCGAGCCTCGGGATGCACTGGAGGAGCCCCTGGGTGTAAGGATGGCGAGGATCGTCGAAGATGCGCCGGACACCGGATTTTTCGACGATGCGCCCGGCATACATCACGGCCACCCGGTCGGCGGCTTCGGCGATCACCCCGAGGTCATGGGTGATGAGCAGGATGCTCGTGCCCAGCTCGTCCTGGAGGTCGATCATCAGGTCAAGGATTTGGGCCTGGATGGTCACGTCCAGGGCCGTGGTCGGCTCGTCGGCGATGAGCATCCGGGGGTTGCAGGCCAGGGCCAGGGCGATCATGATCCGCTGGCGCATTCCGCCGGAGAGCTGGTGGGGGTACTCGTCCGCCCGCCTTCGGGGCGAGGGGATCCCCACCCGGTTGAGAAGTTCGACGCTCCGGTCCCGGGCCTCGGCCGTCGTCATCATTTGGTGGGTCAAGAGGACCTCCGCGATCTGAAACCCCACGGAGATGACGGGATTCAGGGAGGTCATGGGCTCCTGGAAGATCATGGAGATGCTCCGGCCCCGGATCCGGCGCATCTCCTTCTCTTCGGCCCGGATGAGGTCCCGCCCCTCGAAGAGGATCTGGCCCCCGTGGTACTCGGCCGGGGGCACGTCCAGCAGTTTCAGGATCGCAAGGGACGAGACCGTCTTACCGCAGCCGCTCTCCCCCACCAGGCCCAGGGTCTCCCCGGGAAATATCTGATAGGAGACCTGGTCGACGGCCCGGGCCGTCCCTTCCCTCACATGGAAATGAATCGTGAGGTCCCGGACATCCAGGAGCGGTGCGTCCATGTCAGCCGATGACCGAAAAGCTGGAATCGGGGTTGATCGTCCTGAGGCGGCTGAAAAAACCGATATTGCAGGTCCGGCCGGTGTGCTTCATGGTGAAGGTCACCGGCGTCCGGTCATGATCCCGGCCGGCCTCGACCTTCTCGATCAGCTCCGACATCAGCACCCCGACGACCGGGGCGTTCTTGTACTGGTTGCCCGAGGTGCCCACGGCCATGTAAAATCCCGGCAGGTCGGACACGTCGTAGACGGGGATCCAGTCATCGGTGACGTCGTAAAGATCCACCACCCCCTGGGGCTGGTTGGGGATGGGCAGCCGGTCGATGCGCTGGGCCTCCCGCAAGGCCTGGGTGGTCCACTGCCGGGTGAAGTCCCGGTTGTAATCCTCCGGATCGACCCACTCCCGTTCGTCGCACTCGGGGTCCTCACTCCCGATGAGGACATTGTTGCCGAGTTCGGGGCGGGAATAGCAGGCGATGTCTCCGTCGGAGATGATGGGCATGGTCGTCTCGTAGTCAAAGCCGTCGGGGGACGGCACGTGGCAGACCTCCTGGCGCAGGGCGCGGGTTCTGATCTTCATGCCCTCCTCCACGCCGGCCATGCGGTTGAGGATATAGGAATGGGGACCGGCCACGTTCACGACGACGGGCGCATGGATTTCGGTTCCGTCCGCGAGGCGGACGCCCGCGGCCCGGCCGTCTTTTTTCAGGATCGCCGCCACCTCGGCATGGTAGCGGAATTCGGCGCCCACGGCCTCCGCCGCCGCCTGAACGTTGTGGGTCGAAAGCTGGGGATCGGTGACATAGCCCGATTCGGGCACGTAGATGGCGCCCGCGACGGCCGGTCCCGCGGGTTTGCCGAATTCCGGATCATCCAGGGATCTGGCCGGAAAGTAGCAACGGGTGTTGAGCAGGGGAAACCGCGCCCGGATGGCGTCCACATCCAGCTCTTCATACCGGACGCCCAGGTCGTCCAGGCTCGCCATGACGTTCCTGAGATTTTTGTTGAGGGGGGTTTTCATCACCAGGCAGCCGGTGTTGACGTACCGCGCCATCCCCGTCTCGTCCCGGACGCCCAGATACCCCTCCCAGTCGATCCAGTAATAATACCCCTCCCGGGCCATGGCCACCCCGTCGGGCGTCGAGTAATGCAGCCGGACAATGGCGCAGGACCCCGAGGTCGAACCGTGCCCGGCGCCGGCCAGTTTGTCGACGTTCAGGGTTTTCAGGCCTTTCTTGGCCAGCTCAAATGCGGTGCAGCACCCGATGATACCCGATCCGATAATGACGGCGTCATATGTTTTTCCCATCCACATGCTCCTTAGATGACGTGCTGTTTCAACAAAATTGGTTTGTTCTTCCCGCCGCGGCAGGCACACCCCACCCGCAGATCCGGCATCGGCGCCGCCGGGGTTCATTCTTGAAAACGCTGCACAGGTTTCATACAGCGGGGTCCCGGCCATGGAACGATCGGCCGGATACAGCGTCCGGACAGAATCGGCTCCTGCGGCATCGCACCCTCGATCCGCGGGATGACGCAGGAGGCGCCATGGGGCTTGCTGGGACTAAATAGGCCTTGATCCAACCACTTTTTTGACCCATAACCAGTCTATACAGCTTTTGTCAAGGTGTTTTAAATGCCGCGTCCCCAGGCAAAAGGCTTGCCGTTGGCGCACCGAACGGATATGAACACCAGATCGATAACCGGAACGGGATCAACCACAGGAACCACAGGGAGGGATGACATGGCGATTCAAACCAATACCACCATCAAAGGCACACCCCGCTTCAACCTGCTCCGCAGGGACCAGATCCACGAACTCGTGCGGGCCGCGTTCGAGATCATGGGAAAGGTGGGCTTCAAGGTGCTTCACCCGGGGGCCCGGGAGATGCTCAAAAAGGCGGGCGCCGTCGTAAAGGAGGATCGGGTCAAGGTGCCCGAATTCATCGTCACCGGCTGCCTGTCCACGGCGCCGAAGGGATGGACGCTCTACAACCGCAACGGGGAGCGCACCCTCGAGGTGACCGGCCGCAACAGCTACTTCGGCACTTCGACGGCGAGCCCCAACACCAAGGACGCCCTTACGGGGGAATACCATCCGACCACCGTGGCGGATCTCGCCCGGTCCGCCAGAATCGCCGACGCCCTCGAAAACATCGACTGGGTCATGCCCATGGGCTCCTGTCAGGACGTGCCCGCCAACGCGGCCGACCTCCACGAATTCCACGCCACGGCCACCAACACCGTCAAGCCCATCGTCTTTCTCAACTACACCCCCCGGGGGACCGAGCTGGTGTATGAAATGGCCGCGGAAATCGCCGGCGGCATGGACGCGCTGCGGGAAAAACCCTTTCTCGTGCTCTACCCCGAGTCCATCTCCCCCATGGTTTTCCCGGAGGAGGTCGTGGCGCGGATGTTCGTGGCGGCGGACCTGTTCATGCCCCAGATGATGGGCCCCACCATCCAGCCCGGCGCCACCGGCCCCGTCACCATCGCCGGCGGGGTGGCACAGGCCCTGGCCGAATCCCTCATGGGGCTCGTCATCTGCCAGCTGAGGCGGCCGGGGACCCCCGTGGGGCTGGGGTGCAATTTCGGCATCCTCGACATGCGCCGGGGCCTGATGTGCATCTCCGCGCCCGAAACCAGCCTGGGCCTGGCGCTCCAGGCGGAGGTGGCCCAGTATTTCGGCCTGCCCACCTGGGGGCTGGCCGGATCCACGGACGCCAAGGTCCTGGACGCCCAGGCCGGGGCCGAGGCGGCGTTCCACCTCCTGGCCCAGAGTCAGGCCGGCCTCAACCTCATTCACGACGTGGGGTACATGGACATGGGCATGGCCTGCGCGGTGGAGATGCTCGTCCTGGGCGACGAGGTCATCGGGATGGTCAAACGCTTCCTCAGGGGCGTGGAGATCAGCGCCGAAACCCTGGCCATGGAGGTCATCGCCAAGGTTGGGCCGGGGGGCAACTACCTTCAGGAAATGCACACCTGCAAGAATTTCCGCAGCGAGCTGTGGCAGCCGGGGGTATTTACTCGGGAATCCTACGGCAACTGGGTCGGCGGCGGCTCAAAGGATACGGCTCAGAGGGTCCGTGAAAAAATCGTCCACATCCTGGATACCCACCAGGCCCCGGCCCTCCCCGACAAAACGGCACAGGCCCTGCAGGGGATCATCACCAGAGGGGAAAAAGAGCTTGGGTGAGATTTCTCCTTCCCCCTGTCCACCCCGAGCCGGATGGCGCACCCTGAGCGCTCATCCGGCCGATCTTATCCGGCCGGGCGGAAAGTTGCCGGGAGCCCTCCCGCGCATCGCCGCGCCCCGGCTTCAGGCCATATGCCGTTCCGCAATCTCCTGAGCATCCAGGGACAGGCTGGCATGGGGCACGATCTCAAGCCGCCGCAAACCGATTTCGTCTCCGGTCATTCGACAATACCCGTAGGTCCCGTCATCGATCCGCGCAAGCGCCGCCGTGAGCTGTTCGATCGTCCGGCGGTAATGGCGGCAGGCCCTCAGTTTCATCTCCCAGAGGGTCTCCAGATCGGATCTGTCGATGATGTCCGTTTCCCTGGTTTCACGCTCCCGGATCTCATGAAGCGTCTCTCTGATCTTGTCATGGATCCGGGCCTGCATGTCGAGAAGCTTCTGTCTGAAATACCTGAGCTGCCTTGCATTCATGTAAGGCTCATCATCAATGGGCCGGTAGTCGGCATCCCCAAAATACGCCATTTCATCCTCCCTTCAGCATACGGAAAAAAATTTCGGGTCTGTGTGGGCGGGTCAACAGGCCCAGCGGCCTGATTTTACGGGAGAGGTTATAACTGTTGATTGTTAGGGAATGATGAAAATACCGTTAAACGATGATCATGCCCCGAAAAACCTTCGGCCGCGGGAAAAGCGCAGACGACATCGCTGTCTGGAGGTCTATGCCCACCGCCCGGGGCTCTTGGCGCGAATATCTTGGTTTACCCTCCAAGTTATGGTAGGATCGCCGTCATGATGAATCTGAAAAAATACACTTATGCCCCCTGGTGGAACATCCTGCTCATCACCCTGGGGTCGATCCTCTTCTCCCTGGGGGCCAAGGCCATCGTTGTCCACCACAATTTCATCACCGGCGGCATCTACGGCGTCGGCCTGCTCATCTATTACAAAACGAAATGGCTCTCGCCGGGCTTCTGGTATCTTCTGTTCAACCTCCCCCTGTTTGCCGTCGGGTGGTTCTTTGTCAGCAGGCGCTTCTTTCTCTACAGCCTCTATTCGGTGGCGGTCATCACGGTGTCGTCGGAACTGATCCACCTCAATTTCGGCATCCATGAACAGATCTACGCGGCCATCGCCGGCGGACTCATCTGCGGCACGGGAAGCGGCATCATCCTCCGCTCCCTGGGCTCCGGCGGCGGCCTGGACATCATCGGCGTCATCCTGAACCAGAAATTCAATCTGGGCATCGGCAAATTCTACCTGATGTTCAACATCGCCCTGTTCAGCTTCGTGATCACCTACTACAATGCGGATATCTTCATTGCCTCCATCATTCTGGTCTTCATCACCTCCCTCTCGCTGGAGCACATGCTGGCCCTGTTCAACCAGCGGAAGGTGATCTTCATCGTGAGCGACAGGAACGAAGAGATTTCCAATGTCATCGTCCACGAACTCCACCAGGGGGCGACCTTCCTCAAGGGCCGGGGGGTCTACAGCGGCAGGGACAAACTGCTTCTCATGGCCATCACCAACAACATCCAGATGCGGCGCATCGAGGAGGCGGTCTTCAACATCGATCCCAAGGCGCTTTTCATCGTGGAGAACAGCTTCAACGTCATCGGCTCCAGTTTCGGCGAACGCAAGACGTATTGAAAGGAGCCGGCCATTCCCGTCCCGATGACCCGCGACCTTGACCTGCTCCTCGGGGTGCCGTGAAGCGCTTCCGCCTGTTTGCCGGCAACCGCCTCGAAACCCTGGCGGCGGACCTTGCGGACACCCTCCGCCGCCCGCTGTCCCATCCCCTGGCGCCCGAGATCGTCGTCGTCCAGAGCGCCGGCATGGCGCGCTGGATCTCCATGGCCCTGGCCCGCCGCCACGGCATCTGCGCCAACATGGCCTTTCCGTTTCCCAATGACTTCATCGATTCGGATGTTTTCCGGTCGGATGCCTTCCGGGCCGTCCTGACCGATCTCCCCGAGCAGTCCCCGTTTGACCGCCCGGTGATGGCCTGGACCCTCATGGCCGTCCTCCCCGCCTGCCTGGAAAACCCGGAATTCGCCCCCCTGAGGCGCTACCTCGACGGCGGCGACACGGACCTCCGGCTTTTTCAAATCGCCCAGCGCATCGCCGACCTCTTCGACCAGTACCTGACCTTCCGCCCGGAATGGATCCTCGATTGGGAGGCCGGCCGCGGCGACGGATGGCAGCCGGCCCTCTGGCGGAAAATCGCAGGCGGCCGGAGTGCCCGGCACCGCGCGGCCCTGGGCAGGTCTCTCACGGCGGTGCTGGCCCAGGCCCCCCTTTCGGCGGCGTCCCTGCCCGAGCGGATATCCGTCTTCGGCATATCGAGCCTGCCCCGCTTTCACATGGAGATCCTGGACGCCCTCTCCCGGCATGTAGAGGTGAACCTGTTTCTCATGAATCCCTGCGCCGATTTCTGGGGAGACACGCTTTCCCGGGGGGAGCTGCGGCGGGTCGTCCGGAAAGCACGGGAGCGCTCCGTGGCCGAGGCGGACCTCCACCTCCGCGGCCAGAACACCCTCCTGGCCTCCCTGGGCATCCTGGGTCGGGATTTCTTCGACATGATCACGGAATTCGACCCGGAGGTCGTCGACACCTATCAGGACCCCGGCCGGGAAACCCTCCTTTCCGCCATCCAGTCCGACATCCTGAACCGGATCGACCGGCCCTCGGAGGGGTTCCCCCGGCTTCCCCTGGATCCGGAGGACCGTTCCCTCTCGGTTCATGCCTGCCACAGCCCCATGCGGGAGGCGGAGGTTCTCTTCGACCATCTCCTGGACCTCTTTGCGGCCGATGCCACCCTCCGGCCCGGCGACATCCTGATCATGGCGCCGGACATCGAGGCCTACGCCCCCTACATCCAGGCCGTCTTCGACCGCCCCGCGGGCGATCCGAAGCATATCCCCTACAGCATCGCCGACCGCGGCATCCGCGGCGAAAGCCGCCTCATCGAGGCCTTCATGGGCCTCCTCGACCTGGCCGACGGACGCCTGGGGGCCCCCCAGGTGACGGCGCTGCTCGAAACCCCCTGGGTCCGCCGGAAATTCGGCATAGCTGAGGCGGACACAGGCCGGATCCACCGGTGGATCCGGGATGTCCGCATCCGCTGGGGCATCGACGGCACGAGCCGGGCCGCACTGGGGCTGCCCGACATCGCGGATCACACCTGGCGGGCGGGCCTCGACCGCCTTCTCATGGGATACGCCATGGCCGGCCGCGGCTGCCGGACCTTCGACGGCATCCTTCCCCATGATCCCATGGAGGGCTCGGAAACCGATGCCCTGGGAGGGCTCCTCGAATTCACGGACCGCCTCTTCTCCCATGTGGAGAATCTCTCGATCCCGAGGACACCCGCGGCGTGGGCCGGTTTCCTCACCGGCGTCGTCGACGCTTTTTTCGAGATCGACGCCGCTTCCGAAAAGGATGTCGAGATCATCTCGGATGCCGTGGCCGAGCTGGCCGAAACGGCGGACCGTGCCGGCTTCGACCGGACCGTGGACCTCCGCGTGATCCAGGCCTGCCTGGACGCCCGGCTCGGGCGGGACGTCTTCGGGTTCGGCTTCATCACCGGCGGCGTGACCTTCTGCGCCATGCTGCCCATGCGGAGCATCCCCTTTCGGGTCATCGGCCTTCTCGGGATGAATTCCGCCGACTATCCCCGGAACACCCGGACCCCGGGCTTTGACCTCATGGCCGCCCGCCCCCGTCCGGGAGACCGCTCCCGAAGAAAGGACGACCGCTACCTCTTCCTGGAAGCCCTCCTGTCGGCCCGGGAAAAGCTCTATATCAGCCATGTGGGGCAGAGCATCCGCGACAATTCCCCGATCCCGCCTTCGGTTCTGGTGAGCGAACTCCTGGACGCCGTCGAGCGGGGATTCACCCTTCCCGGCGGCGGGCGCATCGAGGGCCGCCTCGTGACCCATCACCGGCTCCAGGCCTTCAGCCCGGCCTATTTCAGCGGCGCGGCCGGGCCGCTGTTCAGCTATTCCGAAGAAAACCTTGAGATCGCCCGGCGGCTTGCCGACGGGCCCGCGGACCCGCCCCCTTTCATATCAGCGGGACTTCCCGAACCGGACGCCTCCTGGAAAACCGTCGAGCTGGAGCGCCTCTGCCGTTTTTTCGGCAACCCCCACAAATATCTTCTGAATCACCGGCTGGGGGTCTACCTGGATGAAAAGGAGCTCTCCATCGAGGAAAAGGAGCCCTTCGGGATCGCCGGGCTGGAGGGGTATCTGCTGGCCGAAAACCTGGTCGAAAACCGCTTGTCCGGCCGGGCGCCGGGGGCTTTGTTTTCCCTGAAACGAAGCGCCGGGGACCTGCCCCACGGACGGGTGGGCGAAGCCCTGTACGAGTCGATTTCCGCCGGTGCGGAGGTTTTTTTCGGAAAGATCTCGCCCCTGGTCGGTCCGCCGGCCGCACCCCCCGTGGAGATGGGCCTCCGGATCGGAGAATTTACCCTGACCGGACGGATCGCCAACCTCCATGGAGACCACCGGGTTCAGTACCGGTGCACCCAGATCAAGGCAGGGGATCAGGTGAACGCGTGGATCCGCCACCTGGCCCTGAATGCGGCGGAAGGCCCCCATCCCCGGCGGTCGGTGATCGCCGGAACGGACAGGGTGTGGGAATTCTCACCCATCGAAGAGGCCCCGGCGCATCTCGCCCGGCTTCTGGCTCTCTACCGGGAAGGGCTCCAGCGTCCGCTGCCGTTCTTTCCCCGGTCGTCCCTGGCCTTTGCCGAACAGCGCATGGACCCGGAGAAGCCTGTGGAGGCCGCCCTCAGGGCCGCATGGAAGGAATGGCTCGGTTACAAGGACAAGGGGGAGGGCGAGGACAGCTACCGCAGGCGGTGCACCGGCGGGGGCGACCCCTTTGACGGCCCCTTCCAGGAGACGGCCCTTTCGGTATTCACCCCCCTGCTCCGCCACCGCCGGAAGATCGGATAGCCCCATGAAGAGAAACGAGGCCCTTGACATCGGCCCGCCCCCCTTCGACCTGATGGAGAGCCCCCTCACCGGAACCGCCCTCATCGAGGCCGGGGCCGGCACGGGAAAAACCTACGCGATCACGGGCATCGTCCTCAGGCTCATCATTGAAAAGGGGATCGCCCTCAGTCGGATCCTCGTGGTCACCTTCACCGAGGCCGCCACCGAGGAGTTGAAAAGCCGGATCCGAGGCCGGTTGAAGGAGGCCCTTCTCGCGCTGCGGGGGGAGGCGGCGGGGGACGATTTTCTCCGGCGGCTGGCCGAAAGATGCCGCGGCCTCTCGCCGTCGGCGCCGGAAGCGGCGGTTCAGGCCCTCACCGACGCCCTCCGGGACTTTGATGAAGCGGCCATTTTCACCATCCACGGGTTCTGCAACCGGATGCTGCGGGAAAACGCCTTTGAGAGCGGGACGCTCTTCGACACCGAACTGACGGCCGACCAGGACCGCGTCACGCGGGCCGTCGTCGAGGACTACTGGCGCACCCGGATGTATACGGCCGATCCCGTCTTCGTCCGGTATGCCCTGGCCGAAAAAACCGGACCCGAGGAACTTTTCCAGCTCCTGGCGCGCCGCCTCTCCCAGCCGGAGGTCGCCGTCATCCCGGTGCTGGAGGCGCCCGATACCCAAGCCGCCGAGGCGGATTTCAAAGAGGCCTATGCGTCGCTCCAGAAATGCTGGACCGCAAGCAGAAACGAGGTCAGGGAGATCCTCCTGAACGACCCGGGCCTGAAACGGAACATCTATAAGCCCCAGAGCATTCTGCTCTGGCTCGATCTCATGGACATCTACCTGAGCCGGGACATTCCCCATCCCGTTCTGCCCGATAAATTCGAAAATTTCACGCCGGAGGCGCTGAAACAAAAGACGAAGAACGCCTTCCCCCCCCCCGGCCACCCGTGCTTTGATCTGTGCGGAGATCTCCAGCGCAGGCACACCACCCTCATGGACCTCTACGCCCGGAAGCTCATCCACCTCAAACGGGAGCTTTTCCCATACGCCAGGGACCAGATCCGGCGCCGGATGCGGGAGAGCAACATCCAGTCCTTCGACGACCTCCTCGTCAATATGAGCGACGCCCTCAAGGCCCCCGGCGGCGGACTCCTGGCCGAGAGCATCCGGGGCCGCTACCAGGCCGCCCTCATCGACGAATTCCAGGACACGGACCCGGTTCAGTACCACATCTTCCAGACCCTCTTTGACGCCCCCGGGCACCTCCTGTTTCTGATCGGCGACCCCAAGCAGGCCATCTACAGCTTCCGCGGCGCCGACATCTTCACCTACATGGACGCCGCGGAAAAAGCCTCCGCCCGCTACACCCTGCTCACCAACTGGCGCTCGGACCCCGACCTGATCACCGCGGTCAACACCATTTTCGGCGCGCGCCCCCGGCCCTTCGTCTACGCGGAGATCCCCTTCGGCCCCGCCAGGGCACCCGATCCGAAGCCCCAGGCTCCCGGTCTTGCCGTCGACGGCGAAAGCCCTGCGCCCTTCACCATCTGGCGCCTGGGCCGAGCCTTAAAAGGCGACACCGAAACAGCCCTCATCCGGGCCACGGCGGCCGAGATCTCCCGGCTTCTCGATCTGGGCCGGAAGGGGCGGGCCACCCTCGGCGGGAGCCCGCTCCGGCCCGGCGACATTGCCGTGCTGGTCCGGACGAACCGCCAGGCGGCGGAGGTCCAGACGGCCCTGACCGCCCTTTCCATCCCTGCGGTCATCGGCAACACCGGCGACATCTTCGACACCCATGAAGCCGCTGAGACGGCGCGGGTCCTGGCGGCCCTGGCCGAGCCCCGGAACGACAGGCGGATCCGCGCGGCCCTGGCCTCGGACTTGATGGGGACAGGCGGTGAAGCCCTGGCCTGTGCCGCCCTGGACGAGGCCGAATGGGATGCCCTGCTGGCCCAGATGGC
This sequence comes from Desulfococcus sp., assembly GCF_041737845.1. Classification (GTDB taxonomy): domain Bacteria; phylum Desulfobacterota; class Desulfobacteria; order Desulfobacterales; family Desulfococcaceae; genus Desulfococcus. Next base: position 62,908 of record NZ_JBGSQX010000088.1, read on the forward strand.
CAATTATCACCGCCTCTGGCAGGAGCGCGGCTTCATCCGGATGTTCAAGGCGTTTCTCGCCGGAGAAACCGTTCTCCCCCGCCTCATGTCGCTTCCCGGCGGAGAGCGTCGGTGCACCAACATCCTCCACCTCTCCGAACTGCTCCATCAGGCAAGCACCGCCCGGAACATGACCCCGTCGCGGCTCCTCCAATGGCTTTCCGAACAGCGGTTCCAGGCCGACCGGCGGCCGGAGGAGCATCCGCTCCGGCTGGAAAGCGATGAAAACGCCGTCAGGCTGGTGACAATCCACAAGAGCAAGGGCCTCGAATATCCGGTGGTCTTCTGCCCCATCCCCTGGGCCAAGTCCCGCGTGGAAAATACAGAGGGCGGCATCCCCTTCCATGACGAGGTGAGCCGCCGCCCGACCGTCGACCTGGGGTCGGAGAATATGGCGCGGCACAAAGCCCTCGCGGAAAAGGAGGCCCTGGCGGAGAACCTCCGGCTGCTCTATGTGGCCGTGACCCGAGCAAAACAGATGTGCGCCATGCCATGGGGGCTCGTCAACGGCATGGAATCCTCGGCGCAGGCCTATCTTTTCCACGGCCGGGAGGTGGCTGCGGACGAGGCCGACCTGCTCGGGGCACTGGAGGGACGCGTCAAGGGGATGAGCGATGAGGACTGCGCGGCGGATCTCGACGCTCTGGCGGGCCGATCCGGCGGCACCGTCCAGGTCCGGCCGGTGCCAGAGGAGGGCGGGGTGAAATTTTCTCCCCGTGAAGAAAAGACGGCGGCCCTGGACGCCCGCAGGTTTACCGGACGAATTCCCCATGATTTCAGCATTTCGAGCTTCACGTCCATCCTCTCGGGGGCCCCCGGCGGAACGGGCGGCATTCACGACCCCGCGGAGCTGGCCGACCATGATGCACCCGCCGCCGCAGCCGCCGGGGAGGAGGAGGCGCCC
>NZ_JBGSQX010000110.1:0-8030 GCF_041737845.1 Desulfococcus sp.
CCGCGGCGGCCCATGTCCACGCCTGCCCGGCCCCTGTACCACCGGCCTCAGGGCTCACGGTCCTCGCGAGCAAGCCGGGCCAAGCCGGCACCGTCGATCTGGCCGAGGCCGACATCATCCTATCGGGCGGCCGGGGGATGAAAAACGGGGAGAACTTCAAGGTGCTCCAGGACTGCGCCCGGGCCATGGGGGCCGCCGTCGGCGCCTCCCGGGTCGCCGTGGACGAGGGGTGGGTGCCCTACACCTTCCAGGTCGGGCAGACCGGGACCAAGGTCAACCCCAAGGTCTATATCGCCTGCGGAATCTCGGGGTCCGTCCAGCATTTTGCGGGCATGAAGTCGTCGGGAATGATCATCGCCGTCAACAAGGACCCGGGCGCCGCCATCATCTCCAAGTGTGATTACTTCATCATCGGGGACCTCTTCGAGATCATCCCTCTCGTGACCCGGGAGCTTGCGGCCGGAGGCCGGTGAGGGCGGCGGTTCAGGGCCGGGCCTGCCGCGCCTTCCCGGAGGGGAAAACCTGGGGATAGAGCTGGGACACGATCATCCCGAAGAGCATGAGGCCGCAGCCCGCCAGGGCCCGCCCCGTCATCATCTCGTCCAGGATCAGCCACCCCCCCAGCGCCGCGAAGGGGGATTCCATGCACAGGATGATGGCGGCATGGGAGGGCCTGGCGTGCTTCTGGGCCACCACCTGCAGGGTATAGGCGATGCCCACCGACCCCAGCCCCCCGTAAAGGATGGCCGGGGCGGCCCCCTTGAGGCCCGTCACCGTTATGGTCTCGGTGGCGGCCGCCGCCGCAAAGCTCAGTCCCGAGCAGACCATGAACTGAATGAACGAGAGGCGCAGGGCGCTGATCTTCGGGGAGAACCATCCGATCAGCAGGACATGGCAGGCCCAGACCAGGGCGCCCAGGAGGATCAGGAAATCCCCGAAGGAGATGGTGAAGTGCTCGGTGACGCTCAGGAAATAGAGTCCCGTCGCTGCCAGAAGGGCGCCCAGCCAGGTGCCGGCATCGGTTCGCTGCCTCCAGGCGAGCCCGACAATGGGGACGAGCACCACGTAGAGCCCGGTGATGAAGCCGGCCTTTCCGGCGGTGGTGTAGATGATGCCCACCTGCTGGAGGGAGGCGCCGGCAAACAGGGCCGCCCCGGCCAGCACCCCGCCGGTTAAAAGGATCTTCGACCCCGACCGTGGGGCCGGGTGGACGATATCGTGATGGGGGCGTCCGGCCAGAATCATCACCGGAAGGAGGGACAGGCCTCCCAGGGCGAAGCGGACGGCGTTGAAGGTAAACGGGCCGACATGTTCCATGCCGATGCGCTGGGCCACAAACGCAACGCCCCAGATCGTCGCCGTCAGCATCAGGAGCATGTTCGATCGCAATGTCGGGGCGTCCATCGTCCTCCGGTTTCGGGGCGGATCCGCTCCGGCCGGCTGCCGCAGGGTCTACCCATGGTTTCGATTTGCCGCGCTTTTTTATCAGACAATCTTTCTTTTGACAACCGGACATTGACCCGATAAAAAAGACCCCGACGCCCCGCTTCATGTTTTATTGAATGTCGTTCTAAATATTTGACCCCTTCGATGCGATTCTGTAAACTGAGTCACTCCGGCGCAGTACGCCGTTTCCCCATCGGCCGGGGGTGGCGGCCGCGGCCCAGTTGCCGGCGCCCGGAGCGGCGCCGGCGTCTTGAGACGGTCCGACCCATGGAATTCATTGGGACATCCAAGGTGAGATATGAACTTTCCCGAGCTGCATTTCAAGATCATAGAGGACAATGACTGCCCTCTCTACAGTGAGGACGACGAATTCCGAATCTCCGGAACCGCCATGATTCACCCCGCCGAAAAGCCGGTATGCCTCATCCTCGTCGACGATTTCACCCGGCGCTTCCGTGACGTTGAAGAGGTCCGGGAGAAAGAAGCCTTTTACTGCAGCGGCTGCACCGGCCGCATCCGGATCGATTACCGCATCGATTTTTTCAGCAGGACCATGCTGCCGAAAAAAAAGAAGAACGATATGACCGCCGTTATCCATAAATTAAGGAAATTCGAGATATTCAAACCTCTCGAGAAGGCGGACATCGAGCATATCATCACCTTTCTGAAGATGAAGCGGTTCGGTGAAAACGATATCGTCATCCGAAAGGGGGAGCCCGGCCGCAATCTCTTCATCATCGTATCCGGCAGCGTGGCGGTCATCGAGGAAAACAACGTCAGCATCGCCACGCTTGGCGCCGGAGAGGTTTTCGGCGAGATGAGCCTTCTGAGCGGCAATCCCGTCGGCGCCACCATCCGGGTCGTGGAGCCGGCCAGGATTCTGTTTATCGGGCGGAGGGACTTTCAGCAGATCCTGAACAAATTTCCGTCCTTCCAGATGTATTTCTCACGTCTTCTGGTCAAACGGCTCGCCTTCCAGAACATCGCCCGGGCCGAGGAATTCTCCTCCGGGATGACGGGCAAGCTGAGTGAAATGCTCCCGGCCGAAATCTTCCAGTCCCTGAACAGCAACCAGAAAACCGGCGCGATCGAGATGGACCTTCCCCGGGGCGCCGCCCGGGTGTTTTTCCGGGACGGAGAGATCGTTCATGCGAGCTATGACAAGCGCGAGGGGACGAGCGCCTTCTTCGAGATTCTCAAGGAAAAGGAGGGGCGGTTCAAGTTCAAGCCTTTGCTGCCCGACGAGCACAAGGCCGATGAGTCCCTGGGCGACTTCATGTGGCTGCTCATGGAAGGCGTCCGGGTGGAAGATGAAACGGAATAGTTTTTCAGGTAAACCCTTTGGTCTTTTCATACGTCAAATTCTGTGAAATGGATCACAGACAGAGAGGGCCCAGGCGATGAGCGGTGCCGACGCCCGTGGAGCCGATCCCTGTACCGATCGAAGACACGGCTGCTGGCATTCATCCGACGCCTCATGACCAACGGAGCGCCCCGACATCGGACACCATGTGCCCCCTTGCGACACCCGCAGCCGTGAATTCAAACCGCTCAGGAGGACGGGCCGCCGACGGGGAAGGCTCCCGGCTGCCGACGGATGAAGCCCTGGTCCAGAAACTCCGTGAAGGCGATTCCGCGGCGGCTGAGGAATTGATCCGGCGCTACCGCCAGAAGGGTTTCGGCATCGCCTGCACCCTCTGCGACGGCGACCGGGATGCCGCCCTGGATTATACCCAGGAAGCCTTTGTCAAGGTGCTGGGAAGCATCGGATCCTTCCAGGGAAAATCATCCTTTTACACCTGGTTTTACCGGATTCTCGTGAACACGTGCCTGGATGGCCGAAGGAAGCGCACCCGGTGGGAACGGCTGATCCCCGGCCGGAAAAACCGGTCCCGCGATGACAGCGTTCCGGAACCGGGCGTCGAGGATTATCCGGCCCCGGAAGAGGCCGGCGACCCCTACACGGCGGTCCGCGGCGGCGACCTGGCCCGGGACCTGGACAAGGCGCTCGAAGCCCTTCCGGAAAAACAGCGGACGGTATTTCAGCTCAAGGTGCTTCACGGGATGGCCCTCTCGGAGATCGCCCGGATGACGGGGGCCGCCCAGGGAACGGTCAAAACCCACCTTTTCCGGGCGACCCGGGCGCTCAGGGAGGCGCTGAGCGACTGGCGGGAAGACAACGGAGCCGACAGATGAAACCTTGCGATACATACCAGGAAAGCCTTTGGCTGGATGCCCATGGCGAACTCGCGGAAGAGGCGCGGATCGACCTGGCCGGTCATCTTGCGTCATGCCCCGGGTGCCGGCATGAACAGCGCGCGCTTCGACATCTCATCCAGCAGGCCGCGGCCGTCCATCCGCCCCCGGCCCTGACGGCGGCCGAATCGGAGCGGCTTACGGAAAACATCCTGAGCGTGCTGGAAGCAAAGCATGTCCGGACCCCCTGGCGGCTGCCGTCATTTTTCACCCCGTCGCCGGGGTGGGTCCGCATGGCGGCCGGGGCCTGCATGATCGCCGCCGTCATCCTTGGCCTGCGGGTCGGCTTCCGGGTCGACTTCCGGGCCTTTCAGGAAACGGACGTGCCTTTCCAGACCGCCGCCGTCCCCAACCAGGAAGAGCGGATCCTCATCGAGGACCTGGAGGTGATCGAGAACCTCGACCTGCTGGAGGAGCTGGACGACCTCGAGAAGCTGGTCCGGATGACCGATGCGCCCGTCAACGGGGAATTTCCGACGGACAGAAAGGGGACGACTGACAAGGACCGGGTGTCGGGTGAAATGGAAGGGCGGCATGCGGCCTGACGCCGGAAGATGGATAGCCGCCATCCTGATCTGCCTCACGCTCTCTTTCCGGCCTCCCGGGGCGGCTTCGGCCGGAAATCGACATGCCGAAAAGGGCCTGTCCTCCCCCGTCCTCCTCGCAAAGGACGGCGGGAACAACCGGCGCCGCTACGAAAATCTCCCGCCCGATGAAAAAAACCGCCTCAAGAACAAGCTCCGCCAGTGGCAATCGCTGCCGCCGGAAGAGCAGCAGCGGATGCGAAAAAAAATGCAGCGGTTGAACCAGCTGCCGCCGGAGGACCAGAAGCGTTACCAGCAGCGCTTCAAACAGTGGCAGCAGCTTCCCCCGCAGGAGCAGCAGCAGATCAGGCGGCAGTTGAAGCACTGGGACAACCTCCCCCGCGAGGAAAAGGAGGCCATCCGTCGCCGGTTCAAGGAGCGGTGACCTGGACCGTCGAGATGAACCGCCTTACCTCCGCATAGGCTTCGGCCAGATCTTCGTAGGCTTCGTCGACCTTTTCCAGCCGGCCCTCCCGTCCCATCTCCTCCAGCCGCCCCGCGCAGTCGATGGACTTCTCGGCGGCAAGATATTTCAGGCTTCCCTTGAGTTTATGGGCGCTCCGTCGGATCTGATCGGGGTCCTTTTCCGCGACGGCCCTCCGGATCTCCCCCAGGGTCGCCAGGGAATTCACCATGAAATCCTTGAAGAAGCGCCCCAGAAGCTCCCGGTTGTCATTGAAGATCTCGAGGACGACCTTCATATCAACCGGGTCTCCTTCCGGCGGCAGGGGGAGGATGCCGAGGGGCGATGACGCCATGGCGGCCTTCAGGTCTTCAAGCGCCGTTTCCATCTTACGGATCAGCCCGGGCATGAGGGAATAGGCCGCATTCTGCCCGGCGGCCTCGATCTGGAAAGCGATCCTGTAGAGGGCCCGGGCGCCGATGGCCGACGACGTCCCCTTGAGGATGGCGCCCAGGGTTCGAATCCGTTCGGAGTTTTTGGCACGGGTGTGCTCCTTGAGCTTGCGGAGATGGGCGGGGGTCTTCTCCATGAAGCCCCGGATCAGGGCCTGGACCATCTCCTCGCGGTCTCCCAACTGCTCCCGAAGCCATTTTTCGTCGAATATCCCCGATGGATGCGGATCGCCGGACCGGGTACGGGGCTTCAGCATCGGCTCGATCATCCTTTCCAGCTCGTCGGCCCCGAAAGGCTTTGCCAGAATGGCATCTCCGCCCGCCTGGATGGCCTCTTCGGCAGCCCCCCCCGGTCCGGAGGCCACCAGACAGAGAACGGGGACGTCCGCGGATGTGGCCAAACCCCGGCTGCCGCGGATTCGGCGGATCATCTCATAGCCGTCCATTTCCGGCAGCATCATCTCCATGATGACCAGATCGTAGGAATGGTATTCCATGCGCAGCAACGCCTCTTCCCGGCTTTGAACCGGGTCGGCGTGATATCCCAGGTTCTTCAGCAGTCCGCAGCCGGCGGCCTGCATGGTGGGATCGGGCTCGATGAAGAGGATGCGGATGTTGTTCTTGCGGTTTTCCATCAGGGTGTGCCGGGTGATGATTTCCGGGGAATCGCCCCCAGGCGCCGCCCTGGACCGTCCCATCACCAGCCGCAGGCTGTCGATGAGCTGCCCGGGCTGGAGGGGTTTGAGGAGGTAGGCCGAAAATCCGATATCCTGAAGTTTCCGTGCGTCGCCCCGCCGGCCGATGACGGCGATCATCATCAGCCGGGTGTCCCGAATGCTCGGGTCCCGCTTGATTTTCTCCCCGATGGTTTCGCCGCTCATATCGGGCAGGGCCGTATCCACAAGGGCGATCTGGAATGGATCGCCCGATGAACGGGCCTTCCGGAGGGCATCGATGGCCCGCCATCCATCCGGGACACCTTCACAGCGGCAGCCCAAGGCCTTCAGTTGTCTTTCAAGGGTATTCCGATGGGTCAGGCTGTCGTCCACCACCAGGATCCGCAGGTCCGCCAGATCTTCCCCGGCCGCCGTCAGAATGCGGTCTTCCTCCGAGGGATGCTCCAGGCAGATCGTGAAATTGACGCTGCAGCCTTCCCCCAAGCGGCTTTCCAGACGGAGATGGCCGCCCATCCTCTCGCACAATTGCCTGGCGATGGAAAGCCCCAGGCCGGTCCGGATCGAAGGCCGGATCGCTTCCTGACCCGACGGGCTGAAGGAGGCAAAGAGCTGTTCCCGCCGGGACTCGGAAATGCCGATGCCGGTGTCCATGACCTCGAACGCCACGATGGCCTGGCTTCCGCATCCGGGCTGGACATCCACCAGGAGGGTGACTCCCCCCTCGGAGGTATACTTGATCGCGTTGTCGAGGAGGCTCGTCAGAATCTGCCGGATGCGGCCGGGGTCCCCATTGAACCGGGAGGGGACGTTCGGGCTGACGGCGCAATGGTAGGCCAGGAACTTTTCCGTGGCCCGGACCCGCATCTGCCGGCTGATATCCTGGAGCATCATCCGCAGATCGAAATCGATGGCGTCAATCGTCAGGGTCTCGGATTGGATCCGGGAAATATCGATGAGGTTGGTGAGCATGGTCATGAGTCGTTCCGAACTGTGCCGGACCATCTCGAGATAGGTGCTCTGCTCCAGCGTCAGGGCCGTCCCTTTCAGCAGGTCGATCATGCCGACGATTTCGCTCATCGGCTTCTGGACCTCCTGGCTGAGATAGGAGAAAAAATCCTCCCCGGCGGCCTCTCCCGTGAGGCGGCATACGGAGACTCGGTCTTCCATCTCCCTCCCCGCCGGCCCGGAGTCATTCATCCCCCCGTTTTCATCCAGGGGTTTTCTTGGGCGGCTGTCATCCGGCACCGGACTGGGCCTGTCCATGATTCACCTCCATTGTTCAACCGTTTCGATCCGCAAGGCGCCGCTGTGGATCCGCTTCACCGGCGGAAGTTGAAAAAGCGGCATCCGCAGTCCGGCTAGAGAATCCCGCTATCAGTCAACACTTTCTTCAGTTTGACAAAATCGGATTTGATCTGATCGATGCAGGCGGGGATCATCTGCATATCCCCGGTCCTGCCGGCATCCTCCACGACCATGGCGCTCCTCATGATGGCCGTCGCTCCGGCGGTGCTGGAGGAGCCCTTCATATTGTGGCCCACCCGGCGGATGCACTCCCCGTCCCGGCTTTCATAGGCCTGGGTCAATTCCGTGATCCGCTCCGGGAAACTCTCGACGAAGCTCCTCATGACGACCTGGATCAGATCGTCGCTGTTGTCGAGACGATCCCGGATGCCGGCTTCATCAAAAATGTTTTCGCTCTCCTGGACCGCCCCGTCCGTTCCGACGGCATCCGCACCTTCCGCAGCGTCGATATCATCACGTCCCAGATAGGTTTCGAGAAGCGTCGCCAGGTCCTGTTTCTTGACCGGCTTGGTCAGGTAGCCGTCCATTCCCACGGCCAGGCAGCGGTCCAGATCCCGCTGCATGGCGTGGGCGGTCATGGCGATGATCGGAACGTCCGGGTTCATCACCGGCGACTGGTCGCCCCGGATGGCCTTGGTAGCCTCATAGCCGTCCATCACCGGCATTTCCATGTCCATGAGGACCAGTCGGTAGTCCTTCTTCTCCAGCGCCTCGATGGCCTCCTGGCCGTTTTGGGCCAGATCCGCCGCATACCCCAGGCTTTTCAACAGCCCCAGGCTGACAAGCTGGATCGTCTCGTTGTCTTCGACGAGCAGGATGGCGCTGCCGGCCGGGCCGGCCCCTTCTCGGGCCGGACGAACCGGTTTGCGCCGGGGTGCTGCGGCCAAATCGGCGGCCGCCCCCGGAG